>CANKAU010000012.1 GCA_947479915.1 Chloroflexota bacterium
CTCCCACCCGTGCGCCTACGATTTCGCGTCGGCACGTTTCATGCGACCCCAATGGTGAGGTCGGGCCTTCGCAAACTCGAAATACCACCCCCGGGGCCAGTCTGCTGCTCGTTCGAGCGCGCGCGAATCGGCTTCGGATATCGCGCGCGCTAGACTGCGCGCATCTGGTGTGTCGACGCCTTCGAGGAGGGTGCGATGGGCTTCCCGCGACGCTTGCTGGTGGAGGGCGAGACGCTGGTCCTGACGCTGCGACCGCACTGGGTAGTGCTGGTCTGGCCGACGTTGGTGACGCTGCTGGTGCTCACCTCGTGGGCGCTGCTGCTGCCGCGACTGCCGGCGAGCACGAACCACTATCCCGCGTGGGGCGTGATCCTCGTGGGGCTGTTGGTGCTGGCGGCGGTGCCGCTGCCGCGCTTCGCGCGGTGGTGGACCTCGTACTTCGTCGTCACGAGTGACCGCGTCATCCACCGCGAGGGGATTATCGGGAAGTCGTCGATGGAGATTCCGCTGGAGGCGATCAACGACGTGCGCTTCGAACAGTCCGTGATCGAGCGATTGCTCGGTGCGGGTGACCTCGTCATCCAGTCCGCGAGCGAGTCCGGTCGCGAGGTGTTCTCCGACATCCGCCATCCCGAGGACGTGCAGCGCACGATCTATCACCAGGGCGAGCTGAACCAGCAGCGGATGTACGCCGGTGGCACCCGATCGGCCGCGGACGAACTGACGCGCCTCGCCGACCTCCGCGACCGCGGCGCTCTCACCAGCGAGGAGTTCGAGGCGCAGAAGCGCCGCATCCTCGGCACGTAACTGCGACGTCTTTGCATGGGTGCTTAACCGCCGCATCACCTCACGGGCCGCGCTCAGGTGCACGATCCTTGCGATCCCCCGGATGAGGACGCAAAGGAGCGCCGAGTGCCCATGTCACACAGCGGCCGCGGTCGACTGGCCCTCGCGACCTTCCTGCTTGCAGCGTCGCTGCTGGTAGGTGGCCACGGCCGCGGCGTCGAGGCAGCCGCCCCACGCAGCGCCATCGGCTCAGTCGAGATCGCGACCGGCGTCGCCGGCCTGCTTTCTCCCGAGTCACGTCACGCCGCGCTTGATGTCACCGCAGCCGGGGTCGTCCTTGCGACCGTGCTCCGGTTCGTCGCCGCTCGGCGTCGCGCCTACCTCGACTAGCCGCCTGCGAGCGCAGAACGAAACGGGGGAGGCGTGAGCCTCCCCCGTTTGCGTGTGGTGCGAGTCGAGCGGTCTAGAGCGACTGCTCCTTCGCGGCGTTGAGGCCAGCGATGCGACCCATCGTGAGGATCGGGCCGGTCTTGCGGTGCGCGCGGCGGAACCCGACGAAGGCCGAAGCCTCGCCCACGGCGTAGAGGTGCGGGATCACCTGCTCCTCGTCGATGCCGACGGCCTTGCGGCCGTCCCACTGCGCGTGACGGTCCAGGACCTGCGCCTTCGTGTTAATGCGGATGCCGCCCGCCGGGGTGTGGCGGATGACGTTCATCTTCACGCCGACGTACGGCGGCTTCTGGATCGCGAAGAGCGGCTGCGGCTTGCCGAAGTCCTCGTCCACGCCGCCGTCCACGAAGCGGTTGTAGCGGCGCGTCGTCTCAAGGAAGTTCGCCTTGTCGACGCCCATCTTGTCCGCGAGCTCCTCGAGCGTGTCAGCGACGGCGACGCTCTTCGGGTCCAGGCCGCGGCCGCGCAGCGGCTGCGGGTCGTTGAGCTGATCCTTAGGCCAGCCGAGCTCCGTCACCTGGTCGTCGTCCAGCACCGCCCACACATTCTTCGGGTTCGGCAGCGCCAGAAACTTCCGCATGAACGGCTCTTCCGGGTACTCGGCCGGCGGGACGGAGTTCACGTCGCGCGGGATGTCCGGGTTCTTGTGCGTGGCCTCGGCCTCGTTGATGTACCGCGTGCCATCGTTCTTCACGAGGATGACGCGCTGGTAGCCCTCGTTCTTCGCGGTCATGAGGACGCCGGTCGGCTGGACCTTGATGCCCTCCTCGACCTCGGTCTGGGAGAGGCTGTAGTAGATGCTGCCGAACTTCACCGGGAGGAAGGCAACGAACGACATGTCGCTCAGGCCCGCGCCCACGTCCTCGCCCGCGATGAACGCGTCGCCCATCGCCTCCATGTACGGCAGGCCGTCCGAGTACATCGCGTCGTTGACCAGGCGCGGGTCCCACGCCTTCACGAGCTGCTCGTTCGTGGTCGCGCCGCCGCTGGCGAGGATGACCGCCTTGCGGGCGCGGATGTTGATGAGGCCGGCCGGTGACTCCACCTGCACGCCCACCACCGGGCCGTCCTGCTCACGGTAGATCTTGCGCATGCGGTGCTCGAAGAGCACCGGGAAGCCTCGATCCTTCACGGTCTTTTCGAGGACCGTGGTCAGCGCGAAGCCGTTCTGCCCGTCGGGGAAGCCGCCCGGGTAGAAGCCGGTGGGCGAGACGCCCGCGAAGTGGGTGCGCAGCACGTGACGGTCACGGCGCGCACCGGCGCCCCAGTCGCCGTTGGTGAGCTTGTCAGCCCACGTGAGGCCCAGCCGCTCCAGCCAGAGGCACGTCTCTGCGCCGCCGCTCACGTACGTCTTCACCAGCTCCGGCACCGCGCGGAAGTCGCTCATGACGAGCTCGTCCTCGATGCCCCACTCGAGGTGATCCTCGACGCCGAGCTTCTTCTGGATGTGGGTGTCACAGAAGAACATGAAGCCACCGGACGCCCGCATCAGGCCGCCCATGTACTTGTTGTTCTCCAGCAGCACCACCTTGGCGCCCGCGTCGTGCGCCTGAATGGCGGCGGGGAGACCGGAGTTCCCAGCGCCCACCACCAGTACCTCGGTGTCCATGTCCCACGTGCCGGGAATCGGGTCGTACGCCATGTGTCATTCCTCCATCTAGCCGCGGTACGGAAACACAGCCAGCATCCGGTGTCAAACCCCCGGGGGGGTAATTCCGGCGCTCGCCACAGACGCAACGACGCCGCCCATCTGGGCGGCGTCGCGGTGAAACGTCGAGGCTGCGCTTCGCGGCGCGGGTGGATTAGCCGCGCGGATCCGGGGTCGTGCGCAGGTACGGCTTCACCTCGGTGAAGCCCTTCGGGAAGAGCGTGGCGGCTTCCTCGTTCTTCACGGCCGGCAGGACCACGACGTCCTCGCCGTTCTTCCAGTTGGCGGGCGTGGCCACGCGGTAGCCGTCCGTGAGCTGGAGCGAGTCGATGACGCGGAGGATCTCGTCGAAGTTGCGGCCGGTCGAGGCCGGGTAGGTCAGCGTGAGCCGCACGATCCCCTTCGGGTCGATGACGAAGACGGAGCGCACCGTGGTGGTCGCAGCCTCGCCCTGGATCATGTCGTACAGCGTGGCCACTTTGCGGTCGGCGTCCGCGAGCAGCGGGAAGTTGAGGGCCTCGCCCTGCGTCTCCTTGATGTCGCCCACCCAGCGGCTGTGCGACTCGATCGGGTCGACGCTCAGGCCGATGGGCTTCACGTTGCGCCTGTCCCACTCCGGCTTGAGCTTCGCCACCTGGCCCAGCTCCGTGGTGCAGACCGGCGTGAAGTCGGCAGGGTGTGAGAAGAGGATGGCCCACGAGTCACCCTTCCACTCCGAGAAGTGGATCGGGCCCTCGGTCGACTCCTGGGTGAAGTCGGGTGCGGCATCGCCGAGTCGGATCGTCATGGTGAACCCCCTGCAAACCAATCCCATAAAAGTTGATTGAATTAGTCGTATTTAATCGCGTCCGGCTGAGGTGGTCAAGATCCGCGGTTGCCCGAGGTACGCGCCCCGCGTATGAACGGCTCATCGCACCGAAGGGACGCAACATGCCGCGCATCCTCGCTCCGATTCGCGGCCGCCGAGGTGCGCTGCTCGCGCTCGTGGTGCTGATGGCGCTGCTGGTGGCCTGCGGGCCGGGTGGTGTCTGCGAGAGCGCGGCAGACCGCGACGTGCGCGAACAGCAGGCGCGCTCGCTGGCGGAGGCGACGCAGACGACCCCGACCGCCTCGGCCACCCCGGCCACAACCGCGACGTCCGAGGTGGCACCGGTCGCGACTGCTGCGGCTTCCCCGACACCTTCGACGTTCACCGGCAGGATCGGCATCGGGTATGACCACCCGCCGTTCGCGCCCGGCAGCGCGGGGGTGGGCGGTGCGAGCGTGGGCCTTGTCTGCGGTGCGGTCACGGGCGCGCCGGCGGGCAGCACGATCGTGATCAACCTCACGGGGGGCACCGGAGCGCCGGCGACGGTGCGCGGCCCGCTGGGCGCCGACGGTGGCTTCACGCTGCCGTTCCCGATCACTTCTTTCGGTCCGATCACCGCCGCCGTCGGCTCCGTGACCACGTCCGCCGGCGCGGCGCTCGTCGGGAGCGTGACGCCCGTTTCGAGCATGGTCGCGGCCGGCGGCGACCTGGCGTGCGCTGCGCGCTAGCTCGAGGCGTGCGGCACAGGCCAGTTCACGACGGCGGAGTAGTTGCGGCGTGGCGGTAGTTGCACCTCGCCCGAGGGCAGTCCGCAGTGCTCCTGCAGCAGCGTGCGCAGCCGCGCTTCGCCCGGCGACCCTGCGGCGCACCAGTAGCGCCAGCGCGTCTGCTCCAGCGCGTCGTCCAGGCTGACGGGGCGGCCCGGCCCCACGGGGAACGTCACGACCTCGAAGCGGCGTCCGAGGGCGCCCAGCACCGCGAGGAACTCGCGCAGCCCGGGGAGCGCGTGCAGCGGCTCGCCATACAGGCCCGCCCAGATCGCGGGATCAGGCGTGCTCGGCGCGCGGTCAGACAGCAGCACCACGCACTCGCGCCGCGTGCGCGCCTCCATCGCCGCGAGGAACGCCTGCAGGTCTGCGGCGTCGTACAGCACGTTCGCCGCCAGGCTCGCGTCGCCCGTGGGCGCGTCGCCGTCGGCGACAGGCGGCCAGCGCAGGTCGACGACCTCGAGGTTGTCGAGGCCGGCGCCGGCGCTTGCCTCGCCCAGCACACCACGCATCGCGGGCGACGGCTCGATGGCGATGACGCGTGCGGCGCGCCGCGCGAGCGGCACCGCGAACCGCCCGCCACCCGCGCCGATGTCGAGCCAGGTGTCGCCGGGCTGTGCCAGCTGCGCGAGTCGCGCGACCTCGTCCGCCTCGCGGGCATCCGGGCGGAAGCTCTCGGCGCGGTCCTGCCAGAAGTCATCGGTCGGCATCGCGGTGCGGAGGCGCTCGACCTGCGCGCGGTTCGCGAGGACCAGCGCAGTGTAGGCAGCGAACGCTTCCGCAGCGGGCGGGCGGAGACGGGTGGCGGCTTCCTCGGGCGTCATGTTGTTGTCCTCCACGCCACATCTTCGTGGATGCAGCACCCCGGCGCGATGTGTGCCGTGCGAGCGCCCAGGTCGGCGTCGTAGCAACGAAAAGGGCGACCGGTGGTCGCCCCTTCGTTCGATCTGTCGGGGCCAGCGCGTTAGCGGCGCGGGCCTTCGAATACGCAGGTGAACGTCACGCCGGTGACGGTCGACACGCGGTGGTGGACGTCGCCGGGCACCACGTAGCGAGAGCCGGGGACCAGCGGGTGACCCTCGTCGCCGTCGAGGTAGAGGACGCCCTCCCCCGCCGTGCCCAGGTAGACCTCGGGCCACGGGTGGGAGTGCCCCTTCGTGGACTGATCCGGGTGCAGCACGGTCTCGGACAGCGTGAACGAGTCGATCGCCATGTCGCGGATCGTGTAGCGCTCGTTGTCCGCCATCTGCTGCCACTCAAGCTGCTGGGCGGGCGATGCGATCGAGGTCATGAGTTCTCCTGTCTCGGCGAGGCGGGAATGTCGGCGGTCTGCAGGACCAGCGTGGTCGGGACGGATCGTCGGCTCTTCTCGGCGACGCGGTAGATGAGACCGCGACCGCTGGCGAGCAACCACTGCGCGTGCAGCGCGGGGAGGCTCGCCCAGAAGAAGGTGATGATCATCATCAGCGGCCACATGGCGTACTGGAACACCAGGTGACGTGCCTTCACGTGCGCGGGCCGCGGCGGCCGCGTGCGCGCCTCGAACGCGATCATCGTGATCAGCGGGATGATGCACAGCGAGACGAGCAGACCGACGAGGTTGAGCCACATCCACGGCTCAATGACCCCGGCCTTCGTGCCGATGCTCGTCCAGCCCTCCAGCGTCAGTGCGTTCTCGGGGTGCCAGCCGGGGCCGGGCACCTGGAACGCCTTGTGCGTCCACCAGTGCGGCATCGGTGCGCCCCACGCCGCGAGCTTCGACGGCACGAGGATGCCCAGCGAGACGAGGTACCACTGCGAGAACCACAGGGTGTGCACCTTCGTCACCGTAGTGGCGATCAGCACGCCGCGGGCGCGGCTGAGCTTCGTGTTCTTGTTGAACGCCGCACGCCACGCGTACGGGATGTCGCTGGCGCCCCAGGCGTGGCGCTTCGACTGCTCGTAGTGCGCGGTCAGCGTCTTGCCGTACTTCTCCGTGAGGACGCAGTCGTTGCCCAGCGGGAGGTACAGCGCCTCCACGTGGACGCGGTCGCCCAGCGAGTAGCAGCACTTCATGTAGATGTGCCAGTCCTCGGGGATGACCTCTTCGTCCCAGTAATCGACCGTGTGCAGCATCTCCCACGACAGCGAGTAGCAGGACGTCGGGAACTTCAGGCTCAGCGGCAGGACGAGGTTCGCCGTGCGGTTGATGCCGGAGAGGCCGTCCGGGATGCGCAGCGGCGCGGGGATGTCCCAGATGTTGTTGCTGTTGAAGATCGTCGGCTGCCAGAACGTGCGGTAGCGGTCGCGCGCCGTCAGGAACATGTAGTTCAGGGCGGTGAAGTGGCGCGGGTGGAACAGGGCGTCCGCATCGCACGAAGTGATCGAGTAGCGGCGGATGTCGTCCCCGCCATCCTCGATCAGGCGGGAGAACGCCTCGCGGGCGGCCCACGCCTCGTTCGAGCCCTTGCCCGGCGTGTCGCCCGGGAGCCCGTACGGGTGGAACGTGGCGAACATGTCGCCGAGCTTGTCGGCGTACTTCTCCACGATGCGCGCGGCCTTCTCGTTGGCGCCCGGCTCACGGGCCTCCATCGCGAGGACCACGACGACCTGCTTCGCGTTCGCCTGGTCGGCGATCGCCTCCACAGTGCGGGAGAGGCTGGTCTCTTCTTCCTTGTAGTTCGGGATGATCACGATGTGTCGCGGCCAGTCCCAGGCCTCGATCGCAGCGCGCTCAGGGTGCTTGCCGTCGGCACGCCAGGCGTCGAACTTCGCGGCCCAGTCGGTGCGCTCCCAGGCGCGGATGCGGCGCAGGCCGACCCACACGGCGACGGCGACGGAGTACGAGCGCAGCAGCCAGTAGGTGAACCAGATCGTCATGCCGACAGCGAACCAGTTCGCGGTCGTCCGCGTGAGCGGCATCCAGAAGACGAGGCTGGCGAGGAAGATCGAGATGACGATCGGAACCGCGTTGCCCAGGCGTTCCGCCCAGTGGGACTGCGCTTCGACGTCGGGAGTGGGAACGGTTTCAGGGATACCGCTCGTGGAGGGCGGTACTGAAGTGCGAACGGGTTGGCTGGCGGGCCGGGCTGTGGTGATCAGGAAAGCCCTCTTCGGGTTTTCCTCCGATGCCGACGGGGTTAGCTGACGGGCTACGGGTGGAGGTCCCGCATCCCCACGCGCGCCTCACGGCGTTCGCGGGTGATCACGCCCCAGTAACTGGTTCCCCCGTTCCTCTGTTCGCAGAGGACTAGGCTAGCCTTCGTTTCTGTCCGTAATGGTAGGGGATCGCTGAATCGCGCGCCATGCCTCGCGCCTCCCCGAGGTGGCGCGAGGCGCGACGGCTCTGTCGCACTGCTCCCCTGCCCGCACAGCCGTGCTATTGCGCCGCCTGCGCACCCCGGGCAGCCAGCACCTTGTCCTGCTCGTTTGAGGGCAGCGGGGCGTAGTGGTCGAAGCGGATCTCGAACGTCCCGCGACCGTGGCTGATCGCGCGCAGGTCAGAGGCATACCGCTGCACCGTCGCGAGAGGGGCCACCGCATGCACGACGCTCTTCTCGCCGAGCGAGTCGACCGACTGGACGGACCCTCGACGTGACGTAATGTCGCCCATCAGGTCGCCGAGGCGGTCGCTCGGCACTTCAATGGTCAGCGCCATGATCGGCTCGAGGAGCGACGGGCGCGCCTCCAGCACCGCCTCCTTGAGCGCGTGGCCGGCGGCGGTTTTGAACGCCATCTCCGAGGAGTCCACGGCGTGCGCGGATCCGCCGAGGAGCGTGACGCGCACGTCCACGATCGGGGAGCCGGAGAGCGGGCCGCTGGTCAGCGCCTCGTGGAGGCCGGCCTCCACGGCGGGGATGAACTGCTTGGGCACGGAGCCGCCGATCACCTGCTCGGTGAATTCGAAGCCGGTGCCGGGGGTGAGCGGGTCGACCTTGATGATGACGTGCGCGAACTGGCCGTGGCCGCCCGTCTGCTTCTTGTGCCGGTACTCGTGCTGTGCGCCCGCGGCGATCGTCTCGCGGTAGGGCACACGCGGCACATCGAGGTCGACGCCGATGTTGTAGGTCTTCTGCAGTCGTGCGGCGACGATCGCGGCCTGCGCGTCGCCGGTGGTCAGCAGCACCATCTCTCCGGTGTCCAGGTCGCGTTCCATCCCGATGGTCGGGTCCTGCTCCCGCAGCCGAGCGAGCGCGTTGAAAAGGCGGTCGACGTCGTCCTTGCTCTTCGGGTGCAGCGCGCTGCGGAACGTCGGCACGGGCAGCGGCACGGGCGTGAGGGCCGAGGCCGGGGGCGCGCCCTCGAAGAGCACGTCCCCGGTCGCCGCATGAGCGAGCTTGGGGATCGCTCCCACGTCGCCGGCGACCAGCGCCGGCACCTCGATCTGCTCCTTGCCGCGCAGCGCGAACAGATGCGTCGCGCGCTCGTCGGCGCCCGCGCGGGCGTTGTGGATCGTCGCCCCGGCACCGAGGCGCCCCGAGACAATTTTCACGATCGAGAGGTGCCCGACGAACGGGTCGACCACCGTGCGCAGGACGCGCGCGATCGGCGCGCCTTCCGCGCTCGTCGTCAGCGCGCCGTCCGCGGTCGCGTGTGCGCGCTCGAGGGGCGACGGGCCGGCGTCGACGATCAGTCCGAGCAGCTCGTTCACGCCGGTGCCGGTAAGCGGTGAGACCGCGAGCACCGGAATGAGCGTGCCTGCGCGGATCTCGTCGAGCACCACGTGGTGCAGCTCGTCGATCGGGATGGGGTCGCCGGAGAGGTACTCCTCCAGCAGGTGGTCATCGGACTCGGCGGCAGTTTCGATCAGCTGCTCGCGCTCGACTTCGGCCTCGTCGTCGAGGCCCGTGTCTTCCACGTTCGAAAGGTCGACAACCGCGTTCCCGTCCGGCGACGGGATGTCGAGGGCGACCACGTGTGTTCCAAAACGCGCGCGGAGCGCCTCCACGGTGCGGGCGAAGCTCGTGGACTCGCGGTCGAGGTGCGTGACGACGAAGACGCGCGACTGCACGCTCGCGAGGTCGAGGTGCTTCCACGCGATCTCGGTGCCGGGCTGGATGCCGCCGACCGCGTCGATCACCACGACGCCCATCTCGGCTCCGGCCGCGCCCGCGGCAACTTCGCCCTCGAAGTCGGGGTAGCCAGGGGTGTCGAGGAGATTGATGCGATGACCGCGCGACTCGACGGTGACCGGCGTCATGCCGATGGAGTAGCCGTGCGCGTGTTCCTGGTCGTCGTAGTCGGAGACTGTGTTGCCGTCCTCGACGCGACTCGCGCGGGAGAGGGCGCCGGTCGCGAGGAGCATGGCCTCGGCGAGCGTCGTCTTGCCGCTGCGGCTGTGTCCGACGAGGACCACATTCCGGAGGAACTCGGGCGTGTATGGGTTCATGCGTGCGCACCCCCTACGTGGCCCGGATGCTACGCCCGCCCCGATCCCCTTACAACGCTCGATCGCGCGACAAAACCTGCGCGAAATGCCGCCTGCACGATCCGTGGATCGCACGAGGCGGCATGCGTTCGACCGTGGCTCAACCGGCGATCGCGCGCAGTCCCGCAGCGTCCATCGTGCCGAACTGCGCGTCGAGAACGCGACGCCGGTGCGCGAAGATCTCTGCCACCCGCCGCGCCACGACGTAATGGTTCACGATGTCGCCGAAGGGCCCGCCCGGCACTGCGTAGTGGATGATGTCACGCATCTCCGTACCGCCCGGCACCTCGCGGAAGTGGTGCTCGTGGTGCCACATCGCGTACGGCCCGGCGCGCTGCTCGTCCACGAAGCGCACACCCTCCACGACACTTGTGATCTCGGTGACCCAGGTCACGGGCACGTTGAACATCGGTCGCACGGTGTAGGTGATCATCAGCCCGGTGTAGACGTGCTCCGGCACGTCCGACTTGATGACGAAGCCCATCGCTGGCGGCGTGATCTTCGCGAGGTTGCGCGGGTCGGAGAAGAACGCCCACGCCTCGTCGCGCGTGATCGGTAGCGTGGTGGTCGTGTCGAAGCGGTGGACGCTCATCGGGCGGTCTCCGTCTGCTGCGATGCCGTTGCGGGGTTCGGGGCGAATGCCGCGTGCAGCGCATCCTCGAGGTGGGGGTGGCGGAAGGTGTAGCCGAGCTCGCGCAGGCGTTTCGGCTCGACACGCTGGCTGGCGAGCAGCAGCTCGTCCGCGCGCCCCGCACCCAGGAGCAGGCGCAGCGCGAAGCCCGGCACCGGCGCGAAGGCCGGGCGGTGCATGACCCTGCCGAGCGCCTGAGCGAAGACGCGGTTGGTCGCCGGTTCCGGCGCGACGATGTTCACCGGGCCGCTGGCGGACTCGTCCGTCAGCAGCAGCATCAGCGCGCCGACCAGGTCCTCGAGCGCGACCCACGACATCCACTGCCGCCCGCTCCCCGTCGGGCCACCTGCGCCGAACTTGAACGGGAGCGCCATCTGCGGCAGCGCGCCCCCGTCCTTCGACAGCACGATGCCGAAGCGGGGCGACACCACGCGCACGCCCAGCGTCTCCGCGCGGCGCGCCTCGGCCTCCCAGTCGCGCACCAGGCCCGCGAGGAAGCCGCCGCCGAGCGGCGCGCCCTCGTCCACCACGCGGTCACCGGCATCGCCGTAGAAGCCGATGGCAGACGCCACGATCAGCACGCGCGGCTTTGTGTCCAGCTTCGCCATCGCGTCGACGAGAAGACGCGTGGAGTCGATGCGGCTGGAGACGAGCTCTGCGCGGCGCGCCTCCGTCCAGCGCGCGGTGCCGATGGAGGCCCCCGCGAGGTGGATGAGCGCATCCGCGCCCGCAAGGGCGTCCGGGGCGACCCAGCCACTGGCCACGTCGTAGTGGCCCGTGCCGGCGGGGCCGTGCTTCAGGGCGCGCACTTCGTGCCCGGCGGCGCGCAGCGCCTGGCTGAGCGCGGAGCCGATGAGGCCAGTGGAGCCGGAGATTGCTACCAACATCGAGACGTTCTCCCCCCGCCGCGCACCCGGCTCCCGGCGTGGGATCCGTTCGGTGTGCGTCGTGATGGTTATATCTTCGTCACAGTGACGAAGAATATCAAGCCGGTTGGCGAATAATCGACGAACTCTTTATCCTCGGCGCATGGAATACACCGTCCGTGCCGCCGCAGTCGCCACCGGCGTTTCCGAGGATCGCCTGCGCACCTGGGAGCGCCGTTACGGCGTGCCAGCCCCGTCCAGGACGGATAGCGGCCGGCGTCTCTATGACGACTCGGATCTCGCGGTCATCCGCCGCATGGCCTCGCTGGTCGAGTCCGGGCTGAGCGCCGCGTCGGCAGCGGCGGCGGTACACGGCGAGGCGGCGGGCGAGGCCCCGACCCACGTCGTCCGGCACGCCCCGAACGAGGTCGATGCGCGCGTGGTGGCGCTGGTGCAGGCCGCCGAGCAGCTGGACGACCTGATCCTGCTCGACATGCTTGGCACCGCCGAGCGCGCGCTGGGGATGGAGGAGGCGCTGGAGCAACTGGCCTTTCCCGCGCTCGTGGAGGCGGGGCGGCGCTGGGAGCACGGTAGCTTCACGGTCGCACAGGAGCACCTGTTGTCCGAGGCGATCCGCACGTGGCTCGTCTACCACACCTACGCCGTTCCCGATGCCGCCTCGGACGCCCCCCGCGTCCTCGTCGCGTGCCCGGAGGACGAGCGGCATGACCTCACCGCGTTCGCGTCGGCGTTGCTGTTGCGACGCCGCGGTCTGCGCGTGGCCTACGTGGGTGCCGACGTGCCGACGGCGGCGCTGGTGGAGTCGGTACGTCACGTGCCGTTCGACGCGCTCTGCCTGACGGTGACCGCGGTGGCATCGCTGCCGGTGGCGCGACTCGCCTGCGCCGCGCTGCTGGGGGCGCGCCGCAACCTGCGCCTGTACGTCGGCGGACGGGCGATCGCCGCCGCTGGGGCAGAGGCCGACGCGATTCCGGCGGTGCGGCTGCCGCGGAGCCTTCGGGCCTCGGCCGAAGTCATCGTCTCGCAACTCACCCAGCCGGCCCGCTAGTCCCGCGCTCGCCCGCTCACAAAGGAGGCTGCGATGCCGATCCGCACCAACGAAGGCAACATCCAGCACACCGCCGGCGACCTCTCCTTGCTGCGCCCCGACGGCGAGGTCGTCCGACTGGCCTCGATGTGGGTGGAGCGCCCGGTCGTGCTGGCGCTGATGCGGCACTTCGGCTGCATCTTCTGCAAGGACCAGGTCGCGCAACTGCGGACGATCGTGGACGACATCCACGCCGCCGGAGCGGAGCTGGTCATCGTGGGTAGTGGCTCGCCGCAGATGGCGGGCTTCTTCGCCGAGGACTACGACATCTCGACGCCCGTTCTGACCGACCCCACGCGCGAGGTGTACCGGACCCTCGAGGTACGCCGTCCGCACCGGCTGGCGTTCATCGACCCGCGGGTGTTCGCACGCGGCGCGCTGGCGATCCTGCGCGGGCACAGGCAGCGCTTCGGGTCGGAGTCGGAGCTGGGGGACACGACCCAGCTCGGGGGGGTGTTCATCGTGCGGCCCGGTGGCGGCGTCGCGTGGGCGCACCGGAGCGCGTTCGCAGGGGATCACCCCTCGAACGACGCGGTGCTGCGGGCGCTGCGCGACGTGACGCAGGCCCGCGCCGCCTGACGGCGCTCCGCCCAGGCGGTTCGGCGACTAGGCGGCTTTCAGGCGGTCGATCAGGCAGCGCACGGTGCGCACGTCCTCGTCGATCGCGCGCGACGCGGAGGCGATGCGGGCCGTGGCGTCTGCCGTGGCGGTCTGCTCCAGGTGGCGCAGGATCAGGCCGACGGCCAGCAGGTCCTGCAGTAGCCCGTCGCGGATCTCGTCTGACAGCTCGGACGGCGCAGCGGTGCTCGCGGCACTCAGGTTCATGGCATCGTCTCCCGGACTAGGCGCGCGTGATGAGTCCGCCCTCACTTCTATAGACGGATCGGGAGGCCGGTTTCGTACGGGCTCGACGTAGGGAAGAACCCTGATCTCGGCGAGCGAATTTTCGAATCCGCCATCCTTGCGCCCTCGGCGCGGCTGCGCGGGCGCTGCGAGGCCGCTGCGGGGCGGTCTCGGACTGCTTTCGGGGTCCTCGAGGCTGGACGAGCGGGAGTAGTGTCTGTGCACGGGCGAGCGTCTGCGGGTGCCGCAGTCGCGACGCGGGAGGCACGCCGAATGAACTCCGACCGACGCTTCCTGCTGTTCGCGCTCATCTCCGGCGCGCTGCTCATCTCCTCGCTTCAGGGCTCGATGATCTCGGTCGCGCTTCCCGACATGATCGACGACCTCCACGCGCCCCTGCGCTGGGTCGGGTGGGTGATGACCATCTACAGCCTGGCGCAGGCCGTCTCCATGCCGATCGTGGGGAAGCTGAGCGACGAACTGGGCCGGCGCACGGTCTTCGTCGGCGGGGTGGTGCTCTTCGGCGTCTCGTCACTGGCTGCCGCAGTCGCGCCGAACGTGTACGTGCTGATCGCGATGCGAGGCATCCAGGGCCTCGCCGGGGGCAGCCTGCTCCCGTCCGCGTACGGGGTCGTCGGCGACGTGTTCAAGGAGGATCGCGCGCGCGCGATCGGGATGATCTCCTCGGTCTTCCCGATCGGCTCGATCATCGGGCCGCTTGCGGGCGGCGTGATCGTCGATCACTTCGGCTGGCGGTGGACGTTCCTGATCGCCGTCCCGCCCGCGCTCGCGATCGTGCTGCTCGCGTTCCGCTGGATGCCCGCTGCCGCCACGCGCGAGGCGAAGGCGCTGGACATGCCCGGGGTGCTGTCGCTGAGCGTCGGCGTGCTGGCGTTCGTCTACGCGCTCACTGAGCTCTCGCAGCGCGCCGTCCAGCCGAACACGCTCGTCGTTGGCCTCTTCCTCCTGGTGGGCTGCGTGTCGGCGGTGGTCTTCGTGCGGCGCGAGGCGACCGCCGCGGACCCGTTGGTGGAGATGCGCCTGCTCAAGCAGAAGGAGTTCGCGTACGTAAACGCGCTGAACTTCCTGTACGGCGCGGGCATCTTCGGCCTGTTCACGTTCATCCCGCTCTACGCGCAGTCGGCCTACAACCTCTCGTCGTCCGCTGCCGGCGCGCTGGTGACGCCGCGCGCCGTGGTGATGATCTTCGCGTCGTCCGCGGCCGCGTACCTCCTGCCGAGGACGGGGTACCGCAAGCCGATCATCGTGGGCCTCGTGATGATGTCGGCGAGCACGCTGTTGCTCTCGTTCGGGTTCCACGACCCCACGCTGTTCGGCCTGCGCATCCCGAGCGCGGTCTACCTCGCGACGATCGTGGCGTTTGGCGGCCTTGCGTTCGGCATCGCCGGGCCCGCGGCGAACAACGCGGCGATCGAGCTTGCGCCGGATCGCATCGCCGCGATCACAGGGCTGCGCGGCATGTTCCGCTCGCTCGGCGGAACGCTCGGCACTGCGGTGATCATCCTCGTCGCCTCGCGCGCGGAGTCCGAGGGCGCAGGGCTGGAGCAGGCGTTCGTGGGGATCGCGATCGTGAACCTGGTGGCGGTGCTCTTCGTCTTCGGCACGCCCGACCGCGTCGGTGACCGCAGCCAGACCGCCGCAGGAGCCGTCCCGCTGCGCCAGCCCGGCCCCGCGCGCTAGCCCCGCGGCGTCGGCGGCACCGTCGCCCCGCCGAGGCGCGCCCAACCGTCGATCAGCGACGGTGGCAGCTCGCCGAGCACCACGTAGCCGTCCGAGTCAACGCAGCCTCGCAGCGGATCGAGGGCGGGATCGCCCGCGGCGACCGCGTCCATGCGGAACCACGTGCAGCGTGGGAACGCGCTCGTCTCCAGGTGCATCACCCCGCGGGCCTCGACGTCCCGGTCCTGCCCGATCATGTGCACCGGGAACTCGCCGCACTTCGTGGGGCGCTCCTGCGTATGGATGCCGCACAGCCCGCGGCCGTCCTCCTGCGGGCGGAAGGCGCTGCAGCGGAACGGCGTCGGCGTCGCGTCGGAGTCATCGCCCGGCCGCCAGTCGCGGTCGCGCCAGCCATCGAGGTCTCCCGACCGCATCACCGGGATGATCAGCGGCTGACCGTCCATGAACGGCCGGTACTGGTCGCGGGGCAGCGCCCCCCACGTCCAGAAGCCATCCGTGCGGCTGGACTGGCAGCAGTCCCCGCAGCCGTTGCAGTCCAGCGCGCGCGCCTCGGCGAGTGTCAGGTAGCGCCGTCGCTCATCCGTCATCGGCTCGATCGGGCCGGGTGCGCCGCTCACGGCATCGCGCCGAGGTGGGCGTCGACGATCGCGCCGAGCGTCGGCTCGCCGGCGTCGGCGTACTCGTAGCGCGCGCGCACCACCGGCCGGTCGAGGCGCAGCAGCGCCGCCAGGTCAATCGGCGTGCCGGCCACCACCACCACGTCCGGCGGGATCGCCTCGATCGTCGCGCGGAGCTCCCCGAGCTGCGCGTCGTCGTAGCCGAGTGCCGGCAGCACCGCGCCGAGGTGGGGGAATCGCCGGAACGCCTCGGCGACGGAGCCCGTCGCGAACGGGCGCGGGTCGATGATCTCGCTCGCCCCTGCCTCGCGCGCGGCGACCGTGCCCGCGCCGAAGACCATGCCCCCGTGGGTCAGCGTCGGCCCGTCGTCAACGACGAGCACGCGCTTGCCTCGGACGGCGCTCGGATCGTCGAGGGTGACGGGGGAGGCGGCGCGCACCAGCGTGGCTCGCGGGTTCAGCCGGCGGGCCTCGTCTTCGGTTGCGGCGATTTGCTCGGGTGTGGCGGCGTCGGTCTTGGTGATCACCACCACGTCCGCCATGCGCACCACCGCCTCGCCGGGGTGATAGCGGTCCGCCTGGCCCGGGCGCAGCGCATCGATCAGCACGATATGCAGCGTGGGCCGGAGGAACGGGAAGTCGTTATTGCCGCCGTCCCAGACCAGGACGTCGGCCTCCCGTTCCGCAGCGTCCAGGATCGCGGCGTAGTCGACGCCGGCGAACACCGCGCTCCCGGCGGCGATGTGCGGCTCGTACTCCTCGCGCTCCTCGGCGGTGCAGTTGGCCGTGACGAGGTCCGCCATCGACGCAAAGCGCTGGACGCGCTGCGCCTCCAGGTCACCGTACGGCATCGGATGGCGGATGACGGCGGTGCGCAACCCGCGCTCACGGATGCGGCGGTTCAGATAGCGCGCGGTCTGCGACTTCCCCGTGCCGGTGCGCGCCGCGGAGATCGCGATCACCGGGCGGTGCGCCGTGAGCATGGTGCGCTCCGGCCCGAGCAGTTCGACGTCGGCGCCCGTCGCGAGCGCGCGCGACGCGATGTGCATCACCGTCTCGTGAGTGACGTCGCTGTAGGAGAAGACCACGGTGTCGGCGCGGTGCTCGCCGATCACCCGCTCCAGATCGGCCTCCCGCAGGATCGGAATGCCCTCGGGGTAGCGCGGCCCCGCGAGGGCGGCGGGGTAGCGCCGGTCGTCGATGCCGGGGATCTGCGCCGCGGTGAAGGCGACGACCTCGACGTTCGGATCGTTGCGATAGGCGACGTTGAAGTTGTGGAAGTCGCGCCCGGCGGCACCGACGATCACGACTCGCTGCGAGCGTGGGCGCATCTCGACCTCGGTTCCGTGGGGGGTGGCTGCTCGTCTATCGCACCACAGGTGCGCCCCGCGCGTGAGCCTCGACGCTGCTGGGGGCCGCGAAGGTCAGCGCACGGCGGGGACGACCAGCGGTGCGCCCGTCTCCGGGTGCGCCAGCAGCGTGACGTACGGCCCGTACACGCGCGCGAGGTGCTCCGCGGTCACCACCTCGGCCGGTGCGCCCGCGGCGACCACGCGGCCGTCGTGCAGCAGCACCAGCCGGTCGCACCAAGCGGCGGCGAGGCTGAGGTCGTGGATCACCATCAGTACCCCGGCCCCGTCATCCGCAAGCGTGCGGACGACCTGCAGGATCTCCCCCTGCGCGCTCGCGTCGAGGCCTGCCGTGGGTTCGTCCAGCAGCAGCAGGCGCGGTTCCTGCGCGAGCGCCCGTGCGATGAAGGCCCGTCGTCGCTCGCCACCGGACAGCGTGCCGAGCATGCGGTCCGCGAGTGCCTCGCACCCGGCGCGCGCCATCGCCTGCCCGGCGATCGCCCGGTCGCGGGCGCTCTCGCGGCCGAGCAGCCCGAGGTGCGGGAACCGTCCGATGAGCACGAGTTCCCGGACGAGCATCGTCGCGGGCGCCTCGGGCAGTTGCTCGACCACGGCCATCGTGCGGGCACGCTCGCGCCCCGGCTGCGTCTCAAGCGGGACGCCGTCGAGGCGCACCATGCCCGCGCTGTGCCGCAGGAGGCCGGTGACCGCGCGCACCAGCGTCGTCTTCCCGGCTCCGTTCGGCCCGATCACGCCCACCAGTTCGCCCGGGGCGACGTGCAATGTGACGCCGCGCAGCAGGGCGCGCCCGCCGACCTCGGCGTGGAGGTCGTGGACGTCGAGTAGGGGCGGACGCACCGGGGCCGCGGCGGTCACAGCGATCCGCCTCGACCGCGCCGCAGCAGGTACAGGAAGAACGGCGCGCCGAGGATCTCCGTAACGATGCCCACGGGCACCTCCTGCGGTGCGAGCGCGCGCCGCGCCACGAGGTCGATCGCGATCACGAACGCGGCGCCGAGGATCGCGGTCAGCGGCAGCAGCCGCCGATAGTCATTGCCGGAGAGCATGCGCACCGCGTGCGGCACGATCAGTCCGACGAAGCCAATCACCCCGGCCACCGCCACCGCAGCCGCGGCCATCACCGAGGCCGCGGCCAGGACGATGATCTTCGTGCGGGTGACATCGACGCCGAGGTGCGCGGCCTGCTCCTCGTCCAGTTGCAGCACGTTGAGCGCGCGTGCCTGTACCAGCACGATCACCGCGCCGACCACGAAGTACGGGAGCGCCATCAGCAGCCGCGGCCAGGACGCGGTGTTAAAGCCTCCGAACAGGAACGAGAAGATCGGGAACGTTCTCGGCCCGCCCGTGAGCAGCATGAACGAGGTGATCCCGGACGCGATCGCCGAGATCGCGACCCCCGCCAGCACCAGCGTCGCGTTGTTCGACAGCCCACCGGTCCTCGACAGCGCGTAGACGAGCGCGACCGCGATGCACGCGCCGACGAACGCGAATAGCGGCACCCAGCCGAACCCGTACGAGTCGATCGGCAGTGGGGACACGATCGCGATCGACGCGCCGAGTGCGGCCCCCGACGCGACCCCGAGGAGGAACGGGTCGGCGAGCGGGTTACGGAACACGCCCTGGTACGCGGCCCCGGAGTACGACAGCGCGGCGCCCACCACGCCCGCTGCAGCGACCCGCGGCAGGCGCACGTCGAACAGGATGCGCTGCCACGACTCCGGCGCCTCCGCCGCGACGCTGATGAACGGCAGCCGGTCGAGGAGCATCGCGAGTGCGGTGGACAGCGGGATCGCCGTCGTGCCCTGCGTCACCGCCAGCAGCGCGACGACCGCGAGCAGCAGCGTCGCGCCGGCGAACGGGCCGAGCGTGCGGACGCGCGCGCGCATCGATCGGCGCGGGGCGTCGAGGATTCCGGGTTCGTCCGTGGGCTGGGCGCTGGCTCCGAGCACGATCCCCCCGAGGCGGGGCGAGGGGGAGACAGGAGCGCGCATGCAAAGCGAGAGCAATGCGGAGACGCGTGCCCGCCGTCGCCTGTCCTCGCAGGTTCGACAAGGGACGCGGGTCGGTGTCCTGACTCTCGGTGCGCGCCCTGGGCCTCGCACCGATCACAGTTGCGGGACAGCGCCGGATTCGCACCGGACTTCCCCGAGCACCGCGTCGTAACCGGGCGAGTGTAGCGCGGACGCGTGCGGAGTGGGGGAGCGTCCGGCTAGTCGAGGCCGTTGAGGGTGGCGCTCTCCGCCTGCGAGAGCGGGGAGGCGGCACGCAGTTCACGCAGACGATTGATGCGATCGGCGATCGGCGGGTGGGTGGTGAACAGCCCAGCCGCGCGCTCTTCGAACTTCTTGATCGGATTCACGATGTAGAGGTGCTGCGTCGCACGGTTGGCGACCTCCAGTACCTCGCGATCCGTCGCGATCGCGGCGAGCGCCCGCTCGAGGCCGACCGGGTTGCGGGTCAGCTCAACGGACGTCGCGTCCGCGAGGTATTCACGCTGGCGGCTCACGGACATCTGCACGAGGCGCGCCGCGATCGGCGCCAGGATCGCGAGGACGACCGCGACCACCATCATGATCGCCTGCAGTCCTCCGCCGTTGTCGTTCCTCGAGCGCCGCTGCCCACCGCCGAACCACAGGCTGCGCATGAACATGTCGGACAGCAGCGCGATGCCGCCGACGAGGACGCCGACGAGAAGCATGAACCGGATGTCGAGGTTGCGGACGTGTCCCATCTCGTGCGCGATCACGCCCTGGAGCGCCTCGCGATCGAGCTTCTGCAGGAGACCGATGGTGATCGCGATCGACGCGTGCTCCGGGTCGCGTCCCGTCGCGAACGCGTTGGGCGCGGTGTCGTCGATGAGATAGACCTTCGGCATCGGCACGTTGGCCGCGATCGCCATCTCCTGCACCACGTTCAGCAGCTGCTGGTCGCGCACCGGATCGGCGGCTATCGCCCCGGACGCGGCGAGGACGATCGCATCGCCCTGGTAGTACGAGCCGACCGACATGACGATGCCGAGGACGAGCGCGATCACGGTGAACCCGGCGCCGCCCACTGCGTACCCCGTGTACGCGAAGCCGATGCTGAAGCCGAGCGCTGCGAGGAGCAGCGCCACGCTGAGCATCAGCAGGAGCGACAGGCGGCGGTTCGCCGTCTGCTGGTCGTAGAAGGTGGAGCGCATGGCGTCCGCCGGTTAGCGGAGTTTGACCTCGGGCACGGCCTGGGCCTCCGGCCCGGCGTCGAAGAAGTCGCGCCGGGCGAAGCCGAACATCCCCGCGATGATCGAGGACGGCACCGTGGCGATCGTGGTGTTGTACGCCAGCACAGTGGCGTTGTAGTGCTGCCGCGAAAACGAGATCTGGTTCTCGGTGGTCGTCAGTTCCTCCTGCAGCTGCCCCACGTTCTCGGAGGCGCGGAGCTGCGGGTAGTTCTCCATGACCGCGAACAGCGAGCGCAGCGTGCCGGTCAGCTGGTTCTCAGCGGCGGCGGACTGCGCCGGGCCCTGTGCCCCAGCGGTGACCGCGTTCGCGCGGGCCTCGGTGACCTTCGTCAGGACGTCCTGCTCGAAGTCCATGTAGCCCTTGACCGCGTTCACGAGGTTCGGGATCAGGTCGTGACGGCGCTTGAGCTGCACGTCGATCTGCGCCCATGCCTCGTCCACGCGCAGTCGTGACCGCACGAGGCCGTTGTACATACCGATGACGATGACCGCGAGGACGACGATGACGCCGATCGCGACGAGGAGGGTGATCATTGCGTGCGCGCTCCGTCTCCGCCCGTGACGCCGCCACCGCTGGCGAGCCGCCCGAGGGGTGCGAACTGGTGATCTGAGGATACGCCGCTCACCCGCGCGCGTGTGTGATGAAAGTGTCCCCGGCGCGCTCCGCCGGCCTAGCGGCGGAAATGCTCCTGCTCGTCCAGGAAGCGCTCCTGCACCTCCTCGTCCACGGGGTCGGCGACGCGGCGGAACGCCGCGAGCATCTCCTCGGCCGCAGCGGTGAGCTTCGACTGGCCGCCCGAGGCGCCACCGGAGCCGGAGTCCAGCAACGGCGTCCCGGCTGCCGCCTCGATCTCGCGGAGCTTCTTCCAGGCGGTGCGGTTCGGCAGACCCAGCACATCAGCGGCGGCGGCGACGGAACCCTCGCGCTCGACGGCCTCCAGGAGGCGGGCACGGTACTCGGACATCACGATCTGGCCATCGCGCTCGATCCAGACCTTGGAACGGACACGCAGCACGGTGCTGCGTCGGCGCGGCTCAGTCATGTCTCGACCTCCCCGCTCCGTCGCGCCTCGCTCGCTCGCGGATCGCGTGATAGCGTGTTGCAGCGTTGGGCAGCACGATCTCGCCCTCTCGATGCAGCCTGAAGGGCCCGCCGATGCGACTTCGCTCTCTCATCTTCTCGATCGCAGCGATCCCTGCGCTCCTGCTCGCCGCCTGCGGCACCGCCGAGACGCCGAAGGCGCCCGCGCCGTCCGCGACCACCGCTCCTGCGACGCCCACGGCTTCGCCGACGCCGACCGCGGTCAAGAGTAGCGGCAAGGAACTGATCCTCGCGACCACCACCAGCACGCAGGACAGCGGGCTGCTGGACGTTATTGTGCCGCTCTACGAGAAGCAGACCGGCGACAAGGTGAAGGTCATCGCCGTCGGCTCCGGCGCCGCCCTGGAGCTCGGCCGGAAGGGGAACGCTGACGTGCTGCTGGTGCACTCCCCGGCCGCCGAGGAGGCCTACATGAAGGAGGGCGCGGGCATCAACCGCACCCGCGTCATGTACAACGACTTCGTGATCGTCGGCCCCGCCGCCGACCCGGCGAAGATCAAGGGCATGAAGGACTCCGCCGCCGCGATGAAGGCGATCCAGGACGCGAAGGCGCCGTTCTACAGCCGCGGCGACAACTCCGGTACGCACGCCGCGGAGCAGACGCTCTGGAAGGCCGCGAACCTCGCCGTGCCGAAGGGCCAGCCGTGGTACGCCGAGACCGGGCAGGGCATGGGCGCCACGCTGACGGTCGCGCTCGAGAAGAACGGCTACACCATCAGCGATCGCGCCACCTGGCTGGCCAGCGCGAAGAAGGACCAGCAGCCGATCCTCGTCGAGGGTGACGCGAAGCTGTTCAATGTCTATCACGTGATCCCGGTGAACCCGGAGAAGTTCCCCGCGGTCAACAAGACCAGCGCCGAGCAGTTCCGCCAGTTCATGGTCGCGAAGGACACGCTGAGCGTGATCGGTAACTTCGGCAAGGACAAGTACGGCGCGCCGCTGTTCATCGCCTACACGGAGTAGGCCGCGGCCCCCGCAGGAGCGCCTCGCATGGACCTGCTGCTCGAGGCGCTCCGCGAGGCGTGGCGTCTGCTGCTGACCGGTGACGCGGATGTCTACGACGTCACGCTGCGCACCGCCCTGATCACGGGCACCTCCACGGCGCTCTCCACGGTCGTCGGCGTGCCCGCCGGCCTGGCAATCGCCCTCGCGAGGTTCCCGGGGCAGCGGTGGCTGGTTGCGCTGTCCAACGCGGGAATGGGCATGCCGCCCGTCGTCGCCGGGCTCATCGTCAGCATGCTGCTGTGGCGCTCCGGTCCGTTCGGTAGTCTCGGGCTGATCTACACCCCCGCGGCGATGGTGATCGCGCAGGTCGTCATCGCCACGCCGCTGATCATTGCGGTCAGTGCGGGTGCTGTGATGGCGCTCCCCCCGACACTGCATCTCCAGATCCGGGCGATGGGCGCGGGCACGTTCCAGTACCTCTACCTCGTCGCGCGCGAGGCGCGGCTGCCGCTGCTGGTCGCAGTCATGGCGGGGTTCGGCTCGGTCATCTCCGAAGTCGGTGCGTCGATGATGGTGGGCGGGAACCTCGCGGGTGACACCCGTGTGCTGACGACCGCCGCCGTGCTGGAGGTCAGTCGAGGGCGCTTCGGAACAGCGCTGGCGCTGGGCATCATCCTCCTGATCCTCGTCCTCGCGATCGCCATCCTGCTCACCGTCGCTCAGCAGCGGCAGCAGCGCAGATGACCCCGTCCGGAACGACCCCGGCGCTTGCGATCGACGGCCTCCGCGTGCGCCGGGGCACACGCGACGTGCTTCGCCTCGACGGCCTTCAGGTCGCCGCGGGAGAGACGCTGGCTGTGCTCGGCCCGAACGGGGCAGGGAAGTCCACGCTGCTGCTCACGGCAGCGCTGCTGCTCGATCCAGCGGAGGGCGACGTCCGCATCTTCGGGCGCAGCCCTGCCGAGGCAGGCCGGACGGCGCTGCGTCGCGAGACGGCGACCGTCTTCCAGGACGCGGCGCTGCTGGACATGTCAGCCCGCGCCAACATCGAAACCGCGCTGGGGCTGCACGGCGTCCCGCGCGCCGTCCGTCGCGACCGCGCGCTCCACTGGCTGGAGCGCCTCGGCGTGGCACACCTCAAGGACGCGCGTCCGCACACGCTGTCGGGCGGGGAAGCGCAGCGTGTGAGCCTCGCGCGGGCCTTCGCGGTGCAGCCGCGCCTCATCTTCCTCGACGAGCCGTTCGCGAGCGTGGACTACGTGACGCGCGCTGAGCTGGTTGGTGAGGTGCGGGCGGTGCTGGCGAGCGAGGGCACCGCCGCACTCCTCGTCACCCACGACCACAGCGAGGCGGAACTGCTCGCCTCGCGCGCACTCGTGCTCGTCGACGGCGACCGCGCCCAGATCGGGCCTGTCGAAGAGGTCTTCAGCGCGCCCGCCTCCCTCGAGGTCGCGCGCTTCCTCGGCTACTCAGTGCTGCCGGCCGCGCTGCTCGCGCGCATGTTGGGCATCGCCGCGACGCGTGAGTGGGGGCTCGTCCCCCCGCGCTCCGTGCGCGTCCCGGCAGACGGCGAGGTCGCCTCCGGCCCGGTCGTCTCCGGAACGGTGCTGGCAGTGCAGGGCGCGCTGGGGCAGGGACGCGTGCTGGTTGATGTCGGTGCCCCGTTGGCCGCCGAAATCGCCGTCTCTCGGATTCGAGTGCTCGGCCTGCAGCCCGGAGCGCCTGTCAGGCTGTGCCTCGACCCGGCGCGGATCGCCTGGCTGTAGGTACCCCCACCGTGGTGGCCTCGGCCCGCGGGCGATGCCCTATCCTCCACGTCACGAAGCAATGAAAGCGGGCGTGTGATGGCGGTCGACGAGAAGTTCGACGATGGCGAGAGCGACGAGGAACTCCGGAAGCACGGGCCGGTGGAGCAGCGCGTGGGCCGCTGGGTCGGCTTGTTCCCGAAGAAGCACCCGCTCGTCCTGCTGAACACCGGCAACGGCAAGGGCAAGACCAGCGCTGCCCTTGGCGTCACCATGCGTGCGTGGGGCCGAGGCTGGAAGATCTGCTGGCTCCAGTTCATCAAGAGCAAAGGCTCGCACTACGGCGAGACCTACGCCGCCGAGCGCATGGGGATCGAGATGCTTTCGCTGGGCGACGGCTTCACGTGGCTCTCCGAGAACATCGAACACGACATCGCGCTCGCGCAGGAGGCCTGGGAGCTCGCGCGCGACAAGATCAACTCCGGCGAGTTCGACCTCGTGGTGCTGGATGAAGTGACGTACCCGATCACGTACGGCTGGCTCGCCGTGGACGAGGTCATCCAGACACTCCGCGACCGCCCCGCGAACGTGGACATCATCATGACCGGCCGCGACGCCGACCCGGCACTCATCGAGTTCGCGGACACCGTGACCGAGATGCGCGAGGTGAAGCACGTCTACCAGACCGGCGTGAAGGCACAGCCGGGCATCGACTACTAGCGCAGCGGGAGCCCTGGTGGCGGTCATCGATTCGTCCGAACCCCACGTCTCGCCGCGCCGCGGCTCCGCGCTGGAGGTGCTCCGGGTCGCGCTGTGGCTCGGCCTGACGTCGTTCGGCGGGCCGGTCGCGCACCTCGGCTACTTCCGCGAGGAGTACGTGCGGCGTCGCCGCTGGCTGGACGACGCGACCTACGCCGACCTCGTCGCGCTGTGCCAGTTCCTCCCCGGCCCCGCCAGCAGCCAGGTCGGGATCGCGATCGGAACGTTGCGGGCGGGGTGGCTCGGCGGGCTGCTCGCGTTCATCGGCTTCACGTTGCCCTCGGCGATCGCGATGGTGCTCTTCGCGTACGGCCTCGCGGCGTTCAACGTCACGGATGCCGGGTGGCTGCACGGGCTGAAGGTCGCCGCGGTCGCGGTGGTCGCCAATGCGCTGTGGGGCATGGCCCCCGGCCTCGCGACCGGCCGCGTGCGCGCCGCGATCGCGATCCTCGCCGCGTGCGTCGTGCTCCTCGTGCCGAGCGCGGTCGCGCAGGTCCTCGTGATCGTCGTCGGCGGCCTCGTCGGCTGGCGGCTGCTCGGCGTGGCGGGCGGCGTCGAGGGCGCTACCCGGCACGACCTGCCCGCGCGTGGGCGCCGGGCGGCGACGGTGCTCCTCGTCGCGTTCTTCGCGCTCCTCGTGCTGCTGCCGATCGCGCGCACGGCGTTCCCGTCGCAGGCGCTCGCGATGATCGACGTGAACTACCGCGTCGGATCGCTGGTCTTCGGCGGCGGTCACGTTGTCCTGCCGCTGCTCCGGTCCGAGGTCGTCCCGACGGGCTGGGTGGCCGCCGACCCGTTCCTCGCCGGCTACGGCGCGGCGCAGGCCGTTCCCGGGCCGCTGTTCACGTTCGCGGCGTTCCTCGGTGCCGTGCAGGGCCCGCAGCCGAACGGCTGGCTGGGCGCGGTCGTCAGCCTCGGCGCGATCTACGTGCCCTCGTTCCTGCTGGTGTGGGGGACGCTGCCGTTCTGGGATCGCCTGCGGACGATCGCCTCGTTCCAGGCGGTGCTGCGCGGCATGGGCGCGGCCGTTGTGGGCATCCTGCTCGCCGCGTTGTACGACCCGGTCTGGACGAGCGCGATCCTCGGTCCGCGCGACTTCGCGCTCGCGGTCGTGTGCTTCGGCATGCTCGCGTTGTGGCGCGTGCCGCCGTGGGCGGTCGTCGTGGTGGCCGCCGTCGGTGGTGCGCTGAGCTCGATGTAGGCGGGGGCGGCTACCGTCCGCTAGCGCGCGGTGCAGCCCAGCGCGCCGTCGTTCCAGCAGAACGTCTTGAACGCCCAGTCCATGAGCGCGGTGGTGTCCGTGTTCCGCTGCGAGGCGTCCAGCACGACCACGAACACGCGGTGCCCGTTGCGCGTCGCCGACGCGGACAGCGTGGGCCCCGCCTGCTCGGTGAAGCCGCTCTTCACGCCGTCGCCGCCGTCGTATTTAAACGCCCATGGGTTGGTGTTGTAGACCTCGATCGGTCGGGAGCCGGTCGCCTTGTGGACCTCGGACTTCGCGACCTCGGCGAACAGCGGCTGCCGCATCGCATAGCGCGACAGCATCGCGATGTCGTATGCGGTGGAGAGGTGCGTCGGGCCTCCGAGGCCGTGCGGGTCGATGAAGTGGGTGTCGAAGAGCCCCAGGCTCTCCATGAACGCGTTCAGATCCTTCACGAAGGCCGCGTCCGAACCCGAGACCGCCCGCCCGATCGCGATCGAGGCGTCCGCGCCGGACGGCAGCAGCATCCCGAAGATCAGGTCGCGCATCTTGAAGCGGTCGCCGCGGCGCAGCCCCATCACGCTCGCGTCGTCCAGCCCTGGGTCGTCGAAGTCGAAGTCCACCGAGACCCAGTCGTCCAACTTGCCGCGATCGATCGCCAGCGCTGCGGTCGCGATCTTGGTGAGGCTCGCCGGCTGCATCCGCGTGCGGCCGTTGTAGTCGTACAGCACGGCCCCACTCGCATCATCGATGACCACAGCGGCGCGTGCGCTCAGCTTCGGCGCGGAGACGGCGACCGGCTGCTTCGGCGCGACACCGCTGGGCGGCGGGACGAGGTAGCTCTTGCGCTGCGGCGTTGAAGCGGGGGCGGCGGCGTTGGCAGGGTTCGTGACGCTGCCGTTCGCGCGCACCTCGGTCGCGGAAGCATCGCCGCTGCAGGCCGAGAGGACGATCAGCGAGGCGGCCACGAGGGACAGCGCGGCGCCGCGGATGGCGCGGCGGTGCCAGCGGGCGGGTTGCACAGAGCCATGCGTAGTCATGTGAGTGACGACGCCTCCATCAGGTACACCCCGCCGGTGATGCGGAAACGTTACGCGCCGGCTTCGCTCTCGTCCACCTCGCCGTCGCGCCTCAGGCGACCGGCCACTCGAGGCGCCGGTCGGCCTGGTCCCAGAACATCCACTCGTAGCGCAGGGAGCGGTGGAACCATCGCTGCATCCGAGCGCGCTCGTCCTCCCCGGCCCGAGCAGCGAGCGCGTCGAGGAGCGCGATCTGCTGGTCGACGGCCACACCGAACGCGGGCGAGGCGTAGGCGCCGACCCACGTCGCGTACAGGTCATGCGGCGGCGGCGCGGATTCGAGGCGCACGCCGATGCGGCGGTACACCCAGTAGCACGGGAGCACGCACGCGATCACCTCGCCCAGCGTCCCGTGGGCGGCCACCCCGCGCATGTGGTCGAGGTAGGCGACCGTCACCGGCGCGGGCTCCGCCGCCCGCACCGCTTCGACGTCGAGGCCGAGGCGCGGCGCGAACGTGCCGTGCAGCGCCTGCTCGACGCGCAGCACGTTGTCCGCGCGGCCGGCGAGGAACGTGCGGGTCGCCTCGTCCTCGGCGAGCGTGCTGGCGTGGCACAGGACGGCGGCGAACCCGTCGAGGTAGTGGATGTCCTGCGCGATGAAGAACGCGAACTTCGACTCGTCCAGTGCGCCCGCCGCCAGCGCCGCGAGGTAGGGCAGCGCGTAGATCGCCTCCCAGGTCTCCTGCGTCGCGCGGTCGAGGTGCTCGTGGAACGGCGGCGAGGTCACGCGTGCCCGCTCCTGATACCCGCTCGCAGCGCGCGCATCACCGCCGTCTCCACCGCGACGAAGGCAGGCGCCGCGAAATCGTCGAGGCGGCGTGGGCGGGGCAGTGGCACGTCGATCGTCGCGGCGACGGACGCGGGGCGGGGCGACAGCACCACGACGCGGTCGGAGAGCAGCACGGCCTCGCGGACGTCGTGGGTGACGAGGAGGACCGTCCATCCGAACTCGGTCGACATGCCGGCGAGCCACTCCTGCATCTCCATGCGGGTGAGCGCGTCGAGCGCACCGAACGGTTCGTCGAGGAGCAGGATGGGCCGCTCCTGCACCACGGTCCGCAGCAGCGCCGCGCGCTGCCGCATCCCCCCGGAGAGCGTGTGCGGATACGCGCGCTCGAACCCATCGAGGCCGAACCGGGCGAACAGCGCTCCCGCCCGGGCGCGAGCCTCCTCGCGCGGCACGCCCTGGATCTCGAGGCCCAGCGTGGTGTTGTCGAGGACGCGACGCCACGGGAACAGCAGGTCCTGCTGGGGCATGTACGCGAACGCCTCGACGTGCCCGTTCGCCGCCGCCCCGTCTACGCGCACCGTGCCCGTGTCTGCCGCCTCCAGGCCCGCGATGATGTTGAACAGCGTGCTCTTGCCGCACCCGCTCGGCCCGATCACGCTGACGAACTCGCCCGCGCGCGCCTCGATCGCGATGTCCTGCAGCACATCGACCGTGCGCCCGTCTTCGACGAACCGCTTCTCGATGCCGCTCACCTCGAGGCGCGCGGGGAGTGTCATCGGGCGTTCCCGTTCGTCGCGCTGCCGCTGCGGGCCGCGCGCGCGGCGGCGTGCCACGGGATCGCCGCGCGCTCGACTGCATATGTGGCGAGGAATAGCGCCACGCTGATCACGGCCGTCACGGCGACGGCCGCCATGACGAGATCAGTGCGGAACGCGTTCTGCTGGAGCTGCATGAAGATGCCGAGCCCGCGCTTCGCGCCGACGTACTCCGCGAAGATCGCGCCGACCACGGCGTAGGTGATGGCGATGCGCAGTCCCGAGAAGAACGAGGGCAGCGCGCCCGGCACGCGAACCAGTCGGAACACCTGCCACCTCGACGCGCCCATGGAGCGCAGCAGGTTCGAGGCGGCCCGCTCGGTCGCCGCGAAGCCGTCCACCCAGCCGACCGTGATCGGGAAGAACGTCACCAGCGCCACGACGAGCGCCTTCGGCACGATGCCGAAGCCGAACCACAGCACGAGCAGCGGCGCGACTGCGACCACGGGGATCGCCTGCGACGCCACGAGCACGGGGTAGAGCGCGCGCCGCACCGTCATCGAGAAGTCGATACCGACCGCCGCAGCGGTGCCCACGAGGATCGCGAGCGAGAACCCGATCGCTGTTTCGGCGAGGGTGGGCACGACGTGCGACCAGATGAGATCGCGGAACGCCCAACCCTCGGTCAGCACGCGGCTCGGCGCCGGGAGCACCTGCGGTCGCACCTCGGCGGCGCGCACGTAGCTCTCCCACGCGACGAGGATCACCGCCGCGAGCAGCAGCGCCGGCAGGGCGCGGGCGATGGGCGATCGTGACATCGTGCCTCGACGCGCTACAGCAGGTCGTTCGTGAAGAACGTGGACCAGTCGGGCTCCTTCGCCAGCGGCTTGCCCTGCGCGTCGGCCAGCGTCCCCGTCCCGTAGAGGAACTTCGAGTAGCCCGTCCACTGCGCGAGCGTCTGCCGCCCGAACTTGCCCTCCTTGTCGAGGTAGTACTTCTCGGCCAGCATCTTCGCGCTGCGCTCCACGAGCTCCGGCTCCGTGAACACGCCCTTGTTCGAGGCGATGAGGTGCTTCACGCCCTCCTGCGGCTGCCGCGCGGCCAGCTCGAACCCGCGCACCGTCGCGCGCACGAAGCGCCGCGCGAGGTCGCGGTGGCCGCTGAGCCACTGCTCGTTCCCGGCGAGCACCACCTGATAGAAGTCAGGGAAGCCGTAGTCCGTGTACGCGAAGGTGCGCAGCTCTTGCTTGTGCAGTTCGGCTTCGATCCCCTCCCACGTCACGAATGGCACCGTGAAGTCGGCAGCACCGGCATACAGGGCCTCGTAGGCCGCCGTCTTCAGCGTGACCACCTCGAACTTGCCGCTGCCGCCCGCGCTGCGGATCACGTTCTGGAGCGTCGGCACCTCGTACGGCAGGCCGAAGCCGGCGTAGGTCTTGCCGTCGAGGTCCTTCGGCGACTTGATGTCCGTGCGCGACGCCTTCACCGCGATCGCGGTGGCGATGTGCTGCAGGATCGCCATCGTCGAGACTACTGGCAGCCCCGAGGCGCGCGCGAAGACGAGGGCGTCCTGGAACGACACACCGAAGTCTGCCTGCCCGGCACCCAGCAGCGTCTCCGCGGCGGTGCCGGAGTACGGCAGCACCTCCAGTTGGATGCCCTCGTCGCGGTACCAGCCCATGTGGTCGGCGACGAAGAAGCCGGTGTGGTTGGTGTTCGGCGTCCAGTCGAGGGCGAGCCGCACCTTCTCCGGCCGTGCGCGGGCGCCCTCCGGCCGCGGCGTGCAGCCGATCGCCGCGAGCCCGGCCGCGCCGAGGCCGCCGATGCCCAGTGCGATCGCGCTGCGGCGAGACCAGCGATGCGGGCGGGGCGGCTGAGACATGTTCATGCGGGTTCGCTTCCTGTTGCGGCGTCGATCGCCTGTAGGTACTCGTCGATGGCGGAGGCCCCATCGGGCGCGCCGAGGATGCCGGATACAACCGCCACGCCGGCCGCGCCGGCGCGCATGCAGTCCTCGACCTGTGCGGGGTGAATGCCGCCGATGGCGAAGACCGGCAGCGAGGTCGCGCGGGCGATCACGCCGAACGCGTCGAGCCCCATGCCCTCGCCAGGGTGTGATCCCGGCGCGTAGACGGCGCCCGCGATCACGAGGTCCGCACCGGCCGCCTCGGCACGGCGCGCGGCCTCGATCGAGTGCACAGCAGCACTGCGGAACGCCAGGGGCTGCGGCGGGCGCGCCGTGGGGATGTCGGCCTCGGGCCAGTGGACGCCGGTGTACCCCAACTGCGCCGCCAGAACGGTCGGCCCGTTGAGCAACAGCGTCACGTCCTGTGGCACCGCGTCCCGAGCACGAGCCGCGAGGTCGCTCGCTTCGGCGCCGTCGAGGTGCTTCGCGCGCACCTGGATTGCGACCGGGCGCCCGACCGCCGCCGCGCCGACCGTGCCGAGTAGCGCGAGCCAGCGCGCTTCGTCCCCGACATAGTCGAGGTCGGCGACGACCAGCAGGCGCGCGGCGAACGCGTGGTCAGTCATGGCTACGGCCACGCCGCCTGCTGCGCCGCGCTGATGCGCCCGTCCATCGGTGAGGACGCCTCACCCCAGAAGCGCTTCGGCATGCGCCCCGCTAGGAACGCCTCGCGTCCAGCGATCGCCGCCGCGCGCATCGCGCGCGCCATGCGCACAGGCTGCCGCGCCTGCGCGACGGCGGTGTTCATGAGGACGGCGTCCACGCCCAGCTCAAATGCGACGGCAGCGTCCGAGGCGGTGCCGACTCCGGCGTCCACGATCACCGGGACGCCCGCGCGCTCCTTGATCATCTGGATGTTGTGCGGGTTGCGGATGCCGAGGCCGGAGCCAATGGGCGCGCCCAGGGGCATGACTGCGACGCACCCGATCTCCTCGAGCCGTCGCGCGATGATCGGGTCGTCGGTGGTGTACGGCAGCACCTGGAAGCCGCGCGACACCAGCTCGCGTGCGGCGACCAACAGCTCCTCGACGTCCGGGAGCAGCGTCTCCTCGTCGGCGATCACTTCGAGCTTCACGCGCGACGTGCCGAGGGCTTCGCGGCCGAGTTCGGCAATGAGGACGGCCTCCTTCGCGGTGAAGCAGCCGGCGGTGTTGGGCAGCAGATGCAGGCCGCGCGCGGTCAGCAGGTCGTAGAGGCTTTCACCATCGTCGCCGATGTTCGGGTCGACACGCCGTAGCGCGACCGTGACGAACTGCGTGCCTGACGCATCGAGCGCGTCGAGGAGCACCTGCGTGCTCGGGTAGCGCGAGGTGCCGAGCAGCAGCCTGGAGGTCAGCGTCAGGCCGGCCAGTTCCCATGGCTCCTCGCCGGGCAGCGGTGCGCGCGGGTCGATGTTCGTCATGGCTGTCTCCTATCCGCCCTGCACGGGACGGACGATCTCGATCGCATCGCCGTCGGCCACCGGCGTCGTTGCCCACGTCGCGCGCGGCACGATCTCGTCATTGCGTGCGACGGCGACGCCCTGCTTCCACTCGGCGGGCACGAGGTCCGCGACGGTGGTCCCTGAGGGCAGCGCGCGTGCCTCGCCGTTGACATGTGCCGTCACCGTGTCCGTTGTCATCGCGTGGCCTCGGCGGGCGCCGCCGGCGCGAAGCGGCCGGGGGCGAACGGTTCGAGGAGCGGGTCGAGGCGGTCGTCGCAGATCAGGTCGGCGAGCAGCCGCGCGGTGATTGGGGCGAGTTCGACGCCGTTGCGGAAGTGCCCCGTCGCGACGAGGAGGCCCGCACCGTCCACGTTCCCGATCGCGGGCAGGTGGTCGCGTAGCGCCGGGCGGAAGCCCACGCCGCACTCGACGAGGTCGAGTTCCGCGATCCCCGGCACGGCGCGCCGCGCCTCGCGCAGGAGGTCGTGCACGGCGCCCGCACGTGATCGCTCATCGAAGCCGACGTCCTCCATCGACGCACCGATCACGAGCTCGCCGTCGTCGCGCGGCACGAGGTAGACGTCCGGGGTGCGGACGACGTGCTGGATGATCCGCTCGCCACGCAGCCGCAGGATCTGTCCCTTTACGGGCCGCATCGGCAGCGGCACAACCGGCATGCCGAGGATCGGCGAGGCGATCTGTCGCGACCACGCGCCTGCGGCGACGACGACCTTTGCGGCGTGCAGCGTCGAGGCGGCGCCGTCGCGCTCCGTCGAGATCTCGTAGTCACCGCCGTCGCTCGGCGCGATCGCGGTCACGCGCATGCCCTCGTGCAGCGTCGCCCCGAGGCGTTCGAGGGCGATCGGCAGCGCGCGCAGCAGGCGCCGCGGGTCGACCTGCGCGTCAGGCATCCGCAGGGCGCCCGCGAGCCCCGGCGCGAGGTATGGCTCCTCGTCACGCGCGGCCTTCGCGCTCAGGCGTTCGGCCGGGAGCCCGCGCTCCATCTGGAAGTCGTACAGGTGCTGGAGGATCGCAAGGTGGTCGGCGTGCAGCGCGACCAGCAGCGTCCCGGTCGCGTCGTAGCCGGTGCCCACGCCGGTGAGCGCCGTGAGGGCTGACGTCCACTCGCCGTACATCGCGTGCGCCGCGAGGGCGAGGTCGGTGAGGCGGGGGTCGGAGAGGTCCACCTCGGACGACGGCGCGAGCATGCCCGCCGCCACGCCCGCCGCGGCGCGCTCGCCGATGCGGGAGCCCTCGACGACCGTCACCTGCCGCCCGCGCTGCGCCAGCGCGTGGGCGATCGCGAGGCCGACGATCCCGCCTCCGACGACCGCGACCTCAGCGCTGGCGACAGTCGAGGTGGTCATGCGCGTGTCACCTCCGCCGCGCGTGCAGCGAGCGCTGCGTCGAGGGCCGCGCGGCAGTGGCGGGTCGCCTCGACGGGGTCGGAGGCGGAGACGACGGCGGAGAGCACGGCGACGCCGTACGCGCCGGTCGCCATCACCTCGGCGATGCGGTCGGAGGTAATGCTGCCGATCGCGACGACCGGCACCGGCGAGTCCGCGCAGATGCGCGCGAGGGTATCGAGGCCCATGTCCGGCGCGGGATTCGCCTTCGACCGCGTCCCGTAGATCGGGCCGACGCCGATGTAGTCGATGTCCGTCGCCCAGACCTGCGTCGCCTCCTCGTAGGAGTTCGCGGTGCCGCCGATGATCACGCCCGGCCCGACGATCCGCCGCGCGGTCGCGACGTCGAGGTCGTTCTTCCCGAGGTGGATCGCGTCCGCGCCGACGGCGAGCGCCACGTCTGCGAAGTCATCGACCAGCAGCAGCGCACCATGCGCCCGGCAGGCCTCGAGGCACGCGCGGGCCACCTCGATGCGCTCGCGCGTCGTCCACGGGCGCTTCTCGCGAAACTGCACGGCATCCGCGCCGCCGCGCGCCGCCATCTCCGCGACCGCGGCGTGGCTGTGCACGGTCTGCACGGTCTCGTCGGTGATCACCTGGAGCCGGGGAATCGCCGGTTCACGGGTCATCCGGGTCAGCGGCTGTGTCATCGCGCGGCCTCCTCGACGCTCACGCTGAGGCGCGAGAGCCACGGCGCGGTCTCGTCGCCACGCAGATAGAAGAAGTGGTCGGTCGGGCCCGAGCCCGTGCCAAGGCCGGGGGCGTGCCGGATCGCCTCCGTGAGGTAGGCCTTCGCGAGGCCCACGGCATCCTCGAGGCTGCGTCCGTGCCCCAGCTGCGTGGCGAGCGCCGCCGAGAACGTGCAGCCCGTGCCGTGCGTGTCGGTGGTCTCGATGAACTCGCCCTCGTAGAGGCGCGCGCCGTCCGCGGACAGCAGCAGGTCGGTGCCCGGTTGCTCCTCGAGGTGCCCGCCCTTCAGCACGACCGCGCGAGGCCCCTGCTCAAGGATTCGCGCAGCGGCGATCCGGGCGTCCGCCAGCGTGTGGATCTCCATCTCGGCGAGCAGCTGCGCCTCGTGGACGTTCGGCGTGACCACCTCGGCAAGTGGCAGCAGTTGCGTCCGGAGCGCGTCGATCGCGTCCCGCTCCAGCAGGGGGAAGCCGGACTTGGAGACCATCACCGGGTCGAGGACATAATGCGGAGGCGCGTAGCGTGCCATTAGCCGCGCGACTGCCTCGACCCGCTCGCGGTCGGCGAGCATTCCGCTTTTGGCGGCTGCGGGCGTGAAGTCCGAGAAGATCGCCGCGAACTGCTCCTCGATGATGTCGAGCGGCAGCGCGAAGGCGGCCGTCACCGCGCGGGTGTTCTGCGCCGTGACGGAGGTGAGGATGGAGAGGCCGTAGGCGCCGTTCGCGGAGATCGCCTTCAGGTCGGCCTGGATGCCGGCGCCGGCGCCGCTGTCGGACCCGGCGACGGTGAGAATCGTGCGCATGTCACCCTCCCGCAGGTGCGGGCACGGCGACACGGAAGGTGCTGGTCAGACTGCTCGGTCGGGCGCAGGTGGGCGATCGCCCGCTCGCGCACTATCCCTCCGCCGGAATTACCCGGATCAGGTTCGCGGGTCTGATCTCAGGCCGGAAACGGACTCGTCCCGACCACCCCGTGTGCTGTGCTGTCGCCCATCCTAACACGATTGCCACGAGGCAGATCGCCTCCCGCAGGACTTAGCAGTCTCCTGTCGAGAGTGCTAAACTTGCCGGTGCGAGGGGCGACGTCGCCCCGTTCAAGCGGTTCGAGGAGGAGCAGATGCACCCGGATGTCCGTGTCATCGGCGAGATCCGGCCGTTAGAACGCCCGCTGCTGCTTGCTGCCTTCGATGGGCGCAACGGCAGTTCGGCTGTCGCCGCGGTCGCGTACCTCGCCCACCACTGGAACGCCCAGCCGATCGCCGAGATCGACCCCGACCGATACTTCGACTTCACCGCGCTGCGTCCGCGCGTCCGGCTGGAGGATGGCGAGCGGGTCCTCGACTGGCCCGAGGCCAAGTTCGCGGTCGCCCGCCCGGAGGGCGTGGAGCGCGACGTCGTGCTCTTCGTGGGTGCGGAGCCGCACCTCCGCTGGAACTCCTACACCGCCGCCTTCGCCTCCGTCGCCGAGGCGCTCGGCGTGGAGCAGACCGTAATCGTGAACGCCTATCCGGGTGGCGCGGCGCACACGCGCCCCATCCCGATGCACCTCGTCGGCGCGGACGACGTGGCCGCGGAACGCTTCGGGCTCGCGTCCCGCTCGCCCCGCTACCAGGGGCCGGCCGCGTTCGCGATGTCGCTGGCGGTCGCCGAGCGCGCACAGGGGCGCGGCGGCTTCTCACTCACCGCGATCGCCCCGTTCTACGTCATCGGCGAGGCGAACCCGTACACCGTCCGCGCGCTGGTGACCGCGCTCGATCGCGCGATCGGATCGCACACCGACCTCCGCCAGATCGATGGTCGTGTCGCGGACGCGGACATCGCGCTGGTGGACGCGTTCGCGGCACAGCCGGATCTCGAGGAGATCGTGCGCGGGCTGGAGCGGCAGTACGACGAGACGATGCCCCCGGAGCCGCTCGACGGTGACCCCGTCGACCCGGCCGAACTGGTCGAAGACGTCGAGGCGTTCCTGCGCAGCCTTCGTCCGGGGGATGCCTCGGACGGCGGTCTGCCCGAGGGCGGCAGCCGCGCGCTGTAGCCGCTGCTGCGCGCCGGGGCGTTTCGCCAGTCACGACGGAGTCTTGCCGAGGATCGCGCGCCGGTGGATGCAATTCGCGATGGATTCGTGTTCACTGAACGCACCCGCCACGCCGTTCAAGGCATGACCATGACACCCCTCCAGCGACTCCGATCCTTCGCGCTGACCGCGCTCACCCTCGGTGTGCTGGTCGCGCCTGCCGTCGCCTGCGGCGCCGCGCGCCCGTCCGAGGCCGGCCCGGCCGGTATGTCGGTCGCCCCGGTTGCCGCGCAGATGGCCGGTGTCGCCGCGGACGCTCCGGCCTTGGCGCCCACGTCTGCTGTCGCCGCGCCCGCTCCGCCGAAGCTCGTTGCGTGGGGCCCCGCGCCCGGTCTCGTCGCGGGTGCTGCGGGTGCGCCCGCGATCAGCGGCGACGGGGCGATCCTCATCGACGAGGCGAGCGGGGTGACGCTGTTCGAGAAGGACCCGCACAACCGCCTGCCCCCCGCGAGCCTCACGAAGATCATGACGGCGCTCCTCGCACTGGAGCGCGGCCACCTGAACGATCAGGTCGAGGTGAGCATCGACAGTCGGAAGATGCGCGGCAGCACGGTCATGGGCCTCCTCCCCGGTGAGCGACTGAGCCTCGAGGATCTGCTGTACGGACTGATGCTCCCGTCGGGGAACGACGCCGCGCTCGCGATCGCTGAGCACGTCTCCGGGTCGCCGGAGGCGTTCGTGGCGCTGATGAACCAGCGCGCCGCCGAGCTCGGCATGATCAACACCCACTACGCCAACCCGCACGGCCTGGACGCGCCGTCTCACTACACCAGCGCGTTCGACCTCGCCGTGCTGACGCGGGTGGCGATGCAGCGGCAGGACTTCCGCACGATCGTCAACACGAAGTACCACGTCGCGACGGGGCTGCTGTCAACGTACGACCTCGGCACGCTCAACCCGCTGTACGGCCGGCTCGCGGGCGTCGACGGCGTGAAGACCGGGTTCACGCGCACCGCCCGGCAGACGCTGGTCGGCACCGTCACGCGTGATGGCCACCGCGTCATCGCGGTCATCTTGCGCTCGCCCGACCGCGCCTCGGACGGCACCGTGCTGCTCCGCTGGGCGTTCGAGGCCTACGCCTGGCCGCCGCTCCCGAGCAGTGTGTACGCGGCTGACCCCGCAGCGGTCCCCGGCACGTAACGTGCACACCCCGCCTCTCGCGCTTCGCGCTCTGCTTGTCGGACTCGCGGGCCTCGCAGTCCTCGTGCTAGCCGCGTGCGATGCGAGCGCTGCGGCGCCGGCGCCCGGCGTGCCCGGTGCGCCCGACGCGATGGTGTGGCCGCCCGCGTCAGCGACGGTCGCCGCGCCGCCTTCCCCGACCCCGGCGGCGCGCCGCCCCGTCGTCGTGGTCGATCCGGGCCACGCCGTGGACGAGGTCGGCGCGGCCGCGTACGCCGTCGTCGAGAAGGAGTCGAACCTCGACTTCGCGGTGCGTGTGGTGGCGCTGCTGCGCGCGCGCGGGGTCGACGCGCTGCTGACCCGCACCGCCGATGTGCGTGCCGCGCTGCCGGGACAGGAACCGGCCCGCACGACCGGCTGGGACGGCCAGCGCCTGGACCTGCAGGCGCGCGTCGACATCGCCAACGCAGCGAAGGCCGATGCCTTCGTCTCGATCCACTCGAACGGCGCGGCGGACTCCTCCATCCGCGGGCACGAGGTCTACTACAACTCGGCGCGGCCGTTCTCCGCGCAGAACAAGCGCCTCGCCACGCTGCTGCACGACGGCGTGACCGCGTCGTTGCAGGGCGCCGGGCTCCCCGCGACGCCGCGCGGCGTGATCGATGACGACTGCCTGAAGCCCTTCGGCGGGCGCTGCTACCCGCTGTTCATCCTTGGCCCCTCCCGCACCACCGATCGCGCCGAGGTCTACGCGCGCGGCGGCACGCCCGAGGGCCTCGGTTTCGCGCCCGACCAGCCCGCGCTCGTCAGTCGCCCGTCGGAGGTGCCCGCCGCGCTCGTGGAGCTGCTCTTCGTCAGCAGCCCTGACGACGCAGCACTGCTGCGCGATGAGGCGGCGCGGGACGCGATGGCTCGCGGTGTCGCGCGCGGCATCCTCGACTTCCTCGGCATCGACAGCACCACGCAGGGAGGCCGCTGATGCGCTCGCCGACCGGGTACACACGGATCGCGCTGTTCAGCATCGCGTCGATCCTCGCGCTGTTCGCCATCTCTTCGCGTACGCTCGGCATCGTGACCCCGCCTGCTGCCGCACCTGCGCGCACGCCGAGCGCCGAGGAGCTCGCGGTCGTCGCGAGCGCCGCGATGCAGGACGGCCATGCCCACGATCACTCAGCCACGCTCGGGGTCGCCGTCTCCGGCGGCACGAACAGCACCGCTGCCACGCCGGCCGCCCAGGCCACCGCGACGCAGGCGTCCGTCGTCGCATCGAGCGCGCCGTTGCCGTCGATCGGCACCACGGCGAACGGGCCGCGCTCGGTCGCCATCGACTACGGCGACCGCACCCGTAAGCGCGTGTCTCTCACCTTTGATGCGGGCGCGGACGTGGGCTACGCGGCGGACATTCTCGACACGCTGAAGCAGGAGCGCGTCGTCGCCAGCTTCGGGATGACGGGGTCGTGGGCGGAGCAGAACCCCGCGCTGGTGAAGCGCATGGCCGTCGAGGGCCACCACCTCATCAACCACACCTGGAGCCACAGCTCCTTCACCGGCCTCTCCACCAGCAGCGGTCCCATGTCGCGCGCTGAGCGGTGGAGCGAGCTCGATCGCACCGAGGCGATCATCCAGCGCATAGCCGGCGTCTCCACGCTGCCGTACTTCCGCCCGCCCTACGGCGACACGGACGCCTCGGTGCTGGCGGACGTCGGTGCGCGCGGCTACACGATGACGGCGATGTGGGCGGTGGACTCGCTGGGGTGGAACGGCCTGTCAGCGCCGAGGATCGTGGAGCGCACGCTTCGACTCACCTCGCCGGGCGCGATCCTCATCTTCCACGTGGGCGCGCAGTCGCAGGACGCGGCGGCGCTCCCTGCGATCATCCGCGGGCTGCGCGAGTCCGGGTACGAGTTCGTGTCCGTAGCGACCTTGATGGGGCAGTAGTCGCCGATCCTCGGCGGGACTACTGCTGCTCCTTGCGAAGCCGGCGCTCCGTCGCGAGGCGCGCGGCCTGCGAGCGACGTTCCACGTTGAGCTTGGCGTAGATCTGCGAGACGTAGTTCTTGATCGTCTTCTCGGCGAGCTGGAGTTTGCTCGCGATCTCGCCGTTCGTCATGCCGTCCGCGATCATCTCGAGGATGCGATCCTCCTGCGGCGACAGCGAGGAGAACGCGTCGTCCGCCGGGTGCGCACCCTGCCCCTTCCGCAGCCGTTCGAGGACGCCGGTGGCCATCTGCGGGTCGAGCATCGCGCCGCCTCGACCGATCTGGGTCACGGCATCCTGGATGCTCGCGGGGTTCAGATCCTTCAGCAGGTAGCCCGAGGCGCCCGCGATCACCGCGGCGAACAGAGCGTTCTGGTCGGCGTGACTGGTGAGGATGAGCACCTTGGTCTCGGGGTGCGCGGAGCGGATGTCGCGGCACGCCTCCACGCCGCTGCCGTCCGGCAGGCGGAGATCCATCACCACCACGTCCGGCTTGAGCCGCGCAGCCTCGTCCAGCGCCTGCTTGACGGTGCCAGCCTCGCCGACGACGTTGATGTCGGCGCGCTCGGACAGCAGATCGCGAAGGCCGCGGCGAACCACGGCGTGATCGTCCACCAGCATCACGCGTAACGGTTGAGGCGGCGTGGTCGTCACGAGGCCACGCCCTGCGCCGGCAGCACGGGGATCGTCACCGATACCGTCGTGCCACGGCCGGGCGCGGTCTCGAAGATCAATGACCCACCGAGGTCGGTCGCGCGCTGTTCCACGCTGCGGACGCCCACGCGATCCGGCCCGACGCTCGTCCGGTCGAAGCCGACCCCGTCGTCCACCACATCGATGTGCAGGCCCTCGGCGTCGCGGGTGACGCGGAGCGAGGCGTGCGTCGCCTGCGCGTGGCGCTCGACGTTGGAGATCAGCTCGCGTGCGATCAGGTACACCGCCCGCTCCGTCGTGGACGAGAGCGGATCCGACCCCATCTCGATGCGCTGCGTCCACTCGCACGAGGTCGCGGCGTCGATGATGGAGCGCAGGCGCTCGGTGAGCAGTTCGGTGCCGGGGAGCTCGTCGCCGGTAAGGTGACCGATGTACGCGCGGAGGTCGCCGATGACGGCGCTCAACTCCGTGGTCGCCGTCTCGATCGCCTCTTCCTTCGTGATCGTGTCGCGCATCCGCGCGCGGTGCAGACCGAGGCCAATGGCGTAGATCGCCTGAATGATGTCGTCGTGCAGGTCGCGCGCGATGCCGTCACGCAGGGCGTAGCGCTCCAGCGCCGCCTCCGCGGAGCGCCGCGCGAGGTGCGCGTGGCCTGCTACGCCAATGTCGTGCAGCGTGCGCAGCGCCAGGTGGACGCCGGTGCCGCGGTTCGGCGGAATCGCCGCTGCGAGCACCAGTTCGCCCCCATCCGGGAGTTCACCCGAGTAGATGGTCACGTCCATGCCGGGCAGCATCCCCGGGCGCTCGTGCCGGCCCGCCTGCAACCCCGCCTGCACGAGGTCGACGACCTCGGTCTCGAGCCGCGATCCGGGGGTCGAAGCGACGCTCTCCGCGTCCTCACCGGGGCCGGCCGTCCAGCAGACCAGTGCTTCGCCCTCGCCTGCCATCAGCTCCGTGGCGGCGTGCACCAGCACCCGCGCGGCATCTTCAGGCTTGTCGATGTCCTGCAACGTGCGTGCGGCGTCCGCCAGCGCCTGCGCGGCGGCGCGCTGTCGCTGCTCGTCCTCCAGCGCGCGCGCGTTGCGGATCGCGAGGGCGGCGTACGGTGCGAGGGCTTCGAGCTGCGTGCGGTCGTCCGCGCTGAACGGCGTGCCGCCGGGCTTCTTCGTGACGTAGAACGCGCCCAGCACCCGGCCGCCGTAGAGCAGCGGCACCCCGAGGAACGCCTGCATCTCTGCGTGGTGCGCGGGCATCCTCACGGAGGCGCGGTGACTGCGGAAATCGTCGACCTGCACGGTGCGCGGGTCGATCGCGAACTCGCCCAGGAGGCCGAGGCCGTGTGGTGCGTGCGGCATCGCCATCCGCTCGTCGTATGTCAGCCCCACGGTTTCGAAATGCTGCAGGCGGCGGTTGTCGTCGTACGCGCCGAGGGCGGCAAAGTCCGCGCCCGTCATGTCGCGCGCGGCGGCGGCGAGGCGTCGCAGGAGCGCCTCCAGCGGCTGGACTTCGATAATGCCCAGCAGCACGGCCTGGAGTTCGGGGGAGTTCATGGACAAGTGAGCGTCACCGTCGGGTTATCGCCGTGCATCGCGTTCATGCGGTATTCAACCGACTGAACGTGTACAACTAATTAACAAGTATAGGCTGCATCAGCCGCAAGGCGGGCAGCCCTCAATTTCCGAAGTCGCACGTTCCTGCGGGACGTACCGACGGAGGGTGCACCATGACGATAGTGCTCGTGGTGGAGGACGACCCCGGCATCCGCGATGCGGTCGCCTACAGCCTTGGCCGCGATGGGTACGAGGTGCTCACGGCCGAGGATGGCATGGCCGGGCTGGATCTCGCCCGCGAACGCAAGCCGGACGCTGTGGTGCTGGACGTCATGCTCCCCCGCATGTCGGGGCTGGACGTCTGCCGCATCCTGCGGGCTGAGACCCCCGTCCCCATCCTGCTACTCACTGCCCGAGACTCCGAGGCCGACCGCGTGCAAGGCCTGGAACTCGGCGCGGATGATTACCTGACGAAGCCCTTCTCCATGCGCGAATTGCGCGCGCGGGTCGCCTCGCTCATTCGGCGCGACGCGCTCTCCCGAGCCGCCGGCCCGCGGACCGCCCCCGTCGTCGAGCACGCCCCCCTGCGCGTGGGCGCGCTCGAGGTCGACGAAACGACCCACGAGGCGCGCCTCAACGGGGCAATCATGCCGTTGCGGCCGCGGGAGTTCGCCCTGCTCGTGTACTTCATGCGGCACCCCGGGCAGGCGCTGAGCCGCGGGCAGATCCTGGAGGAGGTCTGGGGGATTACCTTCATGGGCGAGACCCGCACCGTGGACGTCCACGTCCGCTGGCTGCGCGAGAAGATCGAAGAGGATCCCGCGAACCCCACGATGATCCAGACGGTCCGCAGCATCGGGTATCGGTTCGTCGCATGAGACATGCGGGCGGGCTGCTCGTACTCGCCGGGCTCGCGGCGGCCGTGGTCGCGGTCGCGCCGGACGCCTACGACTGGGGCGTCGTGGTGGTTGCCGTGCTCCTCGCCGGGCTGTTCATCGTGACGCGTCGCGAGGCCCTCGGGCCGGCAGCCTTCACCGCCGTCCCCGAAGTCGACCTCGTCGGGGAGCTGCGCGCGCTGCTGGCGCTCGTGCCGGAGGGCGTGCTGGTCGTCGACCCGAACGAGAACGTGCTCGTGGCGAATGCCGCCGTCGCCCGCATCCTCCGCCGCCCGCCCGAGACCATGGAGGGCGTCACGCTGATCCGCGCCACCCGCGACGCCGCGCTCGCACAGGTGCTCCGCGAGGCTGCCGCGGCGCCTCGTGAGGTCGCGCTGAGCGACGACCGGCTGGTGCGCGTAACCGCGACCCGCCTCGGCGGGACGCCCGTGTTCGCGGTGCTGACAGTGCAGGACGTCACGGCGCTCCGCAACGCGGAGCGCGCGCGCTCGGAACTGGTCGCGAACGTCTCTCATGAGCTGCGCACGCCGATCGCCGCTGCCCGCGCGCTGGCGGAGACGCTCGAGGCGGGGGTCGACGAGCCCGAGCAGCGCACGCGCTTCCACGCGCGGCTGACGCGCGAGCTGGAGCGCCTTGGCGAGATCGTCGAGCGGCTGCTGCGCCTGTCGCGGCTGGAGTCCCGCGCCGAGGAGTTCGACATCCAGCCGATCGAGGTGCTGGAGCTGGTCCGCGTGGCGATCACCCGCATCCGCCCCGTGGCGGACGGCGCCTCCGTCACCCTCGCGGTCGAGGAGGAAGTCCCGGGCGGCGGAGGCGAGGTGCTCGCGGACCGCGAGCGCGCGCTGGAGGTGCTGACCAACCTGCTGGACAACGCACTGAGGTACTCCCCCGCCGAGGGCACCGTGACGGTCGTCGTCGGCCCCGTGGGACACGCCGTGCGGGTCTGCGTCCGCGACGAGGGGCCGGGCATCCTCCCCGCAGAGCGGCAGCGCATCTTCGAGCGGTTCTACACAGCCGATCGGTCGCGGACCGGCGGTGTCGGCACAGGCCTTGGCCTATCGATCGCGCGGCACATCGTCTCCCGGCTCGGTGGGGAGATCTGGGTCGCGGACGAGACGCCGGGCGCCACGCTCTGCTTCACCCTGCCCCGCGCCCATGCCCCCTCCTGACGCACGCGAGTACACTGAACCGCCTATCGATGTGAATCCGTGCGCGTTCCCGCGCCCGAGTAAGGCAGTCCGGCCATGCCCCGAGAGCAGTTCCAGCGCCAGATCGCGTCGCTGCAGGACGGCGTCCTCGAGATGGGGTCCATGGTCGAGCGGGCTGTCGACCGGGCGATGCAGGCGCTGATGGATCGGGACGTGGTGCTGGCACGTGAGGTGATCTCGGACGACCGTGAAATCAACGCGATCGGCTTCCACCTGCAGAACGCCTGCATCTCGCTACTCGCGCAGCAGGCGCCCATGGCGGGCGACCTCCGCATGATCGTCTCGGTGACGGCCATCATGTCCGACCTGGAGCGCATGGGAGACCACGCCGAGGGTATTGCCCGCATCGTGGTGACCATGCAGGACGAGCCGCTCGTGAAGCCGCTCATCGACATGCCGATCATGGCCACCCGCGCGAACGACATGCTCCGGAGCGCCGTCCACGCGTTCATCGAGCAGGACGTCGAAGCCGCCTACCGCGTCGGCGCCGCCGACGACGAGGTCGACCGGCTGTACGACCAGATCTACGCCGACCTGATCCAGGTCATGATCAGCGACCCGACGACGATCGAGCCCAGCACGCACCTGCTGTGGGTGGCCCACAACCTCGAGCGCATCGCAGACCGCGCCACGAACATCGCGGAGCGCACGGTCTACTCGGCGACCGGCATGCTGCCGCAGATGGACGTCTCCTCGTACTAGCCCCGTCCCGTCCGCGCTTCTCGCGCGGCAGCCGCAATTCCCTACTGCATCGGTGGGTTGCAGGGGCTTGTTCCGGTTGGGTACTCTAAATACTCCTTTGTCGACCGATTAAGTCGACAATACGACCGGTCACACCAGGAAGAGCTCCACCATGACCCTCGCCCAGCCGAAGAACGCCCCCACCGTCATCCCGATCATCCTCAAGGAGTTCGACGACTTCGAAACCGAGGGAACCAAGTTCCTCGCCGGGGAGATGGAGGAGCGCCAGTTCATCGGCTTCCGGCTCAAGCAGGGCGTCTACGGCCAGCGCCAGCCGGCGCGCCAGATGACCCGCGTGAAGGTGCCGTTCGGCGGCCTCGGCCCGCTGCAGATGGAGGGCTTCGCGCAGGTCGCGGAGATCGCGCCGCTGGGCAAGGGCCACATCACCACCCGCCAGTGCGTTCAGTTCCACCACATCCCCCTCGTCGAGATGTACAACGTGCTCCGCGTCCTCGGCGACCACGGGCTGTCCTCGCGCGAGGCGTGCGGCAACGTGGTGCGCAACGTCACGGGCGACCCGTGGGCGGGCGTGCGGGACGACGAGCTCTTCGACATCACGCCGTACGCCGGCGCGTTCGTCCGCTACTGGGTGCGTAACCCGTTGAGCCAGCTGCTGCCGCGCAAGTTCAAGGTGACGTTCTCTGGCTCCGACGCCGACGCCGCGCTGACGCCGATGCACGACATTGGCTTCACGCCCCGCATCAAGGTGATCGACGGCAAGGAAGTCCGCGGCTTCAAGATGGTCGTCGGCGGTGGCCTCTCGACCATGGCGAAGGAGGCCGTGGTCCTCACCGAGTTCGTCTCGGTGGATGACTACCTGCGCTACTCCGAGGCGGTCGTCCGCATCTTCCAGGACGCCGACGAGCTCCGCGTGAACATCCTGAAGGCCCGCCTCAAGTTCCTCGTCCACCGCGTTGGCGAGGATGCCTTCCGCGCGATGGTGGACGAGCGCCTCGCGCAGGACTGGGCGAAGAAGCCAATCGACCTCGAAGCGCTGCTGTTCCACGACGACGAGCAGGCCGCCGCACCCGCGCCGAGCGCGCTGGACGCCTCGAGTGTGCCGGCCGCCGAGCGCGCCGCGTTCGACCTGTTCGTGGCGGACAACGTCCGCGCGCAGAAGCAGGACGGCTACTACGCCGTGCACGTCTTCGTGCGGCAGGGTGACCTGCGGCCCGCGCAGTGGCGCGGCCTCGCCTCGATCATCACGGACCTCGGCGCAGGACGCGCGCGCACCACGCAGGCCCAGAACCTGGTGCTGCGCTGGATCCCCGGCAACAACGTGTACGCCGTGTGGAGGGCGCTCCAGGCGCTTGGCCTCGGCGAGTCGGGTGTCGGCACGATCACGGACGTCACGTCGTGCCCCGGTACGGACTCCTGCAAGCTCGGCATCACCTCGTCGATGGGCCTCAACCGTGCCATCAGCGAGCGACTCGACAAGATGAACATCACCGACCCGCAGGTGAAGCAGATGTTCATCAACATCAGCGGCTGCCCGAACTCCTGCGGCCAGCACCACCTCGGCAACATCGGCTTCCACGGCGCCGCCATGAAGAACGACGCGCGGCAGGTGCCCGCCTACAACGTCTTCCTCGCGGGCGAGCGCCACGAGGGTGCCAAGATGCGCGTCGGCACGCTGGCGAAGCTGCGCCTTCCGGCGAAGCGCGTCCCGGACGCCGTGGAGCGCTTCATCGGCGTCTACACCACGCAGCGCGCGGAGGGCGAGGCGTTCAACGCCTTCTTCGATCGCGTCGGCGTCGGGCCGTTCGAGGCTGCCGTCCAGGACCTGACGATCACCCCGGAGTTCGGCTCCGAGAACATCCAGGAGTTCGTCGACTGGGAGCGCGAGGGCCTGTACGTCCTGGAGCGCGGCGAGGGCGAGTGCGCCGTCTAGCCTGAACCAACGAGCGGCGGCCGCCTTCGGGAGACCGCCGCTCCTTTTGTCCTGCGCCGTCTGTGCGTCAATTCACAAGCGGCCAGCGGGGTAATGCCCCGAGTACCGAGGAGTCCACTCCGGTGACCAGCACACTGCCCCGGGAACTCACGCACCTCGAGGTGCTCGAATCTGAGTCGATTCAGATCATCCGCGAGGTCGCAGCAGAGTTCGAAAAGCCTGCCCTGCTGTTCTCGGGCGGCAAGGACTCCATCGTCATGCTGCGGCTCGCCGAGAAGGCGTTCTGGCCCGCCCGCATTCCGTTCCCCGTCGTGCACATCGACACCGGTCACAACTTCCCAGAGGTCATCGAGTACCGCGACAAGCGAGTGGCTGAGCTGGGCGTGAAGCTCATCGTCGGCTCCGTGCAGGAAGCGATCGACGCCGGCACGATCGTGGACGAGACGGGCCCGCGCGCCTCGAGGAACCGGCTGCAGACGCCGATCCTCCTGGAGACGATCGCGCGAGGGAAGTACGACGCGGTCTTCGGCGGCGCGCGTCGCGACGAGGAGAAGGCGCGCGCGAAGGAGCGCGTGTACTCGTTCCGCGACGAGTTCGGCCAGTGGGATCCGAAGAACCAGCGCCCTGAGCTGTGGAACCTCTACAACGGCCGCCGCCGCACCGGCGAGCACATCCGCGTCTTCCCGATCTCCAACTGGACCGAGCTCGACATCTGGCAGTACATCGCCGACGACCAGATCGAGATCCCCTCGATATACTTCGCGCACCGCCGTCCGGTGTTTGAGCGTGACGGCATGTGGATGGCGGAGGTCGGCCTGCTGCCGCATCTCCCCGGCGAGCACGTTGAAGAGCGCACGGTGCGCTTCCGCACCGTCGGCGACATGACCTGCACGGCCGCCGTCGAGAGCGATGCCGACAGCATCGAGGACGTCATCGCGGAGATCGCGGCGACGCGCATCACCGAGCGCGGCGCGAGCCGTGCGGACGACAAGTTCTCCGAGGCCGCGATGGAAGACCGCAAGCGCGAGGGATACTTCTAGTGGAGCTGCTCCGGTTCGCGACCGTTGGATCCGTGGATGACGGCAAGAGCACGCTCATCGGCCGCCTGCTGTACGACGCCAAGTCGATCATGCAGGACCAGTGGGACGCCATCGAGCGCACCTCGGAGGCCCGTGGCGAGGAGTACGTGAACCTCGCGCTCCTCACGGACGGCCTGCGTGCCGAGCGTGAGCAGGGCATCACCATTGATGTCGCCTACCGCTACTTCAGCACGCCGAAGCGCAAGTTCATCATCGCGGACACGCCCGGCCACGTGCAGTACACGCGCAACATGGTCACCGGCGCCTCCACGGCGAACCTCGCGCTGATCCTCATCGACGCGCGCCAGGGCGTGGTCGAGCAGTCGAGGCGGCACGCGTTCATCTCCGCACTGCTCGGCATCCCACACCTCGTCGTGTGCGTGAACAAGATGGACCTGATGGACTACGCGGAGTCGGCGTTCAACGCCGTCCGCGACGAGTTCGCCGAGTTCGCGAGCAAGCTCGATGTGCGCGACGTGACGTTCATCCCCATGTCCGCCCTCAACGGTGACAACGTGGTCGATCGCTCCGACTCCATGCCGTGGTACACGGGCAAGGCGCTCCTTGAGCACCTCGAGGAAGTCGAGATCGCGCACGACGAGGACCTGGACGACCGCCGCTTCCCGGTGCAGTACGTCATCCGCCCGATGCGCGAGGAGTTCCACGACTACCGCGGCTACGCGGGCACCGTGGCCGGAGGCGTCTTCCGCCCCGGCGATGCCGTCGCGATCATGCCCGGGGGCCGTCACACCACGATCGTTGGCATCGACACCTTCGACGGCCCGGTGGAAGCTGCCGCGCCGCCGATGTCCGTCACGATCCGTCTCGCGGACGACGTGGACGTGTCGCGCGGCAACATGATCGTGGGTGTCGACCGCATGCCGCAGGCTGCGCAGCACGTGGAAGGCTGGGTCTGCTGGATGACGGACCGCTCCCGGCTCACGCCCGGCACGCGACTCGCGATCAAGCACACCACGCACAGCGCTCGCGCCATCGTCACGGGCGTGCTCTCGCGCCTCGAGATCAACACACTGGCCGAGGACATCGATGCGGACGGATTGGCACTCAACGAGATCGGGCGCGTCACCCTCCGCACGACCGAGCCGCTCTTCTTCGACCCGTACCGCGCGAACCGCCACACCGGCTCGTTCATCCTGATCGACGAGACCACGAACCACACCGTCGGCGCGGGCATGCTCCTGGGCACGATCGACGAGTAGCCCGCGGGGCCGTGCATCCCGCGGCAAGCGCGGCACGTACCGATCGTGTAGGGATCTCGGGCCTTCAGACTTCGATGATGACTCCCGACAGCCGGGTCGGTAGGATGACGCGCATGTCCAGCGTTTCACGCCGCCGCTTCCTCGCTCTCGCCGGCTCCGGCCTCGGCGCCGCTGCCCTCGTGGGCTGCACCGCAACGCACGCCGCAGAGCGTACGGACGCCGCCGCCCCGTTCCCGTGGGGCGCGACGCCGACCGGCACCCCGACTCCTGTGCCCACCCCCGCGCCGACGCCCGTGCCCGCCCGCGGTCGCGAGCTGGTCACGCTGCTGAAGGACACGCCGTGGGCCGTGGAGGGCATCGCGATCCACAGCGGCAAGCCCGGCCCACGCGTCATGGTCCTCGGTGGCGTGCACGGCAACGAGCCGGGCGGCTGGTTCGCTGCCGAGGCGATTGCTGACTGGCAGGTGGAGCGCGGCAGCCTCCTGGTCCTTCCGCGCGTGAACTGGCGCTCGGCCGCCGTCGTCGAGCGCACGCTGCCGGAGATCGGTGACATCAACCGTGCGTACCCTGGCAACGCGACCGGCGCGCCCGCCCAGAAGATCGCGAACGCGATCATCGAGGTGGGCCGCGACTTCTCGCCGGAGCTGCTGTACGACCTGCACGAGTCGTGGGTGTTCTACGGGGAGCGCGGCGCGAACAACGGCACGGCCTTCATCGGGCAGACGTTCTCGATCGGCGCCGGCGCGTCCGACAAGGACATCGACCGTCTCGCGAACGTGGTTCGCACCGTGAACGGTCAGATCTCCTCGCGCGAGGAGTTCTACATGCGTGGCGCCGCGACGCCGAGGCCCGGCGTGCAGGTGGTGCCGCAGAACCCGAACCAGCAGCCGCAGAACACGCAGCGCCCCACGCCGCCTCCGAACGGTGTGACGTTCAGCGGCACCACGTCGCTGTCGCTGGGCCAGTGGATCAAGCGCTGCGTCCCGATCCTCGTGGAGATGGGCCAGCAAGACCAGGCCGAGTCGCGCCGCTCCGCGCTGCACCAGATGCTCGTGCGCACCACGCTCCAGCAGTCGGGCATGCTCTAGCGCGCTAGCGCGGACCGCCGAGCCACTCCAGGTACGGGTCGAGGTCGGGCAGGATGCTGTCCTGACCGAGCACGAACGCCAGCCCGATGATCAGGCTGAACGTTGCCGCGAGGATCCCTGCGCCCACGTACAGCCACTGACGTCGCCGCGCGGAGACGAACCCCGCCGTGCTGGCGATCGTGACGAACGAGTTCGAGATCAGCACGCCGGTGACGAAGGCGAAGAGCGCCGCGATGCCAGTGGCCGTGCTGCTCGCGCCCGTCGCGGCGGCGATCAGCAGAACCTGCGTGCCGGTCTCCGCACCGACGCCGTGGATCGCGCCAATGCCGAACGCGGTCCTCGGGCCGTACTGCTGGTGGGTGTGCGCCACGCGGTGGTAGGGGTGCCGTCGGACGACCGCGAGGAGCCGCGACCAGCCCTCCCGGGCGAACGAGAACAGCAGCATCCAGCGGCTGCGCATGTGGAACTCACCGCCTCGGAAGTAGCGGTAGACCGAGTAGTACAGGTATCCCGCGAGCAGCAGCAGCGTGAGCCCGACCACGCGACTCATGATCGGGTCGATCCAGTCCGGCAGGATGCTCGACGCGACGAGCGCGAGCAGTCCGAGTGCGATTACCACGGTGCCGTGGCCCAGCGCGTACAGCGTGCCGAGGAGGATCGGCCGCCGCTGCCGCTCCCACATCGACGTCTGGTGCGGCGTGTGAGCGGCCTCGTCGTGCGGGTGCGCCGGGTCGTGGCTGTGCCGGTGCGTCGAGGCTCCCGCGGCAACAGGGGCCGCGTGCGCGTGCTCCAGCATCGTCGATTCCTCGGCGAGGGCGTGGTGGCTCTCGTCGGTCAGCTGGAGCCCGGGCTCGCGGAGCAGCCACGCCTCGTCCGCCTCGTCCGTAGCGGCGGCGGAGCTGGTGATGTCCGTGATCGCGGCGATGTGATCCCAGTCGATGCCGTGGCGCAGCCCGAGGGCGAGCGCGCCGGCGGTGATCGCGATCGCCCCGGCCTCGGACGCGATGGGGAGCAGCCCCGCGAGGTCGCTCGTCGGGATCATCGCGCGCCCCCGTCGTCCGCAGGCTTGCGGCACCCCGCACACGTGCCGCGGATCGCCATGTGGCGGAGGTCGATGGTGAAGCCGTAGGTGCGCTCGACCTCGTCGCTAAGCGCGGCGATCGATTCGAGCGCGACTTCCTTCGTGTGGCCGCAGCCGTCGCACTGCAGGTGGTGGTGCGGGTGACCGGCGGCTGCCCATTCGTAGGTCGTCACGCCGCCGTCGGCGAACGCCGCGATCAGCCCCATCTCGGCCAGCGCGTCGAGGTTCCGGTAGACCGTGGACAGCGCCATCTCGACGTCGCGGTCGTCCTCGCAGACGGCCGCGTGGATGCGCTCGGCGGTGGAGTGGCCGGGCAGCCGGTGGAGCGCCTCGAGGATCTTCGCGCGCTGGATGGTGAGGCGGCGACCGCTGGCGCGGATCGCCTCGGCGATGGTCGGTTCGTTGTGCGGCATGGGGTGACCTTCGTTCGTACCGCGAATATTAGCAATAGCGTGCAAGAGCGATAGGCGAGGTCTGCGCGCCCACCGGCGGCGGGGGCGGCGCGGTACCATCTGCCTCCCAGATGCAGCCGGATGGAGCCCCTGATGCGTGACCTGACCGAGGAACGACTCGCCGACGCGGTGGTGGAGCGGCTCGCGAACATCCCGGATGCGCGCGCCCGTCGCGTGCTCTCCGCCCTCGTCCAGCACCTCCACGCGTTCGCGCGCGAGGTCGAGCTGACCGAGGCCGAGTGGAAGCTGGGCATCCAGTTCCTGACCGAGGCCGGCCAGATCAGCAGCGGTACCCGTCAGGAGGTCATCCTGCTCTCGGATGTCCTCGGCCTGTCTGCGCTGGTCGACTCCATCAATCACCGCGTGCCGCAGGGCGCGACGGAGTCCACTGTCCTCGGCCCGTTCTTCGTGGAGGGTGCGCCGAACCTCCCGAACGGCGCGGACCTGACCGAGGGCGTCGACACTTCGACCGCGCCCGGGGAGCCGACGTGGGTGAACGGCCGCGTGCTGACGCTGGACGGCGCACCGATCGCAGACGCCGCCGTCGACGTATGGCAGACGCGCCCGGACGCGCTCTACGACGTGCAGGACGACGACCACGCGATGCAGATGCGCGCGCAGTTCCGCACCGACGCTGAGGGCCGATTCTTCTTCAAGACCTACAAGCCGGTGAGTTACCCGGTGCCGAAGGATGGGCCGGTCGGCGGTCTGCTGGATCTGATCGGCGGTCACGGCATGCGCCCGGCGCACATCCATGCGATCGCCTCGGCGCCCGGCTACCGCCGCGTCGTCACGCACATCTTCCCGGCGGGCGACGAGTACCTCGACTCCGACACGGTCTTCGCGGTGAAGGATTCGCTCGTCGCCGACTTCCGCGAGGTGACATCTGCCGAGGAAGCCGCGCGCCTCGGGATGCCCTCGCCGTTCCTCGAGGTCGACTTCGACTTCCGCCTGGTGCCACAGGCGTAGCGAACGCCAGAGGACCACGGGGGCAGACCTAGCGCTGGCCGCCGCAGTTCTGCGCGATCCACGCAGAGATGTGGGCGCTGGCCTGCGCGAACTGCGGCTCGCTGGTCGCCTGCATCGCCCGCTGGAGCTCGGCGTCGGACGCCACCCGGGTGAAGTCGTAGTTCACCCGCGCCATCTGCACGGAGAAGTCCGCCCACCACCGCGCGTAGGTGCCGAAGTCCGAGCGGATCTCTGCCGGCGCGCTCGCCGCGAGGGCGTTGAGGTATGTGGTGGTTGCCTCCACGCTCGTCCGCAGCGCCTGCGGCCCGGCAGAGCCGCTCTGCGCAGCGCCGAACGTCGAGGACGCTGCCGCCAGCCTGAGCCAGTCAGCGCAGAATCCCGACGCTGTCGCCGGGGCGGATGCGCTCGTGGTGGGCATGGCCACGCCTTCCGTCGCGGGGCCGTCGACCGTGGGCACGCTGGCGTTCGGCGCCGTGCACGCCGCTAGGAGCAGCGCGGCGGCCGCGACGACGACCGCGAGGTGGCGCGAGCCGGCGCGGCGTCGGGAGAGACGGGACAGGCGCAGGGGTGGCTCCCGCCAGGTTCGATGCTTGCTGAATGGTCAGGCACTCCTTCAACGCGAATCGCGCGGTCCTCGTGCGGTACGCTCGGTCGGTACCCGCCTCTCGCTTCCATCGCGTTCCGCACGGAGGAGTCCCATGCCTGACACGCGCCGCTTCGATCTCCCGCGCCTCGTCGCTGCGATTGCCGTCTGCCAGGCCGCGGGCGGGATCGGCGCTCTCGCCACGGCGAACTCCGTCAGCACCTGGTACGTGACGCTGAAGAAGGCGCCACTGAACCCGCCGCCGTGGGTCTTCGGCCCGGCGTGGACGCTGCTGTACACGCTGATGGGCATCGCCCTGTATCGCGTGTGGATGCGCAGCCGTCGCCGCGACCCCGCGCCGTCCGGCGCGGGCGAGCCGACGACGATCGAGGATGGCGTGGCGGCGGCAGATGCACTCCCGCGCGCCTCGTTCGCCCCGTTCTGGGTGCAACTGGTGCTGAACGCGTCATGGTCGCTGGTGTTCTTCGGGCTGCGCGAGCCGCTCGGTGCGCTGTTCACGCTGGTCGCGATGCAGGCGAGCATCCTCGCGACGATGCGGTCGTTCGCGCGCGTCGACCGTGCGGCCCTGTGGCTGCTGGCGCCCTACGCGGCATGGGTCACGTTCGCGGGCTACCTGAACGCGAGCGTCTGGTGGCTGAATCGCGAGTAATCCGCGAACATCTGCGGCGACACGAATCGATCCCCGAACCCGTGACGCTGCAGGAGGCCCCGATGATCGCGATGTTGGTGAAGGTGCGGATCAACCCGGACACCCGTGCCCAGTTCCTCGAGGCCATCGAGGTGGACGCGCTCGGGTCGGAGCGCGACGAGCCGGGCTGCCTGCGCTTCAACGTGCTGCAGGACGCCGCGGACGAGAACGTCTACTTCTTCACGGAGATCTACAAGGACGACGACGCGATCGTCGCGCACCGTGCCGCGCCGCACTACGCCGTCTGGCGCGCCTACGCCGACGCGCCCGGCAACCTCGACGGGCCGATCGAGATCACGCGCACGACCACGGTCTTCCCCGCTGCGCGCGCGTACTGGGGCAAGGAATAGCGGAGCGATGCCTGACGGACGCGCGGCGGCTACGCGCCGCCGTGCGCCTGCAGCAGGTCGTAGAGCGCGGTGAGGTCGGACGCGTGGATCGCGACGCGCCCGTCGCCCAGCGGGATCAGCTCGGTGCGCAGCACCATGAAGGTGCCGTCCTTCACCCGCACGCGACGGATCACCGCCGCCGCGCTCCCGTGGAGCGCCTGCGCCATCGCGCCGCTCACCGGCTCGTCCGGCAGCAGCCAGTCGCGGAAGTGTGAGCCGAGGACTTCCTCACGCGTGTAGCCGAAAAGCCGCACGGAAGCCTCGTTGATCCACTGGTAGCGCCCGTCCGGTCCCACGATCCCGATCGGATCGAACGACGCGTCGAGGAACGTCAGGACACTCGGCGTCGTCGGAGATTCTTCGGTCACGTGGTTGATGCTCCAGCCGATGCGACGCCCTCGGAACGCTCGTCGCCGGTGCGGCGATCCGAGTCTCGTGCGCCGGTTCGCATTGTAGTCCCGGCGCTCGACGCTGCGAGGCATGGCGGACGGGAGTGGTGCCCTCGGGAAGATTCGAACTTCCGACCAGCGGATTAGAAGGCCGCTGCTCTATCCCCTGAGCTACGAGGGC
>CANKAU010000013.1 GCA_947479915.1 Chloroflexota bacterium
ATGGGGATCATTCGGGGCAGGACGCGCCAGAACAGGGCGGACGAGCCGACACCGAACGGACATAACCAGCAGGGCTCAGATTCAACGTGGAGGGCCGGGCCTCGCTGAGCAGGCTCTGTCGTCCTCCTAACGTGGGGATCATCAGGTCGAAGCCGGAATGGGGCGTTGACCACCCTCCGCAAACAGCGGGATTCGGACAAGATGAGGGCCCCTGAATGCCCGGGGGCCCCGTATCGGGATCGTGTGGGATCGAGCGCTCGCAGAGCGGCGCGTCTGGCCGGCGTCCCGACGCCTCATACTGTCCTTCTAAGCAGAGGGGCGCTGGCTCGAATCCGGCCGTCGTCGTCCCGTTCACGAGATTCGGCACCCCATGGCGCTCAGCGCGACGATGTACAACTTCGATATCGAGCTCGCCGACGCCGATCGGGCCGTGTACGAGACACTGAACCTGCGCGTCGCGCAGCATCCGAGCGAGACGGCGGACTATCTCCTCACTCGAGTGATCGCGTACTGCCTCGAGTACACCGAAGGCATCACCTTCTCCAAGGGCCTGTCAGATCCCAGCGATCCCGCGATCGCCGTCCGCGATCTCACCGGCGCGCTGCAGGCGTGGATCGACATCGGATTGCCCGAGCCCGACCGATTGCATCGTGCGAGCAAGGCTGCCCCGCGCGTCGCCGTGTACACGCACCGGGATCCTGGGCAATGGGCCGTCAAGCTCGCCGCCGCGAAGATCCACCGTGCCGAGAAGCTCGAGGTCTTCGCCCTCGACCGCGCGTGGCTCGCGCAGCTCGTCGCGCGATTGGAGCGGCGCATGCAGTTTTCGTTGACGCGTTCCGGGGGCGAGATCTACGTGACCGTTGGTGGTGCCACGTTGCAGACCGTGCTCACGGGAGGCGCTTCGGCGGGCTGACCTGCTCGGGGCTGTCTCATCGCTCGCAGCGCACCGATCGAGGACTGCGTGTCGTTGGGCTCGGAGACGGCGCCTCACGACGGTCGAGCCCTATAGTTGGCCGCGAGTAGTAAGTCATTGACTAGCCAGCGATGACCTGCGCGGAGGTCACTTGCCGGCGGCGCCCATGCCGGGCAGTGCGGCTGATCACCATGCCGACGGAGACCTGGATGCGACACCGAAGCAAGTTCGGGCAACTGCTCGCGATGCTCGCGGTCGTGACGGCGGTCGCCGTGGCCTGCGGCGGCAGCGCGGAGCCGACCGCGTCGCCAACGCCGACCGCGCCGACCGCGTCCGCACCGCTGACCGGGAAGATCAGCGTCTTCGCGGCCTCGTCCCTGACCGAGGTGTTCAAGACGATCGCCGCGGACTTCCAGAAGGCGAACCCCGGCGTGACCGTCGAGTTCAACTTCGCGGCGTCGAGCGCCCTCGCGACGCAAATCGACCAGGCGGCTCCCGCGGACATCTTCGCCAGCGCGGACACTGCGAATATGACCAAGGTCACCGACAAGTCCCAGATCGATGGCACGCCGGTCACGTTCGCCAGGAACCTGCCGGTGATCGTGGTGCCGGCGAACAACAAGGCCGGCATCGTCGGTCCGAGAGACCTGTCGAAGGCCGGCGTGAAGCTCGTGCTGGCTGCTCCGGACGTCCCGATCGGCAATTACGCGCGCCAGATCATCGACAGGCTTGCGGCCACGCCCGAGTACGGCGCGGCGTACAAGGACGCCACGCTCAAGAACCTCGTCTCGAACGAGCAGAACGTGCGGGCGGTCCTCGCGAAGATCGAGCTGGGCGAGGCAGACGCGGGCATCGTCTACAAGACGGACGCGCTGGTCTCGAAGGAGAAGGTGAAGACCGTCGTGATCCCGGACGCCGCCAACGTCATCGCCACGTACCCGATCGGCGTCCTGAAGACGACGAAGAACAAGAACGCCGCGGTTGCCTTCATGGAGTTCGTGACCGGCCCGCAGGGGCAGGCCGCCCTTAAGGCCGCCGGGTTCGACACGGCGTCCTAACGCTCGCTCTCTCGCGGCGCCTCGAGGGTCGCGACTGGTGCAGCGGGCTCCGCTAGTCTGAGGTGAGCGGCGCGCGAGGCGCTTGCTCGGTTCGTGTTGATCAGGGGTAGGAAGGACGGGCGCCGCTGCCAGCAACACACACCGTCCGTCTACGCCCGGCGTCGCCAGCCGCCGACCGTCGTTCTTGCGCCGGTCGGTGCGGCATGGTTCTCGTCGATGGCTGATCGAGTGGCCGCGCCGCGGGCCGGTCGGCGCGCATGGTCGCTTGAGGCGCTGTTCCTCTCGCCCACGCTGCTCTTCGCTGCGTTCATCCTTGTGCCGCTGGTCGCGCTCGCGGTGCGCGGCTGGCAGGACGGCGAGGTCGCCGAGCGGCTGGCCTCGCCGTTTGTCCTGCACGCGCTGCGGCTGTCGATCGTCACGAGCACGCTGTCGCTGGCGCTCGCGCTCATCTTCGGCGTGCCCGCGGCCTACCTGCTCGCGCGGTCGAGGTTCCCCGGCCACCGCCTGCTGACGATCCTCGTCGAGCTGCCCATGGTGCTGCCGCCGACGGTCGCCGGCGTGGCACTGCTCGTCGCGTTCGGTCGCCGAGGAGCGATCGGTTCGACGCTGTCCAGCATGGGGCTGGAGCTCTCGTTCACCACCGCGGCCGTGGTGCTCGCGCAGCTCTTTGTGTCCGCGCCGTTCCTCGTGCGATCACTCCAGGCGGGGTTCGAGGCGATCGATCCGACCTACGAAGACGTGTCGCGGACGCTGGGTGTGTCGGACTGGCGCACGTTCTGGCGCGTCACGCTGCCGCTCGCGTGGCCCTCGTTGCTGTCGGGCGCCGTGCTGTGCTGGACGCGTGCGCTGAGCGAATTGGGCGCGACGCTGATCTTCGCCGGCAACTTCGAGGGGCGCACGCAGACGATGCCGCTGGCGATCATCACGGCCTTCGAATCGCGCGCGGGCCTGAGCGGGGCCATCGCGCTGTCGCTGGTGCTGCTCGCGGTCGCCTTCCTGCTGCTGGTGCTGGCGCGCGTCTCCCGCGGTCGTTCGCGAGGTGATGTCTCATGATCACGGTCGACATCCAGAAGCGCCTGGGGACGTTCCAGCTGGACGTGCAGTTCGATGCGGATCGCGAGACCGTGGTCCTCTTCGGGCGTTCCGGGTCGGGCAAGAGCCGATCGCTCGCGGCGATCTCAGGCCTCATGCGGCCCGACTCGGGCAGGATCGTGGTCGGCGGCGAGGTGGTGTTCGATTCGACCAGCGGCGTGAACCTGCCGCCGCAGCAGCGCTCGCTCGGTTACCTCTTCCAGCAGATCGGGCTCTTCCCGCACATGACGGTCGACCAGAACATCGGCTACCCCCTGGGCGGATGGGAGCGCACCGCGCGCACCCGACGCGTCGAGGATCTGAAGGGCCTGCTGCGCATCGAAGACCTCGGCGCGCGTTACCCCGACCAGATGTCCGGCGGTCAGCAGCAGCGCGTGGCACTCGCGCGTGCCCTGGCACGGCCGGTGCGGGCGCTACTCCTGGATGAGCCGTTCTCGGCGCTGGATGAGGCGCTGCGCGCCGATCTGCGCGCCGAGCTCATCCGGCTGCGCGGCGACCTGGACGTGCCGATCGTCTGCGTGACACACGATCTGCGCGAAGCGCACCTGCTCGCGGATCGCATCGCGGTCGTCGAGGAGGGGCGCGTGCTCCAGTTCGCGCCTCGGACGGACGTCTTTCAGCGCCCGGCCTCGCGTCGCGTCGCGGAGCTGACGGGCGTCGGCAACATCTTCCAGGCGCGCGGCCTGGGCGGTACGCAGGTGGAGATCGGCGGCCACTCGTTCGAGGTCGACGCGCCGGTCGAGGCCGGACTGCTGGTGGATGTCGCGATCCGCGCGGAGCGCTGTCTGCTCCGCCGCGTTGATCCGGCGGCCGCGCCGCCCGCGAACTGCTTCGTCGCGGAAATCGTCGCCGAGCTGGCGTTCGGCAACTCGTACACCATCCGGCTGCAGGCGACCGGACCGGGTCCGCTGGTCGACATCGAGATTGCATCGCACCCGTACGAGGTCCTCGGCGTCGCGACGCGCAAGCAGTGGGTGGTGGAGCTCCCGGCAGCGGACCTGCATGTGATGCGGCGCGCGGAGTAGCACCCCGAGCGGGGCGTGGCCGGGGTGACCGATCTCCGTGCCCTGGCGTCTCCCGAGTGCGGTTGGCTACGGACGAATCAGTTCTTCGAGGGCGCCGACCGAAGAGTGGCCGTTCTCGCGCACTCTCATCAAGACGACGGCGGACGTCGCTCTCGCCGGTGCGCCGATGCCCCCGCTGTGGCGCAACGCCGAGCACACCCGCAACCCCGGCGTGGCGCTACCGCGAGGTCGAGACGACACACATGGCGCCCAACAACCGCGCGGTGACCTGTTGGCGCTGCAGCAGGGACTCGTCGGCTAGCGCGGGCGGCGGGGTACACTGGGGGCATGGTGGACGAACCGGAAGACCTCGAGGCTCCCGCGAACGCTGATCCCAAGCAGGCGTATCGCGACGCGTATGACGCGTGGCAGAAGCATCTGGCGGGCGTTCACTTGCTGCTGCTGGACGGCAACCGCCTTCCGCCTGAGCAGATCAAGGGTCTCCTGAATCGCGAGGCACGCGCCAAGGAGCGGTACGACTCCGCCCGCCGCCGCCTGCTCGGGATCGACGACTAACCGGATGACCACCACACCCGCCAGCGGACTGCGCCGCATCGTCGCGGAGGGCCTGCCTCGATCGTTCGCGATCGGCGCGGCGTTCTCGCTCGCCTGGTCGCCGTGCATCGGGCCGATCCTCGGCGTGGTGCTCACGCTCGCGGCGGCGTCGGGGCAGGCGCTCCAGGGGGCCGTCCTGCTGACCTTCTACTCGCTCGGGCTGGGCGTGTGGTTCCTCGCGTTCGGTGCGTTCTTCGGATGGCTGTCGCCCAGGATGCGGCGCCTGAACCCATACCTCCCGAAGCTGATGATCGCGAGCGGTGTGTTCTTCATCCTGATCGGCGCGCTGATGTTCCTCGGCGAGTTCACGCGACTGAATGCGTACTTCCAGGGCTTCGGCTTCGCGTTCTCAAGCACTGCCGCCGCGGAGGAGCAGCTCTCCGAGAACGTGGGCGGATGGTTCGGTCCGGGCGTCGCGTTCTTCGGTGGCGTGGTGTCGTTCCTGTCGCCATGCGTCCTGCCACTGGTGCCGGCGTACCTGGTGAACATCGCGGGCGAGGCCGTCCTCGGGCAGGGCGAGGTGCAGCGCAGCCGCGCCCACGTCTTCGGGCACGCGGTTGCGTTCGTGATCGGGTTCACGCTCGTCTTCGCGATCGCAGGGGCCTCGGCGGGGCTGTTGGGCGACCTCGCCTCGGGGCAGGGGGACCTGCTCACCCGCGTCGGCGGGATCGTACTGATGGTGCTCGGCATGCAGATGGCCGGGCTGATTCACATCCCATACCTCGACCGCACCTACCAGCTCAGTTGATGCTCGTGCGCGTGATCGAGGCGGCCCGGTTGCGCCTCGGCGGGCTGCGCTAGACTGTCGCGCATGGACATCGACATCGAGGCGATTCGGCGCGTGGTCGCGGAGGCGGAAGTCTTCGTCGTTCGCTTCGCGATGATGGAGCAGCGCCTCCTGGTCGACACGCGCCCGGACGGGCAGGGCCGCCCCTACATCAGCATGGTGCCGCCCGTGACTTCTGCGGAGGAGCGCTACCGCTTCCTGCGGAAGGAGCGGCCGGACGTGCCGCCGCCCGCGCAGATCACCGTGTTCCAGTGGCCTCGACCGATTGCTGTCATGCGCGAGATCGGCGTGTGGCGCTTCATCGAGGACCGCGTGGCCGAGATCGGTGGCGAGCCGTCGCGACGCGATGCCGACGCTGCGTTCCGCAGCGGGCAGCGCCTTGAGCGTGCCGACATGGTCGCCGCGATCCGCGGCGGCGAGGGCTACGAGACGATCTGGGAGCGGGCGCGCTAGCCCTCGACGTCGCGCCGCGAACCTGACGGCGGCCTCTGCTACCCTGCCTCCATTCGACCCTCGACAGTCACGCGCGCCGCCGCCCGGTGCGCTGGGAGCGGCCCATGCCCCGGATCATCGACCTGCGTTCCGACACCGTGACCCGCCCATCCGAGGGCATGCGCCAGGCGATGGCGCGCGCCGAGGTCGGCGACGACCTGCTGGGTGATGACCCGACCGTGAAGCGGCTGGAGGAGCGCGCCGCCGAGGTCGTCGGCAAGCAGGCTGCGCTCTTTGTCCCGAGCGGCACCATGGGGAACCTCGTCACGCTGCTCACGTACTGCGGGCGCGGCGACGAGGCGATCGCGGGGCACGAGTCGCACATCCTGAACCACGAGGGCATGGGCTCCACCGCGCTCGGCGGACTCTCGGTGCGCGCGGTGCACAACGACATCCGCGGCCACATTGACCCCGCGGAGGTCACCGCGACGATCCGGGCTTCATGGCCGCGCACGCAGGTGGTGTGCCTGGAGAACACGCACAACCGCTGCGGCGGTGCCGCGATCAGCGCGAGCGACATGAACGCGGTTGCCGACGCGGCCCACGCGGCCGGCGTGCAGGTGCACGTGGACGGTGCGCGCATCTTCAACGCCGCGGTCGCGCTGGAGACGGACGCGAAGTCACTCGTCGCGAGCGCGGATACCGTGGACTTCTGTTTCTCGAAGGGCCTCGGCGCACCAGTCGGGTCGGTCATCACCGGGCCGACGGAGTTCATCGACCGCGCCCGGCTGAACCGTCGGCTCGTGGGCGGGTCGATGCGCCAGTCGGGCATCATCGCGGCGGGCGCGCTGTACGCGCTGGAGCACAACATCGACCGCCTCGCCGACGACCACGCGAACGCCAAGCGCCTCGCCGCCGCGCTGGCGGAGATGCCGCACGTGACGATGGACCCGGCGGGCACCGACACGAACCTCGTCTTCTTCACGCTGGACGGCGTGGACGGCAACGAGTTCCGCGCGCGGTGCGCGGAGCAGGGTGTGCTGTGCACGGGGACGCACCCGCAGCGGGTGCGGATGGTGTGCCACCTGGACGTGACGCGAGAGGACATCGACGCCGCGATCCCGATCATCGCGTCGGTGCTCCAGTCGCTGCCGGCCGCCTCGTGATCGCCGCTCGCGCCACGACGAGGCAGCCGCGCCGGGCTGCCTGGCTCCTCGGTGTTCTCGCGACCGCCTCGATCGCTCTGACGGGCTGCGCGGGCGCGTCGCCCGCCGTGAAGACGAGCGACGTCTTCGGCGCGGCGCCGTGGAAGGCGGGCGAGCGCCTGGAGTACCGCCTGCGGAACGACCAGGGCGACGAGCTGGGACGCGGCATCTTCACCACGCAGCAGGACGGCGACCGCCTCGTCCTCGCCCAGGCGTTCACCGAGGCCCCCGGGCGCACCCCCGCGGGTGCGACGGCGCTCAAGGACGACATCGCGCTCACCGTGGACGCCAAGACGCTCCGGCCGGTGCAGGGCACCCGCACCAGCGTGGCCCGGGACGCCTCAGGCAAGGGGCAGGGCACCCGCACGAGATGGACGTACCGCGCCGAGGGCGACCGATTGCACCTCGCAACGAAGGTGGAGCGCGACGGTGCGAAGCCCGAGGAGGGCGAGGTCACGCTCCGGCCGCATGCCTATGACAACGAGTCGTCGCTCTGGCTGTGGCGCAGCATCCCGTTCGCGGAGGACTACGATCAGGCCTACGTGTCCGCGAACGCGCTCGACCGGACGCAGCAGACGGTGTCGCTGCGGGTGCCGCAGCGCGAACAGGTCGAGGTTCCAGCGGGGAAGTTCGACACGTGGCGCATCCTGCTCCGCAACGGACGGGCAGTCCGCACCGCGTGGATTAGCATCGCTGCGCCACACCAGATCGTTCGCTGGGACAACGGTGAAGTGATCTTCGAGCTCGTGAAGGCCGAGTAGCCGAATCTCCGCAGCGTTGATTAGCCAGTAGGGGGGGGGGCTACTTCGCCGGCCTCGCCCAGAGGCAGCCGGTCTTGGCCGCGCGAGCGGTCTCCTCGGTCGCAATGAGCTGTGCTTTGCGGCTGCCGTCCTCGCGCCAGGCCTTTGCGAGGCCCTCGGCCACGAGGGCGTAGTCGATCGATCGACCATCCGTAGTGAAGACATAACGCAATTCGCGCCCGTACTGGTCCTGGGCGCGCGCGTCGGGGACGAGGAGCACGCGATCCGTCGCGAGGGCGGTGAGCCGCTGGGTCGCCTCGGCGGCGCAGGGCTGGCCGCGCTCCGGGGTGTTCACCCCGTAGAGCCGCACCCGGAGCGTGGTCTCCGCCGCGCGGACGTCGAGGGTGTCGCCGTCGATGATCCTCGACACCGCGACGGAGACGGCATCGGCCGGGGCGCCTGCGGGCAGCGGGGCGGACGTTGGGGCGTTGCGGGCCTGCCGGACGGAGGCTGTGCCGATGCCGACGATGGCGATGAAGGCCGCGAGGATGACCGAGGTGCGTGAGAGTCGGCGTCGGAAGCGGGTGAGATCCGGGCCCGGATCCACCTCGATCCGCCGATGCGCGGGCCGGGTGCGCGTGCGCTTGCGCGAATAGAACGGCGGCGGCGTCTCCGGCATCTAGTGATGGTGCGCCGCGGGGGCGGCGCTGTCGCCCCCCGCCGCTAGGGGAATCACCTCGACTTTGGCCTCCACGAGCGATTCCGCCAGCGCGCCCCACCCGTCGCGCGACGCGTCGAGTGCCGCGTCGAAGGCGCTCGCGGCGGCGGTGTCGAGGCATACGACGCCTCCGGCGCGATACCGCTCGCGCTCCTCGACGGTCGCGCCCACGGCGGCGGCACCCGGGAGCGTGGCGACCGAGGCGAGTAGATCACGTACCTGCCACTCGAAGAGCGTGTCCACGGATCGCAAGGCGAACACCCAGAGCGTCTCGGTGGCGGCCGGCGGCTGGACCTCGCTCTCGACGGCCGCGCTCCACATCCCGGCGATGCACGGCGCAAGCCCGCGCATGATGAACGACATGTGCACGGGCGACGCCGCGAACGGCTCCAGCGCCTCGCGCCCCTCGAGCCACGTGACCGCGACGAGACGATCGGCGCTCCGCGCGAGGATCCCGTCGCGTACGCCGTCCGCGTTCGGCAACAGCCGCCCGAGGTCGATCGCGTGCGCGACAGCCTCCTCGGAGGCGTCGGGCTTCAGCGTGGCGCAGATGACGTGGACGATCGGCATGTCGCCAGTCTACCGAGTCACACGCGCAGGGCGAGCGGCCTCGACGGATCGATGCCTAGCGACGCGGAGGATGTGCCGGCGGGACGTGCAGGTTCGGCAGCGGCGCGGGAGCGGGCTCGGGCGCGCGGGGGCGTCGATGCTCGGCGACGAGCGATCCCTGGCCCTCGGGCAGCAGGTGGCCATCCGACATCTCGAGGACGCGGTCGGCGTGCTGCATCACGAACGGGTCGTGCGTCGCGGCGATCACGGTCACGCCCTGCTTTGCCACGCCGCGCAGCAGCTCGAAGATCTGTGCGCCCGTGGTGCTGTCGAGCTCGCCGGTCGGCTCGTCAGCGATGATCAGCCGCGGCGAGTTCGCAAGGGCCCGCGCGACGGCGACGCGCTGCTGCTCACCCCCGGACATCTCGTACGGCCGGTGGCTGGATCGCTCGGCGAGGCCCACCAGTCGGAGCAGCTCGCGTGTCCGCTCGCCACGCTCGCGGATGCCGGCGCCCGCGATGCGCAGCGCCAGCTCGATGTTCTCGGCCGCGGAGAGCAGCGGCAGCAGCCCGAACGACTGGAAGACGAAGCCGACGGTGTGCCGTCGGAAGTCCGTCATCTCGGCGTCGCCGAACGCCGACACCTCGCGGCCGTCGACGACGATTGAGCCCGCGTCCGGGGCGTCGAGGCCCGCGATGATGTTGAGGAGCGTTGTCTTGCCAGAGCCGGAGCGCCCGATGACGGCGAGGAACTCGCCGCGCGTCACGGTGAGCGACACGTCGTTGACGGCGGTGACCTCGCCGCCCCCGCCGCGGAAGGTTCGCACGAGGTGCTGCGCGACCACGATCGGGCCGTCGCCAGCGCTGGCGGTGCGTTGGGGCGCGGAGTTGGTCACGAGGGCCGCCGTCCGTCCTGGGCCGATTCGGGGCGCACCTCAACGTGATCGCCCGCGAGCTCGATGCGGGCGCGCGCACCGATGTCGAGCTGATCGAGGTAGTCGCGCGGGATCTGCAGGCGGCCGCTGCGGTCGACGACGGCGAACTCGTCCACACCCGCCTCGGCGCCGCGGGTGAACTGCACGTGGCGCACCAGCTCCGTGCTGGTGCGGCCATCGCGCATGGCGACGACGCGGTCAACGCGCTGCGTGATCTGGCGGTCGTGCGTCACGATCACGATCGTCACGCTCAGGTCGCGGTTGAGCGCGCGCAGCACGCCAAACACCTCGTCGGCGGTCGCGCTGTCCAGTTCGCCGGTGGGCTCGTCCGCGAGGAGGAGCGGCGGGTCGTTCGCGAGGGCGACGGCGATCGCCACGCGCTGCTGCTCGCCGCCGGACATCTCGTTCGGCTTCCTCGCACGCTTCTCGCCGAGCCCGACCTGTTCGAGGAGCGTCACCGCGCGGGCGCGCGCCTCGTGCCGCGGACGACCCTCGAGGATCATCGGTACTTCGACGTTCTGCTCGGCGGTGAGGTAGGGGATCAGGTTGCGGCCGGTCTGCTGCCACACGAAGCCGACCTCGACGCGGCGGTAGCGCACCAGGTCGTCCTCGTCGGTGGTGAGGAGATCGCGGTCGCCCACGGTGACGCGGCCGGCGGACGGCTGGTCGAGGCCCGCGAGGATGTTGAGCAGCGTCGACTTGCCGGAGCCGGACGCGCCCACGATCGCCATCATCTCGCCGCGCGCGACGCGCAGATCGAGGCCGCGCAGCGCGACCACCTCGAGGTCGTCCGTCTTGTAGATCTTGAACAGGTCCTCGCAGTGGATGTACGGCGGCTCGCCAGCCTCGTGCCCGGCGGGCGTCGAGGACTGCGGTGCGCGGATCGCCTGCATGCTCGGCGCCTGGGTCGAGGGCGGACGGTACTGCATGGCTACACGTCACCGATCCTGAGCGCGCGGCTCACGGCGAGCCGGAAATAGAGCGCGACGACCGCGGCGATCGTCGCGACGAACACTGTACCGAGAATCCCCCAGACCACGAAGACCTCGGTCCACGAAACGCGCTGGATGAACGGCGGGACCACCTGTCCGCCCTTCTCGTCCACGCCGAGGAACGCGAGCATCAGCCGACCGACGCGCAATCCTACCCCGGTGCCGAGGCCCATCCCGGCCACGATCACGAAGAGATGCTCGAACAGCACGACGGAGAAGATCTGCGGCTTCGAGAAGCCCAGGGTGCGCAGGATTGCGAACTCCAGCGCGCGCTGCTGTGCGGTGAGATACGAGTAGACGATGAACCCGATCGCCGAGAGCAGCAGCACCGCGCCGAACGCGATGGCGAGGATGCCGGCCCATCCGGCGGCGATCAGCGGGTCGTCCTGCTGCACGGCGCGCACGGCATCGCGCGTCTCGATCGCGATCGGCGCGAGGGGCTTCAGCGCGTCTCGCGTCGCGCCGCTCTGGCGCGTGGCGAACCACGCCTCGTTCGGCCCGAGGGGCTGATCCGGCATCGCGCTGTTCACGGCGGTGGAGAGACGGCTGGCGTTGAGTACGACGATGCCGCTGTTCGAGGCGGGCTGGTACGTCGGGAAGTAGTCGAGGATGCCCGCCACGGAGGCGGCGACGGATCGTCCGCCGATGCCGAGCATCACCGCATCGCCCGTCTTCACATCCAGTGCCTTCGCGGTCGCGGCGGCGAGGTAGACGAGCGCGGGCTTCGCGTCCGCGATCGGGCGGATGCCGCGCATCGGCGGGGAGATCCCCGCGTCCGACCACTCGTAGCGCAGGCCCGACGCGAAGCCCGGCGGCCCGCCCGTCGAGGCGCGGATGACGTCGGTCAGCGTGACGGGGCGCGTGCCCTGGATCGCCTCGAACCCCGGCTGCGTGAAGTCGCGCACGACCACCGCGTCGCGCCAGGCCTCGCGCGCGCTGTCGAGGCCCGTAGTCGCGAGCGCGGGTTCAAGAGACGGTCGCGGTGCGCTCGCCGTCGCCAGCGCGGGGCCGAACTCCACCACTCCGCGCTGATTGGCGATCGCGCCGGTTGGCAGCACGTACACCCCGCGCACCTCGAAGGGCGGGGTGCCCTGTGGGTCGCGGATCAGCCCCCCCGACAGCGATCGAGGCTGGTTGAGGTCGGCGCTGAAGAACGTCCACTCGCTGGTAGCCGGGTCGCCGGGGCGCGCCTCGCCGAGCTGTCGGCTTGTCACGCGGCCGGTCGCGTCGCGCAGGCTGACGCCGACGACCATGCGCCCGCGGATGTCGGACATGCGCACCCACACGCCGAACTGGCGCGCGTTCGCGGGGAGCATCGGTCCCGCAGCGAGGGACGCGCCGTTGGCGTCCAGCGTGGTGAGCACCTGGTGCAGCGGGTCGTCGGCGAAGTCACGGCGGAAGAACGCCACGCGTTCGAACGTCTTCGGGTCGACGCCAATGACCTCGACGCTCGCGGTGCGCTTGCCGTTCGTCGCCGAGCCGTCGAGCCGCGTGATCGCGGTCCGCGCCTCGGCTGGGACGCGCTCGATCCGCGCGAGGAACGGCGCCTCGCCGGCGAGCCCGGGTGACGGGATGCCAGAGGCACGCACGTCCGCGCCCACCGCGTACCCGGCGCGCTCCTCGTACGACTGGTCGAGCGTCGCGGAGAACGTTGCGCCGAACATGCCGACGCCGGTGGCGAACATCAGCAGCAGGATCAACCGCGCGTAGTGCGTGGGATTACGCACCAGCGACCGCACACCCACCAGCACGGCGACGCTCTTGGTCTTGCCGATGAGCCATCCGATCGCGCGCATCACCAGCGGGAACAGGCGCAGGAACACCACGCCGACCGTGACCATGAACACCGCGGGCGTGGCGAGGAGGAACGGGTCGACCTTCGCGCTGCCGAAGAGCGACTGCGAGAACAGCGATTTCTCGCGCGACAGCCGCCAGAACGCGAGCGCGACGATGCCGACCGCGAGCACATCGACGTAGTAGCGCAGTAGCAGCGGCACGGGGCGAGGGCGCGCGGCTCCGCGCTTGAACTCCAGCACCGTGAGCCTCGTGGCACGCCACGCGGGGATCATCAGCGACGTGAAGGCGAGCAGGGCACCGGCGGCGGCGAGGCCGTACGCGCCTCCGCTGATATGCACCGCGAGTGGCCCGCCACCTGACAGCGCGGCGAATGCAGGCGTCGGGCCAAGCGCGGAGACGACCGCGGCGGCGATCGGCGGGCCGACGAGGGCGGCGAGCAGCGCGAGGATGCCGCCCTCCACGCCGTACTGCGCCAGCAGTTGGCCGGTCGTCGCGCCTCGGCTGCGCAGCGTCGCGATCTCCGCGCCCTGACGCTCGATCAGCATCGTGGACACCATCACGAGGTAGTAGCCAACGATGCCGCCGATCTGGAGCAGCAGCACGAGCAGCGGGATGCGCGTGAAGAACAGCTTCTGGTCGAACGACCGCAGGACGCCCTCGAGCGTGGTGGTGATCGCGGGGCGCGTCTCCGTCGCGGTGAGCGCGGTCGCGAGGCCGGCGAGGCCGCTCGCCACCGGGATCGCGAGCCGCGCGTTGAGTGCGTCGGTGCGCACCAGGTAGCGGTTCTCGTAGTCGGCGGCGATCGTCGGGATGCGCTCGGCGACCGCGCCGAAGAGCGTGGCGTCGGGGATGAAGAACAGCAGCGTCGGCCAGCTGCGGATGGGGACATCGACGGTGCTACCGGCCGTGCCCCAGTAGCGGTCGGCGGGGTCCTTCGCGCGGACGACCCCCTCGACGCGCACCTGCAGCGGCGGCGACTGGTCGTCCCAGAACGGGAACAGGTCGAACGTGGAGCCGACGCCGAGCTTGAGCGCCTTCGCGGTCTCCTCGCCCAGAGCCACGGGGATCGGGCCGTTCGCGCCGCGGGCCGCGGGTGCCGGGAGCGCGCCCTGCACCACGGTGACGTAGTCCTGCAGCGCGCTCCGCATAACGAGGTTGGCGCGCGGACGGGCGTCATCGCGCGCATCGGGACGCTGGCCGACAGGGGCGGGGTAGAACGTGGCAGAGGTGCCGACGCGCACCACGCCCGCCAGCGTGCCCTCGGATCCGTGGAGCGCCGCGTTCACGGCGGCGTCCTGCCGCGAGGTCGATCGCTGGTAGATCGCCTGCGAGACGTTCACGTTGGACGTGATGATGCTGACGTCCAGCGCGGCGGGTGACTGCTGCCGCAGGGCGTACTGGAGGCCCAGGTCGCGAATCGCGTCCGCGTAGATGGCGGTCGCGGAGAGAATGGCTGCCGCGACGACCGTGCCGATGGCCACGCTGGAGAGCAGCCGCCAGTTGCCGAGCATGCGGCGGACGGCGAGCACCGGCAGGGATCGGAATCGCGTCATGCGGGCGCATTCTACGGATCATCGGACGGCCGTGCCGAACCAGGCTCCGGGGGCCCCCGGGCCCCGTCGGCGCGTACGAGAGGTGGCGGGATACACTGGCCCGCGTGACCACCGAACCACCCGCCCTCGACGCACCGACCGCCACGCCCGGGGAGGGCCGCGCGGCGAAGCCGCTGCTCGTCATCCTCGACTCGCACGGCATCATCTTCCGGTCGTACTTCGCGCTCCGGGATGTGCTGACGGTGCGCCGCACCGGGGAGCCGGTGGCGGCGGTCTTCGGCTACGCGAACAGCGTGCTGACCGTGTTCAACGAGCTGAAGCCGACCTACGTCATCGCGGCGTGGGACGCTTCCGAGCAGACGTTCCGCAAGGAGCGCGATGTCCGCTACAAGGCGACGCGCGCCGAGACGCCCGACGACCTGATCCCACAGTTCGACCGCGTCCGCCAGCTGCTGGACGCGTTCCGCATTCCCGTCGTTGAGAAGATCGGCTACGAGGCCGACGACGTGCTCGGCACGCTCGCGACGCAGGCAGTCGAAGCAGGCCTCGAGGTCGTCATCGTCACGCTCGACAACGACATCATCCAGCTCGTGCAGCCGGGTGTGCGTGTCTACATGTACCGCCCATACCAGCGGGACTACGTGATGTACGACAACGACGCCGTGCGCGAGCGCTTCGGCTTCGAGCCGCGCCAGATGATCGAGTACAAGGCGCTGGTCGGCGACACGTCCGACAACATCCCCGGCGTGAAGGGCATCGGCGAGAAGGGCGCGAAGGCGCTGATCGAGCAGTACGGCACGCTGGAGAACATGCTCGCGCACCTCGAGGAGATCGAGCCGAAGCGCACGCGCACCGCGCTCGAGAACGGCGTGGACGAGGCGCAACTCTCGCACGAGCTCGCCACGATCATCTGCGAGGTCCCCGATGTCACGCTCGACCTCGAATCCGCCGTGCTGAAGGACTACGACCGGCAGGCCGTCGTCGACCTGTTCCATGAGCTGGAGTTCCGCACGCTGGTGAACCGCCTGCCGGAATCCAACCAGGTCGCCGTCGTGGAGTCGCAGCCGGCTGTCGCCGCTGACGGACGCTACGAGGTGATCACGGACCGCGCCGCCCTCGACGCGTTGATTGCGCGCGTCCGCGCCAGCGGGCGCTTCGCGATCGAAGTGGTGGCGACGGACAGCCACCCGATGCGTGCAGGTGACGGGCTCGTCGGCTTCGCGATCAGCACGGAGGCCGGGCACGCGGCGTACATCCCGTTCGGCCACATCGAGCATGGGCAGGGCCTGCTCATGGCCCTCGAGGACGCGAGCGACGCGCCGCAGCAGTTGCCGCGCGAGATCGTGTTCGATGCCCTCCGCCCGGTGCTCCTCGACCCTGCGATCCAGCGCGTGGCGCACGAGGGCAAGTACGTGACGCTCGCGCTCGCGGAATCACCGGCGGGCATCTGGCCCGCCTCGATCGACTTCGACACCCAGATCGCGGCGTACCTCCTCGGCGACTCGTCCATGTCGCTCCAGCGGCTCGCCTTCGACCGGCTCGGCGTGCAGACCATCGACCCGAAGTCGTTCCTCGGCACCGCGAGCAAGGCGATCTCCTTCGCGCAGGCGACCATCGAAGACGTCGGCCGCTATGCCGCGATCGACGCGGACGTCACGCTGCGCGCCGCCGATGTGCTGGCGAAGGCGCTCGATGAGAACGCGTTGGCGAAGGTCTTCCACGAGATCGACCTGCCACATCTCCCGGTGCTCGCCCGGATGGAGCGGTTCGGCATCGCGATGGACACCAGCGTCCTCGCCGACCTCGACGGCGTGCTCATGGAGCGCATCGCCGAGGCGGAGCGCGCCGTGTACGCGGCCGTGGGGCACCAGATCAAGATCGGCTCGCCGCAGGAGCTGTCTTCCGTCCTGTTCGACGAGCTCGGTCTGCCCAAGACGCGCAAGACGAAGACCGGCTACACGACCGACGCCGACGCACTGGAGCCGTTGCGCGAGATCCACCCGGTGGTGAACGCAATCCTCGAGTGGCGCGAGCTGACGAAGATCAAGTCGACGTACGTGGACACGCTGCCGCACCAGGTGAACCCGCGCACCGGGCGCGTGCACTCCGTGTTCTCGCAAGTGACGGCTGCCACCGGGCGGCTCTCCTCGAACGATCCGAACCTGCAGAACATCCCGGTGCGCACCGAGATCGGCAACCTCGTGCGCCGCGCGTTCATCGCGCGCGACTGCGGCGAGGATCCCGTGCTGCTGTCGGCCGACTACTCACAGATCGAGCTGCGCGTCCTGGCACACATCTCGGGCGACACCGAGCTTCGCCGCGCGTTCGAGGAGAAGAAGGACATCCACACCGCCACCGCGGCGCGCGTCTTCAAGAAGGCGGAGTCCGAGGTGACGCGGGACGACCGGAACCGCGCGAAGGTCTTCAACTTCGGCGTCCTGTACGGCCTCACCGCCTTCGGACTGTCGACCCGCGAGGGCATCCCGCGCGACGAGGCCGAGGCGTTCATCAGCGCGTACTTTGAGGCGTACCCGCAGGTCGCGGAGTGGCGTGAGCGCACGATCGTCGAGTCCCGCGAGCGCGGCTACGCCGAGACCCTGACCGGGCGGCGTCGCTACATCCCGGACCTGCGAGCCGGGAACCGCAACCTGCGACAGGCGGCGGAGCGCATCGCGATGAACATGCCGATCCAGGGCACGGCATCCGACATCATCAAGATCGCGATGAACCACATCGACGCCGAGCTGAGCGAAAAGCGCGCCGCCGGCCGCCAGGCACGCATGGTGCTGCAGGTCCACGACGAGCTGATCTTCGAGCTCCCGCGCGCCGAGCTGGACGAGGTGCGCGAGATGGCGACCCGCCTGATGCCCACGCTCGACCTCGAGGTGCCGCTGGACATCGAGATGAAGGTCGGCAAGACGTGGGGCGAGCTCGAGAAATGAGCCTCCGCTTCGTGCGGCCGAAGCGCGGGATACCCGTGCCGGCCTCCGGGAGGTCGCGAGGCGTCTCGACCGCTGCGGAACAGAACCGTGCCTGAGCTGCCCGAGGTCGAGACGATCCGGCGCGACCTGGAGCCGCTGATCGTCGGGCGGACGGTGACGCGCGTGCGCATTCACCCGGGCGCCGAGCGCCTCGCGGTCACGGACGCTCCGCGCGACCTTGAGCGAGCGCTCACGGGGCGGCGCGTCGAGGCGGTCGGGCGGCACGGGAAGTACCTCCTGCTCCGGCTGGACGATGGCCGGACGTGGGTGATGCACCTGCGGATGACCGGATCGCTGATCCACGGCCCCGCGGATGCCCCGCCGCACCGATTCGAGCGCGCCCGCATCGACCTCGACGACGGCACCGCGGTGCGCTTCAACGACCTCCGCAAGTTCGGCACGTGGCACCTCGTCGAGGATCCGCTGGAGGCGATGCCCCACAGCGGCCCGGACGCGCTGTCGGAGGCATTCACCCCCGCGTGGCTCCTCGCGTGCCTCCGCCGCCGCCGCGTTGCCGTGAAGGCCGTGCTCCTCGACCAGTCGGTCGCAGCCGGGGTCGGCAACATCTACGCGGACGAGGCCTGCTGGATCGCCGGCATCGACCCGCGAACGCCCGCCAGCCGCATCGGCCCCACGCGCGCGGCGAGGCTTCACGCGGGGGTGCTGCAGACGCTGCACGACTCGCTGGGCGACCGCGGATCCTCGTTCAGCGACTACCGGGACGGCCTCGGGGGGGAAGGGCTGCACCACGTCCGGGTGCACGTCTTCCGCCGCGAGGGACAGGTCTGCGGGCGCTGCGGAAGCATCATCGAGAAGACGCGCGTGGCCGGCCGGGGGACCCATTTCTGCCCGGGCTGCCAGCGTCGCTGAATCGATGCCTAATCGACACATCGTCGAACATAACCAGATTCAGACGGCAATTCTGGTTGCCTCGGAGGGGGGCGCGTTGTTACCGTTGGTCAGCGCCGCGGGCATGTCGAAGTCATTCGATTGGTCCGCGCGGTTGGGAAGCGGGGCTTGCGATGGTGATGTGGCTCACGGTGGTCGTCCTCGCGACGGCAGCGATCGGGACGACGTTCCTCGCGTTCTACCTGGCTGACGGCATGACGCGATCCAAGCGTCACCGCGTGCAGGGCACCCCCGCCGACCTGGGCCTCCGCTACGAGGAAGTCCAGTTCCTGACCGCCGACCGCCTCACGCTGCGCGGCTGGTTCCTCGAATCCCCCGGTGCCCGCGCCACTGTGATCCTCGTGCATGACCTCGAGGCGACCCGCGCCGACCCGGCGCACGGCCTGCTCAACCTGACGCGCGACTACGTCCGCCGCGGCATCTCCGTCTTCACCTTCGACCTCCGCGGCCACGGCGAGTCTGCCGGCCGTCGTGACTCCTTCGGCCTGAACGAGCGGCTCGATGTCCTCGCGGCGGTCGCCTTCGTGCGTCGCCGCAGCGGGGCGCAGCCGGTGCTGGTGCACGGCTTCGGCTTCGGCGGCGCGCTCGCGATCGCCGCGGCGGCTCGCAACACGGACGTCACCGCCGTCATCGCCGACTCGGCGTTCCTGACGATGCGTGAGTACCTGCGCACGCGCTGGAACCACCTCCCCGCGCCGCTGTTCGCGCTCGTCACGCGTCTCGCACACCGCGTCTTCGGTGCCGATGTGAACGCACTCCAGCCGGTGAAGGCGATCGCACAGGTCACCGCCCCCGTGCTGCTGATCCACAACGAGGGTGACGAGCGCGTCCCGGTCGCGCACGCCCTGAACCTTGCCGCGGCGTCCCTGGATGGGCGCGACCAGGTGTGGGTGCTCCCGGACCGCCGCGGCCACGCGACCGCCTACCTCGACCAGCCGGACGCGTACATGCGTCGCGTGCTGGAGGTTGTCGAGCAGGTCGCGCCCTCGCGCGTCCTCGCCACGCAGGCTGGCTAGCGTCGCCACGCATGCCCGGTAGCCGCGACGCGATCACCGACGTCCGCGGCATTCGCGTCGGTCACTGGACCGACCGCCGCGCCGCCACCGGCTGCACCGTCATCCTCTGTCCTCCCGGCACCGTCGGCGGCGTCGACGTGCGCGGGGCCGCGCCCGGCACCCGCGAGACCGACCTGCTGCGCCCCGGCAACCTCGTCGAGGAGGTCCACGCGATCGTCCTCAGTGGCGGCTCCGCCTTCGGGCTGGAGGCAGCGACCGGGGTGATGCACGCGCTGGCGGAGCAGGGCATCGGCCTCGAGGTCGGTCGCGCCCGCGTTCCGATCGTCCCGAGCGCCATCCTGTTCGACCTGAACACGGGCCGCCTCGCCTGGCCGGACGCCGAGGCGGGCCGGAAGGCCGTCGCCCGGGCGAAATCCGGCGGCGTCGAGCAGGGCTCCGTGGGCGCGGGCACCGGCGCGACCGTTGCCAAGCTTGCCGGGCCTGAGCGCGCTCTGAAGGGCGGCCTCGGCACCGCGAGCGAGGTCCTCGACACCGGGGTCGTGGTCGCCGCCATCGCCGCAGTGAACGCCGTTGGCGGCATCCGCGACGGCCGCACCGGCGAGGTGGTCGCGGGGCCCCGGGGCGACAAGACTGGTTTCCTCGATGTCGACGCGCTGCTCAGGACGGGTCGGGGGCGTCGGCGTGCGCCGGAGCAGGCGGAGAACACCACGATCGCCGTCGTCGCGACCAACGCGGCGCTCACCAAGACGCAGGTGAACCGCATCGCCACGGTGGCCCACGACGGCTTCGCGCGGGCGATCTGGCCCGTCCACAGCCGCGCGGACGGGGACGTCATCTTCGCCCTCGCCACGGGCGAGCAGCCCGTTGAGGCGGACGAGTACCCGGCGATCGAGGCGATGTGCGCGCTGGTCATCGAGCGGGCCGTCCTCGCCGGCGTGCGGGCGGCGACCGGGCTGGCCGGGGTGCCCTCGGCGGCCGAGTGGTTGGCAAGCACCGGGCGGCGGGCGCGAGCGATTCGCAATCGTTGACTTGTGTTTGGGCTTTTCTATACTGAGGGCGACCGCCGACCCCGTGGCAGCGGACCAGTGACCGAGGCCGATCGAACCGACCGCACCAGACCGAACCAGCCGTGACCCGCTTGGATCCATTGCGTGACCGAGACGGAGGCATCCGATGTCTGTGAAGCCAAGCTCCCGGGCCATCACCGTCCTTGATCTGCAGCGCATGCGCGAGCAGGGCAAGCCGATCTCGATGCTCACCGCCTACGACTATCCGACGGCGAAGATGGCGGACGCCGCGGGCATCCCGATCCTCCTCGTCGGAGACTCGCTCGGCATGGTGGTGCTCGGGTACGACTCCACCGTGCCGGTGACCGTCGACGACATGATCCACCACGGCAAGGCCGTCGTCCGAGGCGCGCAGCGCGCGCACGTGGTCGTCGACATGCCGTTCGGCTCGTACCAGACCGGGTGGCAGGACGCCCTCCGCAATGCCACGCGCATCATGCAGGAGACGGGCTGCGGCTCCGTGAAGCTCGAGGGCGGCGAGCGCTCGGCTGAGACGGTGCGCCACCTGGTGGACGCGGGCATCCCGGTGATGGGGCACATCGGCCTGACGCCACAGTCCGTGAACGCGTTCGGCGGCTTCAAGGTGCAGGGCAAGACTCCGCGCGAGGCGGTCCACCTGATCCAGGATGCCAAGGCACTGGCCGAGGCGGGTGCATACGCGATCGTCCTCGAACTGGTGCCGACGGCGCTGGCACACATGATCACGCAGCGCGTCAGCGTGCCGACCATCGGTATCGGCGCGGGGCCGTTCTGCTCTGGCCAGGTGCAGGTCGTCCACGACATCCTCGGCATGTACGACGACATCAACCCGAAGCATGCGCGCCGCTTCGGCGAGATCGGTGACGCGACGCGTGCGGCGATGACGGCCTACCGCGAGGCCGTCGAGGCAGGCACGTTCCCGGCAGCGGCGGAGTCGTTCTACATGGACGAGCACGCGCTGGAGTTGATCCGCGCCATGACCCCGTCCGCCGAGCAGGACATGAGCGAGGCCGAGCGCGTGCTTCGCGACCTGGAGGACGCGCCGACGCGCAGCGAGTAATCGCGCGCGCCTCGACGTCCCGCTGATGCAGATTGCCCGTACCGTCGCCGAGTACCGCGCGCTGCGCGCCGCGTCGCTCGCCGCTCGCCCCGGTCTGGTCGGAGTTGTCCCGACGATGGGCTACCTGCACGAGGGCCACCAGTCGCTGATGCGGCGCGCGCGCGCCGAATGCGGGACCGTGGTCACCACGATTTTCGTGAACCCGACGCAGTTCGGCCCGAACGAGGACTTCTCGCGCTACCCGCGCGACGAGGCGCGCGATCTGGCGATCTGCGAGGCGGAGGGCGTGGACATCGTCTTCGCGCCGAGCGTCGAGGAGATGTACCCCGGCGGCGCGGAGACCACGGTCAGCGTCGGATCGTTGTCGAGAATCCTCGAGGGTGCGGCACGCCCCGGTCACTTCGACGGCGTGGCGACCGTGGTGACGAAGCTCTTCGCGATCGCGCAGGCCGACCGCGGCTATTTCGGCCAGAAGGATGCGCAGCAGCTGATGGTGCTGCGCCGCCTCGCCGAGGATCTGCGCTTCCCGATCGAGGTCGTTGGCTGTCCGATCATCCGCGAGGCGGACGGCCTCGCTCTCTCGTCACGCAACGTCTACCTGTCGCCAGAGGAGCGGACGCAGGCGCTGTCGCTCTCGCGCGGCCTGCGGGGCGCCGAGGCGCTGTGGGCCGAGGGCGTGCGCGATGCTGACGCGCTGCGCCACCGCGTCCGCCACGAGATCGAGGCCGAGCCGCTCGCGAACATCGACTACGTCTCGCTGGCGGACCAGCGAACCCTCGAAGAGCTCGCGGGGCCGGTCACCGCGCCCGCGCTGCTGTCGCTCGCTGTGCGCTTCGGCGCCACGCGACTCATCGACAACATCCTCATCGCGCCCTAAGGCCATCGCGAAGGGTTGCGAGGGCGCCTCGATGCCCCCGTTCCGGGTGCGGCATAACGCTGTTAGCATGGTGGCCGAGTGAATCGCCGCGCGCTGCCCTCGGGGCGCGATGCGGCTGGGTGTGGAGCAGGGGAGACAGCGTGTCCGGTCACTCCAAATGGTCGTCCATCAAGCACAAGAAGGCAGCCACCGACGCCAAGAAGGGGCAGGCCTTCACGAAGATCGCTCGTGACATCACGATGGCGGCGCGTACCGGCGACCCCAACCCCGAGATGAACCCCTCGCTGCGCCTCGCCATCCAGAAGGCGAAGCAGGCGAACATGCCGAACGACAACGTGAAGCGCGCCATCGAGCGTGCCACGGGCGGCGGCGACGCCGACCTGCTGCAGGAAGTGCAGTACGAGGGCTACGGCCCCGGCGGCACTGCAGTCATCGTGCAGGTCGTGACGGACAACAAGAACCGCACGGTCGCCGACCTGCGCATGGCGTTCTCCCGCAACGGCGGCACGCTGGCCGACAACGGCGCCGTCTCGTGGCAGTTCGACAACCGCGGCGTGATCGCCGTCGACACCACGAAGGCCGACCCCGACGAGGTGCAGCTCGCGGCCATCGAGGCCGGCGCGCTCGACGTCGATGTCTCCGACGGCATGGTCGAGGTCTACACGGAGCCGGGCGATCTGCACGTCGTGCGCGCGGCGCTCGAAGAGGCGAAGTTCGCCGTCGAGAGCGCCGAGCTCGCCAAGGTGCCGCAGAACAAGGTGCACCTGGACGAGAAGCACGCGCTGACCGCGCTGAAGCTCTTCGACTGGCTCGAGGACCTCGACGATGTGTCGCGCGTCTACTCGAACGCCGAGATCGACGACGAAGTGCTGGAGGCGGCGGCGGGCTAGCGCCCGCGGTCGCGCAGGGAGGCGCGAGTGCCCGAACCCCGTTCTGACGGGCTTCCGCTTCGGGTGCTCGGGGTCGACCCGGGCCTTGCCGTGACCGGCTACGCCATCGTCGACGAGCGTGGGCAGGGTGGCACCCTCGTCACGAGCGGCACCGTGAAGTCCACGACGAAGATGCCGCGTGCCGACCGCCTCGGTCGCATCTTCGATGCCACCCGCGCGCTGATCGAGGAGTACCGGCCGCACGAGGTCGCCATCGAGCAGCAGTACGTGAACGAGAACGTGCGCAGCGCCATGGTGGTCGGCGAGGCACGCGCGGCCGTCATGGTCGCCGCCTCGATCTCCGGGCTGTCCGTCTTCGAGTTCCCGCCGTCCTCCGTGAAGGAGTCCGTTACCGGCTGGGGCGGCGCGCCGAAGCAGCAGGTCGCGCAGATGGTGCTCATCGCGCTCGGGCTGACCGAGGTGGATGGGCCGGCCGACGTCACGGACGCGATCGCGATCGCCCTCGCCCGCATCGCCGACGCCCGCATGGAGATCGCGATGGCGCGCCGGTGATCGCGGCGCTGCGCGGCACCGTCACCCACTGGGACGACACCACCTCGATCGCGTGGATCGAGGTGCAGGGTGTCACGTACGAGGTGCGCATCCCCGCGTTCGCCGCAGAGTGGATCGACTCGGTACGCGATCTGCCTGACACGCTTATCTATACCTACTACCACGTGTCCGAGCGCACCCCACAGCCGTTGATCATCGGCTTCCCGGATCTCGCGGCGCGCGACTTCTTCCGTAAATTCATCGAGGTGCCGGACGTCGGCCCCGTGAAGGCGGTGCGTGCGCTGACGTTCCCCGTCTCGGAGATCGCCGGCTGGATCGAGTCCGAGGACGTGAAGGCGATCCAGCAGTTGCCCGGCATCGGTCAGCGGTTGTCGCAGACGATCGTCGCGCAGCTCGCCGGCAAGCTCGCCCTCGACGCCGTCGCGCCGTCTGCGGGGCGCGCCTCGTCGCGTGGCGGCGACCGATCCGGCGTGCGCGAAGACGCGATCGAGGCGCTCGTGGCGCTGCAGTACACACGCCGCGAGGCAGAGCGCGCCGTCATGGAGGCGATGCGCGCCAACACCGCGCTCGATGCTGTCGAAGATCTGATCCGCGCTGTGCTTGAACAGCAGTCGCCGGCCTAGGCCATGAACTACCGCGCACGCCGGCACTGGGCATCGCTCGTCGGAGTCGTCGGTGGTGCGTTGATCCTCGGCGGCGCGTGGGTGGTCGGGCTGTCCTCAATGCCGGCGGGCGCACTGGCCGCGGTCGTGATCGCGATCGGCTTCGGTATGCAGCTGCTCGTCGAGAAGCGGGAAGGCATCGTCCGCGAACGGCGGCTCGTCACCACCGCCGCCGATCTGCGCGCGGCGACCGCAGCCCTCGAACGTCTCGCGACGATCGACCCGCTCACGGGCGTCCGCAACCGGCGCGCGTTCTTCGAGGCGCTCGGGACGGAGTTCCGCCGCTCGCAGCGATACGGCCACGACTTGTCCGTGCTGATGATCGACATCGACGACTTCAAGTCTGTGAACGACCAGGGCGGGCATCTCTTCGGCGACTACGTGCTGACGACCACGGCGCGCGTGCTGTCTGAGCACACACGCGAGTCCGACCTGGTCGCCCGCTACGGCGGCGAGGAGTTCGTGGTGATGCTGCCCGAGACCGACGAGGAGGGCTGCGCCGTGGTGGCGGACAAGCTGCTCCGCGCCGTCGAGGCCCTCGAATACCGCTCCCGGGAGTTCCCGCCGCCGCGGATGCCGGGGTATCGCCTCACGATCTCTGCCGGCCTCGCGTGCGGCCCGCTCGAGGCGGGCGAGAACGAGACCGAGCTGGTGCGCCGCGCCGACCGCGCCCTCTACGCCGCGAAGTACGCCGGCAAGAACCGCGTCCACCGCTGGACGCCGACCGGATCGCTCGAGGTCGCGCAAACCTCGACCTAGCGGATGCGCTGGGAACAGAACGCCCGTGCTAGAGGCGTCAGGCGGCGGTACACTGGAGGGGCAGCAGGGAGCCCCGGTGACCACGACCGACCGCACCTCACCCGACCCCGCGACCGAGGTCGACGCGCAGCGCATCCAGCCGGAGGCGCGGCCCTTCGAGCTGGTCTCCGACTTCCAGATGACGGGCGACCAGCCGCAGGCGGTCGAGAAGTTGGTCGCCGGCCTCGTGCGGGGCGAGCGCGCCCAGACGCTGCTGGGGGCGACGGGCACGGGCAAGACGTTCGCGATGGCGAACATCATCGCGCAGTACCAGCGGCCGACCCTGGTGCTCGCACCGAACCGCACGCTCGCCGCACAGCTGGCGCAGGAGTTCCGCGAGTTCTTCCCGCGTAACGAGGTCGAGTACTTCGTCTCGTACTACGACTACTACCAGCCCGAGGCCTACATCCCGCGCAGCGACACCTACATCGCCAAGGACGCGGACATCAACGACGAGATCGATAAGCTGCGCCACGCCGCGACGAAGGCACTCTTTGAGCGGCGCGACACGATCATCGTCGCGTCGATCTCGTGCATCTACGGCCTCGGCGAGCCAGGCGAGTACCAGTCGTTCGTGGCGTACCTGTACAAGGGACGGCACGTGAACCGGAACTCGCTCGTGCGCCAGCTGGTCGCGATGCAGTACGCGCGCAACGACATGAACCTGATCCGCGGCACCTTTCGCGTGCGTGGCGACTCGATCACGATCTTCCCGGCGTACGAGGACCTCGCGGTGCGCGTCGACTTCTTCGGCGACGAGGTGGAGCGCATCGCGACGCTCGACCCGCTGACCGGCGAGCTGCTGGGCGAGGCGGATCAGACGGCGATCTACCCGGCGAAGCACTTCGTGACGTCCGAGGATCACATGGAGCGCGCGGTACAGTCGATCCAGGAAGAACTGGACGAGAGGCTGGCCGAGTTCCGGCGCGAGGGCAAGATCCTCGAGGCCGCACGGCTCGAGGAACGCACGAAGTACGACCTGGAGACGCTGCGCGAGGTCGGGTACTGCTCGGGCATCGAGAACTACTCGCGGCACCTCGCGAACCGCGCGCCGGGCTCGACGCCGTGGACGCTGCTCGACTACTTTTCGGACGACTGGCTGCTGTTCGTCGATGAGTCGCACATCGCGATGCCGCAGGCTCGCGGCATGTACGAGGGCGACTTCGCTCGCAAGAAGACGCTGGTGGAGTACGGCTTCCGCCTGCCGAGCGCGATGGACAATCGTCCGCTGCGCTTCAACGAGATCGAAGACCACATCAACCAGGTCATCTTCTTCTCGGCGACGCCCGGGCCCTACGAGCTGAACGTCTCGACGCAGATCGTGCAGCAGGTGATCCGGCCCACCGGCATCCTCGACCCCGAGGTCGAGGTACGGCCCACCAAGGGCCAGATCGACGACCTGCTTGCGGAGGTGCAGACGCGCATCGGCCGCAACGAGCGCACACTGCTCACCACGCTCACCAAAAAGATGGCCGAGGACCTCAACGACTACCTGCAGGAGATGGGCATCAAGTCCATGTACCTGCACTCCGAGATCGACACGCTGGAGCGCATCGATATCCTGCGCGACCTGCGCCTCGGCGTGTACGACGTGGTCGTCGGCATCAACCTGCTGCGCGAAGGCCTCGACCTGCCGGAGGTGTCGCTCGTCTGCATCCTCGACGCCGACAAAGAGGGCTACCTCCGGTCGGGCGGGTCGCTGATCCAGACGATGGGGCGCGCCGCGAGGCATCCGCTTGGTCGCGTCATCATGTACGCCGACCGCATCACCGACTCCATGCGCTACGCCCTCGACGAGACGGAGCGGCGCCGGGTGATCCAGGCCGCGTACAACGAGGAACACGGCATCACGCCGCTGGGCATCCAGAAGACGATCCGCGACATCGGCGACCGGCTGCGGCAGGTGGCCGAGGAGCCCTCGACCTACACGACGGCGGCCGACCTGCCGAAGGACGAGCTGGCGCGGATGATCATCGAGATCGAGCGCCAGATGAAGACTGCCGCGAAGGAGCTCGACTTCGAGCGCGCGGCGCTGCTGCGTGACCAGATCGTCGAGCTGCGGCGCGAGCAGCTCGGCACCGGCGTCCCCGAGGGGCTGCAGTCGCTCTCAGCGCAGACGCGGCGCCCCGACAAGCGCGCCCAGCGGGGCGGCCGCACACGCCGAGGACATAACTAGCGACCTCGTCGGGGGCTCCGCCGTACTACGACAGGCGGAAGACGGGGTGGCGTGACGCCTCGGCGGCGAACTCCGCCTCGGAGGACTCCGGCCCGGCGTCGAAGAACGGGCGCGTGATCGCGTTCTCCCAGGCGTACTGCCGCAGCACGGGCGCGGCTTCGCTCGGTCCGAGCTCCGTCAGCGTCACAGTCTCGGTCGTGCCACCTCGACGGAGCGTGACGCGGCCCGCGGCGCGCGCGTTCGCGGTCCACCCGCGTTCGCCGTAGGGCGACACAAGGTAGCGCTCGCCCTCGCGCATCACGAGGTTCACCGGAGCGCGGTATTCGCGGCCAGTGCGGCGGCCAGGCACGCTCAGGACGCGGGAGTTCGCGGGGCCCATGCCCAGACCGACGAGGAATTTGAACACCGCGTTCACCGCTCGGCGTGCCGGTGTCATTCGGTAGCTCTGGGCCACATTCGCTCCTCGCCGCTTTCTCGCTGTGGTGTCGATGGTACGTCAGTCGCCGTGGGCGAGCGGTGACAGCAAGACGCCCCGGGGATACCGGGGCGTCGTAAGTGCGACTCAACAGCACAAGCGCGTCTCTGCAGCGGGCGGATCAATCGCCCAGGTGCCGGGGCGAACCCTCAACGGCACGAACGAAGTTGCTACGCGCGAAGGGTCAGGCCGCAGCCGATCTGCTCCGGTGGAGTGTCCAATCACGGCCTCCTCTCTGAACGCTGCTCCGGTTGTTGCCCGGTTCCGCTTGGTGTTCTCTACACCTGCATCATCGGACTTCGCGTCCGGCGTGTGATCCGCCGATCGGCGGATTCGAGGTAGGCGAAATGCGCTACTCCTCGTCGAACGGTTTCGGCGGGGCGGTGCGCGGGACGAACGCCGCGGCGTGCGCCGCCAGACTCGACTCCTCGGCGTCCACGCCGCCGACCGCGCCGTCCTCGTTGATCAACACGTTGCGAGGCTTTCCGCCGGACTCGCCGGGGCCCACCACGCCGCGCTCCTCGAGGAGGTCCATCACCTTCGCGGCGCGCGGATAACCGATGCCGAGCTTGCGCTGCAGCATCGAGGTTGAGAGCGTCCGGCTGCCCTTGGCGACGTCGATCGCCTTCTCCAGCATCGGGTCGTCGCCGGCCGTCGATCCGTCCGAGCCCAGCGACTCGGCCTGCTCCAGCGCGCGCTCCAGCTCGTGGTCGTACTTCTCGGGACGGAGCTTCTTGAAGCGATCCGCCGTCCAGAAGTTCACGACCGCCTCGATCTCCTCGTCGGAGACGTAGACGCCCTGCACGCGCTTGGGCTTCTGCGCGTCCGGCGGGACGTACAGCATGTCGCCCTTGCCCAGCAACTTCTCCGCGCCGCCCTGGTCGAGGATCGTGCGCGAGTCGATCGAGGACGAGACCGCGAAGGCGATGCGCGTCGGGAAGTTCGCCTTGATGAGGCCGGTGATGACATCGACGCTCGGACGCTGCGTCGCGACGACGAGGTGGATGCCGGTCGCGCGCGCGAGCTGCGCGAGGCGTACGAGCTGCTGCTCCACCTGGAACGGCGCGGCGATCATCAGGTCGGCGAGCTCGTCGATGACCACGCACCAGTAGGGGAGCGGTCGGCCGTTCGCCGGCTTCTCGTTGTACTTCTCGATGTTCCGGACGCCCACCTGCGCGAAGCGCCGGTAGCGGTTCTCCATTTCGTTGATGACCGCCTGCAGCGTCCCGACGACGCGGTCCATCTCGACCACGATCTCGGAGAACGCGAGGTGCGGGATGGACCCGAACGCCGTGAGCTCGACGCGCTTCGGGTCGACCATGACGAAGCGCAGTTGCTCCGGCGAGTAGTTCATCAGCAGACCGGTGATGATCGTGTTGAGGCACACCGACTTGCCGGATCCGGTCGCGCCCGCGATCAGGAGGTGCGGCATGCGCGCGAGGTCGGCGCTGACCGCCTCGCCCGACACGCCCGCGCCGAGGGCGATCGGGAGCGCCGCCTTCTGCGCGAACTGCTGGTAGGGCTCGCTTTCCATCATGCTGCGCAGCGACACGACCGAGGTCGTCCCGTTCGGCACCTCGATGCCCACCATCGGCTTGCCGGGGACCGGGGCCTCAATGCGCAGCGCTGGCGCGGCGAGCGCCAGCGCCAGGTCGTTCTGCAGCGCCGTGATGCGGTTCACGCGGATGCGGGTGCGGGCGACCTCGACCTCGTTCTGGCGCGCATTGCCGGTGGGGTCGAGGATCGCGCGCCCGGTGGCGTCGCGCTCGGTGACCATGCGCGTCTTCACGTCCCAGCCCGGCTCGACGCCGAACTGCGTGACCGTCGGGCCCTCGTTGATCTCGACCACCGAGGCATCGACGCCGAAAGAGGCGAGCGTCTGCGTGATCAGGTCGGCGCGGCGCTGGTTGTCCACGCCGCTCTTCGCCTTCACCTCGACCTTCTTCAGGAGCTTGAGGGGCGGGAGCTGCCAGCCGTCCGCGGCGTGCCGCCACTCGCTGATCGGGGTCTCCATGTCCATCGGCAGCTGGGCGACCGGTTTGCCGTCGAGGTCCGTCGGGCCGCTCACCACAGGCTCGGGGAGCGGCGCGAGCTGCTCGACGGCAGCGGCCAACTCCGCTTCGCGTGCCTTGCGCTTGCGGATCGTCTCCAGCGGGACCGGCTCGTCCTCGGCCTCGGGCAGCGTGGTGGAAGGTTCGACGCGATTACCGCGCGCGCGGTGGTAGACGGCCACGACGCCGCGCCCGGCGTGCCGGTGCAGGCCGAGGCTCCACAGCCACACGAGGACGCGCCAGGTGGCGGGGGGCGCCTCGCGCGCCAGTCGCTGCGCGGTCAGTGGCCAGAGCATGGCGTAACTCGCGGGGAGCAGCGCCGCCCAGAGGAGCGTGCTCCACCACGTGGTCGTGATCAGCGCCCCGAGCATTCCGCCCGCCGAGGTCTGAGCGAGGTTGACCTCGCCGACGTGGGTGTCCGGGTGCCAGAGGCCGAAGAGACCGGCGAGGAAGACGAGGAACAGGGCGGCGCCCGCCACGTGGCGGCGGTGACGCTTCAGCAGGTACTCGCGGTGCATCGCGAGCAAGACGCCGAGACCCGCGAGCAGCCCGATGACGGTGAAGACGTGCAGGCCGAACAGGGAGACGAGTGCGTCGCGCCCTGCGCCGAAGATGCCGGTCAGCGGGAGCAGGTACGGGATCGCCGCGGCGGCGAGGACGACCAGCGCGGTGCCGATGATCTCCGGCCGCGCGACCAGTCGCCCGATGGAGACGAGATCAGGAATGACGGGCGTGGAACCGCGGACGGTTCCTCGGGGGCGGCGGGACTTCGCTCGAGCCATGGCTCTTTACTCCTTCGACCGCCCCTCCCCGCCAGCAGGAACGGTCGACGTACCAGGTGTCTTCTCGGGGCTATGCCGGGCATCCCCGGCTCGCCCCACGCCCGACCTGCGGGCTTGTTGGATGCTGGATCAGACCTCCAACATCACGGGGATGACCAGCGGCCGCCGGTGGGTCTGGCGGTGCAGGTACTCCGCGACATCGTCCTTCAGCGTCTCATGCAGGGCGCGCCAATCAAGGGCGCGGTTCTCCCCGCCGAGCACGTCGGTCACCATCGCGCGCACGCCATCGAGGAGCGCCTGCTCCTCGTCCGGGCCGACGAAGCCGTGCTGCATCACCTCCGGCGGGCGCGCGAGCTTGCCGTTGTGCCGGTCGATTGCGGCGACGAACACCAGCATGCCGTCGTTCGCCAGATGCTGGCGGTCGCGGAGGACGAAGTCGTCCACGTCGCCGATGCCCAGGCCGTCCACGTACACGTAGTCCGCGGGCACCTCCTCCACGATCTCGGCGCCGTCCTCAGTGATCTCGAGGACCTCACCGTCTGTGAGGACGAAGGCATGGTCGTCCGCCATGCCGAGGAGCTTGGCCAGCTCGCGGTGGAGCACCAGGTGGCGGTACTCGCCGTGGATCGGCACGAAGTACTTCGGCCGCACGAGGCGGTGGATGATCTTGAGCTCCTCGCGCGCGGCGTGGCCGTGCACGTGCACCTCGGCGAGGCGGTTGTAGATGACCTTCGCGCCGGCGGCCATGAGCAGGTCGATGTTCTTGTAGACGAACTTCTCGTTGCCGGGCACCGGGCTCGACGAGAGGATCACCGTGTCGCCCTCGAGGATCGAGATCTGCTGGTGCGACCCGTTCGCCATGCGTGTCAGCGCGGACGTCGGCTCGCCCTGCGACCCGGTGCAGATCACGATCTGCTTGTGGGAGGGGTAGTCGCGCTGCTGGTTCACGGTGAGCAGGATGTTCGGCGGCACCGTCAGGTAGCCCAGGTCCCGCGCCATGTTCACGTTGTTCACCATCGACCGGCCGGTGACGAACACGCGGCGATCGTGCTTCACGGCGGCATCGATCACCGCCTGCACACGCGAGATGAGCGAGGCGAACGTGGTGACGATGACGCGACCCTGCGCGTCGCCGATCGCGCGCTCCAGCGTTTCCGCCACGCGCTGCTCGGACGGCGTGAAGCCCTCGATCTCTGCGTACGTGGAGTCCGCGCACAGCAGCAGCGCGCCATCCTCGCCGACGTCAGCGAGCCGCGCGAGGTCGGTGTGCTGGCCCATCAGCGGCGTGTGGTCGATCTTGAAGTCGCCCGTGTGGACGATCGCGCCCAGCGGGGTGTCGATGATCAGACCGGCAGAGTCCGGGATCGAGTGCGACACCGAGAAGAACTCGACGCTGAACGCGCCGGCATCCACGACATCGCCAGCCTCGACGACCTGGATCTCCGCGTCACCGAGGTGGTGCTCCTTGAGCTTCACCTGCACAAGGCCGCGCGTGAGCTGGAGGCAGTAGATCGGCGCAGATACCTCGTGCAGCAGGAACGAGACACCACCGATGTGGTCCTCGTGGCCGTGGGTCAGGAAGATCGCGCGGAGACGGTGCGCGTTCTCCTTCACGTAGGTGAAGTCGGGGATGATCAGGTCAACGCCCAGGTGCTCGGCGTCGGGGAACATCACGCCGACGTCCACGGCGATCATGTCCTCGCCGTATTCGTACAGCATCATGTTGCGGCCGATCTCACCGAGACCGCCGAGGGGAATGACGCGCAGGGGAAGCAACTCGTTGGTCATCAGGCTCCTGTGGTGCCGGTGAGCAGGTCGGGGATTTGAGCAAAGTCCTGTTTCATCACGGCGCGCAGCGAGCCGTCACGCAGCGCTGCCGCGGGGTGGTACATCGGGATCACGGTGAGGCCGTCGAAGGTGCGGGCGCGGCCGTGGATCTGGCTGATGCGCTCGCCCGGGAACCAGCGCGCCATCGAGAACCGGCCGAGCGTCGCGATCACCCTCGGCTGTACGCCCGCGATCTGGCGGTCGAGGTGGTCCGCACACGCGGCGATCTCGTCCGGCTGCGGGTCGCGGTTGCCCGGGGGGCGGCACTTCACGACGTTGGTCACGTACACGTCGCGGCGCGATCGGCCAATCGTGCCCAGCAGCTCGTCCAGGAACTGGCCGGAGCGGCCGACGAAGGGCAGCCCCAACTCGTCCTCGCGCTGACCGGGGCCTTCGCCCACGAACATCAGGTCGCACGGCGCGGCGCCGCTGCCCGGGACGGTGCGCGTGCGCTCGCGGGCGAGGACGCAGCGCGGGCAGTCCGCGATCTCCTCGTACAGCCCGGCGAAGGACGGCGGGACGTCGTAGAGCGGGAGCAGGGCCGGCGGCGCCGAGGGGCGCGGGTCAGGCGGCGTCATGCGGACGCCCGAAGGGCGCTCCAGGGCAGGCGAAGCGGCGGCTGACGCTGAGGGATACATGGCTCTGAGCGTAGCATCGTGCCCTATTGGATTCAATGTATACGCAGGTGATCATTTTCACCTCGCTCGACGCGGTCTCGCGCTGGGGCGGGGGCGTCAGTTCCGGCGCACCAGCCACGCCAGCCCGATGCCGACGAAGTACAGGATGCAGATCGGGCCGCCGACCAGAGTCTGGGTCACCGGGTCGATGGTTGGAGTCACCACGGCGGCGATAACGAACGCCAGGATGATCGCGTAGCGCCACCAGTGGAGCAGCTGCCGCCAGTGCACGATGTGGAACTTCGCCAGGGCCATGACGAGCAGCGGCGTCTCGAAGACGAGTCCCATGACGCCGAGCATCCGGGTCACGAAGTCGATGTAGTTGCCGATCCGCCAGTCCGCCTGGGCGAACGAGTCACCGAAGGTGAGCAGGAACGTCAGTGTGAACGGCAGGATGAAGAAGTAGCCGAACGCGACGCCGCCGAGGAAGGCAGCGCTCGCCCCGAACACGATCGGGAAGACCCACTTCTTCTCGTTCCTCGTTAGCGCCGGGGTGATGAACCGCAGCGCGTGGTAGACGACGACAGGCATGGCGATCGTCATGCCGCCGAGGAGCGCGACCTGGAAGAACGCCGCGATGTTCTCCATCGGCTCGATGAACTGGGGACGGAAGTCGGGGACGGCGGTGCGCGCGGGGGCGAGCAGCCAGCCGATGACGGTGAACCCGACCTGCGGGATGAAGAACGCGATCATCGAGACGATGACCGAGGCGGCCATCCAGGTGATGCGGTAGCGCAGCTCGAGCAGGTGCTCGAGGAGCGTCATCTGTCCGCCTTCCTCCTCCCCGGAGGCGGCGGGCGACTTGGGATCGGGATCGAACAGGCTCGCAACCATCAGGCGTCTGCCCTTCGGCCCTCGACGGTGGTCGGCTGGGCGGTGGTCGGCTGGACTGAGGTCGGCTCGACGGCAATGGCCGCCGGCGCGGGTTCAGGGGTGGTCTCGGGCGCTGTCTCGACGGGGACGGTCGCCACCGGCTCCGGTGTGTCGTCGAGGACGGCGTCCGTCGCGCGGGTCTCAGCCACGGCGGCCCACTCGTCGTTGAGCGGCGGCAGCGTCGAGGCTTCGGTGACGGTCGAGGTGGCGTCGCTCGCGGCGGTGCCCAGCTCCTTGCGGAGCTCCTGCAGCTCGCGGATCGGGTTCACACCGTCGTTGGCGGCGGTGACTTCCTGCTCGATCTCATCGACGGCGGCGCGCACGTCCTGCATCACCGCGTCGGTGAAGGAACGGGCCGTGCGCACCCAGTGGGCGATCTGGCGCGCGACCTCAGGGAACCGTTGGGGACCAACGATCACCAGGGCGATCAGCATGACCAGCCCGAGCTCGGGGATACCGACGCCGAAGAGTTCCATATCAGTAAATGATACGCCCCGGACGGTCGTTCAGACCGCCGGGGCGCCCGGTGAGCAGGAGAGTTGGCACGAGGGTCGGGACGGCCGGACGAGCGAACCGCTGGTTCGCCCGGTCCCGCACGAGCCGGATCGTGGCCTAGTCCTCGATGCCGTTGTCGCGGAGGTAGTCGATGGCGTCCTGCACGGTGCGGATCTTCTCGGCGTCGTCGTCCGAGATCTCCAGCTGGCGGCCGTCCTTCGAGAACTCCTCCTCGATCGACATGATGAGTTCGACGAGGTCGAGCGAGTCGGCGTTCAGGTCGTCGACGAAGGACGCGTTCATCGTCACTTCGTCTTCCTCGACGCCCAGTTGCTCGGTGATCAGGGAACGGACGCGTTCAAACGTGGATGCCACGGGTGATCCTCTCAGTCTGCAGACGGTGGGCCGTCTTCGGGTTCTGGCGACTCGCGACGGTCGGCGGCTTCAAGGGCCACCGCACCGAGCACTCCGTTGACGAAGCGCCCGGACGACTCTGATCCGTAACCCTTGGCAATCTCGACAGCTTCGTTGATGGCTACGCGGAGCGGAGCCGGGCCAGTATCGAAGAGCACTTCGTAGATTGCAAGGCGAAGCACGTTCCGGTCGACCGCGGCCATGTCTTCCAGCGGGAAGGCGGACGCGTAGTGACGGATCGTGTCGTCGATGTCCTCGAGGTAGCGGCCGACGCCGTACACGAGATCCTTGGTGAACTGCCGCGCCTCCGGCGTCAGCGTCGACTCGGACAGGTGGCGGTTCAGCACCTCGGGCACGAGGCGCCCGGTGATGTCAGCCTCGAACAGCACCTGGAAGGCGGCGATGCGTGAGCGTCGGCGGGACTGGCTGGTCATCGCGGGTGCCATCCGGTTACGCCGTCACCAGGCCGCCGTCGACGTTATACGTCTGACCGGTGATGTACGCGGCGCCGTCCGTCGCGAGGAACGCAACGATCGGCGAGATTTCCGCGGCGTCGGCGTACCGACCCAGCGGGATGCGGCCCAGGATGAACTCCTTCTGCTCGTCTGTCAGGCTCGCGGTCATCTCCGTGAGCACAAAGCCCGGAGCGATCGCGTTCACCGTGATGCCGCGCGAAGCGACTTCCAGTGCGAGCGACTTCGTGAAGCCGATGATGCCGGCCTTTGAGGCGGCGTAGTTCGCCTGCCCCGGGTTGCCGGCGACGCCGACGACCGAGGTGATGTTGATGATGCGGCCCCAGCGGGCGCGCAGCATGTCGCGCAGCACCGCCTTCGACATCAGGAACGTGCCGCGCAGGTTCGTCGCGATCACGTCGTCGAACTGCTGCTCGGACATCCGCATGACCAGCGTGTCGGCGGTCATTCCGGCGTTGTTCACGAGGATGTTCACGCCGCCGAAGGCGTCTTTCACCTCCGCCAGCACGCGGTCGACGTCCTCGGACGAGCGCACGTCGAGGCGAGACACGCGGCACTCCACGCCGAGTGCACGCACCTCGGTCGCGACGGACTCGGCGTCCGCCTCGCTGCCTCGGTAGGTGATGAAGACGTTGGCGCCGAGGCGCCCGAGGTCGAGCGCGATCGCGCGGCCGATGCCGCGAGCCGCGCCAGTAATGAGCGCGGTCTTGCCGGAGAGCGGTCCGCCCGTCGCGTCCGAGGTCATGAGCGTGCGTCCTCGACGGTGCCGATGTTGCGCGTCTCGATCGAGCGTTCGATGCGCTTCACGAGACCGCTCAGCACGCGGCCGGGGCCGAACTCGATGACCTTCGTCACTCCCGCGGCGTGCATCGCGCGGACGGAGTCGACCCACAGGACGGGGCTGGTGATCTGGTCGACAAGCTCCGCCGCGAACTGCGTGCCGCTGGTGAGCGTCTTCGTCGTGACGTTCGAGATGACGGGCACGCTCGGGTCGCTGAACGCGGCCTCGCGCAGCACTGCACGCATGCCGTCCGCCGCGCTCTGCATGAGCGGCGTGTGGAAGGCACCGGACACGGTGAGTGGAATGACCTTCGCGCCAGCGGCGACCGCAGCCGCGGAGGCAGCCTCGACCGCCGCGACCGTGCCGCCGATGGTCATGTTGCCCGGTGCGTTGATGTTGCAGATCGCGGTGCCGTGCTCGTTGCAGATCGCGAGAACCGCATCCGGTTCCATGCCCAGGACGGCGGCCATCGTTCCGCGCTCCGCGTCGCAGGCGACCTGCATCAGGCGACCGCGCTCGCGCACCAGCCGTACACCGTCCTCGAATGGCACGGCGTTGGCGGCGATCAGCGCGGCGTACTCGCCGAGCGAGTGGCCGGCGACGAAGGCGGGGCGGTGGGTGATCGTGCCCGCGTCCACTGCGGCCGCGAGTGCTGCGATCGCGTGCACGACGAGTGCGGGCTGCGTGTTCACGGTCTGGGTGAGTTCAGCCTCCGGCCCCTCGAAGCAGATCGAGGATAGCGAGAGGCCCAGTGCGGCATCCGCCGCGTCGAAGATCGCGCGGGCGGCGGGGATCTGCTCCGCGAGGTCGCGGCCCATGCCGACGGCCTGCGCTCCCTGTCCCGGGAACAGCCATGCGGTATCGGCCGCCACGGGGAGGCGGGACAGGAAGGAGAGGTCGGTCATCGTCGGGAGGAGCGGAGCTAGCTCTGCTCGATCACGCGACCCTTGTGGTCGCGCGCGCCGCCGGCGGTGTGGTTGATCTTGAAACCACCCGTGGCCGGGTCCTTCACGAGGTTCGGCACAATCACGCGGTGGTGACTGCGGCGCGAGCCCTGCTTTGCGGTCGGGGTCCTACGCTTCGGGAGCGCCATCGCCATCCTCCGTGCCGAGCCGCTCCTGCAGGCGAGCGAGCGCGCTCCAGCGGTCATCACTAGCGGCCGCGGCACAGCCGCATGGCCCGGTGTTCAGATTGTGCCCGCACTTCGGGCAGAGCCCCAGACAATCCGGCCGACAGAGCGGCTGGAGCGGGAGCGCCGACTCCTCATATTGCCTGACTGCTTCGCTGAGGTCGAGATGCCGCTGCTGGTCGATCCGAAACTCGTCCACGTCCACCTCGACGCGGCGGCCCGTGATCGGGTCGTGATCGAGGACGAACTCCTCGTCGAACTCGATGGAAACGGGCGTTTCGAACATCTCCAGGCAGCGCCCGCACTGGAGATCGACCGGCGAAAGGTCGAGGTCAGCGGTGACCAGGACCCCTCGTTCGCTCCGGATCAGACGGATCGAGCCGGTGATCTCCTGTGCGAAACGGAGCTCGGGGACGGCCACCAACTCGTGGTCAGCCGTGTATCGGCGCGCGTGACCGACGGGCTCCTGCAGCAGGGTGGAGACGTTGATGAGCACGAGGAGACTCCGACGGAAGGATGGCTCCATCGTACAACGCTGCATCGCCAGATTCGGGGATCACAGCCCGAGGTATCCTGCCTGCATGACCGCCGACGAAGCCGCGCGCACCGCCGTCTCGTACCTGCGGGCGCTCCCGGGCGACCCGCCACTGGACCTCGGGGTCCAGCGGCTCGCGATTGCCGCCGCCTGCCGCGGGGAGCACCTGCGCGAGATCGGCGCCTTCGAGGAGCCAGCGCCGGACTCGAACACGGCGTTCCTCAGCCTCGTCGACGCCGTCCGCCGCCAGCCCCCGGGCGTCGAGGTGATTGTCGCGACGGCGGCCGTCTTCGGCGATCGTGTCCGCGATCGTGCCCGGCGCATCCTGCAGCTCGCCGCGCTCCGCGTCCCCGTGCGCCTCGCGGACGGCCGGGCGCCGGGCGACGCGCTGGTGTCCGCATGGGACGAGCGCGGCCCGGACGAGCGCCGCCGCGAGCGCGCCCGCGAGGGCATGCGACGCCGTGCCCTCCGTGGCGAAGTACTGGGCCGAGCGCCCTACGGCTACGTCGTCTCGGACCGGCAGCTCGTCCCCGAGCCGCGCGAAGCGGCCACGGTGAAGCGCCTGTTCTCGATGTACCTCGATGAGAACGAGGGCGTCCGCAAGATCGCGCGCCGTCTGAACGAGGACGGCATCCTTACGCGCACGGGCCGCCCGTGGACCGCGGGCGCCGTCCGCAACGTGCTGCGCAACGCCGCCTATACCGGCCTATATCGCCGCCTCGGCGTCACGGTGACACGCGCACACGCCGCGCTCATCACGCAGGCCCAGCACGCCGAGGTGCTGCGCCGCATGACGAGCCGCCGCACGGCGCCGGCCACGCAGGAGCGGCGCGAGTACCTGCTGTCCGGCCTCGTCCGCTGCGGGTACTGCGGCGGTCCCATGATCGGCGCGCGCCGTCCCGGCGAGGGCACCGAGATCATCGAGTACTCCTACTACCGATGCCAGGCGGCGACGAACGAGGGCCGCTGCGCCTACCACACGCGCCGCGCCGAGGCGCTGGAGTCCGAGGTACTCGACGAGCTGTCGCGCGCCGGGGGGCCGTCCCCTGTCGCGGCGCGGCCGCGCCGAGAGTCCGGCCACGAGGCGCGCCGTGTGGCCCTCGACCGGACGCTGGATCACATGCTGGAGCGCCGTGCGACGGGCCAGTGGACGGATGCCGACCTCGTGCGCCGCGCGGCCCCGATCGTGCTCGAGCAGCTCAGTCTCGAGGCGGAGGCGGCGCAGGGCGAGACGGATCCCGTGGAGCCGGACGACGCCCGTGAGCGCCTCGTCGACGCGTGGGACGACCTGACCTTCGAGGAGCGCCGCTCGCTCCTCCACCACGCGGTCGCCGAGATCGTCGTGACGGACGACGCCGTCCGCGTCGCGCGCAGGCGCTAGGGCCCGAACCTTCGTCACGGTCGGTTCGGCGCGCCGCAGTCGCACTTCGCCCCTAAGATGAGTGGAAGTCAGGGGGCTGGACGGTCGCCGGTGTCTCTCCTCGGAGAGCGCGGGAGGAAAGTCCGAACTCCACCGGACAGAGTGCCGGCTAACGGCCGGGCGGCGTGAGCCGACGGAAAGTGCCACAGAAACATACCGCCTGCCTCGACTCGTCGAGGCGGGTAAGGGCGAAATGGTGCGGTAAGAGCGCACCGGCGTCGTAGCAATGCGGCGGCCGGGAAAACCCCACTCGGAGCAAGGTCAAATAGGGGGACGCGAGGGGTGTCCGGCCCCGTCCCCGGGTAGATCGCTGGAGGCGGTAGGTAACTGCCGTCCTAGATGGATGACCGTCGCCGCAGCCTCGTGGGCACGAGGTCGCGGTACAGAATTCGGCTTACAGGCCCCCTGGCTGCCCAACTCACCGATGCTGTACCTGAGGTGCACACAACGAAATCGAGGGGGCTCACGCCCCCTCGATTCGTCGTCGTGGCGAGTCAGCGGGCTAATCGCGGGACTGGATGACCTCGCCGCGCTGGATGATGCGGGTGATGTCCATGATCACCGCGAGACCCTTCATCTCCGGGTCGTTGTTGCGCTCGGCCTCGGCGGAAGCGTCGTAGACCTGCTTGTCGATGGCCTTGTCGTTCGCGACCTTCGCCTCGCCCTGGATCTGGAAGGCCAGGCGCGTCGCGGGGTTGCGGTACTGGAAGGCGGCCTGCGGGTTCTCGGCGATGCGCTTCAGGAAGCCGCGGTCCGGGGTACGCATCCAGACGGCGATCTTGTCGTCGCCGAAGGCCTGCGTGGTGCCGAAGAAGCCGAGCGAGGGCTGACCGTCCGTGCCGGCGGTCGCCCAGACGATCGGCACGCCGTCCGTGAACGCGTTGTTGATCGCCGTCTTCATGTCGTCGTCGAGCTTGATCGCCATACTTGAATCCTCGCCTCTGTGTTCCGGTGGTCGTCGGGGCACGGTAGATTCTACAGCGCGTCCCGGCAAGCGACTCCCGGCTCTACGATGGCGGCACCATGACCACTGACTCCACACCTGCGAAGCCTCGAGGCGACTGGCGCGAGGGACTGCCCGAGGGCGTCGCGCGCGAGGGATTGCCCGCGGCCCACGCGATCCGCTTCGATTCCCGCGACGTGCAGCCGGGCGATGTCTTCGTGAGCATCGTCGGCGGGCAGGCGGACGGCCACGCTTACGCAGCGACCGCCGTCGAGCGGGGTGCCGCCGCGCTTGTCGCGCTCGAAGGGCACGAGGACGACCTCGACTCCCTCGGCGTGCCGGTCGTGCGGGTCCCTGACACGCGCGTCGCGCTCGCCGCGGTCAGCGCGGCGCACGAGGGCACCCCGGCGAACTCGCTCGTCGTCATCGGGGTGACGGGTACCGATGGGAAGTCGACGACCTCGTTTCTGATCCACGCCGGGCTGCAGATGTGCGGTCTGAAGGTCGGACTGCTGACCACGATCGAGTCGCGCATCGCCGACCGCGTGCTGCCGAACCCCACGCGACTGACGTCGCAGGAAGCGCCGTTCGTGCAGCGCATGCTCGCCGAGATGGTCGAGGCGGGCTGCACGCACGTCGTGATCGAGAGCACCTCGATCGGCCTCGACCTGCACCGAGTCGACTGCTGCGCCTTCGACGTCGCGGTGTTCACGAACCTGACCAGTGACCACCTCGACTACCACGGGACGATGGATCACTACCGCGCCTCGAAGGGGCGGCTGTTCGAGATGCTCGATGAGCCCGGGCCGGAGAAGCCGAAGCGCGTGCGCAAGAGCGCGGTCATCAACCGGGACGACCCCGCGTGGAAGTACTTCGCCGGGCGCACCTCGTCCCGTGTCGTGACCTACGCGGTCGACGACGTCGAAGCGGACGTGCACGTCGAGGATCTGATGCTGTGGCCGGACGGCGCGACCTTCGCCGTGGTCGCGAATGACGAGTACGTGGAGGGAAGCATTATGCTGCCCGGCGCGTACAACGTGGCCAACGCCACCGCCGCGATCACCGTCGCCGCCGTGCTGCGGCTGCCCGTCGAGATCGCGGCCGCCGGCGTCGCACAGTGCCCCGGCGTCCCCGGGCGCATGGAGCGCATCCCCGGCGCACCCTTCGAGGTCATCGTCGACTACGCGCACACCGGTGCCGCGCTCGCGAAGGCGGTCGAGGCCGTTCGAGAGGTTGTGGACGGGCGGATCATCGCCGTCTTCGGTTGCGCGGGGGAGCGGGCACGCGAGCGTCGCAGCGGTCTCGGCACGGTGGCCGCCCAGCGCATCGACCTCTCGATCCTCACCGACGAGGATCCGCGGAGCGAGCCATCCGAGGCGATCATCGACGAGATCGCACAGGCGATGATTGCCGCGGGCGCCGCCGAGGGTGAGCGGTTCGAGCGCGTCCCGGATCGCAGCGCGGCGATCGCACGGGCCCTGGAGCTGGCGCAGCCCGGCGACCTCGTGCTGATCGCGGGCAAGGGGCACGAGTCCACGATCGAGTACGCCGACGGGCCGCGGCCGTGGGACGACCGCGCGGCAGCACGCGAGGCGATCGCGGCACGGTTCGGCGCGCCCTCTGCCGGGAGCGCAGAATAGACGCTGGCGGCTGTTCCGCCGGCACGTGGAGGATGCAATGACGACCGTCGACGACCAGACCTACGCGCAGTACGTCCACGAGGATCTGGCGCACCTCATCCACCCCCAGTACTACGCGCCGGATCATCAGCAGCCGGTGATCTTCGACCACGGCAACGGCGTATGGCTCACGGACGTGAAGGGCAAGCGCTACATCGACGCGCTGTCCTCGCTGTGGAACGTCGCCGTCGGCCACGGTCGAGGTGAGCTGGCGGACGCCGCGGCGGAGCAGATCCGCAAGGTCGCGTTCACCAACAACTACGTCGGCTTCTCGAACGTCCCCGCGATCCAGCTGGCGGCGAAGACCGTGAGCCTCGCCTACGACAACATGGCCGCGCTGTTCTTCACGAACTCCGGCTCGGAGTCAAACGAGGGCGCGTTCAAGACCGCGCGCTTCTACTGGAACCTGCAGGGCCGTCCGACCAAGACCAAGCTCATTGCCCGTGAACGCGCCTACCACGGCGGCACCCTCGCGACGATGTCCATGACCGGGCTGCCGGTGTTCTGGAAGTACTTCGGGCCGCTGGTGGATGGCATCGTCCACACGAAGAAGCCCGACAACCTCGAGTGTGACTGCGAGCCGAACACGGATGGTGAGTGCGCGCACTGGCTGGAGGAGGCGATCCTGCGCGAGGGTCCCGACACCGTGGCGGCGTTCATCGCCGAGCCGGTGAAGGGCGCGGGCGGCGTGTGGACGCCGGCACCGGGCTACTTCGAGCGCATCCGCGAGATCTGCGACAAGTACGAGGTGCTGTTCATCGCCGACGAGGTGATCACGGGCTTCGGTCGTACCGGCTACATGTTCGCGCTGCAGCGATGGAACGTCCGCCCGGACATCCTGTCGATCGCGAAGGCGATCACCTCGGGCTACATCCCGATGGGTGCGTTCATCGTCTCGAACGAGATTGCGACCGCGATCAGCAACACGCCGTCGGATGCCCGCTTCATGCACGCGTACACCAACAGCGCGCACCCCACGGCCAGCGCGGTCGGGCTGCGGAACCTCCGCATCATCGAGGAGGAAGACCTCGTCCTGAACGCCGCGAGGATGGGCGAGCGCATGGGCGACGGCTTCCAGCAGGCGCTGGGCAAGCATGCGAACGTTACGAACATCCGTCACCTGGGCCTGATCGCCGGACTGACGCTGGTGAAGGACGCCGCGACCGGCGAGGCCTTCGCGCCGGCGGACGGCATCGGTGGGAAGGTCGCGAAGCACATGCGCGAGGAGGGTGGGGTCATCACCCGCTTCGTCGGCGACAACCTCGTCTTTGCGCCGCCACTGATCGTGAGTGCGTCCGAAGTCGACACGATCGTCGAGGCGACCGCGAACGCGATTCATGCGGTCACCGGGAAGTAGCGGACATAACAATCGCGTGAAAGATCCGATCAGGTTTGTGATCGGTAGCGATTGACATCCTTCCCCCACCTGCTAACCTAGTGGGCAGGAAAGGGGGTGATGCTAGTGTCTGATGACAGTAGTCGCCAGGTTTCGGGAAACATGGGCATCTCGTTGGGGGTGTCTGAAACCTAACCCCGATTCCTAGGGTGACTCTTATGGGCGTCTCGGCTTCGGCCGGGACGCCCTTCTCTTTGTCTCCGAGCAGGGGCGGATCGCCCTCTTCGCACATCCGGGAGATGCCTATGTCACCGCAGGCGAGCGCGGACTAGGATCGAGAGGCACCCGGGAGCCCCCATGCCGTTCGATTTCGACCGCTACCGCTCGCTCCGTCGCTCGACTTCCGTCGGGGCTGAGGTCGTGTACCGCGAGTCTGTCGGGTCGACGATGGACGAGGCGCGCGCGGGCGCGGCTGCCGGCATGCCTCCTGGCACGGCCTATGTCGCCGGGACCCAGACGGCCGGGCGGGGTCGCGAGGGCAGGACCTGGATCTCCGCGGCCGAGGTGGGCCTCTACGTCACGTACCACCTCATCCCGGCCACCCCCACCGACGCCCCGCTGCTCTCGATCGCGGGGGCGCTCGCCGTCTCGGACGCGCTCCAGTCGACCTGCGGGCTCGAGGTGGAGCTGAAGTGGCCGAACGACGTGCTGCACGAGGGCCGCAAGCTCTGCGGCGTGCTTGCAGAAGCGCGACATAACATGGGGCGCGCGGACGTATTCCTCGGGATCGGGGTGAACCTCACCTCGGCGCCATCGCTCCCGGCGGACGTGGCGCTCATCGCCACGAGCGTTGCCGAGGCGGGCGTCGAGCCGCCGAGCCGCGAGGCGCTGGTCGCCGCGCTGTCGGCCGCGATCGAGCGCCGCGCGATGCAGGCGCAGGTGGACGTAGACGAGCTGGTCGCGGACTGGCGTCGCCGCCTCGTCACGCTCGGGCGGCGGGTGAACCTGCACACGCCCGGCGGGGACGTGGAGGGGCAGGCGGTGGACGTCTCGCCCACGGGCGAACTGGTGCTGCGCCTCGACAGCGGCGAGGAACGCTCGTTCGCCGCAGGCGACGCGATCACCACGCGAGATGCCGGGGCTTAACCCGGCCGTGTTGATCCTGCGGGTGCTCGCCCGTAGGCTCAGGACACGATGAACCGCGACGCGAACCCCTCGATTCGCCCGGCGCACGCCCATCACGGCGAGCATGCCCATGTCCATGGGATGCCGTCGCGCGCGCGCCTGTCTCGGTAACGACACCACATTCACGTCGAACCGTCCGCAACGCAGGCCCGCCCGTGACGGCGCAGCCGTGCGATGCCGTGCAACGCCTGTGGACGCCTCGACGGCTGTCCTGACCACGACGCAAGGAACCGTAGAATGCCCACCGAGACCGTGAACGCCATGGAGGCGACCCAGATGCCCGACCGAGGACTGCGCAGCAACGGAATGCGGGACCTGGGGCCGACGGAGATGGCCCGCTTCCGCCAGATCGAGCGCACCTTCCTGGAGGCTGCCGCCGCGGGTGGGTACGCGGAGATCCGCACCCCCACCATCGAGCCGCTCCACCTCTACACCGCCGCCGGGACGCTCTCCCCGCAGGCGCTCGACCGCGTCTACTCGTTCCTCGACTGGGACGGGTGGAGCGGCGAGCGCGTTGTCCTGCGCCCGGACGCCACCGTCGCGGTCGCGCGCTGGTACGGCGAGCAGGGCGCGGGCGCGGAGCAGCGCGTGTCCTACGTGCAGCCCGTGTACCGCTTCGCCGCCGAGGGTGACCGCGAGGTCTGGCAGTGCGGCGTGGAGCTCTTCGGCGCCAGCGCGGCGACGGCCGACGCGGAGCTGTTGCTCCTCGCGCGGAACACGCTGGCCGCGCTCGGCATCGGCGAGGTGACCTGTGACCTCGCCCACGCGGGCCTCGTGCGTGCGGCATTCGCCTCCGCCGGGCTCTCTGCGACCGAGCAGCTCGAGGCCTACGACCGCATGCTCGAAGGCGACGCCGGCGTGACTGCCGACCTGGTCGCGACGCACCCGCAGGGTGCCGCCGCGCTCCGCGTCCTGTCCGAGGTGGATGGGACGTCCGTTGGCTACGTAGCGAACCTGCGCGCGGCGATGCTGCCCGTGGTCCCGGACGCTGCCGCCGCGCTCGACGAGCTCGAGGCTGCGGCGCGCGCGCTTGAGGGGGCGGGCGTCCCGTTCCGCGTGCGAGCTGGCACGGCGCGATCCTTCGAGTACTACAGCGGGCTGACCTTCAGCTTCAGCGCCGCCGGTCGCCCGTGCGTCAGCGGAGGCCGCTACGACGGCCTCGCCGAGACCATCGGCGGGACGGCCGCCCCGGGCTGCGGCTGGGCCGCCGACATCCTCGGGCTCGCCGAGGTGCTCGGGGTGCGCTCGTGAGCCCCGCGCCGCAGGCCGAGGCACGGCCGATCCGTGTTGCGCTACCGCGCGGCGATCTGCGCACGCCGGTGGCGGAGCGACTCAAGGCGGTGAACTTCGTCGCCCCCGGATACGCCGAGGGCTCCCGCACGTACCGCTTCGATGTCGACGGCATCCCGGGCGTGCAGGTGCGCGTGTTCTCCGACAACGACATCCCGATCCAGGTCGCGCTGGGGCACTACGACTTCGGCATCGCGAGCCGGATGTGGATCGATGAGCTGCTGGTGCGGTTCCCGCAGGACTCGATCGTCCCGCTGCGCCGCCTCGACATCGAGGGCGAGACGCTGGTCGCGGCGGGCGCGTCCGGCTCGACGCTGGTTGGGCTCGCATCGGGCGGCGTCATGCGCGTCGCGACCGAGTACCCGAACATCGCGCAGCACTACCTCACCCGCCTTCGCGTGCCCGACTACCGGTTGTACGAGGTGTGGGCGCAGGCCGAGGCGTGGCCGCCCGAGGACGCCGAGCTGGCGATCTGCTCGGCATCCGCCGCCCGCAAGGAAGGCCTCGCGATCCTCGACGAGGTGCACCGCGGGGGCGTCTGGCTGATCGCGAACCGCGAGGCGCTCGCCACGCGCGACCTGTCGGCGGCGCTCAGGCCGCTGGTGTCGCTGCCCGGCAGCAACGAGTGGGGCGGCATGGTCGAGCCGGATCGCCTCGATGTCCGCCGCGCGACGCCCCGGCCGGTCGGGGAGCGGACGACGTTCCGCATCGCCGTGCCGGATGGGCACGCGCAGCGCCACACGGTGACCGCGCTGGCACAGGCCGGCATCACCTTCGAGGGCTACGAGGAGGGACGCGCGGATCGCCACCCGGTTTCGAGCGACCCTGAGGTGATCGTGAAGGTGATGCGCCCGCAGGACATGCCGCGCGCGGTCGCCCTCGGTCACTTCGACCTCGCGATGACGGGCCGTGACTGGTTGCGCGCGTTCACCGCGTCGTTCCCCTCGGCGCCGGTCGAGGAACTGTGCGACCTGAAGCGCTCCAAGTACCGCATGGGCGGCGTCATCACTGAGGATCTCGAGGTCGAGACCATCGAGGAAGCGATCGCGATCTGGCGGAAGGACGACCCGGATCGCCCGATCCGCGTGGCGTCCGAGTACGCGAGCCTCGCTGACGAGTACGCGCGGTCTCGACACCTGGGGGCGTACCGCGTCATCCCGATCTCGGGCGCCTCGGAAGGCTTCGTGCCGGAGGACGCCGAGATCCTGATTGAGGGCACGGAGACGGGCAGCACGCTGCGCGCCAACCGGCTGCGTATGATTGACGTGATCATGGAGTCGACGAACTGCGTCATCGGCGCCACCACGCGGCCCTCGGGCCGTCGGGGTGAGTTGCGCGACCGGTTCGTGGAGCGGCTCGCGGCCGCATCCGAGGCCACCGAGTAGTCGCCGGGAAGTCGAGGACGGCATGCCCTCGCTCGGGTCGCACATGGCGCGCGCGCGCACGATCGCGGACCGCCTTCGGCTGCCCGAGATCGATGCGGATCGCGGCGCCTACTACCTGGGGAGCACCGCGCCGGACATCCGCGTGATCACGCGGATGGATCGGCGCGTCACGCACTTCTTCGAGCTGGACGATCTGGATGACCAGGACTCGGTGGCGAGGATGTTCGCGGAGCACCCGGGGCTCGCTGCGCCGGCGGGGCTGGACGCGGCGACCACCGCGTTCATCGCGGGCTACCTGACGCACCTCGTGCTGGACGAGGCGTTCATCGGGCAGGTCTACCGGCCGAACTTCGGCGCGCAGTCCTCGCGCGACGACGACCCGAAGGCGAACGTGCTGGATCGGGCGCTGCAGTACGAGCTGGATCGTCGCGACCGCGAGGATCGCGCGGCAATGGACGAGATCCGCGAGGCGCTGTCTCGGACGACGGCCCCGCGCGCGATTCCGTTCATCGCGGACGAGCACCTGGTGGAGTGGACGGCGGTGTCCGAGGACATTGCGACGCACCCGCCTGACTTCGGACGGTTCCGGCGCATGATGACCCGGCACCTCGAGCAGGCGGGGTACGGGCTGGACGAGATCAACGATTACTGCGACGAGCCCGCGGTGCTCGTAGCGGAGGCGTTCAGCATCGTGGACGAGGAGCGTATCCAGCGCTTCTGGCACGATGCAGAGGAACGCATGACCGACCGCGTCAGGAGCTACCTCCGATGACGACCGAGACCGACACGACCGAGGACGCCGCAGCGCAGGAGCCGGTGACGGACGCCGCGACCGAGGCCGCGCCCACCGTGCCCGCCGAACCCGACGCGCCTGCTGCGCCTTCGGCTCCCGCCACGTCCTCGCCCGCCGCCAGCGGCACGCGGACGCTGCGTATCTTCGCCGACCTGGAGATCGCGCGTGCACAGGTGATCCGCCGCGCGTCGCTCTCGGAACCGAAGCTGTCCGAGGCCGTCCAGGCGGGCATCGACGAGCTGTGGGGCGAGCCCACCACGCCTGCACTGCACGTCGCGAAGATCCTCGACGCCGTCGCGCGCGAGGGGGATGCAGCCGTGGCGCGCTTCTCGCAGCGCTTCGACGGATCGGCGTACGAGCGCATCGAGGTGTCGAGCGACGAGATCGCCGAGGCGTTCGAGATCGTCTCGCCCGAGGATCGCGCGGCGATCGAGTTCGCGGTGAACCGCGTGCGCCGCTACCACCAGACGCAGATGGAGCACGCACCCACCTCGTTCACGGCGCGCGGCACGGGGATGCTCGTGCGACCGCTGCAGCGCGTGGGCGTGTACATGACCGGCAGCGACGCCGCGCTCCCGTCGTCCGTGATCCACACCGCGATCCCGGCGGTGGTTGCGGGCGTCGAGGAGGTCATTGGCGTGACGGCGGCGCGTGCCGACGGCACGGTCAACCCGTTGAAACTCGTCGCCGCGAAGCTGTCCGGCATCAAGCGCGTGTTCCGTGCCTCGGGTGCGCAGGCGATTGCCGCGCTCGCGTTCGGCACGGACACGATCCCGCGCGTCGACAAGATCGCAGGGCCGGGCGGCATCTTCGTGACGATTGCGAAGCAGCAGCTCTACGGCCGTGTGGGCATCGACGCGATCTACGGTCCGACCGAGACGCTGGTCGTCGCGGACGAGCACGCCGCAGCCGACCTGTGCGCCGCGGACCTGCTGGCGCAGGCGGAGCACGACGTCCTGGCGACGCCCGTGCTGATCACCACGTCCCGCGCGCAGGCTGAGGCCGTCGCCGCGCAGGTTGAGGCACAGCTCGCCACGCTGGAGCGCGAGCCGATCGCGCGCGCCGCGATTGCGCGAGGTGGCGCGATCATCGTGCGCGACCTCGAAGAGGCGATGATGCTCGCCAACGAATTCGCGCCGGAGCACATGTGCCTGCTGGTGCAGCACCCGGAGGCGCTGCTGCCGCTGGTACGCAACGCGGGTGGCGTATTCCTGGGCGAGTCGTCGCCGGAGGTGCTGGGCGACTACACCGCCGGGCCGAGCCACGTCATGCCGACCGGAGGTTCCGCGCGCTTCGCCGGCCCGCTGTCGGTCCTCGACTTCCTCAAGATCACGTCGGTGATCGCGTTGTCCGAGGAGGATCTCGCGCGGCTCGGTCCGTACGCGGCACGCCTCGCGCGCGCCGAGGGGCTGACGGGCCACGCCCGCAGCATCGAGCGACGGTTGGAGGGCCGCTAGATGGCGCGCTTTGATCCGGTCGCGGGCCTGCGGCCGTTCCTTGCGACGATGCCTGAGTACGTGTCCCTCGAGGATCCGTACGAGATCGCGCAGCGCTACGGCGTCGACCCGAAGGACGTCATCAAGCTGGACGGGAACGAGAACCCGTTTGGCCCGGCGCCGCGCGCGATCGAGGCACTCCGGAACCTCGACTACCACGCCGAGTGGTACGGCGATGACAACCAGGTCGCGCTGCGCGGCGCGATCGCCGGGCGGATCCACGCAGCGCCCGAGGCGATCGTCGCCGGGGCCGGCTCTGACGATCTCCTGAACCAGATCTTCGGCATGTACATCGGCGAGGGCGACTCGATCGTCATCGCCTCGCCCACGTTCGGCATGTACGCGTACGACAGCGGCCTGCACGGCGCCCGCGTCATCGACGTGCCGCTTCGCGATGACTGGACGTTCGATGAGGACGGCATGGTCGAGGCGGCCCGCGGCGCGAAGGCGGTCTTTGTGCCGTCTCCCAACAACCCGACGGGGACGCTCTTCCCGGAGCGCCTCGCCGATCGGCTGCTGGACACGGGCGCGCTCATCGTCGTCGACGAGGCGTACATCGACTTCGCGGCCGCCGCGTCGCTGGCGCAGCGCGCGGCGGGCGAGCACGGGTTGATCGTGCTGCGGACGCTGTCGAAGTGGGGCGCGTTGGCGGGTCTGCGCATCGGTTACGCGGTGATGCACCCGCAGATGGCCGACCTGTGGCGACGCGCGAAGCAGCCGTACAACGTGAACGCCGCCGCCGAGGCCGCCGCGATCGCTTCGATGGCGGATGCCGCCGTGCTGGATGAGCGCGCCGCGATCCTCGTGAGCGAGCGGGAGCGCGTGACACGCGAACTGGCGCAGCTGGAGTGGATCACGCCGGTGCCCTCGCACGCCAACTTCGTGCTGATGAAGCTCGCGCGCGGTGACGGGCGCACCCTCCGCGACGCGCTACGCCAGCGCGGCATCTTCACGCGCTACTTCGACACGCCGAGGCTGCGCGACCACCTCCGCATTTCCATTGGCAGGCCCGAGGACAACGACCGCGTACTCACAGCGATCCGGGAGATCGGCGAGGAGCTGGCGCATGGCTGAGTTGAACGATCGACGCGCCGAGGTGTC
>CANKAU010000014.1 GCA_947479915.1 Chloroflexota bacterium
CCGACTGCCCACGAGGCCGTCGACCCGGGCGTCTGCGGCGTGCCGACCAGGGTCACCGCGGTGACGGCGGTCGTCGCGATCGTGACGTTCGCGGGCAGCACCGTCGTGCCGTCCTTCGTCGTGCGCACGCCGAAGCCCGCCGCCGCGTACACAGCGGCTGCCGGGTTCGTGATGCCAGCGATGGTGAACGAGGCAGGGGTGAGACCGTTCAGCGCGCAACCGCCACCCACGAGGGTGACCGTGACGACGCTGCCGACTGTGGCACCCGTCGCGGTGCAGCTGGAGAAGCCGGTGCCGAGCGTAATCGTCGGCGTCGCGGGGATCGTGAACGCCGGGTCGAACGTCACCGTGATGGTGTTGCCCGCCGCCAGCGCCCCCACCGACGAGGGGGTGAAACCGACTGCCCACGAGGCCGTCGACCCGGGCGTCTGCGGCGTGCCGACCAGGGTCACCGCGGTGACGGCGGTCGTAGCGATCGTGACGTTCGCCGGGAGCGCCGTGGTGGTGTCGCGGTTGGTGCTCACGCCGAAGCCCGCCGCGGCGTACACGCCGGCGATCGGGTTCGTGATTCCCGCGATGGTCACCGTCGCGGGAGTCAGGCTGTTGAGGGCGCATGTGCCGCCACTGTTCGCGAGCGTGATCGTCACCACGGTGCCGGTGGCCGCCCCGGTGGCAGAGCAGTTGGAGAAGGCACCGCTCAACGTCACGGTGGGCGTCGCCGGGACGGTGAACGCCGCGTCGAACGTCACGGTGATGGTGCTCGCTGTCGTGAGCGCCCCCACTGCGGAAGGCGTGAAGCCGACGACCCAGGAGGCGGTGGTGCCCGGCGTCTGCGGTGTGCCGGCGAACGTCACGCCCGTGGGCGTCGTCGCGGTGATCGTGACGGTCGACGCCGCGGCGGGCGAGGCGGGCGTCACGTCCTTCGAGGTGGCGACGCTGAACGCGGCGGCCGCGTACGTGCCGACCGTCGGGTTCGTGACGCCGACGATGACGAGGCTTGCGGTGGTACTCGCGGCCAGCGCGCAGGTGCCTCCGCTGTTCGCGAGAGTGATCGTAACGACACTGCTCGCCCCGGTCGCCGTCGCGGAGCAGTTCACGAACATCCCGCCCAGGTTGATCGTCGGCGTCCCGGGGACGGTGAAGCTCGAGTGGAACGTGGCCGTGATGGTGCCGCCGGCCGCCAGCGACCCGCCGAGGCCGACCGTGAACGCGACGGTGTAGTTGGACGAGATCGAGGGCGCCAGCGGGGATCCGGTGAAGGTGACCGTGGTCACGGCCGTGGGGCTGATGACGATGTTCGTCGCGTGGTTGGCGAAGGTGTTGTCGGCACTGGTCTGCACGCGGAAGTTCGCCGCGGCTCCGGCCGCGTACGTCGCCGCTGTGGGGTTCACGATGTTCGGGATCGCCACGGTCGCCGCCGTCGATGCTGCAAGGGAGCAGGTGAGGCTCGGTGCATTGGCGAGGGTGATGGTGACGACGCTCGCCGCCGAGGTGGCCGTGGCGGTGCAGCCCACGAACGACGAGCCCAGCGTCACGGCGAACGGCCCGGCCGGTATGACGAAGCCGGTGTGGAACTGCGCGGTGATCGTGCCGCCGGCCGCCAGCGCGCCACCCGCGGTGGAAGTGAACCCCACCGTCCACGTCGTCGGTGTGTTCGCGAGACCAGTGTTCGCACCGGAACCGGTGTAGGTGATCGCGGTCGGTGCGGCGGCCTCAGCGCTGCGCGGGTCAGACGCGAGGATGCCCGCCGCGCCGATGAGGAAGGCGAGCAGGATCGCAAGCGGTGCGCGAAGGAGACGTGAGAATCGGGGGATCGAGCGCGGCATTCGTTTGCGCGTGCCTCATTCACCGAGCGCGGATCGCTCGATTGCTGCTCCGTCAGGATTCCGTTCCCAACGACGCTTCCCCACGTGCACCACACTCTACATGAGCGAGCGTGATGCGCCGCAGATGCATCTGTAGATCAACGGTAAAGATTGGCGTCTGACGCCCCAGGAAACCGTTGAGGCGATCGAGCGGATGATCGCTTAGAGCGTGACCGTGCCGCGGACTACGGTCCGGCTGGTGCCGCCCACCCACACTGCGCCGGATTCGTCTCGATCGAGGTGCACCAGGCCGGCCCGACCGACGCGCGCGCCCTGCGATGCAATGTAGCGCGGCGGCGCGATCCCGGCGGGGATCAGCCACTGCGCGAGGCTCGCGTTCAGGCTGCCGGTGACCGGATCTTCGTTGATGCCGATCGCCGCGGCGAATGCGCGCACTTCGAACTGCGCGCGTGCCCCGGCCGCCGTCGGCCCGACGACCCCGACCTTCGCGAGGTGCCGGAGCGCGGCGTGATCCGGCTCGATCGCCAGCACGCGGGCGGCGCTGTCCAGCAGCAGCGCGAGCCAGCGCGGCCCGTTGTCCAGCAGTTGCGCGGCCCGCACGTGCTCCGGCGCAACGCCGATGGCACGCAGCACGTCGCCCAGGAGCGCTGCATCGACCGGCTCGGTGCGCAGCGGCGGCGCCTCGAACGAGGCGCGATCGCCCCCGCGGCGGATCCGCACGAGGCCGACGCCGCACTCCTGCACGACCTCGGTCGAGGAGCGTGCGACGCCACCCGCCTCCAGCCAGGCATGGCAGGTCCCCAGCGTCGGGTGCCCGGCGAAGGGCAACTCACCACCGGGGGTGAAGATGCGCGCGCGGTAGTCCGCGCCGGGCGAGGTGGGGCGCAGCAGGAACGTCGTCTCGGAGAGGTTCGTCCAGCGCGCGAACGCCTGCATCGCGTCGTCGGTGAGCGCGTCGGCGTCGTGGACGACCGCGAGCGGGTTGCCGCTCAACGGTCCGTCCGCGAAAACGTCGACCTCCGTGAAGCCGAGCGTGAGCACGCGGGTCTAGGAGCCGCGCTGCATGTCCGCCTGGTAGCGGGCCATGGTCTCGGCGTTCGCGGGGTAGAGCCCGGGCAGCGGAACGCCCTGCGCGACCTCGCCCATGATCCACTCCTCCAGCCGCTCCTGCTCAGCCGCCTCGGGCACGATCCGCTCGAGGAGCGCGGCGGGGATGACCACCGCCCCGTCGTCATCGACGACGATCGTGTCGCCGGGGAAGACGGCGACGCCGCCACAGCCGATCGGCTCCTGCCAGTTCACGAAGGTGAGCCCGGCGACAGACGGCGGCGCCGCAATGCCGTCGCACCACACGGGCAGCCCCGTCCCCAGCACGCCCGCACCGTCACGCACCACCCCGTCCGTGACGAGGCCCGCGACGCCGCGCTTCTTCATGCGCGAGCACAGGATGTCGCCGAAGATACCGGCGTCCGTGATCCCCATCGCGTCCACGACGACGATCACGCCCTCCGGCATGTCCTCGATCGCGCCCCGCGTGGAGCGTGGGTTCGCCCACGACTCCGGCGTCGCGAGGTCCTCGCGCGCGGGGACGAAGCGCATGGTGAACGCCTCGCCGACGAGCCGCGGCTGGCCGGGCCGCATCGGCTTCGTGCCGCGCATCCAGACGTTCCGCAGGCCGTGCTTCAGCAGGACGGTGGTCAGCGTCGCCGTCGACACCTTGGAAAGCGTGGCGATGGTGGTGGGGTCGAGCGGCACGGTGCCTCCTGTGCTGGGCGTTCTTCGCGGCCGGCGTCCTACCCGCGTCGGGCGGCCTCGGGCCGCGCCTATCATCGCGCCATTCGAGGCGCCGTGGGATGCTCGCCCACGCGCGATTGCACCCGTGATGCATCGCGGTCGCGCGGCGCGCGGCAGCGGCGGAGCCGCCGTACAGTCATGATGTAGTTGATGCGCCCCTGAAGGAGCGACCGTGGAGCCGACCACCGTCTCAGCGATCCTCGCGCCGGGCTCGCTCCTCGTGCTGGTCGCTTCGCTGGCGATGGCAGTCGTGGCGGGGGCACCCGGGGCGACGCAGATGCGCGCGCTGCTGCTGCGACGCGGCCGGTGGCTCGCGTTCGCGATCGCGGCGATCGCCACCCTCGGTTCGCTGTACTACTCCGAAATCGCGCACTACACGCCCTGCGAGATGTGCTGGTTCCAGCGCGGCGCGATGTACCCGCTGGCCGTGCTGACGCTCATCGCGGCGCTGCGTGGTGACGCGAAGGCGTGGCGCTACATCGTCCCGGTCGCGGCTGTGGGCCTGCTGTTCTCGCTCTACCACTACCAGCTGGAGCTGTTCCCGGAGCAGCCGAGCATGTGCTCCACGACCGTCCCGTGCAGCGTCCGCTGGGTCGAGGTCTACGGCTTCGTGTCCATCGCCTTCATGGCCGGCGCAGCGTTCGTCTCGATCCTCGCGCTGCAGTTGGGCATGGCCCGCGCGCGCCGCATCGAGGACTAGCACGCCAACCGAGCGCTACAGGCCAAGCACCAGCCGATCGAGGTCATCGCCCCGGAGATCCTCGGTCGCCCCGGGGGTCACGAGGATCACGCGGCCGCGCTCCAGCACGGGCAGCGCGAAGACGCGCAGGTCGTGCGTGTCCCGCGCGTCGATCACCAGTCCCGACGACGCCACCGCTCGCACCAGCCGCCCCAGGACCTCGCGCACGCGGCTCGCGCCTCGCACGAGGATCACCGCCGTGCGTGGCTCGAACGCGGTCATCCCCCACGGCTGCTCGTCGTGGTCGCGGAGGCGATGCAGCGCACCCTCCAGCGCCTCGCGCTCGTCCCACTGGCGCACGGCGTAGGGCGACACCGGGCGCGCGATCGGCACGCCGAGGTCACGCACTGCCTCGGCGAGCACCTCGTCGTCGGCGAGCAGCGTGTGCGGCGCGTCCCACGTGGGGAAGCGCGCCACGTCCGTGCCGGGCACGTCCGCACCGATCAGCGCGGCCATGTCCGAGGATGGCACGGCGATGCGGCAGACGAGGTCGGGCACCTCGGCCTCCCCGGCGAGCGCTGCCGCGCGCACCCACATCGGGTTCTCGTCGTCGTGCGCGTTCACGGGCGGTCTACGCGCGCAGGAGCTTCGTGAGGTCGCGGACGTCCTTCATGGACTCCAGCTCCCACACGGTGTCGCAGAGCGCGCGGCTCTTCTTTGCGCCCAGCACCGGCGTGATCAGGGCGTGGCACTTGTCGTCCACTTCCTGCCGCGTCATCGGATTCTCCGAGGTGCCGCGCACCGCCGTGGTGTGGTGGCTGAGCTTCGAGCCGTCCTTCAGCAGGATCTCCACGGTGCCCTGGCGGCCCGGGTGCTGCTGCTCCCATTCGGCGTCGCCGATGAGCTCGACGCGCGCGCGCAGCTCGCGCGTCTTCTTGTCGCGCATGCGCGGCTCGTCGTGCGCCGCCTCGAACGTCGCCGTGCCGTCGAGGAGCATCACGGCGCACATGTGCTGCATGTTGATGTCGGGCATCTTGCGGTCGTCGACGGTGAGCGCCGAGTGCGGGCCGACGGTGACGGTGACGTTCTCGACGTTGCTCGCCTTCACCTGGTGCTCGCGGATCAGCTCGTACAGCGAGTCGAGCGGCGCCTGGATCGGCGAGCCGACGGTCCAGCGCTTGATGTTCGTGTTCATGATCTCGAACGTCTCGCCCAGCCCGCGCACCAGCACCTCGGGGTTCGGCTGGCGGCCGGGCGTGCCGTAGGCCTGGAAGAAGTTGCGCGGCCCCACGAACAGGTCGTCAACGGCGGTGAAGCCGAGGCGTACGAACGTCGCCGCGAGCGCGCCGTTGCGCGAGGGCATCCCGCCGAAGTCGAACGCCTTCTCCACGTGCTCCAGGTCGTGGATCCACGCGCCTACGCCGGAGGCCTGCTGCCCCGCGTAGGAGAGCGTGTGGCGCACCTGGTCCGCATCGAACTTCGACAGCGTCGCTGCCGCCGCCGCCGCGCCGAAGCTCGGCGCGAACGAGTGCGTCGAGTGCCCCTCGTCGAAGAACGCGCGCGCGTTGAGCGCCATGCTGAAGCGCGACCCGACGTCATAGCCCAGCGCGACGGCGCGCAGGAACGCCGCGCCGTTGCGCTTGTGGCGCTCGCCCAGAGCGAGGGCCGCCGGGATGACCGCGCAGCCCGGGTGCGTGACCGACCCGGCGTGCGAGTCATCCGTCTCGTCCGCGTGCGCCATCATGCCGTTTGCCAGCGCGGCAAGCTCGACCGTGGTGCGGATCTTCGTGCCGACGACCGTGGCTTCCTCAACGCCGCCGCGCGCCTTCGCGTAGGCGATCGCGCGACGCCCTGGGAGCAGCTTCGAGCCGGAAACCATCGCCGCGATGGTGTCGAGGACGTGGTGCTTCGTCTTCTCCTCGACGGCGGGGGGCAGGGGCTGGCGGGCGGCTCCTGCGATGTAGGCCGCAAGCTGCTCGGTGATCGGGGACACGTTCTCGGGCATGGACTACCTCCGCCTTCGTTGTGAGGGCGGATCCTACGCCGTCCGCGTTAACGAGGTGACATGGCCGGATCGGTGGCCGGCGTTATGAGCGCGGCGCAATCGCAATCCGCGCGTCCACGGGCAATCCGATGATCACGCGCTGGTCGACGCCGGCCAGCGGGACTTTGACCTCGTACTTGCGGCTCTGCCCGGAGCGCGCACCGGACGCACGCGTCGGCAGCGTGTCCACGCTCCCCACGCGCCCCTCCACCGTGAGGCCGAGCGAGGTGAACGTGAGCTGCGCGGCCTGACCGGTCGCGACGCGACCGATGTCGCTCTCGTCCACCTCGAGCAGGGCATGCATCTCGGTCAACTCGTGGATCACAACGACGGGCGTCCCGGCGGCGGCGAACTGGCCCTGATCCAGCGAGAGCGTGGTGATGCGACCGGAGTGCGGCGCGGTGATCGGCACCATCGACTTGTCGAGGGTGTTCTCCATCCACCCGAGCAGGTCGCCCTGCGCCACGGTCTGCCCCAGCGCCGCGGTCAGCGTCACCACCAGCCCGCTGGTCGGGGCGAGGATCGTCGCCGTCGGCGCCTCCACGCGGCCGCTCACCTTCAGCGTCGGCGGCAGCGAGGCCGTGTAGCGGTAGGCGACGAGCCCGCCGCTCGCGAGGATCGCAACGAGCGCAGCGAAGATGCCCGCGCGCAGGGGGGCGCTCATGCCGCGCCGTGTGCGCCTCGGCACGGCCGTCGTCGTGTCGCTCGTCATGTCGCCTCCGTCACTCGCATCATCGTCCCCGCGCGGCAGGAACGCATCGAACTGCCACCGCTCCGCGCCGAGCTCGCGTCCCTCGAACGCAATGAGCGCGAGGTATCCGACCGCGAGCGCTCCGCCCCACAGCACGACCTGGTGCCGCGGATCGACCCCGTCCACAAGGATCCCCGACAGGTCGGAGTAGTAGTACGGGCTGGCGTACTTCAGCCCGTCGACGGCATCCACGCTCGAAGCGATCGCGACGAGGAGATACGCGATCACGAGGAGCGCACCGGTGCAGGCCGCCGCCGTGCCGCGCGAGGGCGCGACCGCGCCGAACAGCATTCCGACTGCGCCGAGGAACGCGGCGAACGAGAGTTGCGCGAACGTGGCGCCGACCAACTCGACGATCGTCAGTTCGCGACCCAGGTCGACGAAGGGAACGCTCGCCGCCCAGCCGAGCGCCGTGAGCGCCGTGACGCCCGCGGCAGCGACAAACACTGCGACGGCCTTCTGCACGAACATCTGACGCCGACTGAACGGGAGCGCGGCGAGCGGCTCCATGGTCCCCGCGGACTCCTCGCCCGCCAGCGCCGCCGTCGACGCCGCCACGACGAACGCGCCAAGCGCGAGCGGGCCGAGCGAGAAGAACTCCGCGCCGAAGAACGCGCGCGGGTCACCGAGGTTCGTGCCGCTCACCCCGAAGGCGTCGAGGATGGCCTGGGGGTACTCGATGCTGCTGAGCGAGTCCGCGACCGAGGGAAACAGGAGCACCTCGAACCCCACCCACAGCGCCAGGCCGAGGCCGTACGACAGGACCTGGATGCGCAGGCGGTAAAGCATCTGGGTGAGCAGGACCATCAGGAGCCGCCACCCATGACCGCCGGTGCCGCGCTGTCCGTGTACAGCGACAGGAAGAAGTCCTCCAGCGTCGGCTCGTGCGCGTCGATGTCGAGGACAGTGAACTGCGCGAGACGCTTGAGCAGCGCATCGAAGCCCTCGCGTACCTCGAACACCGCGCGTCCGGCCTCGGTGCGCAGGAAGCGCGCGCCCGCGATGCCGTCGAACGCCGACGGTGCCGGCGCGTCGGCGAAGCGCACCGTGACGATGCGCGCTGCCAGCCGCCGCTGCTCGGCGAGGTCGAACGACCCGACGAGGCGACCCGCGCGTAGCACAGCGACGTGGTCACACACGCGCTCGACCTCGCTCAGGATGTGCGACGAGAAGAAGACCGTGCGCCCCTCGGCGGCGATCTCGCGCACGATCTCCAGCACGACGTCCTGCATCAGCGGGTCGAGCCCGGAGGTCGGCTCGTCGAGGATCACGACCTCGGGCTTCGCCAGCAGCGCGGCGATCAACCCCACTTTCTGCTGGTTCCCTTTCGAGAGCGTGCGGATCCCGCGTTCCGGGTCGAGGTCCAGGCAGGTCAGCAGGTCATCCAGCAGTGCGCTGTCAGCCTGCACCCCGCGCGCCCTCGCGACGAAGTCGAACATGTCGCGACCGGTCATGTACGAGTAGTAGTTGGCGCTGGACGGCAGGTAGCCCACGTGCGCACGGGCCTCCACGCTGTCGTCCTGGCAGTCGAAGCCCAGGATGCTCGCGCGGCCCTCGGTGGGACGGATCATGTCCAGCAGGATGCGGATCAGGGTGGTCTTGCCGGCGCCGTTCTGGCCCAGCAGCCCGAACACGGTGCCCCGCGGCACGACGAGGTCGACCTGAGCGAGCGCCCGGACACCGCCCCGGTAGTGTTTGCCGAGGTGTGTCGCCTGAATCGCCGGGAACGAGACCATGAAGGTGGGCCTCCTCCCCGCATCTGAGCGGGCCGGACACCACCAGTATAGAAATCCGCCGCCGTGTGAACCTCGCGGAATCGCTACGCGTTTCGCGCGAGACGCACAGGACGTTGGTCTACTTCGTGAGGCGGTCGATCTCCGCCATGTCTTCCGCGGTCAGGCGCCACCCGGCGGCCGCCGCGGCGTTCGCGGTCACCTGCTCGGGGCGCGTGGCGCCGGCGATGATCGAGCCGACGTAGTCGAGCGACGCGAGCCACGAGAACGCGAGCTCGAGGATCGTGTGGCCTCGCTCCTGCGCGAACCGCTCCAGCGCCTCGACCTTGTCGAAGTTCGCGTCGGACAGCGTGTAGCCCGAAATGGCGTCGGAGCCCTTCGCGAGGCGGCCGGCCTCCGCGGTGGCGCCTCGACGGTACTTGCCGGTGAGCAGGCCGCTCGCCAGCGGGTAGAACGGCAGCAGCCCGAGCCCGAAGCGCTGCGCGGCCGGGATGACCTCCGCCTCCAGGCTGCGGTTGAGCAGGTTGTATTCGCTCTGGATCGACAGCAGCGGCACGAAGCCGGCCGAGCGCGCCGTCCACTGCGCGTCCGCGATCTGCCAACCCGCGTAGTTCGAGACGCCGACGTAGCGCACCTTCCCCGACGTCACGAGGTCATCGAGGGCGCGCATCGTTTCCTCGATGGGGGTGTCGGAGTCGGGGCGGTGCATCTGGTAGAGGTCGATGTAGTCGGTATCCAGGCGGCGCAGGGACGCCTCGACCGCCTCGAAGATGTAGCGGCGCGAGCCGCCGGCCTTCATCGGGCCGTCACCCATCGGGATGCCGAACTTCGTGGCCACGACGGCGTCGGCGCGGCGGCCCTTCAGCGCGCGACCCAGGTACTCCTCGGACGGCCCGCGCCCCCCGTACACGTCCGCCGTGTCGAAGAAGTTGATGCCGTTCGCCAGGCACTCACTCACCACCGCCTCGGCCTGCTCCGGGTCAATGCCCGCATCCAGCCGATGGCCGAAGTTGTTGGTGCCCAGCCCCACCACCGAGACCATCAGGCCCGAGTTGCCGAGATTGCGGTACTCCACGGTGGCTCCTTCGCGTCACGCCTCGCGCCTCCTCGGGCGCGAGGGCGAGTATAGGGGGCGGCCTGCCGAGGCGGCTCGCCCGAGCGTCGCGAGCGCTCGCGGTGGCGCGCCGCGCGGCGTAGGCTCGCGGCGAAGCACCGAACGGGAGCGCCCATGTCCACCTTCCTGACCCCCGAGCAGGAGACCCTCGCCGAAGAGATCGCCGCGCTGCTGATCGAGCGCGGCGAGACCGTCGCCGTGTCCGAGGGCACCTCGGGCGGCCTCGTTTCTGCGGCGCTGCTCTGGGTCGCCGGCGCGTCGAAGTACTACCGCGGCGGCGGCGTGCTCTACACGCTGGACTCGCGCATTGCGCTGGCCGGCGTCCCCCGCGCGTCCTACGCGGACTACCGCGGCACGACGCCCGCGCTGCTCGCCGAACTCACTGAGGCGGTCCGCGCACGCCTGGACGCCACGTGGTGCATCGGCGAGTCCGGCCTCGCGGGCCCGACCGGCGGGCGCTCCGGAGCGCCTCCCGGCCGCACCACGGTCGCCGTCGCGGGCCCCGTGACGCGCGCCGAGGTGATCGAGACGGGTACCACCGACCGCGGCGAGAACATGTCGCGCTTCACCACGATCGCCCTCACCTACCTGCGCGACGCGATCCGCGAGGAACCCGCGAGCGCGCAGGCGTAGCCGTGGTGCCGCCCACCCTGCCGGAGAAGAACTCGCGCCTCGTCTACTCGACGGACGGGACCGACGGCGGGCGCATCAAGCCGCCGGAGCCGCCGCGACGCCCGACGTCGAAGCAGACGTCGAAGTCGTCGGGCCCGCCGGTCCCGGATGACGGCTTCGTGCGCATCCGCCGCGAGAAGGGCGGTCGAGGCGGCAAGACCGTGACCACCGTCACCGGTCTCCCCGGCAGCGACGCGGACCTCGACGCGATGGTGAAGCTCCTCAAGCAGCTCTGCGGCGCGGGCGGCACGCGCGAAGGCTCGTCCGTCCTCATCCAGGGCGACCACCGCGACCGCATCCAGGCCAAGCTCGAATCGCTCGGCCATAAGGTGAAGCTCGCGGGCGGCTAGTCCGCGCGATCCTCACCCCTTCGTACCAACGCCCTCCCCTCGACGTCCCACCGAGGCGCGTGCCTCGAACGTGGGGTAGAGTGCGGCGCGGACACCGGACGAACGCCCCACCGGGCACACAAGGAGATACCAGATGGCGACGAACCCCGACCTGAATGGCAAGGTGGCCATCGTCACCGGCGCCAGCCGAGGCATCGGCGCGGACGTCGCGCGCGTCCTCGCCCGCGAGGGCATGACCGTCATCTGCGCCGCCCGCACGGAGAACGAGGGCGAGTCGCGCATCCCCGGCACGCTGACCGACACGGTAGCCTCGATCGCGGAGACCGGCGGCAAGGCGGTCGCGCGCCGCGCCGACATGTCGAAGGAAGACGAAGTCGAGGCGCTCTGGGACTGGTCGGTCGCCGAGTTCGGACACGTGGACGCCGTCATCAACAACGCCGGCATCTCGCCCAACGGCACCATCGAGAAGATGAACTGGCGTCACTTCCACCTGGCGTTCCAGATCAACGTGGCCACGCCCGCGCTGCTCTCGCGCCTCGCCGCGACGCACATGCGCGAGATCGGCGGCGGCTCGATCATCAACGTCTCGTCGGGCGCGAGCCGCGGGCCCGGCGCCGGCCCGTACACCGAGGTCGTCCAGAACCGCACGATCTACGGCCTGACGAAGTCCGCCCTCGAGCGCATGACGCAGGGCATGGCCGCTGAGCTCTGGCCGGACAACATCTCCGTCAACGCGATCATGCCCTCCACCCAGATCTGGGTCGGCGGCACGATCTACGTGGCGCAGCAGCGCAACCCCGAGGGCTTCGAGAGCATGGACCTGACCGGGAAGCGCAAGGACGGCACGATCATGGGTGACGCCGCCGCCGCGATCATCCGTGCCGACCACAAGGTCTACACGGGCCAGGTGAAGAACGACCAGGACACGTTGAGCGCGATCCTCGGCACCACCGACTTCTCGAAGTACCCGGTCTACTAGCACCGGCATCGAGCCACACGCACAGGGCGCCGGCGATGCCGGGGCCCTGTTGGTTATGCGCCGTCGTTCGCTACGCCGCGCGCCGTCGCGACAGCCACACCACGCCGGCCACCGCGACGAGGATCGCGCCGGCGGCTGCGCCGAGCACGGGGGCACTGAGGTACCACGCGGCCGAGGCCGCCTGGCCCCTGCCTCCAGTCGGCGGCTTGCCTGTCTCGGCCTTGGCGCGCACGGCGTCCCACTCCGCCGTCACCGCCTTCACATCGATCGGCTTGACCTCGCCCAGCCCGTTCTTCGTGGCGGCGACCGAGAAGCCGCCGTTGACCGTGGCCTTCTGCTTCATGGCCGTGCTCGTGAACTCGACGCTGCCTTCGATCACCTGAAGGGTCGATGTGCCGCCCGTCTCGGAGAGCACGAACGTCGTGCCCTTGATGCTGGTCACCGCCTGGTTCATCTCGATCTCCATCGAGCCGTCCTTGGCCATGTGCTTGATGTTGGCCCAGATGTTGCCGATGACGAGCTTGAGCTTCGACTCATTCGGAGCGGCGGTTCGCACGACGACCTCAGTCTCGGGCTTCACCACAAACGTCGAGAGATCGGCGAACCCGATCACGGCCGAACTGTCCTCTTGAGTGCGGATGTGATCGCCGCGGCGCAGCATGGTCTCCAGCTTCGCGAGCTTCCAGCACTTCTCGCAGGACTCGGGACGCGTCTCGACCTGCCCGTTGAGCGAAGAGAACCGCGCTCCGGAGTCCTCGAGTTCGCCCGCGGCGGGTGCTGCGGGCGCCGCCGTCTTCGCGGACGCCGCGGCCGTCGGCGAGGGCGCGGCGAGCGGTGTGGACGGCAGCTTCTCCGGCGTCGTGACCACGCCGCCCCCGCCGCTGATCCCGCCGATGCTGACGCTGAAGTCCGAGTGCACGGAGCCGTCCGTCCCATTCCAGCCCGCCGCCTGCCCGTCCGCGTCCTTGATCGTGAAGAACAGCGACGCGCCCACGGCGCTCTGGCGCAGTTTCGAGGTGTTCACGGACCACGGATTGCAGTTCGCGGCCTCACACAGGGGCGTCTTGTCGTCCTGCGAGGTCCAGCGCAGCGTGTACGGCGCACGTCCGCCGGAGATCTTCACGGCGATCGTGATCTCCGCGCCGCGCTGCACCTCGACGGGCTTGAGCACGTTGGGCGAGACGGTGAGCGCCTCCACGACAATCGGCCCGGCAGCGCGGGCGTTGTCGCGAGGCAGCAGGAGTGCCAGTGCAGTGAGGCCCGCGACGAGGATGATCGGGATGAGGCGACGAGGCATGGCCGTCCTCCCCGGAGGGATGAACGCCGAACCCTCCGGCTGAGACGATCGTGCGCACGCGATCGTGTGTGCGACAGAGGCGATCGCACCGGTCGCTCGAAATGCCTACTCCGGCTGCTCGACGACCGGGAGCGACTCGCCACTCGCGCGCCACTTGGCCATACGGCCGAGGTAGTCGAGGTGCGCGCGGCGCGCGCGAATGAACTGCACGGCGAAGACGCCGGCCGCGATCCAGGCGAACATCCCGCCGAGCAGCATCGAAGTGAAGCGCACGTTGTCCGGCAGCGATGCCAGCGGCACCACGCCGCGTAGGAGCATCGCGGAGAGCAGCGCCGCCGCGTACAGCGGGCCGCGCGCGCGACTCGGCTGCCGCACGAGGCGCTCGCTGGCGAACTCCGGCAGGATGAGCTGCGCCATGCCGACGATCCCGAGCGTGATCACGCCAACCGCAAAGATGTGCCGCGCGCCATCGGTCACGCGGACGGCGACGGCGTGGCCGGTGACGGCCGCCTCGAGGCCGCTCGTGAGGAGGAGCAGCCCGACGAGGCTGAGCGAGAGCAGCGCGCCGCGCAGCGCCCACGCGAGCGGCTGGGACGCGGCGGCGAACCGCGTCTCGCGCTTCCAGAAGCCGAAGGCGCTGATGAACACCAGCGCCCCTGCGCCGAAGACGGCCTGCCCCACCGCGCTCGACCTCGGCTCGGACAACAGGCCCGCGACGACCCAGAGCGCGAGCCCGCCCTGCGTCAGCGCGCAGCCGACGAGGCCGAGCGCGCGCGAGGGCGTGGGCATCCCGAACAGCGTGGGGAACGAGCGCAGCCCGACGCCGCTGAAGACGCCGAAGAGGAAGCCGAAGAACTGCATCGTGAGCAGCGCGCCGTCTTGATCCGACCGCAGGATGCGGTCGCCGCCGGCCGCCATCGCCGCGAGCCAGCCGAGGCCGAGCGACGCCTGCACCGCGAACCAGAGCGCACCCGCGCCGATCTGGATCGCATGCGGCTCACCGTCGCGGATCGCGCGCCCCATGATCTCAAGGACGATTCTCGTGAAGAGCAGCGCGCCCACCAGCTCCAGCGCCGCCCCGAGGTCCAGAATCACCGAGCCGACGGGGCCGTACGGGATCACCGGCTGCCCGACCGCCCTCGCCAGGACGCCGCCACCGAGGCACCAGAGAATCGCCGTCACCTCGCGCGAGCGGGGGAGCGTGCCGTTGCCGAAGCGCGGGATCAGCTTGCTCGCGACGCCCACGACGAAGATGCCCGCGAAGCCGATGACCTGCAGGTGGCCATGCACCTGCGCGTGGCTGGCCCACGAGGCGGAGACGCCGGCGATGACCGCCTCTGCGGACAGCGTGACCGCCAGCGAGAACCCGCCGAGGACCCCGAAGGCCAGCGCGACGTAGACGAAGGGAACGTGGACATCGGCGATGCGATCGCGGACTGCTCGTTTGGGCGGGAGGTTCGCCGGGGTGTCGGACATGCGGCTGCTCCCTCGTTCGCAGCGCCAGCATGCACCCCGCGCGGCTGGACGGCATCCCCCTCGCTTTACGGTCGGGTTTCGGGCGTGCTACATGCAGTCGGCCCGTGACGCCGGTGGCGTCGCGCAGGAGCGATATGCTGCTGCGCGTCTTCGCCCGGCGGCGCGACGTGCCGAGCCCAGAGGGGGCCACGCGCGACGGGCGAGCGTCTCTCAGCGCCATACCCGGGGAGGTAGTGCTGTTGTCTAAGGTGTTCGATGGGCTCACCGTCATCGAACTTGCCGACCGGCGGAACCAGATGGTCGGCAAGATCATGTCCGATGCCGGTGCGCGAGTCATCCAGATCGAACCGACCCGGGGCAGCCCCGGCCGGTATGTAGGTCCCTTCGTCAACGACGTGGAGGACCCGAACAAGAGCCTCGACTACTGGTGGTTCAACACCGGCAAAGAGAGCGTCTGCATCGACATCACGCGACTGCCGGGGCAGCAGATGCTGCGCCGCCTGATCGCGTCGGCCGATGTGTTCGTGGAGAGCACGAAGCCGGGCACGCTAGCCGCGCTCGGGCTGGACTACGCGTCCGTCGCACCCTCGAACTCGAAGCTCATCTACGCGTCGCTCACGGACTTCGGCCAGACCGGCCCGTGGGCGCAGCTGGAGATGAACGACCCGGCGCACCTCGCCCTCGGCGGGCAGATGGGCGTCGGCGGCTACTCCGACCCGAAGGAGACGCCGATTGGCGGCCAGGGCCGACAGGCGTACAACGCCGCGTCCGTGATGATGGCGCACTCGATCACCGTCGCCCTGTGGGACCGCATGACGACTGACCTCGGCCAGTACGTCGATGTAGCGATCCACGACTGCTGCGCAATCTGCACCGAGCGCCCGGTCTCGTACTGGCTCTGGTACAACCAGCCGTCCGTTCGCCAGACCGGCCAGCACGCCGGCCCGACCTACGCGCCGCCGATCCAGGTGCAGGCCGCTGACGGCCGCCACATGAACGCGCGCTTCAACTTCCCGCCCAACGTCTGGCCGAAGATGCTCGGCTGGATGAAGGAGCTGGGCGTTGCCGGCGACCTTGAGGACGAGAAGTACAACGACGCCCCCACGCGCCAGGCGGCTGCCGCCGTCGGCGGTCCCGTGGACGTGGCGATGAAGGCGTTGCTGGCGAAGGTGCCGGCGCAGGAGGCGTTCGAGAAGGCGCAGTCCTTCGGCCTCACGTGGGGCGTCATCCGCGCCCCCGAGGAGAACCTGGGCATCAGCCACTTCGCGGAGCGCGGCTTCTGGCGCGACGTGGAGCACGAGGAGATCGGTAAGACGGTTCCCTACCCGCGCGGCTTCTACAAGAGCGACGGGTTGGATGTGTCCCCGGACGGGCGTGCCCCGCACCTGGGCGAGCACACGCGTGCCGTCCTCACGAAGGAACTCGGCATCGACGCGACGCAGGTGGAACTGCTGGCGCAGACGGGAGTGGTGCGATGACGACACCGGCGATTCCGAAGGGTCCGCTCAACGGCATCCGCATCATCGACTTCACGTGGAAGGCCGTCGGCCCGTGGAGCTCGCGGATGCTGACGCCGTATGGCGCCGAGGTCATCCACATCGAGCCGCCGCACGAGCCGGACGACCACCGCTGGGATGTCCGTCCCGCGGTCGGCCGTAACTTCGACGGCCAGATCACGCACAATGACCACCACTTCGGCAACGGCAAGGACTACTACTCCGCGCCGTACTGGAACCAGCTGCACAACGGCAAGCTGGGCGTGAGCCTCAACGCCCGCAACCCGAAGGGCAAGGAACTCCTCGAGGAGCTCATCAAGCAGAGCGACGCCGTGGTGGAGAACTTCAGCGCGCGCGTGCTGGAGAACTGGGGCCTCGGCTGGGAGCGTCTGCACGAGCTCAACCCGAAGCTCGTCTACGTCAGCACCTCCGGCTTCGGCCACGAGGGCTCCTTGAGCCACTACCGCACCTACGGGCCCATCGTGCAGGCGGAGAGCGGCCTGACGTTCACCTCCGGCCTGCCGGGTCGTGAGCCGGCCGGGTGGGGCTACTCCCACATGGACATCGCGGGCGGGTGGATCGGCGGCCTCGGTCTGATCATGGCGCTGATGCAGGCGCGCAAGACCGGCGAGGGCACCTACGTGGACTACGCGGTCACCGAGAGCGCGATGACGCTGCTCGGCCCGTACTTCCTCGACTACCACGTGAACGGCCGACCGACGCGTCGCCCCGGCTTCCCGCCGGGCAACCACTCGGAGTGGCCGGGCGTGGCCCCGCACAACACCTACCGCTGCGCGGGCATCGACCGCCAGGGGCAGGACTGGTGGGTGTTCCTCGCCTGCGAGACACAGGAGCAGTTCGAGGCGTTCGCGAACGCGATCGGCAAGCCCGAGCTGCTGTCGGACCCGAAGTTCGGGACGATGGAGGCGCGCAAGGCGAACGAGGCGGAGCTGGACGAGATCATCGCCACGTGGACGGCGCCTCGCCGCCGCTACGAGATCATGGACCAGCTCCAGAAGGTGGGCGTGATCGCCGTGGCCGTTCAGGGCCCGGAGGACCGCGTGGACTACGACCCGCAGCTGCGTCACCGGGGCGTGTACCCGCTGATCCAGAACCCCGAGGTCGGCGAGTTCGAGTTCGAGGCGTTCGTGCCGAAGATGTCGCGTACCTCGCCCGACAACTCGCTGCGCGCCCCGCACGTCCGCGAGCACGAGGAGTACGTCTTCGGCGAGCTCCTGGGCCTGTCGGAGAGCGACCGGGACGCGCTGCGGAGCGAGGGCATCATCTAGCATCCCGCAGGCTGCGGAATGACGCGGGAACGGCCCGGCGGTGACGCCGGGCCGTTCTTATGTTCTGAATTACCGAGGATGTACCGAGTTTCCGCTCGCGACCCATCGTCGGCGGAAACGTAATCAGGTACTGTCTAGACGGCTGCAAAAGGCGGGGCGCACGTGACGAAGCCGTTGCCCCCGTTGTCTCGGCAGCATGCCGGGCAACGCAACTGTCAGCCCACCACGGTGGGCGTTACCGGGGATTAACTCGATGACCCTCCGCATGGCGGCACCTGCCCTCGTCACCCTTATCGCGCTGGCCTGTGGCCTCGCGGCCATCGAGGCGGCCCACGCGGGCGCGTACGAGATGGCCCTTCGGTTCATCCTCCTCGCCGCCGTCGCCGACGCGATGGACGGGACGATCGCCCGCCTGCTCCACGCGAGCAGCAACATGGGCAAGGAACTGGACTCCCTCTCCGACCTCGTGACCTTCGGCGCGGCTCCCGCGTTCCTGTTTGCCTCGCGCTACTCCGGCGCACCGATCGAGCTGGTCTTCGGCGCGATGGTGCTGTTCGTTGCGGCCGGCGCCTACCGCCTTGCCCGCTACAACGGCCAGTCCTCGCGCGGCGACGTGTTCTGTGGCATGCCGATCACGGCCGCGGGCATGCTGTTGGCGGTGGCCGTGGCCGGCCCGGTCGACCTCAACCACGTCGAGGCGGTCGGCACCGCGATCGCGCTGTCCATCCTGATGGTGAGCCGCGTGCCGTTCCCTATGCTGAAGTTCGGTTGGAGCCTGTTGCTCCCGGCGCTCGGCGTTGCGATCATCCCGATCGCCCTGGCGAACTCCGTGGAATGGCTTGCGCTCGCCGCGGTCATCGCACTGGGCGTATACGTGGTGATGGGAGTCGTGAGCGCTCTCTCCGACCGCGTCGCGGACGCCGGCCCGGAGGAGGTTCGCGAGGATGCCCCAGCACACACCTAGCCGCACCTTGGCAGAGTCCTCCATGACCTCGATGTGGACGTTCATCCGGGCCTTCATGCGCGATCGCCAGCGCATCGGCACCGTTGCTCCCACCAGCTCGAGCGCAGGTCGCCACATGGCGCGGCTCGGTGATGTCGCGCACTCGAAGCGCGTCGTCGAATTCGGCCCCGGCACCGGTGCCATCACCCAGCAGATCCTGAAGGAGCTCCCGACCGACGGCCGCCTGTGGGCCTACGAGGTGCACGAGCCCTTCATCGACCACCTCCGCGCGACCATCCACGACCCACGCCTGACCGTGCTCCCTGAGTCCGCCGAGCACATCCGCGACCTCCGTGCCGCCGAGGCGCCCGAGGGCTTCGACGCTATCATCTGCTCGATCCCGTTCAGCCTGCTGCCGCCCCCGGTGACCAGCGGCATCCTGGCGGCCGCGGCGGACTCGCTGCGCCCGGGTGGCAAGTTGGTGGCGCTCCAGTACCACCCGACGTACCTGCGCCCGATCATGCGCGAGCACTTCCGCGAGGTGCACGGTGTGTGGCACCTGCGGAACATCCCGCCCACCCTGCTCCTCACCGGGCTCAACCCGGGGAGCCCCAGCTGAGCTCACCGCGCTGGCGGCCACTGTCCGAGGGTTTCGGCCTGCTGCTGCCACTGGCCGCCGCGAGCGCCGCATCGGCGCGCTTCGCGCCGATGTTCGCGCCGATCCCGCTGATCCTCGGCGGAGCGATCGCCCTCGCCTTCCGCGATCCGGAGCGCACGATCCACCAGCGCGCGGACGCAGCACTCTCGCCGGCCGATGGCCACGTGCTCCGCGTCGGGCGTGAGTTCGATGATTACTGGCAGACGGAGATGACCGAGATCGCGATCTTCCTCGCGCTCCAGGATGTCCACGTGCAGCGCCTGCCGATGACCGGCGAGGTGGTCGCGCAGGTGCGCAAGGCCGGCGGGTACAAGCCCGCCATGACCGAGGCCGCGACGCACGGCAACAACCAGCTCGCGACCTACGTGCAGACTGCTGTGGGCCCGTGCACGGTGACGCAGATCAGCGGCCTCGTTGCGCGGCGGATCGTGACGTGGTCACAGGTCGGCGACCACGTGGAGCAGGGCGAACGTCTCGGCATGATCAAGTTCGGCTCGCAGGTGACGCTGCGGCTCCCGACGAGCGCGCACGTCCTTGTGACCGCCGGTGAGCGCGTCACCGGCGGCATCACCGTCATGGCCGAGTTCCCCGCGAACGAGGACGCCCCGGGCGCTTAGCGCCCGACGAACACCGGCGGTCGCTTCTCCGCGAACGACCGGCGCCCTTCCCACGCATCCTCCGACGTCCGGATGATCGCCTGCGCCGTCCACTCGAACTCGATCTGCTGCTGCAGCGTGGCGCCCCACGAGTGCTGGATCTCGCGCTTCGACCACATCAACGACAGCGGCGGGCCGGCGACCAGCTCGCGCGCGACCTCGAACGCCCGAGCGTCGGGGTCTTCCACGAGCGCGTTGCCGAGGCCGATCGTCGCCGCCTCCTCTGCCAGTACCTCGCGGCTCGTGTAGAGCAACTCGAGCGCCTTCGCGTGACCGACGAGGCGGGGCAGCGTGTACGTCAGCCCGGAGTCCGGCCCCAGCGCCCGCCGTGCGAACACCGTGATGAAGCGCGCGTTCGGCCCGAGGTACCGCAGGTCGAAGGACGAGGCGAGCGCAAAGCCCGCCCCCGCGCAGACACCGTTGATCGAGGCGATCGTCGGCTTGTCGATGCGCGGCATCGCGAGACCCATCGCGGAGATGCCGAGGGCGTCCGTGGGCGTCGCCTCCGGGCGCACCTCGGGTGCGGTCGGGTCGCGGTCGACGATGTCGGCGCCGGAGGAGAACCCACGGCCGGTGTGCGTGCAGACGACCACCCGCACGTCCGGGTCGTTCTGAAGGCGCCGCCCGAGCTCGACGATCTCCCAGAACGTCTGGGTGCGCAGGGCGTTCAGGCGCTCCGGACGGGTCACCTGGAAGTGACCGATCCCGTCCGCCACCTCGACGTGCAAATCCTCGAAGTCGCTGTAGTCCATCGCCCTACCTCCTCGCGCGCGAACCTGGAAGGCGCCCGGTGGGCGCGGCCCGCACAGCATCCTCGGACGGCCGGTGCGAGGTAAAGCGCGCCGGCCACCCGCTGAGGGCCGGCCATGTTATAAACGCCATGATTAACGCGCGTACCGCACTGTGCGAGCCTCCCGGGCGAGGCCAGGTCAGGGACGCACCACGAGAGAGGCGGACTCATGACCATCGCTGGCGAACTGGCTGCGTTCCTGACGGCGACGAAGCCGGCCGACCTGCCGCCGCTCGCGCTTGAGCGCGCCCAGATGAGCATCGCGAGCACGATCGCAAGCGCCGCGATGGGCCTCGACATCGAGTCGTCGCGGATCATCCGCGACCTTGCGAAAGAGCACGGCGGCCCCGCCGAGGCGACCGTCTGGTTCGATGGCGCGAAGCTCCCGGCGATCGACGCCGCGCACGCCAACGCGCTCGCCAGCGACGCCGCCGCCTCCGATGACAGCGACCTCCGCAGCATCGCCCACATCGGCACGATCGTGACGAGCACCTCGATCGCCATGGCGGAGCGCCTCGGCAAGTCCGGCCTCGACGTGCTGCACGCGATGACGCTGGGTTACGAGATCGCGGGCCGCATCGACGAGTCGCTGACGCCGGGCCGCATGCAGAAGGGCTTCCACGGCTCGGTCTCCACGGTCTTCGGCGGCACGGTCGCCACGGGCACGCTGCTGGGGCTGAACGCGGCACAGATGGAGCAGGCGATGGCAATCGCCGCGACGTCGATCGGTGGCATCGCCATCGCCGCGAACACCTCGTGGGCACGCGAGTACCATGCGGGCCAGTCGGCGCAGGTCGGCATGCAGGCCGCACTCGCCGCGCAGAAGGGCTTCATCGCCGAGGCGACCGTCCTCGAGGCGCCCCGGGGCTTCCTCGACTCCCTCGGCGGCATCGAGCGCGAGGAGATCACGAAGGATCTCGGCAAGTCGTGGGACATCGTCACGGACATGGCGATCAAGCTCGTCCCCGGCGGGCACCCGTTCCACGCCGTCGCGGAGGCCGCGGCCAACGCCGCGATCGAGGGCAACGTGGACCCGGCGCAGGTCGCCTCGATCCTGATTTCCGGTGCGCAGTTCAAGGACTGGCACGGCCCCACGCACCCGCGCGACCTCATCGGCGCGGCGCACAGCGTGGTCTACTTCGTCGCCTCGGCGATCGCGGACCGCGGCTTCGGCTGGGCGCACGCGACCGAGGAGAAAATGAACGACCCGATGATCAACGCGCTGGCGGACAAGATCAGCATGGATCCCAACCCCGCCCCGCTCCCCGACCGCTTCACGCACCGCCACGGCGGCACCGTGATCATCACAATGAACGACGGCACCGTGCACCGGAACACCTGCGAAGCGCCCAGAGGCTCCGGCCCGCGCGGCGTGGAGTGGGGGGACGTGGACGCCAAGTACCGTCGCCTCGTGCCGCTGTCCGGCCTCGCCGCCGATCGGATCGAGGCGAGCCTGGAGGTCGTGCACAACTTCACCTCGGTGAAGTCCATGTCGGAGCTCACGGGCCTGCTGCTCAAGTAGGCAGCAGCCCGTCATCTCGCATGCGCCGTCCCGGAGGGGCCGGCCACATTCGGAGGGGACAAGATGGAACAGAACGGTTACTGGAGCCGCGTCTCTCGTCGGCAGGTGCTGCGCGGCAGCGCCGTCGCGGGCCTCGGCGCGGTCGGGGCGGCCCTCATCGGCTGCTCCTCGGGAGCGAAGAAGGACGAGGGTGGCTCGGCGCCCGCGGGCGGGAGCGGCCCGGCCACGGCCGCCGCGAACCCCGGCACGCCGAAGCGCGGCGGCATGTTCGTGGTGCCGAGCACCTCGAACCTGCTCGGCACGACTGACCTCGACCCGCACACCGCGGCGAACACGCCGGTCATGTCGATCTGGCAGAGCATCTCGCGCGGCCTGATGCAGATCGACGCGAAGACGAACGCGCCGGCCGTGGACTTCGCCAAGTCCGTGGAGCAGCCGGACCCGCTGAAGATCAACTTCACGATCCCGGACGCCAAGTGGGAAAACAAGGACCCGGTGAACGGCCGCAAGGTCACCGCCGCGGACGTGAAGTTCTCGCTGGACCGCATCCGCTCCACGGCCCCCGGCTTCACGCGCGGTTCGACGATCGCCGCCCTCGACACGGTCGAGGTGGTGGACGACACGCACCTGACGCTGAAGCTGAAGAAGCCGTCCGTGGGCATCATGTACGGCCTGGCCTTCGGCCTGAACGTCATCGTCGCCCCGGAGGTCGTGGCCAAGTACAAGGACCTCAAGAGCCCGCAGGCGGCGATCGGCTTCGGCCCGTTCGCCCTCGAGTCCTTCGACCCGAACGTCCAGCTGACGATCGCCCGCCGCCCCGACTCCTGGATGGGCGACCGCCCGTGGGTCGACAAGGTGAAGTACGTGAACATGCTGGACACGGCTGCGCAGGTCGCTGCGTACCGCTCCGGCCAGATCTCCACGATCACCGTGCCGCCGGACCAGGTCGCGCAGTTCAAGCGTGACCTGAAGAACCACACGTTCCAGTCGCGCGGCGGTATCTCGCGTGGCGCGTTCACGCTGCGCATGGACGACAAGGTCGCGTGGGGCAAGGACGTCCGCGTCCGCCGCGCCCTGAGCATGGCGATCGACCGCTACGAGGCGATCGAGGTCATCTACTCCGGCGCCGGCAAGCCGACCGCCAGCATCCCGTGGGTCTTCGAGGGCTTCGCGACGCCGCCGGAGGTCTACGCGAACTACGAGGGCTACAAGAAGGACAAGAACGCCGAGCGCGCGGAGGCTTCCAAGCTCCTCCAGGCGGCCGGTCAGGAGAAGCTGACCTTCGACATCCTGTCCTCCTCCACGAACCCGACTCCGCACAAGGCGGCCGCCGAGTTCGTTCAGGACCAGCTCAAGAAGATCGGCGTCAACGTGAAGCTCGACCTGATCGAGTTCACGTCCTACAAGAAGCGCGTCGACGACGGCAACTGGACCACGACGACGGACGGCTACACCTCCGGCTTCAACCCGGACGAGCACCTGCGCCAGTACGCCTACACGAAGGGCAGCCGCAACTACGGCGGCTACTCGAACAAGGACTACGACGCGCTGGTGGACAAGGCCGACCAGGAATTCGACGCGAAGAAGCGCGGCGAGATCATGATCCAGGCCCAGAAGCTCAGCATCTCCGAGGCCGACCACATCTGGCTCGGCTGCTCGGAGGCCGTCTGCGCGACTCAGCCGAACGTGAAGGGCTACATCCCCACGGGCGAGTACCCGCAGTCGTACCGCTGGGACCAGCTCTGGCTGGACGCCTAACGGCAGCGGCCTGACCGCATGACGGAGCGCATCGAGGTCGCCGGAAACGGCGGCCTCGATGTACGCTCTGGCCGGATTCCACCCTCGACCCATGCAATGAAGCGCGGTGACGGATGTCCAGGTACTTGATGCGGCGCGTGGTTCTCACGCTCCCGACCATCTTCATCGTGAGCGCTCTGGTGTTCTTGATCGTCCGGGTGATGCCCGGCGACGTGACGAACCTGCTGCTGCAGGACGTGCGCTACTCCAAGCAGGACGCGGACAAGCTGCGCGAGCGCCTCGGCATCGACCGACCGATCATCGTGCAGTACGCCGACTGGATGGGCGGCATCGCGCGCGGGGACCTGGGTCAGTCGCTGGTCAACCAGGACCCGATCTCGCGCAAGCTGCAGCAGGCGCTGCCCGTCACGATGGAGCTCACGCTCTTTGCGCTCACCTTCACCATGCTGTTCGCGATCCCCATCGGCACACTGGTGGCGGTGAAACAGGACGAGTGGCCGGACTACGTTGTCCGAGGTGCGGCCGTGCTGGGGGCCTCGCTCCCCGCGTTCTGGATCGCGACCGTGCTGCTGGTGGTCGCAGGACGCTACTTCTCCTGGGCACCGGACTTCGAGTACCACAGCCTCCGCAGCTCCCCCTTCGCGAACCTCGCACAGTTCATCCTGCCCGCGTTCATCCTCGGCATCGCGACCTCGGCGAGCATGCTCCGCCTGACGCGCGGCATGCTGCTCGAGGTGCTGCGACAGGACTACATCCGCACCGCGTACGCGAAGGGCCTCCGCCAGCGCGTCGTGGTGGTGCGCCACGCGCTGCGCAACGCGATGCTCCCCGTGGTGACCGTCGTCGGCCTCCAGCTCGCAAACCTGTTGAGCGGCACGCTGACGATCGAGATCATCTTCGGCCTGCCCGGCATCGGCCGCGTGATGATCGACGCGATCAACACACGTGACTACCCGACCATCCAGACGATGAACCTGCTGGTCGCCACGTCGGTGGTGTTCATCAACCTGATCGTCGACCTGACCTATGGGTACCTCGACCCGCGCACGAAGGTGGCCTAGCCATGGCACAGTCTTCCGTCCTCACGGAATCCCCCGAATACGTCATGGCGCCGAAGAGCACCGGCCTGATCGCGGTGCTCACCAAGTTCGCGCGCCGCAAGCCGCTGGGCGCCGTGGGCGGGGTGCTGATCTGTCTCCTGCTCTTCACCGCCGTCTTCCCGTCCGTCTTCACGAGCCAGGATCCGACCGCGTTCAAGGGCATCGAGCGCCTCAAGGCGCCCTCCGCGGAGCACCTGCTGGGGACCGACCAGTTCGGGCGCGACCAGCTCAGCCGCCTCGTGCACGGCGCACGCACCTCGGTGACCGTGTCGTTCGGCGCGATCACGATCAGCGTGTTCCTCGCGACGCTCATCGGCACGGTGTCGGGCTACTTCGGCGGCTGGATCGACTCGCTGATGCAGCGCTTCGTCGATGCGGCCATTGCGTTCCCCAGCCTGATCGTGCTGATCACGCTGGTGGCGGTGCTGGGCGCCGGGCTGTACCAGATCGTCGCCGCGCTTGGCGTCGTCAGTTGCTTCGGCACGTCGAGAATCGTGCGATCCGCCGTGATCATGACGATGGCGAACCCGTACATCGAGGCCGCCCGCGTGCTGGGCGCGCACCCGGTTCGCATCATGCTGAAGCACATCATTCCGAACGTGGCGCCGGTCGTGATCATCAGCGCGACGGTCAGCATGGGCGGCCTGGTGCTCGCCGAGTCCGGCCTGTCGTTCCTCGGCTTCGGCGTCCCGCCCCCCACGCCCTCGTGGGGCTCGATGCTCAGCGTGGACGGCCGCGCGTACATGGAGCGCGCCCCCTGGCTCGCGATCGTGCCGGGCGTCGCGATCGGCTCGATCGTGTTCGCGTTCAACATGCTCGGTGACGCCCTGCGCGACACCCTCGACCCGCGCCTGCGCGGCACCCGCTAGCCTCGGCGAGGCGCCGCACGCACGCAGACACGAACCGGCCCCGCTCACGCGGGGCCGGTCTGTGTCTGTCGGTCGAGGAACGGGCGCGTTAGTCCCAGACGCGCTCCGGCATCGGCAGTCCGGCGAAGACGTCCGAGGTCAGCGGCCGGTCCACGGGGATGCCCAGTTGCTCCATGAACATCATCACCTGCCGCGTGTGCTGCCCCGTGTGCCACGTCTCCCGCTCCAGGTACTCCAGCAGCGTCTGGATGCCCTGGTAGCTCTCCACGACCCGGTCGAGGGGATCGTAGACACCGATCTCCTCCCACCACGTCCGCAGCAGCACGCGCGTCTCGTCACCGACGGCCGCGACCTGCTCACCGGTGAGGATGTCCTCCGGCTTGCGTTCGTTGCCCTCGCGCTCGTCGTAGACGCGCAGGAAGGTCCGGCCGATGGTGACGATGTGGTAGCAGAGGCCGAGGAGCGATCGGTCACGGTCGGGCGACTTCACGGACATGCTCTCGGTCGGGATCTGCCGGATGAAGCGGCAGGCACCCTCGAGGATCGCGTCCCAGCGCGCCATCAGGACGTCCGGCGGCAGGATCACGGGCGCGTCGTAGTGGAAGCCCACGAGGTCGGCGATCGCCTTCAGGTCGCCGCCGGACACGATGCGGTCCGCAAGCGCGACGGCCGGCACGGTATCGAAACCGTGAGCACGCAACCTCGCCTGGCCCTCGGGGTTGCCGACGACATTGATGGGTTCGAAGTCGACCTGGTGATTCGAAAGAAACTCTTTCGCGCGCAGGCAGCTGCTTCACCCGGGCTGGTAGTAGAGCTCGACTCCGGCCATCGCGGCGCCACCTCTCGAATTGAGGTGACGTATACGGACTTCGGGGCAGCCTGTCCACCGGCTGCGAGCGACCCCGGCAGACGGGGAGCCGAGGGGCTAGTTCCGCGCGCGAACCGCCTCGGGCGCCTCAACCGGGAGCGTCGGCGTCTTCATCACGAGGAACAGCGAACCCGCGAAGAACATCATCGCGGCGGCGCCGATGAACACCATGCGGTCGGTGAGGATGCCCGCGTCCACGAGGCCGCCGATCAGTGGCGGGCTCATCGACCCCGCCCCGATCATGATCGGGGCCGTGAAGCCTCGGATGGCGCCCTGCGCGCGGCGTCCGAAGTAGGCCGGGATGGAGAGGTTCTGCCCGGTGCCCATGCCCGCCGACCCCACGCCCCAGGTGACGTTGTGCGCGAACGCCCAGACGGCGTAGGGCGACACGACCAGCAGCGGCAGCATCGACAGCGCACGGAAGGTGCCGCCCGTGAGCGTGATCACCTTCAACGGGAAGCGCTCCACCATGTAGCCGAAGACCAGCGTGAACAGCATGACGACGAACGGGTCCGCGGCGACGGCGAGGCCGATCCAGAACGGCAGCACGCCCGCGTCCGTCCAGAACGGCACGCGCAGGAACAGGATCGGGTTCGTCGCGAACGTGTGGAGCGTGAACGCCAGCACCATCAGCCACAGCGTCGAGGTGCGCATCGCTTGCTGCAGCGTGAAGTTCGTCTCCGCGACGGGGCGCTTCGATCCGGCGGCTGGCGCGGCGCTCGCCTCGACGGGCGCGCTCGTGGCACCGTCCGGGAACAGGCCGACGTCCTCGGGATTCCGGCGCATGAGGAGCGCGTATGCGGGCACGAGGACGGCGGCGATCATGATGCCGTAGAGGAACCACGCCTCGCGCCAGCCGATCGTGGTGACGAGGTACGAGGAGATGAACGACCACGACGCGGTGCCCAGCCCGCCGCCCATCGTGGCGTAGGAGACGGCACGCCCGCGCTTCGCCACGAACCAGTTGGCAGGCGGGACGCCAGTGACGATCTGGCCGCCACCGAAGACGCCGAACCCCGAGAACCCGGAGACGAAGAACAGCCCGTACATCCACCAGATGTTGCCCGCATACGAAAGCGCACACAGGCACAGCCCCGCCCATAGCGCGCACCCCGCACCCAGCCACCTCGAGCCGTACTTGTCGACGAGGTTGCCGAGCACCGGCGCGCTGATCCCGGCACTGATCTGGCGCAGCGAGATGCACCACGCCAGCGTGCCGAGCGACACGCCGAGGTCATTGCGGAGCGAGACGATGAAGATCGAGAAGACCACGGGGTTCAGCGGTGCCGTAATCCAGTTCCCGAGGAACGAGACCGCAACGATCACCCAGCCGTAGAAGAATGGCGTGCGGATCGGGGGGTGTGCGACCGCCATCGGGTGCTCCTTGGGACCCGCGCGCGGCGGGATGACGTCGTCCTCGGGGGACGACGTTCGCGCACGATATGCCCGCGTCCCTTAACGCGCACCCAACATCGGAGAGCGCTCCGCACCCGCGCAGGACGCACGAGACGGCAGCGAAACAGCGCGTGCACATGCGCGGCAGGGCGCAGCAACATGCGGGACGTCCTCGGCCTAGCGACCGGCGTCGGCGGGGAGGTCGAGGAAGCCGAAGCGCCGCGCGTGGCGCAGCAGCGGGCGCATCGGACGCAGCACCGTCGCCGGGACCGCCGCCGGAGCGACGAACGTCAGCACTGCGAATCCTCGACCGAGCGCCGAGACGAGGAACAGCGCGGGGATGCCCCAGACGTTCATAATCGCGGTGCCCAGCACCGGGCCGAGAAAGCCGGCCAGCAGCACCATCGCCTGCTGCGCCGCGGCGTAGCGCCCCAGCTCCGCACGAGGCGCGGCCCGCAGCAGCAGGTCGAACGCGGCGAGGTTGCAGAGCGACCACGCGATGCCGGTGAGCGTGTAGGGCACCACGGCCTGCCAAGGCGCGGTGATCCCGAGCCACAGCACGGGGATGAGCGGCATCAGCGCCATCGACCAGATGAAGATGCGGCGCGACCCAAAGCGGCTCACCAGCGCCCCCACGACCGCCTGCCCACCCACCGCCGCGACCGCCTCGGCCGTGGTCAGTCCGCCGATGAGCGCCGGGCTCGCGCCGAGGTCACGCGACAGGTACACGATCATGAACGGCGCGACGATCATCGATGACGTGTGCAGCACGCCGGTCGCCAGCAGGTACCGCGAGAACGCGCCGTCCTCCAGCATTGAGCGGTAGCCGCCGGACTCCATCGCCGGCTCGCGATCCTTCGGCTCCTCGATCGCGCCGTAGCAGGCGGTGCTCAAGAAGCCCAGCACGGCAGCCACGAGGAACGCGACCTGGTAACCGGACATCCCGCCGTACCTGGATACCAGCACGCCCATCAGCGGCACGGCGGCCATGGCCGTCACGGAGATGACGAGCGAGCGCCGGGCGGTGTACTTCGCGCGCGCGTCCGCCGGCACGACCGACGCGAAGACCGACACCCACGAGGCGTGCGCCAGCATGCTGACCAGCGCCCGCACGCTCGCAATGACGAGGATTGCGATCACGGCCCGCTGGCCGTCGAAGATGAACGGGATCGCGGCGAGCCCGAGCAGCCCGACCCGCGCCACCCCTCCCCCGCCGAGGAGCACAACGGCCTTCAGCGACCTCGTGCGCTGCGCGAGCCACGCCCCCGGGAACAGCGCGAGCAGTCCGGCGAGCCCGCCCGCGATCGAGAGCAGGCCCACCTCGGTCGCCGTCGCACCGAGCAGCACAAGGTACAGCGGGAGGAACGGCAGGACCGCGTCGGACGCACTGGCGAGCAGCCCGTCGGCCAGCAACGCATGTTGCGACCTCGCACCTCCCTGCGAGGTGAAGACCGGACGTGCGAAGGCGCGCAAAGACAGCACAGGCTGACTCCGTGTCGAAACAGGGACGATTGCGGGACAAGGGATCGGGCTGCCGGAAGGTCGACATCCGCATGTCTGGGCGGCCTTGCATAAACGTAACGAACCGCCGATCGACCATCAAGAGAACAGGAGTGAATCTTTCGCGCACGCACATCCCGATCCGCCCCAAAGCCAGCACCCAATCGCGCGAGCGAAGAAAGTCGCGGCGGTGACGCGCTCGGAGGAGCACTCCTGCGACGCCGCTCACCGGGGATGCTATGAAGGGGTGCACGCACGGCTGGCCAGCCGTGCGACGAGGAGCACCCGCCGATGCTATCGAGGACGCGTGACCGCCGATTCTTCTACGGGTGGGTGATCGTCGGCTCCGGCTTCCTCGCGCAGCTCATCCTCGGCATCGGCAGCCAGGCCTTCACCACGTACCTGGTGCCGATGGGGCGCGAGTTCGGCTGGTCGAGGGCGCAGCTCGCGGGGCCGCGCTCCGTGATCGGCGCTGAGACGGCGATCCTCGGCCCGGTCCAGGGCTTCCTCGTGGATCGGATCGGCCCGAAAGCCGTGATGGGGCTGGGCGTGTTCCTGCTCGGCCTCGGGATGGTGCTCTTCGGTCTCATCGACAACATGTGGCAGTACTACGCCGCGAACATCCTCGGCGGGGTCGGGTCGTCGCTCTGCGGCATCCTCGTCGTCTCCACGGCCGTGAACACGTGGTTCCGGCGCAAGCGCACCATGGCGATGGCGATCGCGACGATCGGGTTCTCGGTCGCCGGCATCGTCGCCGTGCCGATCATCGTCTGGGTGCAGGCGACGCTGGGCTGGCGCGCGGCGGCGATCGCCTCGGGCGTGGCGATCTGGATCATCGGCATCCCGACCACCCTTGTACTGCGCCCGAGTCCCGAGGCGATGGGCCTGCTCCCGGACGGGGACGACCCCGCCACCGTCGCCGCGGCCGCCGCCGAGCGCGCTGCCACGCCCCACGCCTCCGGCAGCGGCATGCTGGACTTCGCGACCGGCGAGGCGATGCGCACGCCCGCGTTCTGGCTCATCGGCATCGGCAGCGGGCTGTACATCCTGGTGCAGTCGTCCGTCTTCGTGCACCTGTTCCTGCACCTGGAGCAGGGCGTTGGCATGTCGCGCGTGAGCGCGGCACTGGCGCTCACGATCCTCAACACCGTGAACATCGGCGGGCGGCTCATGGGCGGCTGGCTGGGCGACCGCTACCGCAAGCACACCACGCTCGCGATCGGGTCGCTGGGTACCGGCGTCGCGATGATCATGCTCGCGCTGGCGACTTCCGCCGTGCCGGTGTTCGCATTCGCGGTGATCTTCGGACTGTGCTGGGGCGTGCGCGTGCCGCTGGTGAACTCGGTGGCCGGCGACTACTTCGGTCGCGCGTCGTACGGGAAGATCCTCGGCGCGTTGCAGCTGATCTCGTCGCCGCTGGGGATCGTCGGCCCCGCGGCCACGGGCTACCTCGCCGACGTGCAGGGCGACTACCGCATGGTGCTGACCGCGCTCGGCGTGCTGGCCATGCTCTCCGGCGTGATGTTCTTCCTCGTGCGGCCCCCGGTCATCCCGGCGCGACTCCGCGACGAAGCGACGAGGACGTTGCCCGGCTAGCGCGCGAAGTCCGGCTCGCGCACGCCCACGGCGATCACCGCGCCGAGCGCGATGAAGATGACGCCGAGCAGCACAAAGCCGAGGTTGAACGAGGCCGCGAACCCCGCCGCTGCCATCGGTCCGACGGCGAACGCGATCGCCTGCATGCCGCTCGCCAGTCCGAACGCGGTACCTCGACGATCGCGCGGTGCGTTCGAGGCGATCAGGGTGTTCGTCGCCGGCACCATCGCCGCCTGCAACATGGCGATCACGCCGAACGCGATGATGAACGGCCACGACCCACCGGCCCACGGCAGTGCGAAGTGCACCACTCCCGCACCGATACTCGTCGCGATCAGCGCGTACTTCAGCTGCCCAGGACGCGCGAGGCGCTGCGCAACGACGACACCGATGACCCCGCCGAGCCCGGCTGCCGTGAACGCGCCGGTCACGACCGCTGCCGCCGCCGCCCCGCCGACGACCTGTTCGAGGGCGATCGGGGCGGCTACGCGGAGCGACTGGCTGAACGCCAGCGAGACGAACCAGATGAGCAGCGCGAACCCGAGCTGCATGGTCAGCAGCGCCCGGAACGGCGTGATCTCGACGGCCGCGGGCGCCGCACCCGTCTCGGACGGTTGAGGCGTACCGCGGCCCACGGCGTCGCGCGGGACGGCGAGCATGGCGTAAGTGGCGGCGAGGGCGGGCATGATCGCGCCACCGATGATCGCGCCTCGATACCCGACGCTGAGCGCGAGCAGCCCGCCCACGAGCGGGCCGAGCATGTTGCCGATGTACTGCGCGGCAGTGGTGGTGCTCAGACTGCTGTTGAGCTTCCGATCGGAGACGGTCACGCTGATCAGCGCGGTGGCGGCGGGGTTGAACCCGGAGAACAGCCCCTGCAGCCCGAAGGCCGCAGCAATGTGCCACGGCTGTGTTGCGAGGGCGGCGACGGCCATCGTCGCCGAGGCCGAGTAGAGCGCGCGCAGGAACATCGCGCGGCGGCCGAAGCGGTCGGAGAGCACGCCCCAGAGCGGCCCCGCGACGAAGCGCCCGATGCCCTGCACCAGCGCCGCGACGCCCATCCACCACAGCGCGTTCGCGTCGCTGGTCGCGCCCAGCTGCTTCATGTACAGCGGAACGAAGGGGATCCAGAAGTTCATCGACAGGCTGGCGATGCCCGAGCACAGCGCGATCGTCCACACCGCTCGTGCGGCGCGCGCGTCCTCGACGGCGGTGACGACCTGCGTGGCGATGTGTGGCTCCCAGCCAAGGCCGGCTCGCTGGGCCGCGGCCAAGGCCCGAGGTTACTCCGCGTGGCCCTGAGCGCTACCGCCCCGCGGCCTCCCCGATCGGGCGCACCCGCTTCGAGAACACCTCACGGACGCGCTCTGTCGTCTTCAGGTCGAACAGCTCGCCGCGCAGCAGCCGCGCCCCGGCCCACGTGCGCGAGTAGTACATGAGGTGCTTCTTCATCTGGAGCACCGCCTCGACCCGCGGGAAGTACGACTCCATCAGGTCGAGGTGCCGCGAGACGACGTCCGTCTCGTAGTCGAAGCGCCCGGCGTCATCGAGCGCCTCGTACACGGGGTCGAAGACCCACGGTCGGCCGAGGGCCGCGCGGCCGATCATGACGGACGCGCACCCGGTCTGCTCCATCATGCGGCGGGCGTCGTGCAGCGACTTCACGTCACCGTTGCCCGTCACCGGGATATCGACCGCCGCGACGACGTCCGCGATGACGTCCCAGGGCGCGCGCCCGGTGTACTGCTGCGAGCGCGTCCGGGGATGCACGGTGATCGCGTCGACGCCGACGTCCTGCGCCATGCGCGCGACCTCCACGGCGTTCTGGTGCTCCTCGCTCCAGCCGCTGCGGATCTTGATGGTCAGCGGCGTGTCGGGGATCGCGTTCCGGATCGAGGTCAGCAGCCGCGCCGTGGCCGGCACGTCACGCATGAGCGCCGCGCCCTTGCCGCGCTTCACGATCTTCTGCACGGGACAGCCCATGTTGATGTCGACGATGTCCGCGCCCTCCTCGACCAGTCGGAGCGCCGACGGCACCATCGTCTCCTCGGTGCATCCGAGGAGCTGCATCGCGACGACGCCGAGGTCCACGTCCGTCCGCGCGTTGCGAACGGCGCGCGCGTTGTCACGGGCCAGCGCGTCGGCGTCGATCTCCTCGTTCGTGGTGAAGCCGCTGCCGCACTGCACCGCCACCTGCCGGAAGGGCACGTTGGTGTAACTGGCCATGGGGGCCAGTCGAACGGGCGACGCCGCCAGCCATTCGCGGATCGACTCTCGATGCATGTCGAAGAGGATCGCAGGAGCGCGCCACCTGCTGCAACGCCCACCTCGATGGGGTTCGCGCGAGGGCTTGCGGGGCCGCGTACCCTTCCCTCACGGCGCCGCGTCGGCGCCCGAGCGGGAGGTTCACGTGGTCGAGATCGAAGTCGTCACGCAGGGGTTCGGGGTGGGCACCAACGAGGGGATGATCTCCTACTGCGGTATCACCCTGATCCGCGGCGAGAAGAACACGCTGGTGGACATCGGCTACCCGGCCCGCCGCCAGATCCTCCTCCAGCGCCTCGAGGAGCGCGGCCTGAAGGCCACAGACATCGACCGGATCGTCCTGACGCACGCGCACTGGGATCACTCGCTGAACCTGCTGATGTTCCCGAACGCCGAGGTGGTCATCAGCCAGGACGAGTACGACTACATCCAGCACCCGCACGCCATGGACCAGGCGACACCGCTCTACCTCCCGGACATCCTCAACCGCTGCAAGAGCGTCACCACGGTCCGCGACGGCGCGGAGCTGGAGCCGGGCGTGAAGGTGATGCTGGTGCCCGGCCACAGCCCGGGGAGCCTCGCGGTGCTCGCGGAGACGGCGGACGGCGTGTGCGGCATGGTGGGCGACGCGCTCCCGAGCCGGAAGGCGGCGATGGCCGACCCGCCCAGCGCCGGCCTCATCTTCTACGACGAAGAGGCCGCCGAGGTCAGCGCGCGCAAGATCATCGATTCGTGCGCCATCGTCTATCCCGGCCACGACCGGGCGTTCGCGGTGGAGAGCGGGCGGTTCAAGTACATCCACCCGCAGTCCGTGATCATCACCAACGTCCCCCGCGACGAGGACGGCACCACGCTGCACTACAGCGTGGACGAGACCAGCGGCCCGTTCCAGATCACCGTGTTCCCCTCCGGCAAGGCCAAGCAGCGCTAATCCCGATAGAGGGAGGCAGCCATGTTCACGCGCATCGACCACGTCGGCCTCGTGGCGTACTCGATCGAGGAGGCGAACGCCGTCCTCGGCGACGCGCTGGGGCTGACCATCGACGAGCAGCGGTCGCAGTGGCCGACCGGGTCGTACTTTGCCCCGGAGCAGACGTTCAACTTCTTCTTCAAGGTCGGCCAGGGCGAGACAGTCGTCGAGGTGCTCGTGCCGGCCGAGGGTGCGACGAGCGGAGTCGCGCGCTACCTCGCGAAGCGCGGGCCGTCCCTGCACCACATCTGCTACGTCTGCGAGGACGTCCACGCCGAGGCGGAGCGCCTGCGCGCGAACGGCCTCGATGAGATCGCGCTGCCACGCGCGGAGGACGGCCGGAGGACGGTGGCGTTCTTCCGTCCGCAGAGCGTGGCGGGCGTCCTCACGGAACTCGTCCCGCTCCGCGACTCCTAGCGACGGTCGGTCGAGGCACGCCGGAGCCCCTCACCCTGCCCTTGCCCACTACGGGGCAAGGGTTCTGAGCGGGGTTCGCGCGACGCCCAATGACGCACTCCCAAGCGAGAGCGCAGTGAAGGGCAGAGGGGATGGCCGCCCCGCTGGTGCAGCCACGCCTCGGGCGGAGACGGGAGCTAGGCCTCGACGCGGCGGCGCAGCACGAAGTTCGTGTGCGGCGTCTTCTTCGCCTGGTACTCCTCGGGACGGCTGCGCTGCGCCTCGACGATGTCGAAGCCGCACGCCTCGAAGATGTCCTCGTAGGTGCGACGCGGCATGCGGTGCACGCGGAACGGCGAGCGAGCGCCGGCGCCATGGTCACGGATCATCCCCATGTGCTGCGCGATCTCGCCCGAGTCGTCGAAGGTGTAGACCGAGGCGATGAACAGCCCGCCCGGCTTCAGCGACCGGCGGATGTTCGAGCAGAAGCGCAGCAGCTCATCGAAGTCGAACTGCATCAGCAGCTCGTGGCCGATCACGGCGTCGAACTCCTGGTCGCGGAGGTCGTCGCCGAGGCCGTAGGTGACGCGGAAGTCGATCGGCGCGAGGTCGGTCGTCGCAGCGCGCGCCTCGGCGAGGATGCGCTCGGAGACGTCATTCGCGACCAGCGTGCCGACCAGCGGGCGGATGTGGCGCGTGACGCGCCCGCCGCCGCAGCCGAGCTCCAGCGCGTGCGCAGAGCGGCTGACGTGCTTCGCGACGAGGCCCATGAAGGTGTCGAGGCCGCCCCATGTGGCGCCCATGCCGCCGTTGGGGATGACCTGCCGCACGGTGTCCACGTGGATGAGCCACGACAGCGTGTGATCCGCCCGCAGGCCCGCGTTCGCACCGCGCAGGGCCGTCTTGGCCGCGTGCACCGCGAGGTGCGGCTGGTGCATGAGCAGGCGCGCGAGGCGCACCCAGCCCTTCGTGGAGCCGGCCAGCGCCTGAATGCGCTTGCTCTCCTCCTCGGTCGCGTCGAAGCGCACCGGGGCGGTGGACGAGGTGTTCAGCGGAGCCGGAGCGGCCGCAGGAGCGTGGGCCGTCGCAGGGCGCTCACCCTCACGGTCCGCGAGTTCATCGCGCGTCGAGATCATCCGGTATGCCTTCCGAAGTGCGGTCCTTGCGGACACACGCACGCTCGCCCCGCCGAGGGCAATCGTGACCGCGATCGCGGCCTAGACTTTGGAATATATCGGAGAACCTCGTGCCGCGCACCGGCGGATCGCCTTTTCATTGCAAATTCCCGCTGCGGGTCCTCCTACGGGGGAGGCGACATCCCGGAGCGGTGATAGGCTCAAGTGATGGAGCACTACACCCGATTCGCCTCACGAGCGGCCGCGTGGGCACTGTCTGCGGCCGGGATCGCCCTCGCTGCATGCGGTGGCACCAGCGCCGCACCCGAGGTGCGAGTCGCCACGCCGACCTCGGCACCTGCGACGGCAACCGCAACGCCGGCCAAGAGCAGCGCCGTGGCGCAGACCACGCCTCCGCCGCAGAGTTGCGCTGCATTCGCTCAGTCGGCTGATCCATTTACGTTGCGCGTCGTCGACAAGCAGCGCGCGCTGCCGTCCGACTACCGCCCCACGGACCTCCAGGCGATCGATGACCGCTGGGCCGCCCCCGGCTTCCCGGGCGAGAGCATGCGCGCTGCCGCGGCCGGCGCGATGGTGGAGATGCTTGCTGCCGCACAGGCGCAGGGGGTGGAGCTGCGAATCCGCTCGAGCTTCCGCTCCTACGCGGAGCAGCAGCGCACGTTCCAGTTCTGGATCGACCAGCTGGGCGAGGCTCAGGCACGGCGCGAAAGTGCGCCTCCGGGGAACAGCGAGCACCAGCTCGGCACCACCGCCGATGTGATCAGCCGGTCTGTCGGCTGGGAGCTCATCATCCCGTTCGGCGAGACGGCCGAGGGCAAGTGGCTCGCGGCGCACTCCACCGAGTTCGGCTTCGCGATCAGTTACCCGCCGGACGGCGAGGCGGTCACGGGCTACATCTACGAGCCGTGGCACGTGCGCTTCATCGGCAAGCCGTGCGCGACCGAGTGGCGCGCGAGCGGGCTGGTGCTGGTGAAGTTCCTGGAACGACTCGCAGCGACCCGCTAGCACGCCCCTCGGGGCGGCTCTCGTGGCCTACGCCATGTGGGCCATGGTGCGGCGGATGCCCCAGCCCGCGAGGACCAGGACGCCCAGCGCCAGAGCGCGCAGCGTGCCGCGACCATCGCGACGGCAGCGCATCATCTGCTCGGATGCCTCGGCCAGGGGAGCGGGCATGGCCGCGATCGCGGCCATGAGGCCGCTCCGCTTCGAGCGGCGCCGCGCGAGGAATATCGCGCCGAGGATGGTCACAATCGATCCGCCCGCAGCCAGGAGCGCCGGCCACCAGCCGCGGCGCGTCATTTCCTCGGCGGCGCGGGGCCACGCCGCGGGCTCGTGCTGCCCCTCGGTCGAATCGTCGCCCATCCCAGAGCTTCCGGAGCTCCCGGGGTCATATCCGTGGTTCACGCCAGCTTCTGCCGTCATGTCATCGACCTTTCACTTCGTCCGTTCGTGTCGACAGGCTCAGTGCGAATGAGCGTCAGGTCGTGCGACGCCCCGTGACCATCCGGTACACCGCCAGCAGGACGATGGCGCCGAGGACGGCGATCAGGATGCCGCCGAGATCGAGTTGGGTGTAGGTCGTCGTGCCGGTGATGAAGCTCCACAGGAAGCCACCGATGACCGCGCCCACGATGCCGATCAGGATCGTGATGATGATCCCGCCGGGGTCGTCACCCGGCATCACGGCTTTCGCAAGCGCGCCTGCCACCAGTCCGAGAACGATCCACGCGAGGATGCTCATGCCCTCACCTCCTTCATAGGGGAGGATCATCGGTGCGCAGGCATCCTGTTCTCGGCTCGCGTGACGGGCCACGCGATGCGCCTCCATCGCGATGGGCGCGTGATCGCTCCTCCTGCGGGTGCTGCTACCGCTCGGTCGCCTCTAGGCGAAGCGACGCGTAACCAGCACCGCAACCGCCGCGACGACGGCGGTGAGGGTCGTTCCCCACGCCATGTCGACGATCGTGACGACCGGGGACCACCCGCGGATGGTCGCGTGGTTGGTGAGGTCGTAGGTGCCGTACGCGGCGAGGCCGAGCAACGCGCCCGCCGCCACCACGCGCAGCAACGAGTCACCTCGATCGATCGCCGGGAGCACGATCAGGTGCGTCACCGCGGCGGCGTAGATCAGGTAGAACGCGATGGCCGGCACCCACATCGGCGTCGCGAGCAGCAACTCTGGCATCTGTCTCCGGTACAGGCGCTCGGTCATGGTGGTCAGCCACACGGCGTCGAGGATGCCCATGCTGACAAGAACGGCAAGCAGGGCGACGAACGGCTGGCTCATGGAAGCTCCTGGGGCGCGAGTGCAGTGCGTTGCTTTGCCTACTGTGACGCATCGCCGAACGCGCCGCGCTCGCGAAGCGCGCTGATGTCGTCCCACGAGTATCCCAGTTCCAGCAGGACTTCCTCGGTGTGCTGTCCGAAGGCGGGTGCCTGAGCGCGGATCTGCGCCGGCGTCTTCGAGAGATGCACCGGCGACCCGACCATTGGCCACGGCTGTCCCAGCTCGTCCGGCACCTGCACCATGTAGCCGTTGGCCCACGCCTGCGGGTCACGCCCCACGTCCAGCCAGTCCGCCACCGGCTGCACGAGCAGCGAACGCTCCTGGAACGCCTGCACCCATTCGTCCCGCGTGCGCGTCGCGAAGATCGCATCCATGCGCCCGATGACCTCGGGGTTACGTGCCTGGCGATCATCGGCGGTGAGGTACGGCGGCAGCGCGAGGTCGGGCGCACCCATGACCTCGCAGAACTCCACCCACCACTTGTCGGCGGGAAGCGCGCCGATCATGAACCACTTGCCGTCACCGCCCTGGTAGTGGTTCCACGTGGGGCGGCGCTCGTCGTGGCGCAGTCGCGGGCGCATCTCGTCCGCCCAGAGCGCGCCGGTGATGTTGAACGTCTGGATCGCCATCTGCGATCCGTACAGCGAGGTGTTCACCTCCTGCGCCTCTCCGGTCCGCTCCCGATGGAGCAGCGCGAGGACGATGCTGTACCCCGACACGATCGCGCCGACGTGATCGGCCTGCGGGAAGCCGGCCATGGTCGGCGGCCCCTCCTGGCCCTCGCCGGTGCTCGACATGAAGCCGCCGCGTGCCTGCGCCAACGTGTCCATCGCGCCGGTCGTCGCGTCCGGGCCGAGGTGCCCCCAGCCCGTCGCGCTGGACATGACGCAGCGCGGGTTCACCTGCTGGATGCGCGCGAAGTCGATGCCCAGCCGCTCCAGCACGCCGCCGCGCATGTTGTTGTGGAACACATCCGCCGACTCCACCAGCCGCCAGAACACCTCGCGCCCCGCCTCGCACTTGAGGTCGAGGAGGATCGAACGCTTGCCGCGGTTCAGCGAGTGGAAGTAGGAGTTGCGCTCGGAGGGGCCGCCGGCCACGGTGGTGCGGCCCGGGTCTGGATTCGCGTACGACTCGATCTTGATGACGTCCGCGCCCATGTCCGCCAGCATCGCGGACGCGTAAGAGCCCTGCTGCCACACGGACAGGTCGAGGACGCGGTACCCCTCCAGCGGTAGTGCCATCGTTCCCCCTCGATGCCGCAACGCTACCCCGCAGTGTGGGCGCGGCGTCATTCTGCCACGGCGGCGGGCGCTCAGGGGCGCGACGAGGAGATCGGTCGCCCGTCTCGCCGAACGCCCAGCCTCGAGTGTGAGCGACGGGCCGCGCGGGAACAGCGTGTGAACTTCGTCGCGATGCATACTCTCGACGAGGCTCGCCCCCGGCGACCGAGGCATGACGACCGACTCCGAGGAGAGCGCATGATCCCCACACCGCACGGCGCGCTGGACGGCATCCGCGTCCTGGATTTCACGCGCTACCAGCAGGGCCCGTACGCCACGGTGCTGCTCTCCGACATGGGTGCGCGCGTCGTGAAGGTGGAGGAGCCGGGCGGCGAACCGGGACGTGCCAACGGACGCCAGCCCGACGGCTTCTCCGCGTACTTCGAGGCCCACGATCGCGGGAAGCAGTCGATCACCCTGGACCTGCGGATGCCCGAGGCGCGCGATGCTGTGCGCCGGCTGGTGCCGCACTTCGACGTGGTCGTGGAGAACTTTCGGCCGGGCGCGATGGAGCACTGGGGATTGGGATACGAGGATCTGCGCGCGCTGAAGCCTGACCTGATCGTCGCCTCGGGCTCCTCGTGGGGTCGCGAGGGGCCGTGGGCGCAGCGTCCGGGCTTCGACCATGTGGGGCAGGCGCTGTCGGGCGTCATGGTCGAGCAAGGCGGCGGGCCGGGCCACGTGCCACATGCGCTCATCGGCGGGTTCGCGGATCAGATCGGCGCCATGCTGCTCGCGTACGGCATCGCGTGCGCCCTCGTCGTACGGGAGCGCGAGGGCATCGGCCAGCATGTCGACGTGTCGCTGATCGGCGCGATGACGGCGGTGCAGGCGATGCCGATCACGCGCTTCCTGCGCACCGGGGAGCAGCGCGGCTTCGAGGAGCGTCGCGCCGCGACGTACACACACTACGAGTGCGCGGACGGTCGCTACGTGGCGATCGCGGCCAACACGCAGGCGTTCTGGGAGCGCCTCTGTGACGCCCTTGAGCGCCCCGATCTACGCGAGGATGCCCGATTCGTCGGCCCCTTCGAGCGCGACCGCAACAAGCTCGCGCTGGTGGACATCCTCGACGCGCAGTTCCGCACACAGGCGTCGACGCACTGGACGGAGCGCATCGCTGCGGCCGACGTGCCGCACGCGCCGGTGCTGGACTACGCGGGGCTCGCGGAGCATCCGCAATTCTGGGCGAACGGCTACCTGCAGGAGATCGACACGCCCAACCTCGGACGGATGCGCGTGCCCGGGCCAGCCGTGCGCATGAGCGCAACGCCGACGCGGGTGCAAGGCGGCGGCCCTGAGCTCGGTGAGCATACCGAGTCCGTGCTCCTCGGGGCCGGCTTCACCTGGGACGAGGTGGCCGCGCTCCGTGCCTCGGGCGCGACGCGCACGGTGTAGCCCCGTCGGCAGCGCCTACTCGACGCGAGGCGAGGAGGGGCGCCGGAACAGCGGCAGCGTGATCTCGTCGCTCACCGGCACCAGTTCCACCTCGACCGGCATGCCGATCTCGACCTCGCCGGGTGGGATGTCCAGCAGGTTCGTCGCGAGGCGTGGGCCTTCCTCGAGTTCCACGAGGGCCGTGACATACGGCAGGTGTCCCTCGAACGACGGGTGGATCGCCTGGTGCGTGACGACGAACGAGTAGACCGTCCCCCGCCCGCTCATGGGCGCCCAGTCGCGATCCGGCGAGCCGCAGCCCGGGCAGAGCACGCGCGGAGGGTGCTGCAATCGCCCGCAGGAGGTGCACTGCTGGATGCACAGTTCCCCGGCGCGCAGGTGCTCCCAGAACGGCGCGCCGTCCTCGTTCGGGACGGGGAGCGGGAAGTCGGGGCGGCCACCGGGCGTCGAGGTCATCGGTCGCGCTCCAGGATGATGGCCCCCGTGCCGATGCCCGTGTCGCAGAACGAGAGGTGCGCATCCGCCACCTGCGAGGTGGACGTGCCGCGGACCTGCCGCACGGACTCGATGAGCTGGTTCATGCCCTGCAGGTACGCCTCGCTCAGGTGGCCGCCGGAGGTGTTCACAGGCAGCGTGCCGCCGTCCCAGCGCATGCCGCCGGCCTCGACGAACGGCCCGCCCTCGCCACGCCGCACGAAGCCGTAGTCCTCCAGCGCGAAGATCACGAACGGCGCGAAGTGGTCGTAGATCTGCACCACGTCGATCTCGTCGGGACGCAGCTCGGCCTGCGCCCACAGCCGCGGCGCCGTCGAGGTCGCCGCCGTGTCGACGTAGGGGCGCTCGCTGTAGCCGGACTGCGCGGCCGCGCGGATCAGCGCAGGCGGCTGCTTCAGGTCGCGTGCGCGCTCCGTGCTCGTGAGGACGATCGCGCCGCCGCCGTCCGTCTCCAGACAGCAGTCGAACAGCCGGAACGGGTCGACGATGAGCCGCGAGTCCTGATGATCCTCGATCGTCAGCGGCCGGTCGTAGTAGGTAGCGCGAGGATTGCGGTTCGCGTGCTCGCGCTCGCTGACCGCGACCCAGCCGAACTGGCGGCTCGTCGTGCCGAACTCGTGCATGCGTCGCCGCGCGAGCATCGCGAGGCCGTGCTGCGGGGTGAGGATGCCGAACGGCTCGGTGTACGCGGCCCCGCCCTGTCCTCGACGGCCCGTCACCTCGCCGCGGCCGTAGCGGCGCCCGGAGCGGCCGTTCACGCCGCGGTAGATGACCACGACATTCGCGAGGCCGGCCGTGATCGCCGCGGCGGCGTGCGTGACCAGCGCCGCGCCCACGTTCCCGGCCTGGTTCACCTCGCCAAACCACGCGAGGTCTTTCACGCCGAGGTTCGCCGCGACCTCTTCCTCGCTCGTGGTGTCCACGGACCAGCGCATCAGGCCGTCGACCTCGGTGCGGTCGATCCCCGCGTCGTCGAGGGCGTGCTGGATGGCGTCGAGGGCCAGGCGCGTCTCGCTGCGGCCGGAGTTACGCGAGTAATCGGTCTCACCGATGCCGGCGATCGCCACGCGGTGCATGAGGGGGCTCGTCATGCCGGGAGTCTACACGCCGCGCGAACGGGGGCGCAGTGGACAGGCGGCGCGTAAACGTCCGAGGATGCGGGCCACGAGGTGCCACGAACGGCGGCTCACCCCTGCCCCTCCCTGCGCGGGAGGGATTCTGAAGAAGAATGTGGAGGCGTAACGCCTCCACCCCCACGGACGGGAAGGAAGCCCAGATGCCGCACGTCAACGCCAACGGGGTCAGTCTCTACTACGAGGAGCGCGGCACCGGCACGCCGATGATCTTCGTGCACGAGTTCGCGGGCGACAGCGTCTCCTGGCACCTGCAGATGCGGCACTTCGCACGCCGCTACCGCTGCATCGCCTACAACGCACGCGGCTACCCGCCGTCCGAGGTGCCCCAGGACCTCGCGTCGTACTCGCAGGACCACGCAGTGGACGACCTGCTCGGCGTGATGGACGGTCTCGGCATCGAGAAGGCGCACATCGTGGGCCTGTCGATGGGCGGCTACGCCACGCTGCACTTCGGCATCCGGCACCCGGAGCGCGTGCTCTCTCTGGTGGTCGCCGGCGCCGGCTACGGCAGCGGCTCCGAGGATCGCGAAGCCTACGTGAAGGACATCGAGGCGACGGCGGAGCGCTTCAAGCGCGACGGCATGCGCGTGATGTCGGAGATCTACACGCGCGGCCCGACCCGCGTGCAGTTCATCGACAAGGATCCCCTGGGTTGGGAGGAATTCCGCGACCAGTTCGCGGCACAGGACGCCGTGGGCCACGCGCTCACGCTGCAGGGCGTGCAGCTCACGCGCCCCACGATCTTCGAGCTAGAGGACGGCATGAAGACCATGACCGTGCCCACGCTGATAGTCGTCGGCGACGAGGACGAGCCGTGCCTGGAGCCAGCGCTGTTCATGAAGCGGCGCATCCACTCCTCGGGCCTCGTCGTCGTGCCGCGCACCGGGCACACCATCAACATCGAGGAGCCCGCCGCCTTCAACGCCGCCGTCGATGACTTCGTCGCCACGGTTGAGGCGGGGCGCTGGGGGATGCGGAACCCGGCGTCGCTAGGGGCCTCGCAGATCCTGCCGGCCGAGGAGCCCACGCGATGACGTCCGACACCTCGATCGGCCCGCTGTCGCACATCACGCTCATCGACCTCACGCGGGCGCGCTCCGGCCCGACCGCCGTCCGCCAGCTGGGGGACTGGGGCGCGCGCGTGATCCAGGTCGCCTCGCGCGAGGAGGACTACGACGACTTCCCTCGAAGGAACTCGGACACGCAGAACCTGCGCCGCAACACGCGGAACATTACGATCGACCTGCGAAAGCCTGCGGGCGTCGCGATCCTCAAGCAGCTCGTCGCGACGGCGGACGTGGTCGTGGAGAACTACCGGCCGGGTGTGAAGCACCGCCTCGGCATCGACTACGAAGCGCTGTCCGCCATCAACCCGAGGATCGTGTACGGCAGCATCTCCGGCTTCGGCCAGAACGGCCCGTACGCCGACCGCCCCGGCTTCGACCAGATCGCGCAGGGCCTCGGCGGGATGATGTCGATCACCGGGCTCCCGGGGCAGGGGCCGGTGCGCGCCGGCATCCCGGTCGCCGACCTGTCGGCGGGGCTCTTTCTTGCGCAGGGCATCCTCGTTGCGCTGCTGGAGCGCGAGCGCTCCGGTCGAGGTCAGTGGGTCACCACGTCGCTGCTCGAAGCGCAGGTCGCGATGCTCGACTTCCAGACGACGCGCTGGCTGATCGACGGCGAGGTGCCGCTGCAGGCGGGCAACGAGCACCCGACGACGATCCCGACCGGCGTGTACGAGACGTCCGATGGCTACATCAACATCGCGACCACCGGGCAGGTGATGTGGCGGAAGCTCTGCGAGACGCTCGGCATCCCGGAGATCATCGAGGATCCGCGCTTCGCAACGCCCGTCGATCGTTCGGACAACCGCGCGGCGCTCAACCCGCTGCTCTCTGCGCCCGTGCGCACCCGCAGCAGCGCCGAGTGGGTCGAGGTGCTGAACCAGGCCGGCATCCCCTGCGGCCCGATCTACGACGTGCGGCAGGTATTCGAGGACGAACAGGTGCAGCACCTCGGTCTGACGGCCACGGTCACCCACCCCGCCCTCGGCGAACTGCACATCCAGCGCCACCCCGTCACGCTTTCGCGCACCCCGGCGAGCGTGCGCACCGCCGCGCCCGACCTCGGCGTCCACAACGACGAGGTCCTCGGGGAGCTCGGCTACACCGCCGCCCAGATCGAGCAACTGCGCACGGACGCGGTGATCTAGCGGGCTGTCGCCGGAGCGTTCGGAGCCGGCAGCGTCGGGGAGACTATGGCGAGCCCATCCCCTTGCCGGTTCCCTCCGCGGGAACGGCTCCAGCGCGTTCAGGCGGATGCTCGAAGGGGCGAAGCCCCTTCGAATTCCAACCCCTCCCGCGCCGGGAGGGGCAGGGGTGGGCCGCCCGCCGAAGTCTCTCGACTCCGCTCGGGAGCCAGCCCGTGCCCGGGCGCTTCGCCCGTCGGCCCTACTCGTACAACGGTAGCGTCGGGTAGGACGCGCCGAGGACGTCCTTCGGGTCGATGCCGAAGCGCTGCGCGATCACAGAGGCGTACACCGACCGAAAGTCGGTCGTGAACTTCAGGTCCCCGTTGTCGAGGTTCGTCATCGACGGCTGCTCGCCGTGGAGGCCTGAACGAACGCCCCCGCCCACCACGAACATCGGACCGGCCGTGCCGTGATCCGTGCCGCGTGAGGCGTTCTCCTTCACGCGCCGCCCGAACTCGCTCCACGCCAGCGTCGTTACCTGGTCGGCCACGCCCTGCGCCTGCAGGTCTTCGTAGAACGCCAGCAGCGCGTTCGAGACGTTCGCGAGGAGCCCGTTCTGCACGTTCGTCTGCCCGGAGTGCGTGTCGAAGCCGCCCGTCGTGATGTAGACGATGCCCGTCGACAGGTTCGAAGTGATGAGCTGGGCCGCGGTCTTGAAGGCGTTCGCCAGTGGCGTGGTCGGGTACGTCACGCTCGTCGTGTACGCGCCGACTGCGGCGTGCAGGTCGACCGTCGACTGGTACGCCTCGAGGCCCGTGCGCGAGAGGAAGGCGAGCTGCCCGCCGTAAGCGGCCTGCGTCGCCAGGTTGTCCGCCTGCGCGCGGTGGAGCTGCACGAAGTTCTGCGTGCGCCGGGCGCCCTCCTGAGGGCCGCCGTCCGTCTGCAGCACGTACTCCGGCACCGAGCCGACCGAGGGCACGAACGACTCGTTGCTCTCCAGCGACAGCGGGAGTGACTGGCCGATGTTCGCCGCGCGCCAGAGCGAGGACTGTTCGTTCTTCGTCGCGTCGAGGAGGCGACCGACCCAGCCGGTGTCCGCCTGCTCGTCCATGGACGCGGAGTGCCAGATGTCCATGGAGCGGAAGTGCGAGCGATTGGGGTTCGGGTAGCCGACGCCCAGCACCACGCCCAGCTGGCCGCGGTCGTAGAGCGCCTTCATCCCCGTCATCACGGGGTTCAGCGCGAGCCCCTGCCCCAGCGGCAGCGAGGCCTCGGGGTTCTGCGCGATCGCGGGACGGGCGTCGAAGTACGCGCGGTCGCCGACAGGGATGACCGTGTTCAGGCCGTCGTTGCCGCCCGCGAGCTGCAGTACCACCATCACGTGCTTCTTCGATGCCGCAAAGTTCGCGACGGACGGGGCGGACAGCGGCCGGGAGTCCTCGTCGAACACGGCGCGCAGGTAGGCCGGCGGCGTGAAGGCGGTCGCGCCGACAAAGGCGACGCCGCGCTTGATGAACGTGCGGCGGTCCACAGGACGGGTGAGGAAGGAGTCGTCTTCGAACGCCATGACCGGATCCTCCGCGCTAGACCAGCTGCGCCAGCGGCATGCTGAGGACGAGGTAGAGCAACCCCTGCAACTGCCCGGACCGGGCGGCCTGCGCGAAGTCGTAGTGCGAGCCGCCGATGTGCTCGATCAGCGTCGAGCGCGTCGCCGCATCCACGTCACCACCGACGACGAGGTCGAGGGCGAAGTCGACGGCCTGCTCCGCCGTCCGCGTCGCGTTGTTCGCCTGCAGCAGCGCAGCCACGTCCACCGTCGCGGTCGTGCCCGGCTTGCCTCGACGGGTCACGTCGTTGACGAAGTTGGCGCGGTACAGCGCGGTGTTCGAATTGATCCACGCCTCGCCCCAGTCCCAGCCGGCGACGCTCGGCGGGTCGAAGAGCGCCTGGCCCTGCACCTGCGTGTCGCGCCCGACGCGCTGGATGCGGTCTGTCAGGCCGAAGGTGCGCACGGTCTGGATGACGTGCTCGACGGGACTGGAGATGCGCCAGCGGTAGGCTTCCTCGGAGTACATCTCCGGGGAGAGCAGGATCACGCGCAGCATCTCGCGAATCGACGTGTCGTTCGCGAAGTAGGCATCCGTGGTGCGTCGGAGCATGTCCGCGCTGGGGTTCTTCACCGCGAAGAACTGCCACATCTTCCGACCGATGAGCTCCGCGCACTCCTTGCGGGCCGTGACCATCCGCACCACGTCCTCGTCGCCGAATCGACCGGACTGCCCGAAGATCGTCTTGGTGCCGTTGTCGAAGTTGCGCGGCGTGAACACGACCCCGGTCGGGACGTTGAAGGTCGCGTCGGGCGTCGGCTTCTCCGCCGTCACGCGCCAGCCCGTGAGGGCACGCGCGGACTCCTTGATGTCCTTCTCGGTGTAGAGGACGCCCTGCCCGAGCGTGAACAGCTCGAACAGCTCGCGTGCGTAGTTCTCGTTCGGCGCCTTCGCCACGTTGTCGCGGTTGTCGAGGAACACCATCATCGCGGGGTCGCGGGTGATCGCCTGCAGCAGGTCGCGGAACTTGCCCAGCGCGCCAGCCCGCAGCGTCTCGTTCTGCTGCAGCATGAACGCGGGGGCGTTGACCTTCCGGATGCTGTTGGCGAAATGGTCGTGCCAGAAGAGGGTCATCTTCTCCAGCAGCGGCCGCTTCGTCAGGACCAGGCGCGTGTGCCACGTCGCGAGGAGCACCTGCCGGTCCTGGAGCGCCTTCTCGCGGAGCGCGAGCGCGGCGTTCTCAGAAGCGGAGTCGTCGACACGCTCCGGGTTCAGCAGGCGGTCGACGGTGCCCTCGACGCCCAGCGCAAGGTACTCGCGGAGCTCCTCGGGCGAGTAGCCGAAGCCGGCTCGCCGGAGGAGGTGCTGGATACGCTGCCGGTCGGTTGTCATGGCCATGGGCCGGATCTCCCGCGTCGTCGCATGTGCGATTCATGCACTCTAACGGTGGCTGGTGAACTTCCGTTTGTGCCGACCGCCTGATCATCGAGGATTTTCCGCACCGCCTCAACCCCGGCTGGCGGGCGGCCTCGCAGGGCGGGGCGCGCTTCCTCTATGGTGTCGGCCGAGGGGCCGGGGACAGGAGACAGCGTGGCAGACAGCATCACGGGCACTGAGCCGAACGCCGCGACGCCGGCGGGCGGCGGCGAGCGCATCGCCGTCTACGCCGGGACCACCTTCCTGAGCGCGTTCCTGCTCTTCCAGGTCCAGCCGCTCATTGGCAAGGCGATCCTGCCGTGGTTCGGCGGCGGCTCGGCCGTCTGGACCACCACGATGCTGTTCTTCCAGGTCGCGCTCCTCGGCGGCTACGCCTACGCGCATTTCGTCTCGAACCGCCTGTCGCTGCGACGGCAGGGGTACCTGCACATCGCGCTGCTGGTCGCGGCGGCGCTCGCCGGCCCGATCATCCCCAACGCGATGTGGAAACCCGAGGCCGGCGGTGACCCGACCCTGCGCGTCCTGCTGGTGCTCGCGGTGACGGTGGGCGCGCCCTACACGCTGCTCTCCGCGACCGCGCCGCTGGTCCAGCGCTGGTTCACCCACGATCACCCGGGCGTCTCGCCCTACCGCCTCTATTCGCTCTCGAACATCGGCTCGCTGCTCGCGCTGCTGACCTACCCGATCGTCTTTGAGCGCTTCCTCGGGCTGCAGTTGCAGGCATGGATGTGGTTCGCGAGTTATGTCGTGTTCGCGGCCGCCTGCTCGTACCTCGCGTGGCGCGTCGCGCGGCGCGCCCGCCCCGACGAGGTCGCCGAGGACGCGCCCGAGGAGGGCGGCACCGCCGAGGTCACCCCGGCGAACGTCGCGCTCTGGCTCGCCCTGCCCGCGTGCGCCTCGGTCGTGCTGCTGGCGACGACGAACCAGCTGACCCAGGACGTCGCGTCGATCCCCCTGCTCTGGGTGATGCCGCTGGCGCTGTACCTGCTGACCTTCATCCTCTGCTTCGGCGACGACCGCACGTACCGCCCGCTGCGCGACGTCCCGCTGCTCGCCGCCGGCCTCGGCGTCGGCGCGTACCTCCTCGGCGCGATCACCACGGCACTGCTCTGGCAGATCCTGCTGTACGCCGGCTCACTGTTCATCGCGTGCTTCGCGCTCCACGGCGAGCTGGTGCGCCTCCGACCGGCCTCGAGGCACCTCACGGCGTTCTACCTGATGGTGTCGGTGGGCGGCGCGATCGGTGGGCTGCTGGTCGCGATCGCCGCCCCCGCGCTCTTCACCGGCTACTGGGAGTACCACCTCAGCCTCGTCGCGACGGGCGCGCTCGTCGCGATCGCTCGGGGCCTCGACCTCGTGCGGCACCCGCTGCCGGACGCGGGCCGCTCGAAGCAGGTGCTCGTGGGCGGCGGCGCGGTCGTCCTCGTTGGACTCGCGGCACTGAGCTGGGTGCTCCTGGCGGACTCGCGAGGCGAGCACCGCGAGGCGCTCCGCCAGACGCGCAACTTCTACGGCACCGTGCGCGTCTTCGAGTTCGACACGTCGAACCCGCTGAACGCGCAGCAGGTGATGGTGCACGGCCGCATCCTGCACGGCTTCCAGTTCCTGGCGCCGGAGAAGCGCGCCGCACACACGGGCTACTACAGCGACCTGAGCGGCGTGGGCCTCGCACTGAGCCAGCACCCGCTGCGCGGCAAGCAGCCGCTGCACGTCGGCGTCCTCGGGCTCGGCGCGGGCATGATCGTCAGCTACGCCGATCGAGGCGACACGTTCTCGCTCTACGAGATCAACGACACGGTGATCGACTTCGCCGAGCAGCAGTTCACGTACCTGAAAGACGCGCGGGCACGCGGTGCGAAGGTGGACACGTACCTCGGCGACGGCCGGCTGGTCCTCGACCGGCAGCTCGCGCAGGGCGGGTCGCAGCAGTTCGACGTCCTCGTGCTGGACGCGTTCAGCAGCGACTCCGTGCCGGTGCACCTGCTCACCCGCGAGGCGTTCGACCTCTACGCGAAGCACCTGAAGCCGGACGGCATCCTCGCCGTGAACATCTCGAACCGGCACGTCGACCTGAGCCCGGTCATTCGGGGCCTCGCGCAGGCGCAGGGCCGC
>CANKAU010000015.1 GCA_947479915.1 Chloroflexota bacterium
CTGGTCGTCCGTCTTGTCGGCGACCATGCGCTTCAGGCGCTCATCGACGCCCCAGAAGTGCTCGCGGATGTAGGCGCCGCCGGCGACGGTGTACTTCTGGTACTCGCCGTCGACCACCTCGCCCATGCGTCGCGCCAGGAGGCCGTCTTTGTCCTGCGCCAGCAGGGCGTCCCAGTCGGAGCCCCACAGCACCTTGATCACGTTCCAGCCGACGCCGCGGAAGACGGCCTCTAGCTCCTGGATGATCTGGCCGTTCCCGCGCACCGGGCCGTCCAGACGCTGCAGGTTGCAGTTCACGACGAACACGAGGTTGTCGAGGCCCTCGCGCGCGGCAAGCGAGATCGAGCCGAGCGACTCCGGCTCGTCCGTCTCACCGTCGCCGAGGAACGCCCACACCTTCTGGTCGTTGGCGGGCTTCAGGCCGCGGTGCTCCATGTACTTCATGAAGCGCGCCTGGTAGATGGCGGTCAGCGGGCCCAGGCCCATGGACACGGTCGGGAACTGCCAGAAGTTCGGCATAAGACGCGGGTGCGGGTAGGACGACAGTCCACCGCCCGCGGCGAACTCGCGGCGGAAGTTGTGCAACTCGCGCGGGGTCAGGCGGCCTTCCATGTAGGCGCGCGCGTACATCCCGGGAGAGGCGTGCCCCTGGAAGTAGACGAGGTCCGGGCCGGACGGGTGGTCGTAGCCGCGGAAGAAGTGGTTGAAGCCGATCTCGTACAGCGTCGCCGCGGAGGCGAACGTGGAGATGTGGCCGCCGATGCCCGACGACTTGCCGTTCGCCTCGGTCACCATCGCCATCGCGTTCCAGCGGACGATGCTCTTGATGCGGCGCTCGAGGGCGTTGTCGCCCGGGAAGGGCGGTTGGTGCTCGAACGGGATCGTGTTTACATAAGGCGTGCGCGAGGTGACCGGGAGGGGCACGCCCGTGCGCTGGGCCTCGATCTGGAGCGCTTGCAGCAGACGGCTCGCACGGGCGCTGCCGCGAGTGCGGACCACGTCACGAAGGGAATCGACCCACTCCTGGGTGTCGACCCAGTCGGGGATCTCGGGAGAGTCGGTCTCTGCTGCTACATCGCCGATCACGTGCGGCTCACTCCATCCAGCAGGCGCACCCGTGGCGCTGCGTCACCAGCGTATCCCACTATCAACGTTTTGGTCAGACTAGTGAACTACTTAGTGTGTTAAGTACGGGAACTCCGGTTCCAGACTTGGGTGGGGGTAGACTGGAGTCATGAGCCACCCCGCGCACATCCGCATCCTGGCCGCGGCCGAGGTCGACTACGAGGCCGCGCGCGCCTGGCAGATCGCCACCGCCGCAGAGGTTCGTGCCGCCCGCGAGGCGCCTTCCGGCCGGCCGGTGGAGGCGCTGGCGCTCATCGAGCATGCCTCCGTCTACACCATGGGTGCCCGAGGCGGCCGCGCGACGCTGCGGCTACCGCAGGAGGCGCTGCCCGCGCCGCTGGTGGACACCGATCGTGGTGGCGACATCACGTGGCATGGGCCGGGACAGCTGGTCGCCTATCCCATCCTGGACCTCCGCCGCCGAGGCCTCGGCGCCGCCGAGTACATCGAGGCCCTCGAAGGGGCGCTGCTCGACACGCTCGCCGCCTTCGGCATCGCCGGCGAGCTGACCGAGGGCCGGCGGGGCGTCTGGATCGGCAACGAGAAGATCGCCGCGCTCGGCATCAGCGTGCGGGGCGGCGTATCGATGCACGGGGTCGCGCTGAACGTGTGCCCCGACCTGGGCTGGTTCGACGCGATCGTGCCATGCGGCCTCGAGGATGCCGGTGTGACCTCGATGTCGCGGGCGCTCGGTCGTACGGTCCGAGTGGCTGAGGCTCGGAAGGCGATGCTGCACGCGTTCGCGCGACGGTTCGACTCGACGTTCGTCACCGTCGCCTGCGAGGCGGCGGCCGGCGCGCTCGGCGTTAGGGAGAAGGTGTCCGCGTGACTACCATCCAGTCGGCCCCTCGCCACGACCCGAAGCCCCCGTGGTTCAAGGCGCCGTTCCCCGGCGGCGAGCGGTACGGCCACATCAAGAACCTGCTCCGCGAGGAGCGCCTGCACACCGTCTGCGAAGAGGCACACTGCCCGAACATCGGTGAGTGCTTCAACTCCGGCACGGCCACGTTCATGATCCTCGGCGACACGTGCACGCGGGCCTGCGGGTACTGCGCCGTGACCTCCGGCAAGCCGGGCGCACTCGACCTGCTGGAGCCGATGCGGCTCGCGCAGACGGTGGACACGCTCGGCCTCGACTACGCCGTCATCACCTCGGTGAACCGGGATGACGTGCCGGACGGCGGCGCGGGCATCTTCGCCCAGTGCATCCGCGCCATTCACCACCTGCGCCCCAACTGCCGCGTCGAGGTGCTGATCCCCGACTTCGGCGGCGACCCGGAGCCGCTCCGCACGGTGCTCGGGGCCGGTCCGGCCGTGCTCAACCACAACACGGAGACGGTGCCGCGGCTCTACCCGAAGGCGCGCTTCAAGGGCGACTACCAGCGCACGCTGCAGCTCTTGAGCCGCGTGAAGGAGTTCGCGCCGGAGATGCCGACAAAGACCGGCATCATGGTCGGCCTCGGCGAGACGATCGAGGAGCTGGAGCAGGTGCTGCGCGACCTCCGCGCCCACCAGGTCGACCTTGTCACGATCGGCCAGTACCTGCGGCCCACGCCGAAGCACCTGCCCGTCGCGCGCTTCCTGCACCCGGACGAGTTCGCGCACCTGAAGCAGTACGGCATGGACCTCGGCTTCGCGCACGTGGAGTCCGGGCCGCTGGTGCGATCCTCGTACCACGCAGGGGAGCAGGAGAGCGCTGCGCGCGCCTCGCTCTAGGGGCTTGCGCGCGCGACGCAATCGCCGGGGATCGCCAGGCCGCCCTGCGAGCGACGCGGCGTGACGCGCTACGCGTGCGAAGAGCCGCGCTCCACGACCTCCATCAGCACGAAGTGGGACGCGGTCGGGTGGATCCAGGCGTTCTTCATGCCCGGCATCCGGTTCACCTTGCCGCCGTTCGCCTCGACCTGCGCGACGAACGCGTCGACGTCGTCGCACTCGTAGGCGATGAGGTACATGCCCTCGCCGTGCTCGTTGAAGCCGTTGGCACGCTCCTTCATCAGTCGCGCCAGCGGAGCCTCGTCCGAGGCTGGCGTGATGAGGCGGGTGATGAGCGTGTCCCCGTAACCCATCGACTGGAAGTCGAAGTTACCGATGGGGTTGTGCTGACGACCGCCCATCGGCTCCATGCCGAAGCGCGACCGGTAGTCCTCGACAGCCTGGTCCAGGTCGTGGACGGCGACGTTGTAGTGGTGGATGGAAAGCGACGGCATGGGGTCTCCTCTCGCGGCAGGACTTCGGGAGCCTACCGCGAGCGGGCCGTCACGGGTATCAGCGGGCGCGGGATCGGCTAGAAGAGCGGCCCGCCCGCGTCCACCAACGCACCGTCCACGGCGAAGACCGTGGGGCGCTCCTCGCAGTAGACCTCAGACTCGCACTTGTTGAACGAGAAGACGTTCTGCTCACCGCGCTTCTCGTAGTGGATGTGCCAGGTGCCCTGCACGTGGTTGTCGCGGCCCTTCGCGATCTCCGTCTCGATGATCGCCTTGAGTGCCTCGAGCTCCTTGAGTCCCACGCCGTCCCCCATCCGTGCCGTCGAGGCGCGTTCGTGCACCCCGTGTTCTCGTCTGTTCCGAGTGTACCGCGCGAGGCCCGCCGCTCTGCCCGGGGCAGCGGCTAGGGGGCTCGCGCTCCTACACTGGCGCGGAACGCACGAGGAGCGCCACATGACCACTGACCCCGCCTCCCAGCCCTCGCAGGCCGCCCGCACGCTCGTCGACCGGGCGCGGGCCGTGATGGATGCCGCGCTGCGGAGCGCCGCCGAGGTCACCCGGAGCGGCGAGCTGTTGGACGACCACCAGGTGCACGGGGAGCGCATCGCGTACCTCGCGACGCAGGTGCGCGCCGCCGAGGATCTCGTGGGCTACGTGGAGCGGGTCGCCGCCGGAGGCACCCCGGACGCGCTGCACGAGCGCATGGCATTCGCGTACGCCGCGGAGGTCACACACGCGCTGCGCTCGCAGGTGGAGGCCGCGTGGGCCGACTTCGGGCTGACCGAGGCGGACATCGCGCCGCTGCACGCCGCCGACACGCGCGAGGCGGTACGCGTTGGCCTCGACGGTGCGTTCCTGCGCGCGATCGGCCGGGACGTCATCACCACGGGCGGCGCGAACCACATCGCCCTCGAGGATGAGGTGGCGACCCTCACGCGCGACATGGCGCGCGAGTTCGCCAAGAACGAGGTTGCCCCGTACGCGCAGGAGATCCACCGGCAGGACCTGACTGTGCCGGAGCAGATGCTCGCGCGGTTCTGTGAGCAGGGCTTCTTCGGTTCCTCGATCCCGGAGGAGTACGGCGGGACCGGCATGGGCGACCTGCCGATGGTGATCATCACGGAGGAGCTGTCCGCGGCATCGCTCGCCGCCGCCGGCTCGCTCGCCACGCGGCCTGAGATCCTCGCGAAGGCGCTGGTCGCGGGCGGCACCGAGGAGCAGCGACGCGAGTGGCTGCCGAAGATCGCGACCGGCGAGGCGCTGGTGGCGATCGCGGTGACGGAGCCGGACTTCGGCTCGGACGTCGCCTCGATCAAGACGCGCGCCGAACCGGCAGAGGTCAACGGCGTGCGCGGCTGGCGCATCTCGGGCGCGAAGGCGTGGAGCACGTTCAGCGGGCGGGCGAATCTGCTCGCGCTGCTCGCACGCACCAACCCGGACGCGAGCCTGGGCGGGCGCGGCCTGTCGCTGTTCATGATCGAGAAGCCGGCGTACACCGGCCACCACTGGCGCTTCGAGCAGCCCGAGGGCGGCGTGATGGAGGGCACCGCGAACCCAACGCCGGGCTACCGCGGCATGCACTCGTTCACGATCGCGATCGACAACATCTTCGTGCCGCACACCCACCTCGTCGGTGGGGACGAGGGCATCGACCGCGGTTTCTACCTGCAGATGGGTGGCTTCGCGGCGGGACGCCTGCAGACAGGCGGGCGGGGGGTCGGCCTCGCGCAGGCCGCGCTGGAGAAGGCGTGCGCCTACGTCACCCAGCGCCAGCAGTTCGGGCAACCGCTCTCCGAGTACCAGCTCACGCAGTACAAGATCGGCGTGATGGCGACGCACGTCGCCGCCGCGCGCCAGATCACCTACGCGTCCGCGCGCACGTTCACCACCCGCGCCGTCGAGCCGTCGATGTCGAAGCTCCTCGCGTGCGACATCGCGGGCGAGGTGTCCCGCGAGGCGCAGCTGCTGCACGGCGGCTGGGGCTACAGCGAGGAGGATCCGATCTCCCGGTACGTCGTGGACGCGCTGGTGCTCCCGATCTTCGAGGGCGCGAAGCCGATCCTCGAGTTGCGCGTGATCGCGCGCGGGCTGCTCGCGGCGCTGTAGGCGCACGGTGCCGGACACCGCACACGAGCACACCGAGGAGTGCGCCGAGCTGTACGGCGCGTGGCGTCGGTACCACGGCGTTGCGGAGGATCGCAGCGGCGTGTTCACGGCGGATGATCGCCATGCGGCGGCACGGGAGCGCGACATGTTCGCGCGGCAGCTCCGGGCTCTCGGTTGCGATCCGCTCGCACTGCTCGCGCTCGAGGAGGCCGCGGCCGACGAGGAGGAATGAGGACGCGCCGCTAGCGCGCGTCCTCGTACTCGTCGTAGCCGTCGTCGAGGTCGTCGTGGCGGGCCCGCCACGCGGCGAGCGCCGCCGCAGGCACCGCGATCGCGATGCCTGCGATCCCTAGGCGTGCCGCGTCCTGCACGGGCGCCCACGCGATGGTGCGGATGAGGACGCCGACCTCCGCGACGAAATCGCTGCCGCTGCCCAGCCCGAACAGCATCGCGACCAGCAGCCCGCCGAGGCCGATCACCGCTGCGAGCAACGCGCCGCCGATCAGCCCCAGCCCGATCGCCACGTACCGCCGGATGCCATCGACCACGACGAGCACCAGCACCGCCATCGCGAGTGTCGCGAGGCCGAGGGCCCATGCGACCAGCGAGACGGTTGCGTGCGCGTCGCTCGACTCGACCGCCATGACGATGCGGATCCACTGCGAAGTGGAGAACGCGCGGCTGTCCGCCGGCGTGTTGGCGGGGGCGAAGACGGCGGGGCCGCGCTCGTAGGCGGTCTCGGCGCTCGCCGCGAGGAGCATCGCGCGCCAGTCATCGCGAGTGCCGGTCTGCGCCAGGGCACGAGGGAGCGCCACGCCCTGCACCGGGAAGCCGGGGACGGGCACCGGGCCGGTGCCCGGCTGGTTCGCAGCGGTGCGGATCGCCTGCTCGTGTAGCTGCAGCAGCGCGGGTACGTCGCCCAGCGCGCTGACGGTGCGCTCCAGGAACGGCAGCGCAACCGCGGCGCTGGTCGCCTGCGACGCCGCGAGCGCGAGCACCCACAGCCCGCAGACGACCGCGAGCGCGGTGGTCACGAGCCGTCCGCGGCCGACGCGCGCCGGTCGAGGTCGCGTGAGGCGCGGCGGAGGAGGGCGAACCTCGTAGAAGTCGTCGTCGGTATAGACGGGGGCGGGCGGCGTGGAGAAGGCCTCGCCGGGCTCGATTGGCCTCACGATCGCACCACGCGCGTCCCGGCCACGCGGTCGTGAGGCGTGCGCGCCTCCGGGGCGACGAGGATGACCGCAAGCGATCCGATGCCGCCGAGCAGCACGGCCGTGGCGATCGTCGCCGGCACCGTCGCGATCTCCCATGCTCCGGCCAGCAGCAGCGTGAGCGCGAGCACGGCCCAGCCCGCCGCTGCGAACGGATGGACCGCGAGCCGCAGCGCGCGGAACGCCCGCGGCCGAGCCTGTGCGCGGCTCGATGCGGCCTCGACGCGCAGGCCGCGCGCTCGCTGGCCCGGCGTCGCGCCCGTCGTGACGAGGGCATACCCGAGGTGTGCGAGCCACGCGGCCGGTGCCGCGGCAAGGATGCCGAGCGCGAGGCTCGTGTCGAAGCTTGTGGCGTCATCTCGGCCCCACGCGGTGCGCGCCAGCAGCCAGCCGACGGCAAGCGCCACGCAGGTCACCAGCGACGGCAGCACCACGAGAGCATCGAGGCCTGCGGCGATCAGACGCTCGCGGCGCGTGATCGCTGCGTGGGCGCGTGGGGACGACGCGAGTGCAGGGGGCAGACCAGCCAACATGATGCCCCTCTTCCGGCTGCTCGCCTTCCCGGGATCATATCGCGCACACTGGGAAGACCCACACCGCCGCCACCACCGGGCACAGGACGCGTGATGACCGACCCGGCCAACCCCGCACCCGTCGAGGCATCGCGCACGCGAGGCATCGCGTTTGTACTGGCGGTCGCGCTCTCAACGGTGCTGCTGGTGCTCGGGGCGAGCCTCCTCGGGGACCGGCTGCTCGGTGACCGCTTCGACGTCGTGCGGTGGGAGCGGGACACGGTCGCCGGGAAGTGGCTGCACCTGCTGGGCGCACGCTGGCGCGACGACCCCAGCCCCGACGATGCGATCGCGCGATACTTCGCCGCTCCGCTCGACAGCGCCGACCGTCTCCATCTCGAGGGCGCGGTCGAGGCCGCACTGAACGGCCGCATCGACGCCGTAGCCCGCGCTCACGGGCTTGCCGGACGGGTGGCACTGCCCGGCACCGTGTTCCCGCCGGTGAACCTGGAGCTGACGCAGCCTCCGCGGGTCCTTGTCATCTCTCCGCGCTCGGTGATCGAGCGCACGAGCACGGAGCTGCTGCGCCCCGATCTCACGGCGACGGACGCGGCGCGCATTGAGCGCGACACGGAGTCGAGGAATTCCGAGCAGTCCGCGCTCGTCGTCGGGTCGGGCGGCGTGGCGACCTATCCGGCGATCGTCGCGAACGGCAGCACCTACGCCGACACGCTCGCGACCGCCGCACACGAGTGGACCCATCACTACCTGGAGTTCTATCCGCTCGGTCTGGCCTACTTCTCCTCGCGCGACGCGACCGCGATCAACGAGACGGTCGCGGACATCGTGGGCGACGAGCTCGGCACGGAGATCCTCGCGCGCTGGGGCGACCCCACGCGTCCCGCCCCCACGCGAACTCCAACGCCGTCCGCCACCCCTCGCGCGCGGGTGGACGCGAACGCGGTGCTGCGCGACCTGCGCCACGAGGTGGACGCCTTGCTCGCCGCCGGCAAGATCGAGGACGCCGAAGCGCGGATGGAGGCCGCCCGCGTGCAGTTGAACGAAGCGGGTTACCGCATCCGCCGGCTCAACCAGGCCTACTTCGCGTGGTACGGCTCCTACGCCGCGCGGCCGGACGCCGTCGATCCACTCGGCGCACAACTGCGCGAGATCCGCCAGCGCGCCGGATCGCTGACCGCGTTCCTCGAGGTCGTGCGTGTCGCTTCGTCGCGCGCGGACATCGTTGCCGCGTTGGAGTGGCTGCGCGCGCGAGGCTAGCGAACACAAACACGCCGCCCGGGGGGGCGGCGTGTCCTGCGAGCAATTCGGCCGAGGTGTTATGGCCGGGGCGTGGGCGTCGGTGTCGGCGTGGGTTGCGGCGGTGCCGTCCCCGCCGCCGCGCCCTTATTGCGGACCACCACCGTCATCTCGGACACCGCATCACCGAAGACCGCGTCGGAGAGCACGATCCGCAGCGTGTACGCGCCGTCCTCAACGCCCGCGGTGTTCCACGAGGCGATCGTGGAGTTCAGGACGGGCGTGGTCTTGCGATCGATGGGGATCCACGTGCTCGGGCTCAGCCCCGCGCCGACCTCCGCGCGCACTTCCGAGAACTTCCCGGAGGTGGCGACACCGCTGATCGTGACGTTGCCCGAGAGCAGCGCGCCGTCCACGGGCGCCGTGATGATGAGCGTGGGTGCGCTGTCACCGGACTGTCCGCCGCCGACGGTCACCGGCAGCGCGTACACGCGGGTGCCGAGGTTCTTGTCCTCGAGCCGCAGGCGCAGCGTGTAGGCGCCGTTCGGCAGCGCGCTCACGTTCCATGTGCCCAGCGTCCCGCCGGTCACGCGGCCCGTCGAGGTGCTGATCCGCACCCACGACGCCGGTTGCGCGCCTCGACCCCACTCCAGCGTGTACCGCTCGAAGTCGGCGGAATCGGCACGACCGATCACGGTGACGTTGCCAGTCAGGCCCTGCCCCGCCTGCGGGCTGGTGATGAGCGCGGGGAGCTGTCCGTCCGCGCCGCCGCCGCCGGGCGCGAGCAGCGAGAGGATGCCGGCCTTCGCCGCCCACTCACGCAGGCCGCCCCAGCCCGCTGCCTCCTCGGGCGGGAGGGCGAGGCGTACCTGCTGCGTCACGAAGTTCGCGGGCGTCTCGGGCGTGGCACGCAGGCCCGTGCGCGTGTCGATGGCGATCTTCTGCCACCACGAGTCGTAGGCCTTGCCGCCGTCCTTGGGGTCGGTCGGGATCTGCTCGGCCGCGTACAGGCTGGTGAAACGGTTCATCTGCGGGCAGTTCTCGGTGGGGAGCTTGCCGGACGGCCAGCAGACCTCGCGCTCCACGATGCCCGGCGGGCGCTGGAAGTTCGACGCGGGAAGCTTCAGCTCCTTGATCGCGTCCACCATCCAGAGCTTCCACGAACGCAGCGACACGGTGGTTGAGTCGATGCCGAGGATCGGCGCGTTGTCCGCGTTGCCGGCCCACACGCCACTCACGAGCTCCGGCGTGTAGCCGAGCGTCCACGTCTCGCCGATGTAGCGGAAGTCATCGAACGGCGCGCTGGTTCCGGTCTTCGCCGCGGAGGGGAAGCCGTTGGGCAGCGCGAGCGCGTTGCAGACGCCGTAGGTGATGCAGAAGTTGTCGCCGTTCGACAGGATCGAGGTGATGAGCCAGGCGTACTCCGCCGGCACCACGCGGCGCTCCACGGGCTGCTTGAACTCGTAGAGGACCTTCTTCTCGGAGTCCGTCACCTTCAGCAGCGCGACCGACTCCAGGCTGCGGGTGCTGTTGTCCTTGCGGTCAGTGACCACCAGTTCCTGCCCGCGCATCACGCCGTTGTTCGCGAGGACGGTGTAGGCGAAGACCTGATCCATCAGCGTGATCTCGGAGCCGCCGGTGGTGAGGGCCGGCCCGTAGCTGCCCTCGTTGTCGAAGGTGGTGTAGCCCACCTTCTTCAGCGTAGTGATCGTGTTCAGCACGCCCGCGGAGATGATCGTCTTAATCGCGGAGACGTTGAGCGAGTTGCCCAGCGCGAGATCCGCGGCGATCGGGCCGAGGTACGTGTTCGTCGGGTTGCGCGGCGAGAACGTGCCCCCGGTCGAGGGGTCGTTGATGGTCACCGGAGTGTCGAGGATCGTGGTCTTCGTGCCCCAGCCGTTCATGAACGCCGTCATGTACGTGAACGGCTTGAGCGTGGATCCCGGCGAGTTGCGCGCGGTGACGTTGTCGTTGCGCCCCTCGATCTTGTCGTTGAAGTAGTCCCGGCTGCCGAGGTAGGTGAGGATCTGACCCGTGCGCGGGTCGATCGCAAGGAATGCCCCGTTGTGCGCGCCGGCAGCGTCGCCGTAGGTCTCCAGCGTGTCCGCGACGACCTTCTCGGCGTTGTGCTGGAGGTTCAGGTCCAGCGTCGTGGTGACCTCGAGGCCCTGGTCGCGCAGCGCGCGCTCGCCGAAGCGGCGGCGCAGCTCTTCCGCGACGCGGCCGAGGATGAAGTGGGGCGCCTCGATCTCGAAGCGGTCCGCCTTGAACGAGAGCGGTGCGGCGAACGCGGCGTCGGCCTCGGCCTGGGTGATGACCTCGCGGCGCACCATCAGCTTGAGCACCTCGCCCTGTCGCCACTTCGCGTAGCCGTCGGCGTAGAGCTGGCCCTTGCTGTCGATGTTGTCCTTGGAGAAGGGGTCGTACGCGGCGGGGGACTGCGGGATGCCCGCCATCAGAGCGGCCTCGGGGAGCGTCAGATCCTTCGCCGGCTTGCCGAAGTAGCCCTCGGATGCCGCCTCGATGCCGACGTACAGGCCGCCGTACGAGATCGAGTTCAGGTACCACTCGAAGATCTGCTCCTTCGGGTACTTGTTGGTCAGCTCGATCGCGATCGCGGTTTCTTTGATCTTGCGCGTCACCGAGCGCTCGAGGCGCTCCTCGCGCGGGATGTAGACGTTCTTGGCGAGCTGCTGCGTGATCGAGGAGCCGCCCGACCCGCCGAGGAGTGCGCCACCCGACGGCAGGAAATTCTCCATCGCCGCGCGGGCGAGGCCGCGGTAGTTCACGCCGACGTTCTTCTCGAAGTCGGGATCCTCTACGGAGATCGTCGCCTTGGTGAGCCACGGTGAGATCTCGCCCAGCTTCACCGGTCGGCGCAGACCGCTGAGCTCGTCGACGAACTCGTACATCAACGTGCCGTGACGGTCGTAGATCCGCGCGCCGCCGCGCGAGTAGCGCGCGAGCAGCTGCTCCGGCGGCACCACGTCGCCCAGCGCGGCGGTGTAGGTGAACGCGGCGAACGCGATGCTCCCTGCGCCCATTGCTGCGACCAGTCCGAGCAGCACTGCGAGGATGCGCATGCCTCCGGCGAGGCGGGCGGGGCCAGCGGCGTCCTCGCCGGACATGCGGCGGCGGATGCGCCGACGCAGCAGCGCGCTGCGGTTCACGGTCACGCGTCCACCTCGTCACGGCGCAGTACGACGAGGTGCGAGAGGCCGAAGCGGGCGAGCGCGTTGCTCTCCGCCCAGTAGCAGAACCCGCGCACCGCGTTGGCCAGCGCCCGCGAGCGCGCCTCGATGTTGTCGAAGCCCGGGTAGACGTAGCCGTGGTCGACGATGTGCAGCGGCAGGCCGGAGACCAGTCGCGCCCAGTCGCCGTGGGCGTAGGCCCGCGCGTGCGGCACCAGGCGATCGCGCAGCACCCCCGGCAGCCAGTTCACGAAGGGGATGTTCCCGAAGATGTAGCGGCCGCGCCAGTAGATGCCGTGCGTCTCGAACGGGAACAGGCGGTTCGGTGCGAAGAGGATGCACGTGCCGCCGGGGCGCAGCACGCGCGCCACCTCGCGCAGCGTCGCGCGGTCGTCCTGCACGTGCTCGATGACCTCGTTCAGCACGACGAGGTCGAATGAGGCGTCGGCGAAGGGGAGTGACTCGCCCGCGGCGGCGAGGAAGCCGTCCACCCCGCGCGTCGCCGTGGTCACCACGCGCTCCTGCGCCTCGACGAGGCGGTCGCTGGCGATGTCGGTGCCCAGCGCGTGCGCCCCACGGCGCGCGAAGGCCCGGACGTACTCGCCCAGGCCGCAGCCCAGGTCCAGGACGCGACGATCGCGCAGCGACACGTACCGCTCGATGATCGCGAGACGTCGCTCCTGCCCGGAGCGCCACACGAAGGATGGGTTCCCCAGCCGCGCGGCATCCGGCTCGCCCACCAGCGATGGTGTCGGCGACGCCGTGGAGGAATCAGACATGGCCACTCCTGCCAACCGGCGCGCGGACCCCGCAGTGCGCAGGGGTGACACGCCGATGGTATGCCCTCTGGCCCGGTGGGGAGGCGCCTTTTAGAATACCCTCAGATTCGGACACCTTCACGTCCACCTTCGAATCACCACGCAGGACTCGCGATCCGGGGTGCCGGCGCGACATTGGAGTGCACGCATGGCCCTGACCGCCGACGAGGTGCGATACATCGCGAAGCTCGCGCGCGTGGCGCTCTCGGATGCCGAGGTGGAACGGTTGGGCGGCGAGCTCTCCACGATCCTCGACCACTTCCAGGTACTCAACGACATCGACACGGCGGATGTGCCGCCGACGGCGCAGTCGTTCGATTTGCATAACGTTGAGCGACCCGATGTGACGCGCCCGTCCTTCGATCTGGAGGACGTCCTGCTGAACGCCCCCCGTCGCGAGGATGCCTACATCCGCGTCCGCGGCGTGCTCGACTAACTCCCCGACTACCAGCGAGCACCCACCATGACGATCGACCTCGACCTCACCGCCCACGAGCACGCCGCCAACCTGCGAGCGGGGGAGTACACCTCCCGCGCGCTGACCGAGGCGACGCTGGCGCGCATCCACGCGCAGGACGCCTCGCTCAACGCGTACATCACGTTCACGGACGACCTCGCGCTAGCCGAGGCGGACGCGGCCGACGCGCGCATCGCCGCGGGTGATGCCGGCCCGCTGACCGGTGTGCCGGTCGCCGTGAAGGATCTGCTCTCCACGAAGGGCATCCAGACCACGGCCGCCTCGAAGATGCTTGAGGGGTTCGTGCCGATCGTCGATTGCACCGTTGTGCAGCGGCTGAAGGACGCGGGCGCGGTGATCGTCGGCAAGACGAACCTGGACGAGTTCGCCATGGGATCGTCGACGGAGCACTCCGCCTTCGGCGCCACGCACAACCCGTGGGCGCTGGACCGCGTGCCGGGCGGTTCCTCGGGCGGCTCGGCTGCGACCGTGGCGTCGAGGGGCGTCCCGCTTTCGCTGGGCACGGACACGGGCGGCTCGATCCGCCAGCCCGCCGCGCTCTGCGGCATCGTGGGGCTGAAGCCCACCTACGGCCGCGTCTCGCGCTTCGGCGTCGTCGCGTTCGCCTCGTCGCTGGAGCAGGTCGGTCCCTTCGCGCGGGATGCCGAGGACGCTGCGCACCTGCTGGGCGCGATTGCCGGCGACGATGTGATGGACTCGACGACGGTCCCCGTGCCGGTGCCCGACTACACGGAGCGCTTCGACCGCGGTCTGCAGGGGCTGCGCGTCGCCGTGCCGGAGGCGTTCTTCGGCGACGGCCTGGACGCCGACGTGCGCGAGTCGATCGAGCGGGCGATCGAGGACCTCGCGGCGCAGGGGGCGATCATCGACCGCTCCGTGGCGCTGCCGGCCGCCTCGGCGGCGCTGCCGGTCTACTACATCATTGCCCCTTCGGAGGCCTCCGCGAACCTCGCGCGGTACGACGGCGTGAAGTACGGCTTCTCGGTCACGGACGGCCGCAGCGTCGAGGACGAGATGGCGCAGTCGCGCGGCCGCGGCTTCGGCGCGGAGGTGAAGCGCCGCATCATGCTGGGCACCTACGCGCTCTCGGCGGGCTACTACGACGCCTACTACCTGAAGGCCCAACGCGTCCGCACGCTCATCAAGCGCGAGTTCGAGGCGGCCTTCGCCACGCACGACGTGATCCTGACGCCCACGAGCCCCTCGGTCGCCTTCCGCCTCGGCGAGAAGGTGGACGACCCGTATGCCATGTACCTGAACGACCTGTACACGATCCCTGTGAACATCGCGGGCAACCCGGCGATCAGCATCCCGTGTGGCATGTCGCAGGGCCTGCCGGTCGGCATGCAGCTCATCGGGCGCCCGTTCGAGGAGTCCACGCTGCTGGGTGCGGCGCACGCCTACGGGCAGGTGACGGACTGGCACCGGCAGGCGCCGCCGGCGCTCGGGTAGCGTCTGTCGTCTCGACATAACTTTCGTACTCTGACCGAGGCGAGCGCCTCGGTCGTCGAGGCGGGCGCGGGGTTCGCGCAGTAGGTCGTGCGCAATTACCTCGTGCATACCTAAAGTGATCGCGCCGGTGCTATGCTGCCGCCCCGGTGAGAGGTTTTCGGTCCCCGCGCGGATCCGCGCCGCCGTGAATCCCTCTTCTGAAGCCGAAACCCAGTAGACCCGCGGGGCGGCAGTGTCCGGATGCCGCGGGAACCATGTGGGGGTGTCATGACGACCACGCCGTCCTTTAGCCCGGGCCTCGAAGGAGTCCCGATCGCCGAGTCCGCCCTCTCGCTCGTGGAGGGGCAGGCAGGGCGCCTTTCGTACCGTGGCTACTCGATCGAGGAGATCACGGGGCCGGAGAACACGTTCGAAGAGATCGTGGCCCTGGTGTACGACGGGGAGCTCCCGAACGCGGCGCGCATCGCCGAGGTGACGGCCGACCTGGAGTCGAAGCGCGGGCTGACCCCGGCGCAGATCGAGATCGCTCGACTGGCCGCGCAGAACACGCACCCCATGTTCGCGCTGCAGGCTGCGGCCGCGACGCTGGGTCCGAAGAAGAACGACTTCGAACCGGAGATGGAGACCGCGCAGGAGCGCGGCATGGCCAACATCGCCAAGATGGGCCACCTCGTCGGCGTGATCGCGCAGGCCTACCAGGGCCGCCCGTATGACGGCCCGAAGGCCGGCGAGTCGCACTCCGAGATGATGCTGCGGATGATCACCGGCGAGAAGCCGTCCCCGCTGCACCTCCGGGTGATGAACGCGCTGATGATCCTGCAGGCGGACCACTCCGCGGGCAACGCCTCCACATTCACCTCGCGCGTGGTCACCAGCACGAAGTCCGAGCCGGAGGCCGTGCTGTCCAGCGCCATCGGCGCGCTGTCCGGTCCGGCGCACGGCGGTGCGAACGAGGCTTCGCTGCGGCTCTTCGAGAGCATGGGCGCGCCCGAGGGTGCGAAGGCGAAGATCGAGAAGATGCTCGCCGATCGCTACAAGATCCCCGGCTTCGGCCACCGCGTGTACCACGTGAAGGACCCGCGCTCGAAGGTCATCCAGACCCTCGCCGCCGAGGTCATCGAGCCGGGCTCGCGCGTGTCGGACCTGTACTCGATCTCACTGTCCGTGGAGGACGTGGCGACGGCTCGCCTGGGCGACCGCGGCCTGTTCCCGAACGTGGACCTGTTCTCGGGCTGCGTGTTCGCCGCGATCGGCATCCCGACGGACATCTTCACCCCGATCTTCGCCGCCAGCCGCACGCTCGGTTGGATGGCGAACATGAAGGAGCAGTGGGAGTCGGGCAACCGCATCTTCCGCCCCGCCCAGATCTACACCGGCCCGAAGCCGCCGCGGGACTACGTCCCCCGCGCCGCCCGAGGCTAGCGCTCGCGAGGGTTCTCGAGCCCCCTCGCCCGCAGATCGAACAGGCCGCCTATCGGGCGGCCTGTTTGTGTGTGGCGGGGCTAGGTTGGCAGCGCGGGCCGATCAGAGGATCAGCGTGCAGATCCAGGCGGCGCAAGGAGCGGAGCAGCCCCGTTGCCGATGAGGCGGCAACTGCGCTAGTCGTAGGCGCACGGTCGGCGCTCGACCAGCAGATACGAGCCGTCCCGGCTCCACCTCAGCTAGACGAACGAGGCGTCAATGTCAGATAGGATCCGCGCCTGCCCGGGCACGGACGCCAGCCACAGACGGAGCGTCGGCGCCGGGCCGGGGTCGCGGCAGTTCGCGCCCTCGATCGCCGCGATCCGGTTGCCGTTCGGCGACCACGAGCCGCCGTCGCCGGGCATGCACTGAAGCAGTTCCCGCTGCGAACCCAAGATCGCAACCGTGGGACAGCCGCCATCCTCGAGGTTCGTGATCATGAGCCGATCGCCGCGCCGCGCCACGCTCGCCCACGAAGTCGTTGCCCATGTCTCGCCCCGCATTGTGCTCAGATCGATGAGCTCGGTCTCCCGCAGACTGGCGAGGTAGTCACTGGGACGGACAGCGAGCTCCGTATCGCTGACGAATCGAGAGAACCCGTATCCGCCGCCGCCATCGCCGCGGGCCAACTGCTCATGGTCCGCGAGCATGTCCCGCACCCACACCTGGCGTTGGCGGCTGAACACGAGGGTGTCCCGGTTCGGGGCCCAGTCCTGGAACACCCCGCGCAGTTCGGCCAGCCGGTCATGGATCGCGTCGTACACCCATGCGACGTCCTCGCCCGGGTACGAGAACACCAGGTACCGCCCGGACGGTGACCACGATAGCGAGTAGGGCCGGTCGCACAGGCAGGGGTCGAGGTCAGTCACGAGTCGGGGGGAGAGGGTCGCGGTGTCAGCGATCCAGAGCTGATTCACCCGGGGTACCTCGACAGGGTAGGCCCGCCCGACCCGACCCGGCGTCTCCAGGTAGGCGACGCTGCGCCCGTCCCGCGACAACTGGTGGTGCCATCCCGGAACCGGGCGGAGCGTCGCGCCCGCGGTCCATAGGAAGTACCCCGAGTCGTCGGCGACGATGCGCACCTGCGCGTCGTCACTCGACGAGAACACCCACGGGCGGCCGGTCAGGGGGAGAGACTCCAGCACCTTCCCGTCGAAGGTCTGGAGTTCCACCGAGGTGGCGGTACGTACCCAGATCCCGCGCGCATCCCTCGACACACCCTCGAACCCGGGCGTCGCCGGCAGATCCTGCGGGAGCCCTCGCACGAGTTCCCCCGTCCTCGTGTCGAAGACGAGGATCGGTGGGCGCGAGCCGTATCCCAGTGGCGTCGGGATCGGTGTGGGGAACGTTGTCCGCGCTGGCGTGGGGAACGGCGGCGGCGCGGGCGTGATGGTGGCGCTGCCGACCGGGGAAGCGACCGGGACCGCAGACTGGTCCGCGCTGGCCGTCGCCCCCGCCTTCGGCACGCTCGTCTCCCGCGTGCAGCCGAGGAGCAGCGCGGTGACGAGGACCAGCGGGGCGAGGTGTGCGTGTCGCATCGGCGCTGATGGTACGCCGAGGTGGGGCGGCGCGGATGTTCCGGGGCGCGTCGCTACACGCCGAAGCCGATGTACGTCGGGTCGAGGCGCAGGTGGCGGCCGTCCGCGCTCCACGTGGCGCGGTACTCTTGCCCGCCGCCGAGGACGGGGAGGTGATCGGCGATCGGTTGCTCGCTGCTGGTCGCGGGGTCGAACAGCACCACCGACCGTGACGAGGCACCGTCGACGCGGCTGTAGGCGAGGATGCGGCCGTCGGGCGACCACGTGGGCGCGTTGGCACCCGGGATGCAGATCGACGGTGCGCGGAGCGCCGGGTGCGAGACGACGACGCCGGTGCACGCGGGGCCTGCCGTCTGCGACGCGATCGCCAGCCTGCCGTCGAGGTAGTGGATCGCCGGCGCAGGGATCCAGCGCACATAGGGCACCCGTGCCACCTCGCCGCCGCGCCAGATGTCGGTGAATGCGGTCTGCTCGGGCTTGTTGTCGCGGCCGAGGAGGTCGACCTGCACGAGGTCGCGTGTCACGAAGCGCGGCCACGTGCCGACGGACATGTGCGTGCTGGTGCGGGCCGCGGCGTCGTACATGAACACGCCGTCGATCTGGCCGACCACCAGCACGTCATAGCCCGGCCGCCATGACGTGGCCCCATCGAGTCGGTTGTAGCGCAGCCACGCGGGCTTCGGCAGCTCGATGACGCGGTCGGCGCCGGGCTCGACGACGACGACGTGACGTTCCTTCTCCTCGCGCCAACTCCCGGTGCCGAAGGCAACGAACCGCCCGGACGATGACCAGACCGGGCCGTTCTCGATGCTCTGACTGTCGCACTGGCAGACCGCAACCGCGTCGATCTTCCACTCCTTGCCGGTCGAGGTGTCACGTACGGTCCCCCGCCACTGCCCGGAGTTGGGTGCGACGTAGGCGAGGTACCGCCCGCTTGGGTCGGCGGCAGCCCCGGGCAACGCGTCGGACGGCAACGCTGCCTTGTCGACCTCGCGCTGCGGGCCCAGCTTGGGGAACTCCGCGCTCGGCGCCGTGGTCGAGGTCTTGCCGGTGGCGACCTCCACGTAGCTCGTGGGGACGGGCGTCGCGCTCGGCGTCGCCGTGCCCTGCATCTGCGCGTTCGCGTTCGCTGTCATCGTCGCGCTCGCCTCCGGGGCGGGCGTGCTCGTCTGCCTCGTGCAGCCGATGAGCAGCGCGGCGCACGCGAGGAGTGCCAGCCGTCGAAGATTCATGCGCGCGTTCTCGGCTCCGTGTCGGAGGCGGGAGCGTCCACGTAGGCGCGGCGGAGTGAGCGGCAGTTCGGGCACGGCCAGCGGTCGTCCCACGGCAGGCCTCGAGGATCCGTGCCGAGGAGGGTGCCGCAATCCGCGCAGGACAGCACCTGCTCAGGCGGCTGTTCCGGTTCGCCCGTGGATGGGGTGGTGTTCGTCACGCGGGATCGCCTCGCGCTAGGCGAGGTAGTTCAGGCCCATGGCGTCGCGCACCTGGCGCATCGTCTCGTCCGCGACCTTGTTCGCGTGGGCGGTGCCGGCCGCGAGCGCGTCGAGCACCTCGCGCGGGTGCGCCTCGTAGTAGGCGCGGCGCTCGCGGATCGGGTCGAGGAAGTTGTTGAGCGCGATGGCGAGCTTCTGCTTCACCTCCACGTCGCCCACCGTGCCGGTGACGTAGCGCGCCTTCAGGTCGTCCACTTCCTCGACGTTTGGGTTGAAGGCGTCGTGGTACATGAAGACCGGGTTGCCCTCGACGTGGCCGGGGTCCGTGGCGCGCAGGCGTGTGGGGTCGGTGAACATGCCGCGCACCTTCTTGGTGACGGTGTCGGCGTCGTCCTTCAGGTAGATCGCGTTGTTCAGCGACTTCGACATCTTCGCGTTGCCATCGACGCCGACGAGGCGCGCGACACGGCCGAGCAGCGCCTCCGGCTCCGGGAAGAGGTCCGTCTTGAAGATGCGGTTGAACCGCCGCGCGATCTCACGGGTCAGCTCGATGTGCGGCAGCTGGTCCTCACCCACAGGGACGAGGTGCGCCTTCGGCATCAGGATGTTGGACGCCTGCATCATCGGGTAGTTGAAGAAAGCGACGGGCACCGAGTCACCCTCGAGGTTGCCCATCTCCGCCTTCAGCGTCGGGTTGCGCTGGAGCATGCCCAGCGGCACCCACCACGAGAGCCACGTGGTCAGCTCCGCGTGCTGCGGGACGAGCGACTCGATCTGAAAGTGCGAGCCCTCCGGGTCGAGGCCGACCGCCAGCCAGTCCGTAGCCACCTCGAGGACGTTGCCGCGCACCTGCGAGATGTCGTCGGCGTGGTCGGAGACCTGGAAGTCGGCGATCAGGAAGAAGCACTCGTACTCGCGCTGCAGACGGATCCAGTTCTCCAGCGCGCCCACGTAATGGCCGAGGTGCAGCGAGCCCGTGGGGCGGACGCCGGTGAGGATGCGCTTGCGGGCATCGGGGCGCGAGTCGGTGGTCATCGTGCGGTCTCCATCTCGTCCGAGGCGTGGTGCGCCCTCACCCCCACCCTCTCCCTGAACGGGGAGAGGTGGCCGGAGCTACATCGAATCCGGCGCGGAGATGCCCATCAGGCCGAGCGTCCGCGCGAGGACGACCGTGGTCGCCTGCAGCAGGCGGAGGCGCGCCTTCGTCAGCGCGGGCTCCTCGGCCTGGATCACCCGGCACTGCGTGTAGAACACGTGGAACGCGCCGGCCAACTCCTGCGCGTAGTGCGTCAGGTGGTGCGGCGCGAGCTCGAGGACGACCTTCTCGACGACCTCGGGCAGCAGCAGCAGCTTGCGCAGCAGCGTCTGCTCGGCCTCGTGCGTCAGCAGCGCGACGTCCGCGCCGTCCGAGGTGTACCCCTCGTCGGCGGCGCGCTTGAGGACGCCCGCGATGCGCGCGTGCGCGTACTGCACGTAGTAGACGGGGTTCTCGTCACTCTGCTTCTTCGCGAGCTCCAGGTCGAAGTCCATCGTCTGGTTCGCGCCGGTGAGCAGGAAGAAGAAGCGCGTCGCGTCGCGGCCCACCTCGTCCACCACGTCACGGAGCGTCACGATCTCACCGGCGCGCTTGGACAGCGGCACGACGACGTCGCCGCGGCGGAGCGTGACGAGCTGGTACAGCAGTACGTCGAGGGCCTCGGCGTTCCCGCCGACGGCGGTGACGGCGGCCTTCACGCGCGAGACGTGACCCTGGTGGTCGGCGCCCCAGATGTCGATGACGCGATCGAAGCCGCGCTTGATGAACTTGTCGTAGTGGTAGGCGATGTCCGTGGCGTAGTACGTCGGCTGGCCGTCGGTGCGAATGAGGACGTTGTCCTTCGACTCACCGAGGTCGGTCGAGGTGAACCACGTGGCGCCTTCGCGCTCCACGACCTGGCCCTGCTGGCGCAGCAGCGCCATGACGTCGTGGTACGGGCCGCCCTCGTCCATCAGCGAGCGCTCGGAGTACCAGCGGTCGTACTCCACGCCCATGTGCGCCAGGTCGGCGCGGATGCCCTCGACCATCATGTCGAGGCCGATGCGGCCGAAGCCGGGGTCGGCCTCCTCGCCCACGGGGCGGAGGTACTTGTCGCCGTCGCGCTGCTGGACCAGCTTCGCGACCTCGATCATGTACTCGCCGGGGTAGCCGTTCTCGGGGATCTCGACCTCGCGGCCGAAGAGCTGTTCGTAGCGGGCGTACAGGGTGCGTCCGAAGATCGCGACCTGCGTGCCGGCGTCGTTGACGTAGTACTCCTGCTCCACGTCGTAGCCGGCCGTCTTCATGACGTTGGCCAGGGTGGAGCCGATCGCCGCGCCTCGACCGTTGCCGACGTGGATCGGGCCGGTGGGGTTGGCGCTGACGTACTCGATCTGCGCGCGCTTGCCCGCGCCCAGGGTGAGCGAGGCGAACCGGTCGCCCTCCGCGACGATGACGTCCGCCTGAGCGGCGGCCCAGCCGGGCGCGAGGTAGTAGTTGAGGAAGCCCGGCGGCGCGACGACCACGCGGTCGACGGCGGGGTGGGCCGGGACGTGCTTCTGGAGCGCCTCGGCGACCGCGATCGCCTTCATCCGGGCGAGGCCCTGGATGCGCAGCGGCAGGTTGGCTGAGAAGTCGCCATGCTCGGGGCGGGCGGGGTGCTCGGTGGTGACCTCGGGCGCGGCGAACTGGGGCAGGTCGCCCGCGGCCTGCGCGGCGGCGAGCGCCTGCGTGGTCAGCGCGATGATCTCGTCTCGAATCAAGGCCTTCGCCCTCCGTGTGGGCTTCGCCGCTGCGGCTGCGCGGTCTGGTTCGGGAGCGGTCAGTGTATCGCGACCGGCGGCTTGGGGCAGCGCCGAGGCGCGAGCGCCGGGAGCCCCGAGGCTACGCCTTGCCGTTCCGGCGGGCGGCCGCGCGCAGGAACTCCCGCACGAGGGCGGCACCGGACACGGCCGCGATGAACAGCGCGAGGAGCAGCCAGCCGAGGTTGCTGAGGATGTCGGCGAGGTCCTGCACCTGGTCTGAGAACAGCCGCCCCAGCGTCACGTAGGCGCCCACCCAGACGACCTCGCCCAGGACGTCCCAGAACAGGAACTTGTGCCACGGGTAGCCCGCGACGCCGCTGCTCAGGTTCACCCACGGGCCGAGCGCCGTGACCAGCCAGCGCGTGAAGAAGATGCCCGGCGCGCCCCAGCGCGTGCTGAACGCCTCCGCGCGGGCCATCACCTGCGCGTTGCCGGTGCGGCGGACGATGCGGTCGACCAGCGGTCGCCCGCCGGCTCGACCGAGGCCGTAGCCGATGTGGTCGCCGATGATCGCCGCCCCGCTGGCGACGGCCACGACCTCCCACAGGTTCGTGTCTCCCTGCGCCACGAAGGAGCCCAGCGCGAGCAGGAACAGCGTCCCCGGCAGCGGCGCGCCGATCGCGGCCAGCAGCAGGATCGCGAACGCCGCCGCGAGTCCGTACGCCGCGAACCAGGAGAAGACCAGGTCGCTCAGGAGGCGCCCCGCTCTATTTCCTGGCCTTTCGGTGGGGGCGGCTCCTTCGGCGGCGCGGGGCCGATCTTCGGCGGCTCGGGCGGGCGTGCCCTGTCGATGGCGGCGAGGAGCGTGGCCTTCAGCTGGTCGAACGTCTTGCCCTGCGACGTGGCGATCTCCGCCAGCGGGCGGCGGTCCGGGCGCGCCAGGCCGGTCGAGGGCGGCAGGCCCAGCGCCTCCTCCAGCACCTCGCGCGGGACGGTGTAGGAGTGCGCGATGTAGTTCAGCGTCATCCAGCGCTCGATCGGCTGGTTGTGGTGCGTGCGCCAGTAGATCGCGAAGCGCACGGTGCGCACGGCGAACAGCCCCGCGCCGACAAGGGCGACCACGAACACCGCGGCCAGCAGCCACTGCCACCAGCCGAACGTTGCCACCACGCTGCGGATGCGCGTCTTCATACCTCCACTATCGCGCGTCCCGCCCGCGCCTGCACCGCGCCCGCACCGGAGTGCTAGCCTCGCACCGTTCGAGGAGGTCGCCATGCCGTCGAAGGAACCCGGGAAGCCCGCCGCGAAGGCGAGCGCGAAGCCCGCGAGCAAGCCAGCGGCGAAGCCGAGCACGCAGAAGGCGGCGTTCGCCGCGTCGAAGGCGGACCCGGCGCTCCTCGCGAAGGTCGAGGCGGTGATGTCGGACTTCGCGGTCTACCCGCGCAAGATGTTCGGCGTGACCGCGTGGTTCGTGGAGCGCAACGCGCAGATGCTGGGCTGCGTCTGGGGCGACGGCCTCAACCTGCGCGTCGGCGCCCCGGATGCCGCGTCGCTCATCGCCTCCGGCAAGGCCGCCCCCTTCGACCCGATGGGCCGAGGCGGCATGCGCGAGTACGTCCTCGTCCCCGCCTCGACGCTCCGCCCCGCCGCGATCCGGTCGTGGGTGGAGCGCGCACTGGCGTTCACCTCGACGGTGCCGGCGAAGAAGGGGAAGTACGAGGCTAGATCAGGCGCAACAGCAGATCGACAACTAGGCCTCCCACGAAGGTTGCCACGAACCACGGTGGAATCAGACTCGGTGGGCGCGTCCTATCGGTATCAGCGCGCCTTCTAGACATGTCGAACAGAACCGCCCGCCAGCGATAGAGATAAAGACCTCGACCGACCACGATCCAAAACGCTGCCCCAACTAGAACCCACCGAAGTCGTTCCCGCAGGAGGCTTCCGTCGACCGCCGCGTCGTTCGCAATCGAATCCCAGACCTGCTGACCTATCCGCCAGAGACCGAGCAGCACGGTGCCACCAAAGAAGGTGATCAGACCAAGACCGAAGACCATGCCGAAAACGACTGCGATCGTGCTGGCCAAGTAGTGACGAAGCCGGCGGAGTGTGCGCTCCTCGTCGGTTCGAGGCCAAAGTTCGGCCAGTTCACGTTGGATCGCTTCAAACAGATCCCGATCGGCAGCGTCAGCAGAGAGCGTCCAGCGCCATGTCGAACGGGGGCGGTCGTACGTCTTCTCAGGCTCCAAGGTAAACGCGACGCTCGCTTGGCTGGCACTGAACCGCAGAAGGCTCGGACTGGGTACTTCTCCTCGCCTGCGCATCGCCTCAGTCCAGGTAGGCGAGTCAAGCACTCCTGACTCGATGTCGTTCCAGCCTTCAACGCGCCAGCGGGTAGCGAACGTTCGCCCCCCCAAGATGGAATCGATGCGTTCGAAGTCATCGGGGAAGAGGGTTCCGTCGGTTGTGTGAGACCAGCGGTAACTTCGCCTGATGGTTGCGGTGGAGTCCTGTGCCATTGGCGAATCCTACACGTTCGTGCTAGCGACTTAATGCATCTCCGCCACCACGCTCGCGGTGCGTGAGGCGATCGCCGCCTTCAGCGCCTGGTGGTCGAGGCGCACGAGGTCGGGGTCTTCGTCCAGGAGCGTCTCGGCCTCGCGGCGGGCGGCGTCGATGAGCGGGGCGTCGAGGAGGCTGGCGACGCGGAGCGAGGCGGCGCCGGACTGTGCCGTGCCGAACAGGTCGCCGGGGCCGCGCAGTTGCAGGTCGGCCTCTGCCAGCTCGAAGCCGTCCGTGGTGCGCTCCATCACCGACAGGCGCTCCTCGGCGTCGGGGGTGGGGTCGTCGGCGAGCAGGAAGCACGTCGAGGCATGCTCGCCGCGGCCGACGCGCCCGCGGAACTGGTGCAGCTGCGCGAGGCCGAAGCGGTCCGCGCCCTCGATCGCCATCACGGTCGCGTTCGGCACGTCGATGCCCACCTCGACGACGGCGGTCGACACGAGGATGTCCGCCTCGTGGTTGGCGAAGGCGCGCATGACCTCGTCCTTCTGACGCGAGCCCATGCGGCCGTGCAGCATGATGATGCGGCCGGCCGCGCCCAGGTCGGGGAACTCCTCCGTCTTCAGCCGCTCGAACTCCTCGGTCGCCGCGCGTGACTCCACCGTGTCGGAGCCTTCGACGAGCGGGCAGATCACGAACGCCTGTCGTCCCGCCTCGATCTCCGCGCGCATGGTCGCGAACGCCTCGCGCCGCTGGATCGGCGACAGCCACTTCGTCACGATCGGCGTCCGCCCCGGCGGCAGCTCGTCGATGATCGTGAGGTCGAGGTCGCCGTAGGCCGTCAGCGCCAGCGAGCGCGGGATCGGCGTGGCGCTCATCACCAGCAGATGCGGGGAGATGCTCTGCGCGTCCTCGACGGCCGTCCCACCCTCGAGCCCCTTGCGACGCAGGGCGCCGCGCTGCATCACGCCGAAGCGGTGCTGCTCGTCCACGACCGCCAGGCCGAGGCGCGCGTATTCGACGCTCTCCTGGATCAGCGCGTGCGTGCCCACGGCCAGTTGCGCGCCGCCGTGCTTCAGCGCATCCATCGCCGCGCGGCGCTCCGCGGCCCTCGTGGAGCCGGTGAGCAGCACGATGCGCACGGGGAGTGGCAGGCCCGGGACGGTCACCATCCCGTGCAGCGGCGGCTCGCTCTCGCCGGAGAGCATCCGGCACAGGGTGCGGTAGTGCTGCTCTGCGAGCACCTCGGTCGGCGCCATCATCACCGCCTGGTAGCCGGCCGAGATCATCGACAGCATCGCCGCGAGCGCGACGACCGTCTTGCCGGAGCCGACGTCGCCTTCCAGCAGCCTCGACATCGGTACGTTGCGCGCGATGTCCATGCGGATGTCGTGCAGCGCGGACGCCTGCGAGCGCGTCAGCGTGAACGGCAGCGTCGCGAGGAACGCGTCCGCCGCCGCGTGGTCGATGACGACCGGCGCGTTGCCCCGCGCCTGCCACTCGCGCTTCCTCGACACCACGCCCAGCTGGATCGCCAGCAGCTCGTCGAACGCGAGGCGTCGACGCGCCTCGTGCAGCTGCTCCTCGCTGTCGGGGTAGTGGATCTGCCGCGTCGCCGTGACGAGGTCCATCAGCCCGTGCCGCTGCCGGATCTCCGGCGGCACCGGATCCTCGATGCGGTTCGCGAATACCTCGAGCAGCGACGCGATCATCGCGCGGAGCGTGCGCTGCGGCAGTCCTTGCGTCAGCGAGTACACCGGCACGAAGCGCCCCGTGTGCGCGCCCGCGCGCGGATCATCGAGGCGCTCGTACTCGGGGTTCTGGAACGCGAGGTGCCCGCGGTACGCGGTGACCTTCCCGGCGAACGCGACCTGCGAGCCAACCGGCAGCGCCCGCACGATGTACGGCTGGTTGAACCACGTCGCCGTGATCCTCGCGCCCATGTCGTCGGTCAGCACCGCCTCGGTTGCGCGCATCTTGCCGCCGCGCCCCATGCGCACCTCGCGCGCGCGGTCGATGGTGCCTCGGACGGTCTGCTCCACGCCGACGCGCAGCGCGCTGATCGGCACGGTGCGGCTGAAGTCGTGGTGTCGGTACGGGTACGAGCGCAGCGCGTCGCCGACGGTGCGGATGCCGAGGTGCTCCAGCCGCGCGATCGTCACGCCTCGCAGACCCGTCCCCGCGTGCTCAATCGGGAGGTCGAGCGCGGCGGCGCCCGGCGGGGCGCGGTGCGCCGCCCGCTGCATCGGCGTCATCCCGGCGGTCGCGCGCTCGGCGGCCACCTCGGCGGGGTCGCGGGCAACGCGCGGTGCGCGGGCCGTCTTCGCCGCCGCCGGGGCCTTCGAGGCGCGCGGCTTCCGCGTGGGCATCTCGGGCACGGGGGCGATGGCGGGCGGTGGGCGGAGCGCGTCGGAGAGCGCTGTCTCGCGGTCGATGGTCAGCAGCGCGCGCCGCAGCCACGTCCGACGCTCCTCGGTGTCCATCGCGACGTACCCGGCGAGGGGCAGTGCAGCCACCATGCGACGGATCGGGGCGCCCTCGGGCTCGCCGTTCGCCTCGCGCGCGAGCATGGCGTCGAGGCCGCCCTGGACAAGCGCATCCGACGCGCCGCCGTCCAGCTCGCGTTGCAGCACGGTGCGGAGTCGCCAGAGATCGGCGGGCATCGCGGGCACCTCGGAGGGGAGGGGTTCAGGATACCCGGCGTTGGCGCGCCGGGCGACGGCGTTCGAGGCGCGCTACTTCGCGGCGAGCGCCTTCGACTGCTCGTCCGGCGCGGTCACGACGCCGACGCCGAGGACGCCGGGGCCGCCGTGCACGCCGACGACCGGGGTGATGCGACCGACGGTGATCGCGGCCTGCGCATCGAGCGCGGCGAGGCGGTCACGGACGTAGGTCGCCTCTTCCGGCGTGGTGCTGTGGATGACGAACAGGTGCTCCACGGGGCGCAGGTCGGCACAGCGGCTGATGAGGTCCTCGATCGCGCGCTGGCGCGTGCGGACGCGGCCGATCGGCACCACCTCGCCGCCCTGGATGGAGAGCACTGGCTTCACCTTCAGCAGCGTGCCGAGGATCTCCTGCCCGCGTGACATGCGGCCGCCTCGACGGAGGTACTCGAGGGTGTCGAGCGTCACGAAGATGTGCGTGCGCCGGAAGACGTCGGTCGCGATCGCGCGCGCCTCGTCCAGCCCCGCGCCCGCGCGCGCGGCCTTCGCGGCTTCCATCACGCCCACGCCGAGCGCGAGCGAGACGCTGGTGGAGTCGAGGTACTCGATGCGGACGTGCTCGATGCCCTCGGCGCCCTGTCGGGCGGACTCCAGCGTGCCGCTGAGCTTCGCCGACAGGTGGATCGAGAGGATCTCGGTCGCTCCCTCGTCCACCAGTCGCTGGTAGGCGCGCGCAAAGAGCGCGGGCGACGGCTGCGAGGTGCGCGGCATGTTGGGATCGCGGTCGAGGCGGCGGAAGAACTGCTCGGCCTGGATGTCCACGCCGTCCAGCAGCTCCTCCTCGCCGAAGAAGATCGAGAGCGGGACGACGGTGATGCCGAGCGCCTGGATGGCCTCGCGCGGCAGGTCGCAGGTGGAGTCGGTGACGATGCGCAACATGCGCGGATGATACCCGAGCGGACTGGTGAGCGCCGCGCGCCTACTCGACCCCTGCGAGGTACGGGTAGGTCGGCTGGCCGCCCTCGATCACCTGCACTTCGACGCCGGGGAAGCGTGCCTCGACGCGTCCGCGGAGCGTGTCCGCGTCCTCGGGCGCGTCGGCGCCGAGGTACAGCGTGACGAGCTCCGCGTTCGCGGCGCGTGCGTCGTCCAGCCCGGCCAGCAGTGCGTCCTCGAGGCTCCCGGCGGTCGCGACGAGGCGGCCGTCCACCAGCACGATCGCCTCACCGGCGCGGGTCGCCACGCCGTCCACGACGGCCGCTCGCACAGAGCGCGAGACCTCGACGCTGCGGACGCGGGCGGCGGCTTCGAGCATCGCGTTCGCGATCTCGGACGGGTCGCCGTCCGGGAGGTACGCGAACGCGGCAGCGAGGCCCGCGGCGATGGAGCGGGTGGGGATCAGCGTGATGAAGGCGGGGTCGGCGGCCACGGCGCGCTCGGCGGCCATCAGGACGTCCTTGTCGTTCGGCAGCAGGAACGCGTGCTGCTGACCCGAGGCGCGTGCCGCCTCGATCAGCTCACCCGTGCTCGCCTTGCCCGACTCGCCGCCGCTGAGCACCTGCGTCGCGCCGAGGTCGCGGAACGCCTGCGCGATGCCCTCACCCCGCGCGACGACGACGAGGCCGTTCGCCGGGAGACGCGCCTCGGACGCGACGACCCCGGCGCGCCACTCGTCGTGCTGGGCCTGCATGTTCTCGACCTTCACGGTCGCCAGGGCTCCGCGCGCCGCGCCGATCGAGATGCCGACGCCGGGGTCATCGAGGTGGACGTGGATGTGGATGTGGAGCGTCTGCGGGTTACCGACGACGAGGATCGACTCGCCACCGGCCTCGGACAGCGCGGCCTCCAGCTCCGCACGGTCGACCGCCGCGCCACTCAGGACGAACTCGGTGCAGTAGCCGTGGCCCTCGTGGGCCACGGCGGTCAGGTCGACGGTGGAGGTCGAGGCGGCGCCGGCGACCGGGAGCGGGTCGCCCGTGAGCCCGTACAGCACGCCCTCGAGGATCACGGCGATGCCCATGCCCCCCGCGTCGACCACGCCCGCGTCCCGGAGTCGAGGCAGCAGCTCGGGGGTGCGTGCCACGCTCGCGCGCGCCTCGGCGGCGGCGGCGCGGATGACGCCGGTGGGGTCGGCATCGGCGTCAGCCGCAGCGGCGCCCGCGCGGGCGGCATCGCGCATGACGGTGAGCATGGTGCCCTCGACGGGCTGCGAGAGCGCGGCGTAGGCGTGGTCGGCGGCGGCGACGAGGGCGGAGGCGAAGTGCGGCCCGTCGAGGGTGCCCGCGCCCTGGCAGGCGTCCGCGATTCCCTGCAGCATCTGCGACAGGATGACGCCGCTGTTGCCTCGCGCGCCCAGCAGGGCGCCGTGGGCGAGCGCGCCGAGGTAGGCGCCGGCGGCCTGGTCCGGGACGCCCGCACCCGCACGGAGGGCGGCGCGCCACGTCAGGAGCATGTTGATGCCGGTGTCACCGTCCGGGACGGGGTAGACGTTGATCGCGTTCACGGCGTCGCGATTGGCGGCCAGCCACCGTTCGGCGACCTCGAACGCGGCGCGGAGCGTGACGGCGGCGAGGACGGGGGGAGCGGTCATGCGGCCTCGGCGGAACTGATCATCGAGGTGACTCGTATCGTCGGCCGAGGTGAGCGTAGACGCTACCCCGCGCGCGCTGCTAGTCTGTTCGGACGCGCTCCTCGCGAGCGAGCCCCGCAGCCGGGGTCACCACCGATATAGCACAGTGTTGGGAACCGCGATGGCCTCAGGCAAGTGTGACCTCTGCGACAAGCGAACCGTCTTCGGCCGGAGCATTCAGTTCCAGCACGGCGGTCAGTGGGAGCGCCGCGCGCCCAAGACCAACCGCCCCTTCCAGCCGAACGTGCAGTCCAAGCGCATGTTCCTGGACGGCAAGTGGCAGCGCCTGAACGTCTGCACCCGCTGCCTCCGCACGGAGTCGAAGCACAACCAGGCGAAGGGCTCCCCGTTCCCCAAGGTCGCCGCGAAGGCCTAGCCTCCCCGCCTCGACCGAGGCGCGCACGACACCTCGAACGCCCCGCTCACACGCGGGGCGTTTCTGTGTCCGCGGGAGGTTCGAGGTGCACGACCGGCGCTACGTCCCAGCGCTGCTGAGCTTGACCGAGCGTGCTGCACGCCCCGCAAGAGGGAACTATCCACGCTCAGGCGCTATCGCGGATTGCGGCAGCCCAGGATGAGAAGTACGTCTCCAACTCCGAGTTGATTGCCTCGACGACGCCCTGTGCCAGTTGGAGGCTCCGATCCACGGGCGTCCGATTGACCTCTAAGTTCGCGATCAGCTGGTCGAATGCCGGATTGTCAGGATCGAATGTGTCTCCTCCATCGTGCGCGATTTGGTTACGGAGGAGCCGCAGCGACTGCAAACGCGAGGTGTCGGCGATTCCCGCTGTCTTCTCGTGCGTACCGAAGTAATTGAATAGCCACTCGGCCGTTCCGGGCTTACCGGGCACAGCGCTGGTTGGCTTGCCGTGCCTCTTCTCGAGCCGTCCCCTCAAGTCTCGCGCATGACCCTCGAAGTAGGCGAAGGTGATGAGGAAGAATGCGTTTCGGATGTTCCTTCCGATTTCCAGGGCTTCCGTGAACGCGTCACCCACGCCGAGCGGATCACCTTCTAATTGTTGTTGAGTGGCTTGGCGATGGAGGTTCACTGCGTTCTGGAGGAGCGACCGGACACCACTGTCCGCGGTGGTGAACGCCGAACGGAGACTCGCGAACCCCGACCTCACTACCCATTCGGGATCGCCAAACCAGTCGTCGATTTCAGGAGGAGACTGCATCCAGTGCTCCCGTATCTCTAAGTTCGCAGCGCGCCCAGCAACTCACCGAGCGCCTGCTGGGGCGTCTGCGTCGCGTTGAACACCGCGGACCCGGCGACGAGGATACTGGCGCCGGCCTCGGCGCAGGTGCGCGCGTTGGTCGCCTTCACGCCGCCATCGATGTTGATCGCCATCGCACGGCCCTCGGCGGTGAGGTGGGCGCGGAGCGTGCGCACCTTGTCGAGCAGGTCGAGGTTCGCGACCTGTCCTCCCCAACCCGGACGAATCAACATCACCACGACTTCATCAAGAGCATCGAGCAGGGGGTAGAGCGCCTCGACGGGCGTCTCCGGGTTGATCGCTACGCCGGCCTCGCAGCCGAGGTCGCGCGCCTGCTGCGCGAGCGCGCGCGCGGCGTCGAGGCTCCCCGCGGCCTCGTAGTGGAAGACGAGGCGCTGCGCGCCGGCCTTCGCCATGTCCTCGAACTGCTCGCCGGGCTTCGCCACCATCAGGTGCGCCTCGATGAATCGCGGCGTGGCGGCGCGCACGGCGGCGATGACTTCCTTGCCGAACGACAGCGGCGGGACGAAGTGACCGTCCATGACGTCGAGGTGCCACAGCCCCGCGCCACCGGCGTCCGCGTCACGCACCTGCTGCGCGAGGTTGCCGAAGTCCGCGGTGAGGATCGACGGCGCGATCTGCGCGAGGGTGTCGGTCACGAGGCACGCTCGGCGGCGAGGCGCGCACGCTGCGCCGCGCGGGCGCTCGCGACGGCCTCCGGCGCGGTGCCACCCGGCACGTTGCGCGCCGCAAGCGAGGCTTCGAGGTCGATCGACAGGACATCGGCCTCGAACGCGGGGTGCGCGGCCTGGTACTCGGAGAGCGAGAGTTCGGTGAACGTGCGGCCCTCGCGCTCGCAACGCGCGACCAGGGAGCCGACCGCTTCGTGCGCGTCGCGGAAGGGCACGCCCTTCTTTGCGAGGTAGTCCGCGATGTCCGTGGCGAGCGCGAAGTTCGCGACGGCCGCCTCGGCGCCGCGTGCGCCGTCGAACGTCATCGTCGGCAGCATGGCCGCCACGACGCGCAGCGTGATGAGGACGGTGTCGACGCTGTCGAACAGCGATTCCTTGTCCTCCTGGTTGTCCTTGTTGTAGGCGAGCGGCTGCCCCTTGAGCAGCGTGAGCGCCTGCACGAGGTTGCCGATGACGCGGGCGCTCTTGCCTCGGCTGAGCTCGGCGACGTCCGGGTTCTTCTTCTGCGGCATGATGCTCGACCCGGTCGAGAACGCATCGTCGAGGCGCGCGAAGCCGAACTCCGCGGTGGACCACAGGATGATCTCCTCGGCGAGCCGGGAGAGGTGCACCATCGCCAGCGCAGAGGCGGAGTGGAAGTCGACGACGAAGTCGCGGTCAGACACGGCGTCCAGCGAGTTCTCGCTGATCGCGTCGAACCCGAGCTCGCGCGCCACCATCGAGCGGTCGAGGGGATACGTCACGCCGGCGAGCGCGCCGGAGCCGAGCGGCAGCACGTTGACGCGCGCGCGCGTCTGCACGAAGCGCTCCGTGTCGCGCGTGAACATCGCCTCGTAGGCCTGCAGGTGGTGCGCCAGCAGGATCGGCTGCGCGCGCTGCAGGTGGGTGTACCCCGGGATGACGGTCGCCGCCTGGCGCTCCGCGAGGTCGAGGAGCGCGCCACGCAGATCGTGCAGCGCTGCGACCACCTCGTCGCAGGCGGCGCGCGTGAACAGGCGCGTGTCCGTCGCGACCTGGTCGTTCCTCGATCGGCCCGTGTGCAGGCGTCGGCCGGCGTCGCCGATGCGCTCCGTCAGCGCCGCCTCGATGTTCAGGTGGATGTCCTCGCGGTCGAGGCGGAACTCGAACGTCCCGGCGTCGATCTCCGCGCGGATCTCGGTCAGCCCGCGTTCGATCGCCTCGGAGTCCTCGGCGGGGATGATGCCCTGCGCGGCGAGCATGTGCGCGTGCGCGATCGACCCCGCGATGTCCTCGCGGTACAGCCGCCGGTCGAAGTCGATCGACGCGTTGAAGCGCTCGACGATCTCCGACATCTCGCCGCTGAAGCGCCCGCCCCAGAGCTTGCTCGAACCGGCCGCGCCGGCCTCGCGGTTCGTCATGCGGTTACTCCGTGGGGGCGGCGAGTCGCAGGAGGTCGCCCGGCTCGGTGAGCATCTGGCGCTGCGCCTGCACGCTGGCCTGCAACCCGTGCAGCTTGATGAAGCCCTGCGCGTGCGACTGGTCGAAGAGGTCGCCGGCCTTGTTGTACGTGGCGAGCGCCTCGGAGTAGAGGCTGCGGTCGGCGCGGCGGCCCACGGTCATGACGGTGCCGTGCCAGAGGCGCATCTTCACGTCGCCGGTCACGTGGCGCTGCGTGGAGGCGACGTACTGCGACAGGTCGCGGTGGTGCGCGGTGAACCACTGGCCGTTGTAGATGAGGTCCGCATACTCCTGCGCGACCACGTTCTTGAAGCGGTTCTGCTGCTTCGAGAGCGTCAGCTCCTCCAGCACGCGGTGCGCCTCGAGGAGGATGACGGCCGCCGGAGACTCATAGATCTCGCGCGACTTGATGCCGACGAGGCGGTTCTCAACCATGTCGATGCGGCCGATGCCGTGCTCGCCGCCGAGGTCGCTCAGGCGCGTCACCAGCTCGGTCGGCGTCATCTCCACGCCGTCGAGGGCGACCGGGTAGCCCTTCTCGAAGCGGATCTCGACGACCGTGGGCTGCGCGGGCGTCTGGTCGAGCGGCTTCGTCCACTCGTAGACATCCTCGGGCGGCTGGTTCCACGGGTTCTCGAGGACGCCGGCCTCCACGCTGCGGCCCCACAGGTTCTCGTCCGTCGAGTAGGGCGAGGCCACCGTCTGGCGGACGGAGATGTGGTGCTTCGCGGCGTACTCGAGCGCCTCGTCGCGGGAGATCGAGTGCTCGCGGGTGGTACCAACGATCGTCAGGTCGGGGGCCAGGGTGTTCACGCCTACATCGAGGCGCACCTGGTCGTTGCCCTTGCCCGTGCAGCCGTGCGCGACGGCGGTCGCGCCGATGGCGCGCGCCTTGTCGACGAGCAGCTTCGCGATCAGCGGACGGCCCAGGGCGGTCGCCAGCGGGTAGCGGCCCTCGTACACCACGTTCGCGCCCAGCGCGGGGAAGACGAAGTACTTGAGGAAGTCGTTCTTCGCGTCGACCACGTCCACCTCGACGGCACCGGCCTCGACGCCGCGGCGCTTCGCGCCTTCGACGTCGCCAAGGTTGCCGAGGTCGACCGTGAGGCAGTGAACCTCGTACCCGCGCTCCACGCGCAGCCAGTGCGCGGCGACGGACGTGTCCAGGCCCCCGGAGTACGCGAGCACGATCTTTTCGGCCATGTGTGGTCTCCGAGGCTGGTCGAGGACGAGTCGATGTGACCGGGGAGCCCCCGGTCAGCCGATCATAGCGGGCGGCGCGGTAGGGTGAAGGTGAACGCGGTTCCGTGCTGGCCGTCCGAGTCGCAGCGAATGTTCCCGCCGTGCAGGTCGACGATCGACCGCGCGATGGCGAGGCCGAGGCCGGTGCCGCCGGTGGTGCGACGCCCGGAGCTGGTGCGGTAGAACTTCTCGAAGAGCGCGCCCTGCTCCTCCGGCGGGATGCCGATGCCGCTGTCGATGACCGACACGGCCGCGAAGGGGGCATCGTCGGTCACACGCACCTCGATGTCGCCGCCGGGCGGGGTGTACTTGATCGCGTTCGACAGCAGGTTGGACAGCACCTGCTCGATGCGAGGTGCGTCAGCCCACACCATGACGCTGGGCGGCGCGTCCACGCGCACGTGGTGCTGACGCTCCTCGGCGGCGCCGGTCGAGGCGCGAACCGCGCGCTGCACGATCTCGACGAGGTCGGTCGCGGCCGGGGTGATCTGCATCCGGCCGGAGTCCAGTGCGGACATGTCCAGCAGGTCGCTGATCAACGACATCAGCCGGTCGGAGTTCTGCAGGAGCACCTCGACGATGCGCTGCTGCGTCGGGTTGAGCTCACCCGCGTCGTGCTCGTGCAGCAGGTCGATGGTGGTGCGGATGAGCGTCAGCGGCGTCCGCAGCTCGTGGCCGACCATGGAGACGAAGTCGCGCTTCACGCGCTCGGCCTCGGCCTCCGCGGACAGGTCACGGATGAGCAGGATTACGCCGGCGCGTGCGGGGTCGGGGTCGGGGAACGGGCCGGCGGTGATCGCCAGCTGCAGCCCCGCGGTCTCCACGAGCACCGCCGCGGTACCGGCGCCGTGCGTGCGGTCCAGGGCCCGCAGCCGCAGCCCTTCCATGGTCGCGCCGGTGACCGGCATCCAGTCCTCGGCAGGGCGGCCGACGATCTCGCCGCGGGTGAGGCCGAGGAGCCGCGCGGCGGCGGGGTTGCAGATCTGACCGATGTTCTCGTGGTCGACCACGATGACGCCGTCTGCCATCTCGCGCAGCACCGCCTCCGCGACGCGGCGGTTCTCCTCGACCTCGTCGGCCAGCTCAGAGCGTTCGAGGGTGGCCGTGACCTCGTGGGCGATCGAGCGGAGTAGCTCGCGGCGCTGCGGGGTGATGGCCATGCGGCCGACGGAAGTCACGCAGATGATGCCGGCCGTGCCTTCCGGCGTGAGCATCGGGGCGATCGCGAGGCCGCCGACCAGCCACGAGGCGAGGCGCGCCGACGTCGGGTGGATCGTGGTGTCATCGATTTCGAAGTCGCGCTCCGGAGTCACCACCAGGTGTTCCTCGACCGCTTCGAGGACAGCGGCGGACGCCCCGGGAGGCAGGCCCGCCGAGGATGCCGCGGAGAGCGCGCCGATCTCGGTCGCGAGCGCGATGAACGCGCCGTCCACCCAGTCCAGCCGCAGGAGCTCCTCCGCGACGGCGGGGAGGCCCCCCGCGGACTCCCCGGCCAGTTGCGAGACGACCGCCTGCATCACATCGAGATCCTGCGTGACTTCGGACAGGCTGGCGTCGGAGCTGGAGACGCGGGAGGCGAGGTCACGGTTGGCGCTCTGCAGCGCGTCGCGGCTCTGGCGGATCGCGAGGCGCATGTCCTCCATCGCCTCGCCGAGTTGGCGGAGCTCGGTGGGGCCCGCAGCGGGCACCGGGCTTTCGAGGTCGTTCTGCTGCAAGCGGCGCGCCGCGACCAGCAACGGCTGCATCGGACGCATCGCCACCCAGCCGAAGAGCCACGCGGCGGCGGTGGCGGCGAGCATCGCGACCATCATCGTGCGGAGCACGGCGCTGCGCGTCTCGGCGACGCTCTCGGCGATCGTGTCATGGTCGATGCCGACGTACAGGTCACCGAGGACCGCGCCGCTGCGGTCGCGAAAGGTCACGAAGTCGGAGAGGTACGTCTCGCCGTTCGCGGTCAGTTCGACCGGAGCCTCGGCCGACATGGCTCGAACGTTGTCGTTCAGCGTCGCCGGGTCGAACCCCGGGTTGTCCTCGGATGCCGCGGTGACGCGTCCGCCCGCGACCACGGCCACCTCGGTGTTCACCACCATCGCCGCATTGCGCGCGAAGCTCTTGTCGAGGGATGAGATTGCCTCGACCGCCGCGATCACACGCCCATCGGGGGTAGTGACGGGGGCGATGCCGGACACGGATAGCCCCAGCGTCTCGTCCAGCCGCACGCTGCCCGAGGGGCGAGCCGCCTGCAGCACCGCCAGCACCTCCGGTGGAGGCGTGCGCTGCGTTCCGTTCTGCGGCGACTCCGCGCGAACGATCAGGTTGCCGGTCGGTCCGTACACGCGGATCCCGCTGGCGCCCGCAAGCGCCAGCGTGGTCCGTGCCATGTACCCGGCCGCGATCTGCACGGTCACGTTGGTGTCGTTCGCCTGCAGCGCCGCGATGAACGGCGGCTGGCTGGCCAGCACCGAAGCGCCCACGACGCGCAACTGCACGTCGTTCTTGATGCGATCCTCGAGCTGCATGGAGGCGCGCTCGACGCGCTCGCCAAAGCGAGCCTCGGCCTGCTTGTGCAGATCGATATCGACGCGCCAGAGCATGGCGGCGCCAATCAGGGCGATGACGAGCACCGGCCCCAGCGCGATCTGTACCGAGAGTCGACCGAGCGGTCCTGACACCTCGTGCCTTCCTGCTGCCGCGTCCCGCTACCGGCTAGCCGGCGGCGATCTCCGCGAGCGCCGCGTCGATGATGTCCACGGCCTCGTCGATCTCCTCGGCCGTGACGTTCAGCGGCGGGAGGAAGCGCACCACGTTGGGACGTACCGGGTTCACCAGGAGGCCCTTCGCCATGACGCGCGTCGCCACGTCCGGCGCGATGTCCTGTGTGAAGATCAGGCCGCGCAGCAGGCCCGCGCCGCGCTGCCCCGCCACCAGCGGCGAGCGATCCTCGAGGCCGGCGAGGCGCCGCTCTAGCTGCTCGCCGCGCGCGTTCACGTTCTCCAGCACGCCGCCCTCGAGGAGCTGCCGGACGACGTACGCGCCGGCCGCCGTGGAGAGCGCATTTCCGCCGAAGGTGGAGCCGTGGTCGCCGGGCTCGAAGATCGCGCACGCGTTCTTCGCCAGCATCGCGCCGATCGGGACGCCGCCGCCCAGGCCCTTCGCGAGCGTCATGATGTCGGGCTCGATGCCGGCCTGCTCGTAAGCCCACATGGTGCCGGTGCGGCCGGTGCCCGTCTGCACCTCGTCGAGGATGAGCAGGATGCCCTGCGCGTCGCACCACTCGCGGACGCGCTTCAGGTAGTCGGGGGCGGGTACGTTCACGCCGCCCTCGCCCTGGATCGGCTCCAGCAGCACCGCAGCGGTGTTCGCCGTCGTCGCCGCCTTGATCGCGTCTACGTCGTCGAAGTCGACGAAGACGAAGCCGGGGAGCATGGGGCCGAACGGGTCGCGGTAGCGCGGCGTGCCGGTGGCGGCCACGCTGCCCAGCGTGCGGCCGTGGAAGCCGTTGTGTGTCGCGATGATCTCGTAGGCGCCGTTGCGGTTCAGGATGCCCCACTTGCGGGCCATCTTGATCGCCGCCTCGTTCGCCTCGGCGCCGGAGTTGCAGAAGAACACGCGGTCGAGCGCCGAGTTCCCGACGAGGAGCTCCGCGAGCTCGATCTGCGGCTCGGTGTAGAAGAGGTTGGACACCTGGATTAGCGTCCCGGCCTGCTTCGCGATCACCTCGGTCAGGCCCGGGTGGGCGTGGCCCAGCGCGTCCACCGCGATGCCCGCGATGAAGTCGAGGTAGCTGCGGCCCTCGTCGTCGAAGACGCGCGTGCCCTCGCCGCGGACCAGCGTCAGCGGCTGACGGCGGTACGTGGTCATGTGCACGGTTGCTTCGCGCGCCGGGATGTTGCCCACAGTCTGCCTCCTCGTCGCCGTTAGCGCGGCGCCTGCTGCGGTGGCTGCGTCTGCAGCTGCCGCTGGATCTGCTCAAGGATCGCCCGCAAGCGGTCGAGTTCCTGCTGCGTGTTGTTCGAAGACTGCTGCGCCTGTCGCAGCAGCTCCTCCAGTGTCGCCGGAGAGATGCTCGGCGTCGCGCCCGGCCTCGGCGTGGGGGCCGGGGTCGCGCTCGGCGCGGCGCCCACGGGGCCCGGTGTCGCGGTCGCGCCGGGGCGCGGCGTCGCCTGCGGCGTCGGCTGGGGCCCGCCGTTCAGCGAGGATGGGCGCTTGCCCATCACCACGTCCAGCGCCTCGGGGAAGGTCCGCTCCATGGCGATCGCGTTGCCGTTCGCTACGACCACCCGCACCAGTTCCGGCAGCCTGGAGTTCTCCGCCTGGAGGTAGATCGGCTCCACGAACAGGAACGACGTGCCGATCGGGATCATCAAGAGGTTGCCGCGGAGCACGGAGGAGCCGGACTGATTCCACAGCGTGATCTGCTGCGAGATGCCCGGGTTCTGGTCGATGCGGGCCTCGATCTGGGCCGGGCCGTAGACGAGGTCCTCGGTGGGGAAGCGGTAGGCGCGCAACTTACCGAAGTTCGCACCGTCCGAGCGCCCCGCCAGCCACGCGACCGTGTTCTGCCGGTTCCGCGGGGTGAACGGCATGATCAGCACGAACTCCACCTGCTCCGCGCCGCCGGCGCGCCCTTCCTCGGGCAGCGCCATGGTCACGTAGTACGGCTCGATCGGCTGTTCCTTCGTGTCCTTCTTCTCCGCCGGGATGTTCCAGACATCCTCGCCGATGAAGAACACGCTGGGATCGGTGATGTGGTAGCGCAGGTAGAGCTGCGACTGGAGCTTGAAGAGGTCCAGCGGGTAGCGCATGTGCGCGCGCACCTGCGCCGGGATCTTGTCGGCGCCCTCGAAGAGGCCGGGGAAGATGCGCGCCCACGTCTGCACGATGGGGTCCTGCCCATCGACGAGGTAGAAGTGCATGTCGCCGGTCTGCGCGTCGATCGTGATCTGCACGCTGTTCCGCACGTAGTTCACGCCGCCGAGGAGTGCGCTCGGCTGCGAGTACGGGAATGCGGTGGAGGTCGTGTATGCGGACTGCATCCACAGGATGCGCCCGTCGATGACCACCATGTACGGGTCGGAGTCCAGCTGCAGGAACGGCGCGATCTTGGTCACGCGCTGCTGGATCTGGCGATCCATCAGCAGCCGTGAGTCCTCGGTGATCTGCCCGGAGATCAGCAGGTTGGCGTCGCCCAGCTCCCACGCGAGCATCGCGCGGCGCAGCACTGAGTTCAGCTGGATGCCGCGGTCCTCCGGGTACGAGGTGGACGCGTTGCCGTTGCCCAGGGGGTAGTCGAACTCGGGCTCGCTCGATCGCCCGACGACGTACTGCGACGTGGCTTCGCCGAAGTAGATGCGCGCGCCCGTCTCGCTGATCTTGATCACGTCGCTCTTCGGCGGGATCTCGGAGGTGATGAGGCGGGGCAGGCCCTCGGACACCACCTCGTTCACCGGGGCGATCACGGCGCCGTAGCCGTGCGTCAGCTGCAGACGCTCGCGCGTCCAGTTCGTGCCCTGCGCCTTCGAGATGTCGAGCTCGCGCGCGGCGGACATTACCTGCTGTGTCTTCCCGCCGATGACGTAGCGATCCACGTCCACGTCATGGAACGTGTAGAACTGCCGGATCGCCTGGATCTGGTTGAAGGTGTCCCGCAGCGGGATCGGATCGAGCAGTCGGATATTCGCCAGCGTCTCCGGGTTCGCGTCCAGGTCGGACTGCTTCACGGATTGCTCGGCCGGGAACTTCGTCTCCACCGCCTGATCGAGCCCATACGCGTACCGGGTCGCCGCGATGTTCCGCTCGATGTACGGCGCCTCGCGGATGCGCTCGTTCGGCTCGACGGTGACCGACTGGACGATGGACGGGTAGATCACGCCGCCCACGAGGCCCGCGAAGCCCCACAGGCCGATCGCGAACAGCGGGCCGCGGAAGCCGCGCGTCGAGAGGAACGGGTTCACCAGCGTCGCCACGGCCGCGAAGAGCGCCAGCGCGACCAGCAGGTAGCGCACCGGGAGCCTCGCGTTGACGTCCGTGTACGTCGCGCCGTGCACGATGCCGCCGGCGGACGACACGATGTCGTAGACGTTGAGCATGCTGTTCGCCGCGATGGCGAGGAAGATCAGGCCGGCGAGCATGGACAGGTGCACACGCATGCCCTGGTTGATGTTCAGCTCGAACCGCTGGAGCGAGATCGCAAGGCCGTAGACCGCCGCCGAGGCGATCGTGGAGATGAACAGCAGGCTCAAGATCCACTGCTGGACGAAGTGCAGGGCCGGCAGGGTGAAGACGTAGAACGCGACGTCGAGCTCGAACTGGGCGTCCGCGCGGCCGAAGGGCTGCGCGTTCATCCACGACAGCAGCGCCTTCCACCCGCCCGACGCCACGCTGCCGAACACCACGCCGAGGAACAGCGTCCCCGCGACCAACAGCACCGCGACGATCCGCCGGATCGCATCCGGGTCGATGTCCTCGATGAAGGACTCTTCGTTGCCGACCGGAGCGAAGCGCCGCGCAAGGATCACGTTGCCGCCGACGATGGCGATCGCGACGAGCGCACCCGCGAGGAAGAGCAGGACGCGCACGGTCAACTCCGTGCGGTAGACATCCGTGAAGCCGACCGAGTCGAACCAGAGGACGTCGACGTAGATCGACTTGAGCACGCTGATCGCCAGGTAGCCCACCAGCACGAGCGCCCCGAGGGCGATCCAGCGCAGGGGGAGGGATCGTCGTCCCTCAGAGGACGATCCGAAGCGGAACGCCTCCGGGGGCGGACCCAGGTTGCCTCGGTCGTCGAAGAACCCCACGCGCTAGGCCTCGATTCTCGTCCCGATTCGCTCACCGGAGACGAGCCGGTGGACCGTGTGAGGCTGGGTGCCGTTCGCGATGAAGGCCGCCACGCCCACTTCCGCCGCCCGGAAGCACGCGTCGATCTTGGGAATCATACCCCCGGACAGGACGCCCTCCGCGCGGAGGGCCTCGGCGCGCTCGGCGTTGAGCGAATCGACCACGGCGCCGGTGCCGTCCATCAGGCCGTCCACATCCGTCAGGAAGATGAGCTGTGCCGCACCCAGGGCGCGCGCGATCTCGCCCGCCATGGTGTCGGCGTTGATGTTCAGCGGCTGCGACGGAGCCTCCAGCGCGATCGGTGCGATGACCGGGATCACCCCGGCGTCCAGCAGCGAGTTCAGGATGTCCGCGTTCGCGGCGGTGATGCGGCCGACGAAGCCCAGGCGCTCGTCGTACTGCTCTCCCTGCACGATCGCCCCGTCCACACCGCTCAGGCCGACCGCGCGGCCGCCGAGCGCGATGATCTCGGCGACCAGCTGCGTGTTCACCACGCCCCGCAGCACCCCGAGAACCACCTCCATCGCCGGCGCGCTGGTCGAGCGCAGCCCGTCGACGAAGTGGGACTCGATCTCGAGGCGCTTCAGCCAGTCACTGATCATGGCGCCGCCGCCGTGCACGACGACGGGCCGCTGCCCCTGGCGATGCAACTCGACGACGTCCTGCAGCGAGGTGTCCTGCGCGCCGAGGGTGGAACCACCGATCTTGATGACGGTGGCCGGGATCGTGTCGTTCATGTCGTCGCCTTCGCTCAGTCCGGGCGGGAGGCCCGACTAGGTCGTGTAGTCCGCGTTGATGTTCACGTACTCGTGCGTCAGGTTGCAGCCCCACGCCGTCGCGGTGCCGTCCCCCGCGCCGAGGTCGACGCGGAGCAGCACCTCCTCGCCCGCCATCGCGCCGGAGACGAGCTTGAGGTCGACCGCTGTCGGCTGGCCGTGGTCGAGGACGCAGTGGTCTCCGATCCAGACGCTGGCGGCGTGCTGCTCGAACTTCGCACCGGAGCGGCCCGCCGCCATCATCACGCGGCCCCAGTTCGGGTCGCGCCCCGTGACCATCGTCTTGATCAGTGGCGACGAGGCGATCGTCTTCGCGGCGAGGACGGCGTCGCCGTGCGACGCGGCACCGGTCGCGATGACCTCCAGGAGCGCCGTGGCGCCCTCGCCGTCGCCCGCGATCGCGCGTGCGAGGCGCGTCGCGACCGCCTCGATCGCTGCGGTGAGCGCGGCGGCAGCCGGGTGTGCGGCGTCGATAGCCGCGCCGCCGCCGGCGCCGCTGGCGAGCAGCAGCGCGGTGTCGCTGGTGGAGGTGTCCATGTCCACATCGACCATGTTGAACGTGCGGTCCGTGATCGAGCGCAGCGTGGCGTCGAGCCATGCGCGGTCGGCCGGGGCGTCGGTGGTGATGAACGCGAACATGGTGCCCATGTCCGGGTGGATCATCCCGGAACCCTTCGCGCAGCCGCCCACGGTGTACGTGCGACCCTCCACGGTCACGCGGACGGCGCAGGACTTCTCGCGCGTGTCGGTCGTCATGATCGCGCGGGTGAAGAGGTAGCCGCCGTCCGCCGCGAGCGTCACCGCGCGGATGCCCGCCTCCATCTTGTCCATCGGCATCTGCCGCCCGATAACCCCGGTCGAGGCCACGAGGATCTCGTCCGCCGTCACGCCGAGGACCTCGGCGGCGAGTTCCGCCATGCGGGCGCAGTCGCGCGTGCCCTGGTCGCCGGTCACGGTGTTCGCATTGCCGGAGTTCACGACGAGCCCGCGCATCGGTCGCTCCGTCGCGAGGACGCGCCGGTCCCACGCCACCGGCTCACCGACCACCGCGTTGCGCGTGAACACGCCCGCGACGGTGCACGATCCGGTGGCTGCGAGGATGCCCACGTCCATGCGGGGAGCCTCGCCGTAGGTCTTGATGTTCGCGTAGGTGCCGCCGGCGACGAAGCCGCCCGGCGTTGTGACACCGCCCCCCTCGATCCATTCGATGTCGGCGGGCTGGGTGTGAGATGCGGTCATGGGATGACTCCGCTAGTCGTCGGAGGGACGGGGATGGGGAACCGCCAGCGGGCGGCACGCACGGGAGCCCGGACGCCGGAGCGCCGAGCGGGTCGAACGGGTGCCGGTGGGCACGATCGTCATCCCGAGATCCCCTCTACGAGAGGCCGAGTATAGCGGGCGCGCCCGCCGCGGGCATCCGTCGGCATCCGCGACGCCGCCCCTCGCGCCCGGTGTGGCACACTCGCCCCATGCCGACTGAACCGTCCGCCTCGACCCCCCAAATCCGCCCCGCGACCGAGGCCGACCTCCCCGCGATCAACGAGATCTACAACCGCGAGATCCGGGAGGGCGTCGCGACGTGGGACCTCGAGGAATGGAGCGCCGAGGTGCGGCTCGCGTGGTTCCGGGAACACTCGGCCCCCGGGACGGTGGTGCTGGTCGCGGATCTGCCGCGTACTCCGGTGGTGGGCTTCGGCTACCTCTCGCAGTACAAGTCGCGGCTGGGCTTCCGTTTCACCCGCGAGGACACGGTCTACGTCCGCCCGGAGCATCAGCGCACGGGAGTGGGCCGCGCGCTGCTCGGCGCGCTGATCGAGGAGGCGCGCTGCCTCGACGTCCACGTGGTGCTGGCGCGCATCGACGCCATGAACGAGGCGAGCATCGCACTGCACCGCGGACTCGGCTTCGAGGTGACGGGCGAAGAGCGCGAGACGGGCCACAAGTTCGGCGCGTGGCGCTCGCTGGTGCAGATGCAGCTTGTGCTCGACGCGAACGTTCGAGGCTAAAGACCGACCTTCGGGCAGCGCGCTTCGAGCGGGCACTCGTCGCACTTCGGGCCGCGCGCGTGGCAGGTCCGACGACCGTGCTGGATCAGGTCGACGTGGAACGCGTACACCTCGTCTGGTTCGAGGGTCGCCTCCAGCACGGCGTGCGCTTTGTCCGCCGGCATCTTCAGCGGCACCAGTCCGAGGCGCTTCGAGACGCGCTCGACGTGGGTGTCCACCGGTAGGGCGGGGCGCTCGAGGGCGAACAGCAACACGCACGCCGCTGTCTTCGGCCCGACGCCGGGCAGCGAGGTGAGCCACGCCTTCGCGTCCTCCAGCGGCATCCCGCGTAGAAAGCCCAGGTCCCAGTCCGGCTTCCGCACCTTCACCTCGGCGAGCAGCTCCTGCATGCGCTTCGACTTCGTGGGGGCGAGACCACCCGGGCGGATGGCGTCCTCGACCTCGCGCACGGGGGCGGCGAGGACGGCGTCCCATGTGGGGAAGCGCTCAATCAGACGGTGCATCGCCTGCCCTGAGTTCCGGTCGGAGGTGTGCTGCGACAGCAGCGTCAGCAGCAGTTCGAACACCGGCGCGGCGGAGGCCTGCTGCGGCGCGCGGCCGTAGCGGTCGTCGAGGATCCTGATCAGCTCAGATGGCGTCCACGGGGGGGCCGCCGGCGCCGTGGTCGTCTTTGCTGAGGGCTTCGCGCGTGTTGCCATGGGGGGATGGTAGCCGGGCCGCCTCGCGCGCCGCGATCCCGAGCGGCTTGCGGGTCAATGCGACGATGTTCCCCTGATCATTCGAAGGGAACCGTCATGACCCTCGCTCCTGTCCCCGGCCTCCGCCTCACCGGTCTCGCATCCTGCGCCGGCTGCGCCGCCAAGATGGGCATCGGCACGCTGCACGATGTGCTGGCCCCGCTGAAGGGCATCTTCGACCAGAACGCGAACCAGAACCTGCTGGTCGGGCTGGACGGCGCGGACGACGCGGCCGTCTACCTGGTCGCGCCGGGCGTCGCCGTCATCCAGACGCTCGACTTCTTCCCGCCCGTTGTGGACGACGCGTACACCTACGGCGCGATCGCCGCGGCCAACGCGATGTCCGATGTGTACGCGATGGGTGGCGAGGTGAAGCTCGCGCTGAACATCACGGCGTGGCCCGAGGACCTCGACCCCGCGATCCTCGGCGAGGTGCTGCGTGGCGGCGCGGCGAAGGTCGCGGAGGCGGGCGGCGTGATCGCCGGCGGTCACACGATCTTCGATGTCGAGCCGAAGTACGGGCTGTCCGTCACGGGCACGATCAACCCTGACCACATCATGCAGAAGAGCGGCGCGCAGCCCGGTGATGTGCTGCTGCTCACGAAGCGCCTCGGCACCGGCGTGCTGCTGACGGCGCAGAAGGAGTCGCGCGAGGGCTGCGAGACCGGCTACGAGGCTGCGATCGAGAGCATGCTGAAGTTGAACCGCCGAGGCTCCGAACTGGCGCGTGAGCACGGCGCTCACGCGATGACGGACATCACCGGTTACGCGCTCATGGGCCACTCGTCCGAGGTCGCGATCCGCAGCGGCGTGCGGCTCGTCATCGACGGGGCGTCCGTGCCGCTGCTGCCGGATGCCCAGCGCTTCGCCGCCGAGGGCGCGACGACGGGCGGCGGCGGCCGCAACAAGGCGCAGCTCGCCGAGCGCGTGCAGATCAGCGCCGACCTCGACCCCGCACTCGTGGAGCTGCTGTTCGACCCGCAGACGTCCGGGCCGCTGTTCATCGCGGTCCCGGCCGATCGCGCGGAGGCGCTGCGCGCGGCGATCGAGGCGGAGACGGGCGGCTGCTGGGCGATCGGTCACGCCGAGGCCGGCGAGCCGATGATCGTGGTGCGCTAGCGCGCCACCTCGACGAGGCTACTCGCGGCGGCCGATCGGCTGCCGCTGCTGGCCCTCCGGGGTGATGTTCCACGCGGTGACCTCAGGGTCACCGCCGGGGCCGCCGAACGGGATGCCGTTGCGGCGTAAGAACTCCTCGACCTGGCCGTTGGCGGGCTCGGTCAGCATCGACCCGCGGTCGATGCCGCGCGGTCCACGCGCCAGTTTCGCGGGCTCCTCGATCGGACCGAAGTGTTCCTCCGGCGCGATCACCAACGTCGGCACGGAGACGTGTCCGGTGTAGTGCACCACGAAGTCGCGCGCGTCCTGGTCAGCATCGATGTCGAACGACACGAAGGCGATCGGGTGCGCGCGCACCCACTGCTCGAACCGCATCATGTCCGGGCAGAAGCTCGACCGTCCGTAGACGACCAGACGGCTCACGGGTGGCGGCTCCACAGCGTCTCGAAGCCCTCGCCGCCGCGTACCGCCGCGAGGAGGTCGACGCGCTCGCGACCACGCAGGTCGGTCAGCACATCGGCGATCTGCTCGCGCACGTCCACGCCCTGCTCGCCCTGGATGCGCTCCGCTGCGCGGCTGAGTAGGGGAGACGCCGCGAGGTAGGCGACCGAGTGCGGCCACGTGAAGAACAGGAACTGCTCCGGTGCCCTCAGGCCCGGACGCCGCGCGCTCAGCCAGATCTGGCGCTCGTCCGCACCGGCCAGTGGCTCCACCATCTCGACGATCGGCGGCGTGTGACCTCGAGGATCGTCGCGCAGGTCGACCAGCAGGCGGTCGGGCGTGAAGTCGAAGCCGAGGACGATCACGTCCGCGTCCCGCACGGCCTCCTCGATCATCTCGGGGTCGAGGTCGGGGCCGTTGTCGCCAAACATGCCTGGGTCAGCCACGGGCGATCCTTCTCCAGCAGCCGGGAGTCCGGAACCAACCATACGAGAGCGCGCCTGAAGATGGTTCCGGAAACAGAGACGGGGCCGCGTGAGCGACCCCGTCTCCCAGAGTCCGTTCGGGACTGTACCGGCTAGTACATGTCCATGTTCGAGGGAGCGGCAGCGTTCTGCCCCTCCGGGATGTCGGTCACGAGCACGTTGGTCGTGAGGACCATGCCCGCGATGGACACCGCGTTCTCGAGGGCGGCCTTGGTGACCTTGGCGGGGTCGATGATGCCGAGCTGGACCATGTCGCCGTACGTGTCGGCGGCAGCGTCGTAGCCCTGACCACGCTTCAGGCTGCGCACCTTCTGCACGATGACGGAGCCGTCCTGGCCCGCGTTGGCAGCGATGCGGCGCAGCGGCTCCTCGAGCGCGCGGCGGAGGATGCGGACACCCGTCATCTCGTCGGCGTTGTCGAGCTCGATCTTGTCGAGGACCGGCAGCGCGTTCAGGAACGCGACACCACCACCGGGGACCATGCCCTCTTCAACGGCGGCGCGGGTGGCGGACAGGGCGTCCTCCACGCGGTGCTTCTTCTCGGTGAGCTCGACCTCGGTGGCCGCGCCAACCTTGACGATGGCAACCGAGCCGGCGAGCTTGCCCAGGCGCTCCTGGAGCTTCTCCTTGTCCCAGTCGGACGTGGAGTTGGCGAGCTGCGCGCGAATCATCTTCACGCGCTCCTCGATGCCCTTCTTGGTGCCCTTGCCCTCGATGATCGTCGTCTCTTCCTTGGCGACGACGACGCGGCGGGCGCGGCCCATGTCCTCCACCGTGGCGGAGTCCAGGCCGCGGGAAAGCTCGGCGCTGATCAGCGTCGCGCCGGTCAGCGCGGCGATGTCGCCCAGGTTCTCCTTGCGGCGGTCGCCGAAGCCCGGGGCCTTCACGGCGACCACGTTGACGGTGCCGCGGAGCTTGTTCACCGCCAGGGTGGCCAGCGCTTCGCCGTCCACGTCCTCAGCGATGATGACGAGGTTCTTCGAGACACCGAGCTGCTTCTCGAGCCACGGCAGGATGTCGTTGACGGAGGAGAGCTTGCGGTCCGTGACGAAGATGTACGGGTCTTCGATGACGGCTTCCATGCGCTCCGGGTTGGTGACGAAGTAGGCCGAGATGTAACCGCGGTCGAAGGCCATGCCCTCGACGTACTCGATCTCGGTCTGGATGCCCTTCGACTCCTCGACGGTGATGACGCCGTCCTTGCCGGCCTGCTCCATCACCTCGCCGATGAGCTCGCCGATCTC
>CANKAU010000016.1 GCA_947479915.1 Chloroflexota bacterium
ACTGCCGACAACGCTATCGCCCCGGCCGTTGTGCCATCGGGCTTTAGCGGCGTGGGAGGCTATCGCTGAACGCTCCGCTGCGGTCAACTTCGCAGCCCGCACAGGGCCGCCCCTGCGTCCTAAGGAGACCGCAGCGGTGTCTTTCTCGCGCGTGGACTGTTCCACGATGCGGGCGGCGATCTGGTTGACGTCGGGTCTCTTTGAGCGCTCAGGCACGCTTGGCTCATGCTATCCTTCTGGTGCTATCAGAACACGTTTCGAACACTGTGTTCTGAGACCCAGCCGAGGAGCCCGCCCGTGGTTGCCGAACTTAAGCCCGTGCGAACAGAGAACACTTCTGTTTACCTCGCCGCGCTTGAACGGCAGATCGACGCTTTCGAGTGCCGGTACGAGACCAGCACGATCCGCATGGCCGAGATGGTCGATAGCGGGCAGCGCGCTGAGACGGCGGAGATCTCCACGTGGATGCACCTAGCCAATCTCAAGGCGCTGCTGGTAGCGGGAAGCACTCCTGGCTCGACCTTGAGCAATACCGGCGAATCCACGAAACGGCGCTAGAGCGTCACCCGTTCGTCATCCACGACGGAACCACATTCACGCGCCTCACCAAGGATGACCAAACGGTGGTCTATGTCGTCGAGGGCGATATCACCTGCGAGGGTGGCATCGTCGTGCGCGTGTCCAAGACTCTGGAGTCTCAGGGCGGCACCGACCGTGTGCGCACAGTTCACTACAACTACAACGCCCACATGCCGGGTGGCGGGAACATTCTTCGATACGACAATTCTCATCTCGGCAGCCCCGACGAGTACCACCGGCATCGGTACGACACGGGCACGTGGGAGCAGATCGGCCCGACCGAGATTATCGATCGTGACGCGTTCCCCACGCTGATTGAGATGGTCAGCGAAGTTGAAGACCTCGTTCGCGCGGCCGGGCTCGTCTAGTCAAACTGACCCCTACCGAACGGTCGGAATGGCACCGCGACGCTGCTGCAGAGTCCGACATGTCGGCGCTTGACTACCAACTCCGCGTTTGGCAGCGACTTGAGCGTGAGGCTCTAGCGGAAGCTGGGCTTGAGTTGCTCGCCGAGGACTCCCCCGCGGAGGCTGCGGGCGCTAGGGCGGTTGAGATCCGCGAGTGCTCAACTAGCCTCGATTGACCTCCCCCGCGGCGACGGAACGTGGGCTGCCGGCGTCGGTTGGCTCTAGGACGGCGTCCTAGGGCCACGCCTGCGCGATCTCTGGTTGGCGGCGGACCTTCAGCCCGGCGTGAGCGCGGACGTGTATGGGCGCTGCGAGGTCGACGAGCCTGCCTCGCCGCGGAGGGCGAAACGATGCGCACGCTTCGAGGTCCTCGGCAGCGATGCCGGGCCTCGTGCCTACGGGCGGCGCTCTGTCACACAGACCCCGGGGCGCCGCTTTCCGGTAAGGGCCAACTTCAGGCATTCGGAGTCGTCGTAGATATCGATTGTCACGAGCCGACCATCCTCGCACCAGGACACCGAGGAAGCGGTGTTGGGGGTAGATAGGTGGACATCGACGAGCTCCAGATTCGCCGCCTTGACAGGCAATCTGCCCGCGCACTCCTCGAAGAGAATCTGTCGACGCGAAGACGGTGGGGGCACTGACGGCCGCTCAAGACTAGGGCTGCGAGCCGCGGTCGTCTGCGCGGCGGTGCACCCTACGAGAAGCAACGCACCAAGGGCGATCACAAAGAATGCCCTCACCGCTCCCTCGGAAGATCGGCTCACTGCACTGGTACCTCTCAGAATCGGATCACGAAGCGCGCGCCGATGTGGCGCATCCTTCACGGCGCAGTGAGCCTAGCAGGGCCAAGGCGCGCCGCGCGCCGCTGGTCATTGGGGGCGGCTTCCTGTCATGTCCCGGTTCTAGGGCAAGGCTTCGCGTCCGGTGAGAGATGTTGAGATCGGTACGATTCGATAGCCCGATGAGCCCGAAGTACCGGGTACTTACGGGTGACTTACGCGGCGCACGGCGGCGCATTTCCGGGGACTCGGACGCATCCGCGGCCCACCGCTCAGATTCAAGCGGACGACCGCGGATGCTCCTAGTGCAGTTCAAATCTGCGCACCCCGACCACACACTTCACTTCCAGATTGCATCCGACCGCTCCCGAAGTGAGTCGGCACGTACGGCGCTCCGACGCTTCGGAGATCGCGCGTCCAATCGTCTGATCGATGCCCTTTCTGGCACCTTCGCTCATCGCCAGTGCTTCCAATGGCCGCCGCGAAGAAACGCGCAGCGCGATTGGGTGATCGGCACGCGGGGGTTCCGTACTGTAGCGTACGGAAGATGACCCCCCCACCCGACGGCTTCGAGCTGACGGTCCTCGGCACATTCCGGCTGACCGCCGGGGGGGCAGGTGATGGCGCTCAATGAGCGGGAGCAGCGCGTGATCGCGCTGCTGGCCGTGCGGGATCGAACGCTGGGCCGACTGGCCCTGGCCGGGATCCTGTGGCCCGACTCATCTGACGCCAATGCGCTCAGCAGTCTGCGCTCCGCGCTCTCCCGCCTCCCGCCCCGCCTGCGCGAGCAGATGATGGTGACGCCGCGCGACCTGACGCTGTCACCCGATGTGAGTGTGGATCTCCGACGGGCGCGCGAGCTGGCGCAGCGACTGCTGATCCCGACGTCGGCCCTTCCCGAGGCGAACGACACTGTGCCCGCCGTGGTGCTGCTTTCGTCAGACCTGTTGCCGGACTGGTACGAGAGCTGGGCCGTCGACGGAGGACGCCAGTGGCATGCCCTGCGGGTCCGTGCACTGGAATCGTGGTCGGTGAGGCTGTTTGCCCTCGGACGGTTCGGTGAGGCCGTCGAGGCGGCGATTGCCACGATCGCGGCCGAGCCGCTGAACGAACGCGCCTACGCTTCACTGATCCGCGCGCACCTGGCACAGGGCGACCGGCCGGCTGCGCTGAAGGTGCTCGCCGAATACCGGCGTGTTGCTGTGACGGAAGGTGATGCGGAACCACCGGCCGCGCTGGAGTCCCTGTTCACGTCGATCGAGCCGGACGCACCCGGACGCCCCGTTGAGTCGGTGCTCCGCCGCGCGCGCACCGCGGTCGCCGGTGAGGAGACGGAGGCGTTCGAGGTGATCGCCTCGGGCATCAGCATGGAGCCGTCCATTCGGCACGGTGATGCGCTGATGGTGAGTCCGAACGTCGCGCTGGAGGCCGGCCGCATCGTCGTCGCCGTCCACAGCGGCACCTGGATCGTGAAACGCCTCGCGCTTCGGGGTGGTGAGCTGGTCTTGCGTAGCGACAACGTGGACGAAGAGGTTCCCCTCACAGAGGTCGAGGTACAGGGCGTGGTGGTGCAGCTGCACCGGAACGTCTAGCCCCCCCGCACGGCCTCGTCGACGGGGCAGAATTGCGAAGGCTCCACGGGCAGAAGGACTCCCATCTCAGGTTCGTGACAGAAAAACACGGGGAAATCACGCCCGAGTCACGCGGCGATGTGATCCTTTTGTCACGCAAGACAGGGAGCCTGATGTGGCATCCACCGATCGAGACGTCCTTCCCCCGAAGCAGATGACCGAGCTCGTGGCTGTATTGCAGGGCGCAGCGCCGACCGACCGCCAGGCATTCCTGACGGGGCTCTCCCACGACCTTCGCCAGATGCTGACCGTCATCGGCGGCACGGCCCAGCTGGCGGAGCGCAGACTCGCTGCGTCCGGCACGGCGGGCACCGGCGTGTCCGATGCGCTGACGATCATCCGAGACGCGGCGAAGCGCATGACCCAACAGCTCACCGAGCTGGAAGACTTCGCGATGGTGGACGCCGAGCGTTCGCCGGCGCTCGATCGCTGCCCGGTTGACCTGGTCGCGATGGCGCGGGCCGCCGCCGCTCGGCACGCCCCGATCTCGGACTGCCATCGGTTCTCGGTCGTTGTCGATGGCGGCGAGGACGTGCCGCTCGTCGGGAAGTGGGATGCCCGAAGACTGGAACGCGTGCTCGACAACCTGGTCGACAACGCGCGGAAGTTCAGCCCCACCGGGGGAAACATCACGATCACGGTGGGCCGCGAGGCGGCCCGAGCGGTGGACGGGAACGCTGGCGAGGTGGCTGTGCTGCAGGTAGCCGATGAGGGCATCGGCATTCCGAAGGAAGACCTGCCTCACGTCTTCGACTGGTTCCACCGGGCCGAACACTCAGCCGCCGCGATTCCTGGAACGGGAGTCGGGCTTGCCGTGGTGCGCGAGATCATCGAGCGGCACGGCGGGACGGTCGAGGCGACGAGTGCGCTCGGCGGCGGTTCGACGTTCGCGGTTCGCCTCCCGCTTTCCTGAGCTTGGCTGCCTACAGGCGGAGCCCCGGGTTGTCCGAGGCGTCCCCGTGGACGCGACCGAAGGCGAAGTACGCCAGCGGGCCGACGAAGTTCACGAAGAGCACCGGCAGCCACGCCCACTTCGGCCCGCCGCGCACCTGTGAGGACGGTCGCCGCACCAGGTCCACGATCGCGCTGATCAGCAGCACGATCTGCACCGACGCCGCGATACCGATGCCTCGTCTGATGCTCTGAGGCAGTTCCGCCCATCGCGTCTGTCGTCCGAACCGCATGCCGTTGATGTTCATGTGCAGGTCGCACCCCCTCGGGCAAATGGTAGGTCGCGCTACGATGCGGCTCCGATCAGGAGACGCCCATGACGGCAGAGAGTTCCTCGCAACCCGCCGGTCCGTTCCTCTACTTCGGGTACGGATCGAACCTCGATCTCGCGCAGTTGCGATCGCATTGCCCGAGCGCGCAGTTCGTGAGCATCGCGCGGCTGGCCGACTATCGCTTCGCATTCACGATCGAGTCGAAGAACACCTGGCTCGGCGGCGTCGGCGACATGCAGCCCGCCCCCGGCGACGAGGTCTGGGGCGCGCTGTACGTGATCGCAGCCGAGGACTCGCGCAGCCTTGATGACCACATGGGCCTGTTCCGCGATCCGCCCGCGTACCGCCGCACGGAGGTCGAGGTGACCACCCCGGCCGGCGATGACGTGCGGTGCCGCTCGTACACCGTCGCCACGCCGAATCTCGATGGCCATCTGCCGTCGCCAGCCTATCGAGATGTGGTGGTGCAAGGCGCGCGTGCGGCCGGCCTGCCCGCCTCCTACATCGCGAGGCTCGAGGCGATCCCGGACAACGGGCGTCTTGGTGGCGGCGCGCACTAGGCCGGGCCCGCTCGCGGCCCGTACCGCACGCACGCTGCAACGGCTGCGGCCCTTCCGGTAGCGCCTCGGGCAGGGCCTCCGGCGTAGCGTCTCACTCGCGACGATCGGCGAGCGAGGAGGCCACGCAGATGGAAGGTACCGAGACGAATCAGAACCGCCTGATGTACGCGCGGCTGGTCGGGATGGCGGCGCTCTCGTTCATCGCGATGTACTTCCTGATGTACGCGATGGTGAACACGGTGGGTGACGTCTTCAACAACGTGAACCAGGTGTACATGGCGGCACTGATGGCCCCGCCCATGGTGCTCATTGAGCTTGTGCTGATGCGACCGATGTACCGCCAATCGCAATGGAATCTCGCGGTCGTGATCATCAGCGCGCTGGTGATGGTCATTGCGTTTCTCGGGATCCGCCTGCAGATCGGTGTAGGCGACACGCAGCTCGTGCGCTCGATGATCCCGCACCACTCCGGCGCGCTCCTGATGTGCCGCGAGGCGGCGCTGGAGGATCCTCAGCTGCGCGAGCTGTGCACGAAGATCATCGCCAACCAGCAGTCCGAGATCGACGAGATGAACGCGATCCTCTCGCGCCTCGCCCGCTAGTCGGTCGCGGCGGCCCGCGCTACCTCGAGGAAGCTCGTGCCGCGGTGCTTGGTGCGGGACGCCTTCAGGTGCGGCGGGAGCTTCACTGCGAGCAGTCGGGTGATCGCCGTCGAACTGCCTGCGAGCACCGCCCGCCCCCCGGGCGCCAGCGCACCGAGCAGCCCGAGGTACTCGGCGGTCACTGCGGCGGCGTTCCCGCCCTCGCGCAGCACGCCCACCAGCACATCTGCGGTCGGCTGCACGGCGCTGTCACCGGTCCACGCGCCGATAAGCCGCGTCTCCAAGCGATCCTCGGGCGCACCCAGCGCGAGGAGTGCGCGTCGCGTGGTGCGCAGGGCGAGCAGGTCGCGGTCGACGAGCACGAACCGTGCAGCGGGGTGGCTGCGCAGCACATACGCGGCCAGCGCGCCCTGCCCCACGTTCGCCAGCAGGACGCAGCCCTCGCGCGGCAGGCGCGGCAGCCGCCTCGTCAGCGCGGACTCGATGACGTCGAAGCGGTCGTAGTTCGCCAGCCCCTGCACGGTCGCGATGGTCACCGGCTGCTCGAGGGCGTCCTCGAAGGTGAGTGACGCGATGTCGTAGACCCCGGCGGCGAAGGCGTCGGCGGGCGTGGGGAATGCGGCGTCGGGTGCGGGGCGGTAGTGGAACACGGAGTAGTCCGCAGTGTCGCGGCGCAGCGCGACCTCGACGTCCGGGCGCGCCAGCGTCGCCTCGACCAGTGCGCGGATCGGCTCGATCACCACGACCGCCACCAGCCCTCCCGGACGGAGCACGCCCAGCGGCCCGAGCAGCATCGAGGCGATGACGGCGTCGCCCGCCTTGCCGGGCACATTCGCCACGACGAGGTCGTAGCGCGGCTCCGCACCTGCGTGCCCGGCCGCAGCGGCGAGGTCGTCGAGTCCGAGGTTCGTGCCGGTCGTCACGCGGTCCTCGGCGCCGTTCCGGCGGGCGTTCTCGCGCGCAAAGTCCACGGCCAGCGCGTCCCGGTCCACGAGGTGAGCGGAGGCGACGACCGGCAGGGTCGCCAGCGCCACGCCGATGGCCCCGTAGCCGCATCCGAGGTCGAGGACGCGCGCCGCGCCGCCGCCGAGCCCGCCCGCGAGCACCGGCTCCAGCGTCCGCAGCAGCAGCTTCGAACCCACGTCCACCTGGTGGGAGGAGAACAGGTCCAGCGAGGTGGCGAAGGCGAGCCGCCGTCCGGCGAACTCGAGCGGGACGTCCCGGTGGACGTAGGGGGCGAGGGGCGAGGTGGTCGGGGGCGTCGGCGGCATGGTCGTCAGTGTAGGGGCGGGGGCCCGGAAGACCTCGGACGGCTCGCTCGCGCGGGCGGACGAGCTGGCTCAGGGGTGGTGCGGGGACTCGTTCGAGGCGGTCTGCTGGGGTACGATGGAGCCTCACGGAACTCCCCCCGGCGCGACTTTCCCCGGTCGATCCGCTGCCACGAGCGCGAAGGGTGCGGCATGGTTCAGGACACTCCCGAAAGCGGCGTGCAGGCCGTTCGCGTCGAAGACGAGATGCGTAACTCGTACCTCGACTACGCGATGTCGGTCATCGTCTCCCGCGCGCTGCCGGACGCCCGCGACGGTTTGAAGCCCGTCCAGCGGCGCATCCTCTTCGGCATGCAGGAGCTGGGCGTCGGCCCGACCTCCGGCTACAAGAAGGCCGCCCGCATGGTGGGCGACGTGATGGGCAAGTTCCACCCACACGGCGACGCCTCCATCTACGACGCCCTGGTCCGCATGGCCCAGGACTTCAACATGCGCTACCCGCTGGTCGCGGGGCAGGGCAACTTCGGCTCCATCGACGGCGACCCGCCCGCGGCCATGCGCTACACCGAGGCGCGCCTCGCCGCGATCGCCGGCGAGATGCTCGCGGACATCGACCGCAACACCGTCGACTTCCAGTCGAACTTCGACGACTCGATGGAGGAGCCCCTGGTGCTCCCCTCGAGGCTCCCGAACCTGCTGCTCAACGGCTCGTCCGGCATCGCCGTGGGCATGGCGACGAACATCCCGCCGCACAACCTGAACGAGCTGTGTGACGCCGTCGCGCTGCTCATCGACCGGCCGGATGCCGACGTCGACGACCTGATGGAGATCGTGAAGGGCCCGGACTTCCCGACCGGCGCGATGATCTTCGACAAGGCCGAGATCCGGAACGCGTACGCCACCGGCCGCGGCCGCGTGACGATGCAGGCGCGCATGGAGCTCGAGGAATCGCGCAACGGCCGCTACCAGATCATCGTCACCGAGCTGCCGTTCCAGGTGAACAAGGCCAACCTGCTGGAGCGCATCGCCGACATGGTGCGCGACAAGCGCATCGAGGGCATCTCCGACCTGCGCGACGAGTCCGACCGCCACGGCATCCGCATGGTCATCGAGCTGTCGCGTGGCGCGACCTACGCCTCCGTGCGCAACCAGCTCTACAAGCACAGCGCGCTGCGCAGCAACTTCGCGGTGAACATGCTGGCGCTGGTGGACAACCAGCCCGTGACGATGACGCTGAAGGAAGCGCTGGTCGCGTTCCTCAACCACCGTCGCGTGGTGATCCGCCGCCGCAGCGAGTTCGACCTGGAGAAGGCGCGTGACCGCGCGCACATCCTTGAGGGTCTGCTGCGCGCGATCGAGTTCCTCGACGTGGTGATCTACATCATCCGCCACTCCGCCTCCGCGGACGCCGCGAAGACCGCGCTGATGAGCGAGGACGCCGTCGCTGCCGCCGTGTTCGAGGGCATCGGGCAGGGGCAGCCGGCCGCGCCGGTGATCCTCGGCCTGTCCGACCGGCAGGCGCAGGCGGTGCTGGACATGCAGCTCCGCCGCCTCGCCCAGCTGGAGTCGGACCGCATCCGTACCGAGCACGGCGAGCTGATGCAGTTCATCACCTACCTCGAGGACCTGCTCGCGCACCCCGAGAAGATCGACGGGCTGATCAAGGACGACTGCACCGAGCTGAAGACGAAGTACGGCGACGCTCGCCGCACGCAGGTCTTCCCGCAGGCCGTCGAGGACATCTCGGAAGAGGACCTCGTCGCGCACGCGCAGGTGGTGGTCACCGTCTCCGACCGCGGCTACATCAAGCGCGTCCCGCTGACGGAGTACCGCCTGCAGCGCCGCGGCGGTCGAGGCGTGATGGGCCAGACGATCCGCGAGGAGGACGCCGTCCGGCACCTCCAGGTCTGCGACACCCACGCCACGCTGCTGCTCTTCACCGCGCAGGGCAAGGTCTACTCCGTGCGCGGATACGAGGTACCCGAGGGTTCGCGCCAGGCGCGCGGCATCCCCGTGGTGAACCTCGTCGAGATGGCACAGGACGACCGCGTCTCCGCTGTCGTCGTGGTCACCGACTTCACGAAGGACTCCATGGTCCTCGCGACGGAGCAGGGTGTCGTGAAGCGCACGCCGCTCGAGCAGTTCGAGTCCGTGCGCCGCTCCGGCCTGATCGCGATGCGCCTCGATGACGGCGACGGCCTGGTGGAGGCGCGCCCCGCGCGCGAGTCCAACGACGCCGTGATCGTCAGCAGCGACGGCCAGGCGATGCGTTTCAACGTCGGCGACCTGCGCGTGGCCTCGCGTGCCTCGGGTGGTGTGCGCGGCATCAAGCTGCGCGGCAGCGCGAAGGTCATCGCGATGGTGATCGACGAGGACGGCGAGGATCTGCTGGTCGTCTCGGAGCGCGGCGTAGGCAAGCGCACCCCGATCGAGGAGTACCCGGCCAAGGGGCGTGGCGGCAACGGCGTCATGACCTTCCGTGTGACGCCTCGCAGCGGCCCGCTGACCGTGGCGCGCGCTGTGAGCGCCGACCACGAGCTGGTCGTCGTGTCGAAGAACGGCATCGTCATGCGCACCTCGGCTGGCTCGATCAGCCAGCAGGGGCGCGGCACGCAGGGCGTGCAGGTGATGAACGTGGACGACGACGACGAGGTCGCGTCGGTCGCGCGTGTCGACCTGGCCGAGGGCCCGGACGTCACCGCCGAGGAGTAACGCCCCGATGACCACCGGTCAGATGGGCGAGCACCTCGGCGAGTTCGCGCTGATCGACCGGATCGTGGCGATCCTCGGTGATGCGGCTGCGCGCGACATCGTCGTCCCCCCGGGGGACGACGCCGCCGCGTGGACGACCGCCGAGGGTCTTGCCGTCGCGACCATCGACGCGCTGGTCGAGGGCACCCACTTCCGTCGCGACACCATGAGCATGGCGGACGTCGGCTGGCGCGCCGTCGCGGCCAATGTCTCCGACCTCGCCGCCATGGGCGCGGAGCCGCAGTACCTGCTCATCGCGACGCTGCTGGGCTCCGACGCCACGATCGAGGACATCGACGGGCTCGCGCGCGGCATCGGCGAGGCGTGTCTCGCGATGGGCGTGCGCGTGGCAGGCGGCGACATCGTTCGGGCCGCGACCACCGGCCTCTCTATCGCCGCCTACGGGCGCGCGCTCGGCGCTGCGGGTGCCTCGCCTGCGCTGCTCCGTCGCGACGGCGCGCGCGTCGGCGACCGGGTCGCCGTCTCCGGTGCGATCGGCGCGGCCGCCGCCGGCCTCGCGCTGATCGAGGCAGGACGTGGCGAGGAGCCTCGCGCCGCTGAACTCGTATGGGCGCATCGCCGGCCGGTGGGGCGTGTGGCGCTCGGTCGTGCGGCGGTCGGCCGCGGCGTGCACTGCGCGATCGACTGTTCGGACGGGCTGTTGCAGGATCTGGGGCACATCGCGGAGCGGTCGCACGTCGGCATCGAGGTCGCGCTCGCGCAGGTGCCGGTGCACCCGGCCGCGGTGGAGCTGCTGGGCGCCACGCGGGCGCTCGACCTCGCGCTCGGTGGTGGCGAGGACTTCGAGCTGCTGCTGACCGGCGACCGCGATGCGCTGATCGCGCTGGAGACGGCAGACCTGCCTGTGACGATGATCGGACGTGTGGTCGCGGATCACCCCGGCGAGGTAATCGCGTGGGCCGAGGATGGCGCGCGCTATGAGCCTCCCTCGCGTGGGTGGGACCAGACCCGGCACTCGGGCGAACGGAATCGTGGAGACCGATGAGCACGGCGAACCGCGCACTGTTGCACAGCACCGGGGTCGCCCAGACGCGCGCCCTCGGCCGCCGTCTGGCGCGCTTCCTGCGCCCGGGCGACGTGGTGCTGTTGCAGGGCCCGCTGGGCGCGGGCAAGACCGCGCTGGCGCAGGGCATTGGCGCGGGGCTGAAGGTGGAGAGCACCGTCAGCAGCCCCACGTTTGTGCTGTGCGTGCTGCACGAGGGCGTGACGAAGATGTACCACGCCGACCTCTACCGCCTTACGCAGGCTGAAGAGGTCGAAGACCTGCACCTGGACGACCAGGCGCGCGACGGCGTGCTGCTCATCGAGTGGCCGGAGCGCGGGTTGGAGGTGCTGCCCGCCGAGCACCTGCTGATCGTCATCGATCCGGTCGAGGGCAAGCCGAAGGAACGCCGCATCACGATCGTCGCGAGCGGCGCACGCTATGAGCGCGTGCTAGACGGGCTGGGTGCGCGTGGCTGATTCGTCCGCATCGGATCGCGTGGATCTCGGCATCGACTCCGCTGCGGACAACGCCTCGCTGGCGCTGTTGCGCGGCGACGAGGTGATCGCCGAGCGCGCGTGGCACGTCGAGACCACCATGTCGAAGGAACTGCTCGCGCACCTCGACGCGCTGCTCGTCGAGGCTGGCGTCACGCGCGATCACATCGCGTCGATCGCCGTCACCACCGGCCCCGGCCAGTACGGCGCGGTGCGCACGGGCCTCGCCACCGCGCAGGGCCTCGCGCTCGCCTTCGACGTCCCGCTCGCCGGCATCATCCGCTTCGAGGCCGACGCCGCCCTGCACCTCGACGCGCTGCCTGCGGGCGCGACGGTGGTCGCGGTGCATGACGCGGGCCGCTCCGGCATCGCGTGGGGTGCCTACACCCTCGACGCGCCGGGCACAGCCCCGCGCCCCACGGTGGCGCCGTGCCTGACGACACTCGAGGAGGTCGCACGGGACGCGCCCGCGGGCGCGACCTGGTGTGGCGAGGTCACGGACGCGCTGCGGGAGGCCCTGGCGGCCGTCGGGCGCGGGCTGGGAGACGCTGAGGCGCGGAGCGGCGACACTGAAGCGGACACGCCTCCGGGTGGACGGGCCGCCGCCCTCGTGCGCATCGCGCGCGCGCGGCAGGCCTACGGCGACCCGGCGCTGGTGGATGCGTTCTACCTGCGCCCGCCGTCCATCACGAGGGCCCGACCACGGGAGACAGGGCCGCGCGAGGCCTAGCGCCCCGCCGGTCACGACAAGCGACGACGAGCACGGGCCGCCTCGCGGCGGCAGGGGAGTACGTATGGCGATGGAACGAACGCTGGTCCTGATCAAGCCGGACGCGATGCAGCGCGGTCTCGCGTTCGAGATCCTGCAGCGCTTCGAGCGCCGCGGCCTGAAGATCGCCGCGCTGCGCCTGGTGCAGGCCGAGGAGGCGATCGCCTCGGAGCACTACGCCGAGCACGTCGGCAAGCCGTTCTACGCCGGCCTCATCAACTACATCACCGCCTGCCCGATCATTGCCGCGGTCTTCGAGGGCACCAACGCCGTCGCGGCCTGCCGCCAGACGATGGGCGCCACGAAGCCCGTCGAGGCCGCTCCCGGCACCATCCGCCACGACTTCGGCCTGGAGATCGGCCGCAACCTCGTCCACGGCTCGGCGAACACGGACGACGCCGCCCGCGAGGTGGAGATCTGGTTCCGCGGCCAGCCGGTCCTCGACTGGAAGCGCGACGTGGACGGCTGGGTCTTCGAGTAGCCTCGACGGCTCACGCCTGAGCGACGCCCCCGCCGGCCTCGTGCGTCTCGCGTGACGCGCATGAGGCCGCCGGGGGCGTTGCTGTGTCTGTCGAGCGGGGCTAGGGCCGCGCGAAGAGCGACGACGGGTCGATGATCACGCCGCCGCCGTTGGGGAGCACTGCGGGCATGTTCCCGCTCCACTTCTGGATTGCCTGCGACTGGATCAGCGCCGGCGTCAGCGATGCGGAGAGCTGGCGGTTCGCGTCGGCCTGCGCCTGTGCGCGCACCAGCGTGGACTGCGCGTCGCCGCGAGCCGCCTCGATCGCCGCGTCCGCCTTGCCCTTCGCGTCGGCGACGGCTTTCGCGGCATTGGCCTGCGCGATGGCGACCTCGTTCTGCGCGGCCTGCGCGTTCTGTGTGGCGACCTGTTTGTTCTCGATCGCCTTCGTGAAGCCCGAGTCGTACGCGATGCTGTCGATCTGGATGCTCACCACGGTGATCCCGTACTGCGCGAGCTCCTGGCCGAGGGCCTGCGTCACGTCGGCGCGGATCTGCTCGCGCTTCTGTGTCGCCTCTGTCGCCTCGTACTTCACGGTCTCGGCCTTGAAGAACTGGTTCACGCGCGACGGGACGAGACGCGCGAAGAAGTCCGGGCCCACCTTCTGGAACAGCGGCTGCACCTGGTCCGCGGTGATCTGCCAGTTCAGCGTCACGTCGAAGTAGACGTTCTGTGTCTCGTGCGAGGCGGCGTCGATCGTCCCGAAGACATCGACGTTCAACTTCTCATCGGCGCCGTCGGTCTTCTTCGTGGGGTTGTGGAAGCGCGCGCGCTGCACCTGCACGTCGACGGACTTCACCTCGCTCCATGGCGCGATGAAGTGCGCGCCCGCGGGGAGCTGCCCCACGATGCGGCCGAACTGGTACACGACGCCCACGTTGCCGTTCTCGATCTGGGTGTACGTGCTGAAGAACGCCGTCACGACGAACAGCGGTCCGAGGATCGCGAACGCCGCGAGTCGCGCGGTGTGGAACCAGTGCTGGCGAAGGGGGCTGGCCGTCACGGCGGCTCGTCCGAGGAGGAAGGGCACGAGGAAGATCGCGATCCCGAGGATCAGCAGCAACACCAGCATGGCCATAGGGCGTCCTTCGCGTTCGATCGATGCGATGGACGAAGTCTACTCGTGGTGCGACGGGGTGATGCACCCGGGGCCGAGGACGGCGCGCGCTACTGGATGCGCACGACCTCCTGCGCCTTGCCCCACAGACCTTCGAGGTTGTAGTAGGCCCGGCTCTCCAGCGAGAAGAGGTGGATGAATACGCCCTTGCCGGCGTCCACCAGCACCCAGCCGCTCTCCGGGTCGCCCTCGTAGTGCAGCTTGCCGCCGTGCTCGTTCACCTTGTCGGTGAGCACGTCCACGATCGCGCGCGCCTGCCGGATGTTGTCGACGGTGGCGATCACGAAGAAGTCCGCGAAGGCGCTGAGTTGCGTCAGGTCCAGCAGCACCACGTCCGCAGCCTGCCGGTCGACGAGGACATCGACGAGTTCGTGGGCGAGTTCGAGCGATTGCGCGACAGCTTCCAGCGGAGCCTCCGAGGTGCGAACAGGACAGGGGCGCCACGGGGGCGCGCCCTTTGAGTATACCCGGTCGCCCCGGGGGCCATCCCCGGCTCGCGTTACACTGGCAGCACACCATCCTTGAGGGAGTCCCGATGGCCGAGCGCGTCCTGGTCGCCATGTCTGGCGGAGTTGACTCCGCCGTCGCCGCCGCCCTGCTGCACCAGCAGGGTTACGACGTCATCGGCGTGACGATGCGCCTCTACACCGAGGTCGACGAGGGCGCGTTGCGCTCCGGTCGCACGTGCTGCGGCATCGAGGACGTCGGGGACGCGCGCGCCGCGGCGCAGCGCATCGGCATCCCGCACTACGTCCTGAACCTCGAGCGTGAGTTCGACCGCGACGTCATCTCGACGTTCGTGGACGCCTACGCCAACGGCCGCACGCCGAACCCGTGCCTCGCCTGCAACGAGAAGGTGAAGTTCTCCACGCTCCTCGATCGCGCGATCGCGATGGGTGTCGATCGCCTGGCGACTGGCCACTACGCGCGCATCGAACAGGACGAGGACGCCGACGGCGCCTACCGCCTCCACCGTGCCGTGGATGACGACAAGGACCAGTCCTACGTGCTCTACACGCTGGGGCAGGAAGCGCTGTCCCGGACGCTCTTCCCCCTCGGCGGCATGACGAAGGCGGAGACGCGGCAGGTCGCGCGATCGCTCAACCTCCCGCTCGCCGACAAGCCGGACAGCGTCGACATCTGCTTCGTCCCCGGCGGCGACTACCGCGCGCTGGTGGAGTCGCGCGGCGTGCGAGGCGCGCCGGGCATCATCGAGCTGACTGACGGCACGCCGGTGGGGTCACACGCGGGCATCGAGCGGTTCACGGTGGGGCAGCGCAAGGGGCTCGGCGTGCCGGGGCCGGCGCCGCGCTTCGTGACGGCGATCGACCCGCAGCGCAACGTGATCGTGGTCGGCGACGAGGATGCGCTGTCGTCGCGGATCGTCGAGGCCTCGGCGGCGCGCTGGGTGGCCGGCGCGCCCGCCGTCGGCGAGCGCCTGACGGCCCGCGTCCGCTACCACGCCGAGATCGTCGAGGCCTGGGTGACTGGGTACGAGGACGGCGGGCGGTTCACTGTGGAGTTCGGGCGGCCGGTGCGCGCCGCGGCCCCCGGGCAGGCGCTGGTGCTCTACCGCGGCACCGAAGTGGTGGGCGGTGGCACGATCGAGCGTGGGGCGCGAGATCGCGCGTAGCCGCGAACTTTTCGCTGCGTTGTACGAGGTTGGCGCCGACGGCTAGGATGGTCGTGCGGCCCGCCCCTCGCGTACACGCGGGGACACTGGCGGTTGTAGGGGGCATCGGCTCATGAGCCTCGAGAATCTGCGCGACATCGTCGTGATTGTGTACGGCATCATGGGCATCGTGCTCATGCTCGGCCTGTGCATCGCCGCCTTCGGGCTGTGGTTCGCCATCCGGGCGCTCTCTGGCGCCGTGCAGGAACTGATCAAGGACCCGATCCGCCCCACGCTGGTCGAGGTGCGTAAGACCGCCGAGAACGTCCGCGGCAGCACGGAGTTCGTTGCTGACACAGCCGTGCACCCGCTGATCCGCGTCGTCTCCATCACCCGCGGGTTCCGTCGAGGCATCGCGTCCGTCGCCGGTCTGCGGAGCCGCGTCGGCGGCAACCGCGACAAGTAGCGGAAGCAGCCCCCAATGCGCCTCGTGACGTTCCTGCTCACCTCGTCCGCCGCGGCTGCCGCCTACGCCGGCGCACGCCGTCTCATGGCTGACCCCGCGCTCATCGAGCGCCTCCCGGAGGCCGCACAGGCGCCGGTCACCGGCCTGCGCACCCGCCTGCTCGCCGTCCGCGAGACGGTCGCCGAGGGCTTCCGCGAGGGCCGCGCCGAGCGCGATGCCGCCGAGCGCGAGCTCATGCAGGAGTACCACCGCCGCTCCCACCGCTAACGGTCAGGCGTTCTCGAACCCTCTGCTCGATCTCGCGGTCTGTGGCGCTGTCCCCATCGCCCGTCGCCGGGTAAACTGGCCGACGGAGAGGTGGCCGAGTGGTTGAAGGCGCTCGTCTCGAAAACGAGTAAACGCAAGTTTCGCGGGTTCGAATCCCGCCCTCTCCGCCACGAGCCCCTGCCAGGGGCCTGGGGCGCCGGCCGCAGACCGACTGACTGACTGGCAGACTCCGCCCCCCGCGCCCGCCACAGGGCAGCGCGCCGGGCCGCCCACCTCGCGGAGAGGTGCTGGAGTGGTTGAACAGGCTCGCCTGGAAAGCGTGTGACGGGCGTAAGCCCGTCCGTGGGTTCGAATCCCACCCTCTCCGCCATCACATCTCGCGCGCACTGCCCCATCGGGCGGCGCGTCGTCAGCTCGCCGAGGCGTAGCGATGGCTAGCCGATCGCTCTTGCGGGATGCGCTCGGTTGGGGCTTCGCTCTGTGGCTGTTCGGCTACCTCGCGGGCGTGCTGCTCTTCTTCGTGGTGCCCACGGCGTACATCGGCATCGTGCTGACGCCGGCCGCCGTCCTGCTCACGGTCTGGGTGCTACTGCGGCGCGTGCGAGCAGGCGAGCTCGCCCGCGACCTCGTGATCGCGGCAGCGTGGACCGCGATTGCCGTCACGCTGGACTACGCGTTCATCGTCCAGCTGCTGCGGCCAGCCGACGGGTACTACAAACCGGACGTTGCCCTCTACTACGGGCTGACGTTCGCGCTGCCGATCGTCGTCGGCTGGTGGCGGCGGGCTCGGGGCGCCGAGGCGCGCTAGATGCGCGTGGCGCGCTAGATGCGCGTCGCGCGGACGACCACGCGGTCGTGGTACTGGCGCGTCTGGAAGTTGAAGTCGCCGCCGCAGGTGTAGAGCGTGATCGAGTCAGCGCCGGTCTTCGACGACCAGATGCTGCCCCAGTCCGTGTCGTCAGAGAGTTGGCGTCGCCACTCGACCTTGTAGCGCAGCGTCTGGCCGCGGTAGTCAATCTCCACGATGTCGCCCTGCGACAGCAGGTGGAGCTGCGAGAAGACCGCCTGCCCTCGATACGAGACGTTCGCGTAGGGCACGGGGTCGGCATAGTCCACGTGGCCGGAGAACACGGCGTTCTGTCCGCCGCCGGGGCTGCCGCCCATCCCGTCCCAGAGCCCCATGTCGTACCAGACCACGTCCGCCGGGCCTGAGGGCGCGGCCATGGTCGCGTCGCGCCCCACGGTCTTCGCGCCCACGCGCGCGTCGACACCGATGGTGGGGATGCGGATGGTGGCGTAGTTGGTGCCGGGCGGGTAGCCGAACTTGGTGACCAGGTCCTTCACGTTCGTGATCACCTGGCCCGGTTGCCCGGTCGGGAACGGCGTCCCCGTCGCAGTCGCGGACGCCGTCGCCGCGGCGGTGGCGTCGGCCGTCGCGGAGCTGGCGGCGGGGCGCACGACGATGTCCTGCTTGCCCGTGCAGGCGGCGCCGAGGGCGACCAGCGCGACGAGGCCGGCGACGATGCCGGCCCGGCGGATCCAGCTGACGGTGTGCGCGCGCAGTTCTGCCACGACCATCCTCGGTCTCGTCTCACGTGCGTCTTGGTGGGAACGCGTGCATCCAACATATCGCGCCGGTCGTCGCCCTGCCAACGGGCGGCTCCAGTGTCGAGGCGGCAGACGCAGAACGGCCAGCCGCAAGGGCTGGCCGTTCGGGTGCGTCCGTCTTGCACGCCCCGCCTTTGAAGCGCGGGGCGTGCGAGAAGAGAACCGGACTACTGCTTGCGCGTCACCGCGCGGGCGCCGGCCGCGAGGACAAGCGCCGTCACGCCGAGCGCGAGGATGATGCCCGCGTTCGTGTTCGAGGACTGACCGAGCAGGCCCGCGTTACCGGTCTTGGCCGGGGCCGGAACCGGCGTCGCCGCCGCGCCGGAGGCCAGGGTCAGCGCGAGACCCGGAGGGGGCACGAACAGACCGTTCTGGAACGTGATGGTCTGGTTGGTCGGCGCGCCGTCCAGCGTGAAGCGGACGATCTCGCCCGGGTTCGCGTTCGCGGCCGGGATGTCCATGCTCCAGTTGCCGTTTCCGTCCACCGTGGCGCGAGCGACCTCGGTCGCCGTGCCCTTGAGGGCAGCGACCACCTGGCCGGTCCTCAGCCCGGAGCCGTACGCCTTGAACGGCAGCGCCGGCTGCGCCAGCGCCGAGGAGGCGAACAGCGCGCCTGCGATCACCGTCATCATGACCGCCGAGAGACCGGCGGCCGAGAACCTTCGAGTCAATGACATGTTTTCCCTGCGTTCCTACTGGCATCGCTAGTCCTGCGGTCCCGAACACCGGGAGCCATGTCCTGATTGAACCCCGGTCTCCCCTCTCGTGTTCATGCCGATCCATCTAGCGTTTGTTGCGATTCCACACACGCTCGTGCGGGCGACGCACTGTTGTGCATCGTCGATGCCGGTATGAACTGCGTGATACCCCGCCTCCCGGTCGCGCGGTACCGTGCCTCGCGCGGACGGCTCGTCCGAGGTGGAGAGGGAGCAGTTCATGGCCACGCAATTCCACTCGCGCGAATGGGTCACGCAGCCGCGCAACCTCGCCGCGGTCGGGATCCACGACGACGAGACCGCGAAGAAGTTGGGGTTCGCGGGTGGCTTCGTGCCGGGCGTCGCTCTGTACGAGCACATCGCCGCGGAGATGCTGAACCAGGGCACGGACTGGCTGCACGAGGGCCGGGCGTCCTATCAGTTCCGCCGCCCCGTCTACTCCGGCGAGGACACGCGCTTCACCGTCAACGCGGAGGACAACACCTTCACACTCCGCAACATGACAGAGGACGCTCCGCGCGCTCTCGGCAAGCTCAACATCGACGACCCCGAGCCGTCGATCCCCAACGGCACCCCCGCCGTGGTGCCCGCGACGAAGCCGCCCCTGGGCGATCCCGCGCAGATTGGCGTGCTGTTCCGCCACGAGCGCATGATCGACACCACGAACCTCGATGCGTCTGCGGCGTTGACCGGCTTCCCGCGCGACGGCGGCGACCGTCGCAGGATCGTGCCTGCGGGCCAGTGGACGAACCCGGTCGGGATGCTCGGCGCGTATTTCGACTGCCCGACGACGATCCACTTCCAGGGTGCGGTGTGGCACCACAACCCGTTGTACGACGGTGAACTGCTGATCACGCGCGGCGTGATCACGGAGTTCTACGAGCGCGGCGGCAACCAGGTGGTGCACTTCCAGGTGGTCGAGGAGACGGCGGACGGACGCCCGATCGCGACGATCGATCACCACAGCGTGTACCAGCTCGCGCGCGCCAAGGAGTAGGCCGGGGCGCCCTCGCGGGATCTACGACTCGGGGTGCTCGCGGAACCAGCCGCGCAGTCGCGTGCGTGAGTCCAGGTCCAGGCGTCCCAGCACGTGGTGCATGTGCGTGGTCACGGTGCGCCGACTGATGGAGAGCGATGCCGCGATCGCCGCGTCCGTATGGCCTTCGGCGGCGAGGCGTGCGATCTCCCACTGCCGCGCCGTGAGTACGCCGGAGGCTTCCCGCGTGCTCGGCGCGCGATTTCCGATCTCGTGCAGCAGTCCGCGCGTCGCGGTCATGCGCGGCTGCGCGCCAATGGCGCGGTACGTGCGGAAGGCGCGCGACAGGAACTCCTCTGCCTGTGGCTGCTTCAGCTGCACGTGGGCCTCGCCTGCCAGTGCGAAGGCGTTCGCCGCGCGCCAGTGATAGCCCAGCGGCAGTAGTTCGAGGCCGGCTGCGGCAGCCTCGCTGGCGACCGTGCTCCAGTCGCCGGTCATCGCCGCGACCTGGGCGCGCGCGAAGCGCAGCAGGGGGTGGGTCACGCGCAGCTCGTCGCCCAGCGTCGCGGTGAGCTCCGCGAGCTCCTCCGTGGCGGCGCGCGCGGCGTCCAGGTCGCCCATCGCACGGGCGGTCTCGACAGCGGCTGGGAGCAGATCCACCACCAGCGCACGGCCGCGCGCGATGGGGCGGCGGAGGTGGGCGAGCGTCTCGCGGATCAGGACGTGCGCCTGCCTCGGCCGCTCCGCCAGCAGCGAGTGCTCAACGTGCGCGATGCAGACGCTGCCGTTCGTCGGCGGTCCGTCGGTGAGATCGACAACGCGTGGGAACTGCGCCTCGTCGGCCCACGCAGGGTCGAGCGATCCGCGGAGCGCGCGCAGGCGGGCGTCGATCGCGCGGGAGCGCTCCAGCGATCGGTCGCGGTGCAGGCTGCTGTCCAGACGCACGGCGCGGGCCGTCCAGCGCGCCGCCTCGTCCCACTGCGCCGTCTCGATGCACGCCTCGGCGAGCAGCTGGCTCGTCCACGACGCCGTTGCGAGGTCTTCCGCCATCTCCGCCGCGCGGTGCGCGCGTTGCAGCCAGTGGATGCCGCGCGTCAGCGAGATCGCGTCGAGGGTCGCGTGGCCCACGCCGGACAGCACGCGGGCGCGGGTGCTCGCGGGCATCCCGGCGTGCTTCGTGCTGATGAGCGCGCGGCGACAGTGCGCCAGCGCGCGCTGCGGTTGGCCCCCGTAGAGGTAGCTCACGTGGAGCGAGATGTCCGCCTCGGCGGCGATGCCGCGATCGGGGATGGAGCCCGCGATCTCGTACGCCTCGTCGCAGAGCGCGCGGCCGCGATCGGGGTCGCGGCTCAAGATCAGCAGCCGCGCGAGTTCGAGCATCAGCCGCGCGCGCGTCGGGCGGCCGAAGTCCTCGCGGCGCAGTCCCGCCTCCAGGACGCCGACCGCGACGCTCTCGCGTCCGAGTGCCACGGCCGTGCGCGCCTGGCGGATCATCGTCTCGGCCGCGCTGCCCGCCGGCTGCTCCGCGTTCGCGGCGGCATCCAGCACGCGACTGGCCTCGGTCGCCGAGCCGGATCGCGAGAGCGCTTCCGACAGCACGGTGTATGCACGCGGTGGCAGCGGATTCTCTGGATCGGCGCTGCCTCGCGCGAGCGTGGCCTCCAGCAGGCGACGCGCGGCAGCGTACCGGCTGCGTGTGACCAGCGATTGCGCGACGTTCACTACACGGTCCATGCGCGCGCGCGTCAGTGGCAGTGATCCGGCGAGGTAGTGAGCGATCAGGGGCTCGTCGAGGTCGTTCGTCAGCCCACGGCGCTCACGCATCTCGGCGGCGGTGTTGTTGAGCAGCCGCGACAGGAGCAGCGGGGTTGCGCGGCGCAGCGCGACCGCGATCAGCGGGACGGCGAACCATGCGAGGGCGTCGCCCGTCGGAGTGACCTGCGCCGTAGTCAGGTCACGATCCTCGAGCAACCCGAGCGCGCTTTCGACCTCCGGGACGGGGACGCGGATCAGCGTCGCGATCTGATCCGAGGTCGACGGTTCGCGGAGCACCGCGAGCGCGCGGGCGATCTGCAGCACCGGCCCACCGAGCTCGACGATCGGCGCGATCAGGTCGTCCACCAGTACGTCCGGCCGCAGCGCCTGCTGGATGAACTCGCTGCCCGTCATGACGTGCGCGCGTTCGGTTGGGGGCAACGCTTCTACGGCCTCGAGGATCTGGACGACGTGGCCGGTGATCCCGGCGGACAGCGAGCAGGCGTCGCGGACGAAGCGGTAGGTCATCAGACCGGGCGCGAGGCGGTCCTCGGCGATCTGCGCGACCTCCTCGTCGGCGAGCGCGCCCAGGCGGAGCCACTCGGGGCGCACCCGCGGCAGGCCGAGGTTGCCGATGAGATCGGCGGTGGTGCGGCGTGCCGCGGACCCGGTGCCGACGGTGAGCAGGCAGAAGAACGTGCCGATGGGCGGCGACACCATCAGGTCGTGCAGCACCTCGGCGTCTGCGGCGGCGAGGAACTCGGCGTTGTCCACGATGATCGCAACGCCCGCGCGTCCGGCGCTGCCGCGCTGGCAGGCGAGCCGCAGCCCATGCAGTCGCGCGAGGTCGTCCGAGCCGCCCTCGCTGCGCACTCCCAGTTGCCTCGTGAGCCGGTCGACCACGTAGAACGACAGGCTGGACTGCCGCGCATCCACCTCCGCCACGCGGAAGGAGCGGCGGCGCGCCTCCTCGGCCGTGGCCATCGCCAGGTGGGTCTTCCCGGCGCGCGGCCCGCCCTGCACCACGGCGACAGCCGGTGCGGCCCCCGTGGCGCTCTCGATGAGCCGCGACAGCCGTCGGGTCACCTCGGCGCGCGTGGCCGTCTGCCGAGAGAGATCGGTCGTCACGGACAGGTTGCTCGAATTACGTACCGGGAGTTCATGGCCTACGTATAGCATACGTAAACGCCGGTTTGAAGATTCCCTACGTTATGCCGCACAGCAGGGGGCGCCTTCAAGCGGTTGAGGGGGAGGTGAAGTATGTCGTTCCGTCAGCGCATTTCCCATGAACTTCGGGCCGAGGTCGGCGCACGATTGCGCCTGCTCCGTGAGGAGCGCCGGATCTCTCAGGAGGAGATCGCGTTCGCAGCCGAGGTCACGCAGGCCTCGATCTCCAACTACGAGAACGGGCGGAACGAGATTCCGCTGTCCGTGCTGCTCTCCGTCTGCGACTTCCTGGGGGTACCGCTCTCGGAGATGCTCCCGATGGCCAACCTCTACGGCTCGACGCGCGAGGCGGCCGGAGCGGGCGCCGGTAGCTGGCGTGCCCAGCCCGCGGCAGCAGGGGGCGGTAGCGACGTGTTCTGGCCCGTCTAGGCGCGCTGAACAAGTACGTACACGAGAACGCGGCGGGGTTTCCCCCGCCGCGTTCTCATTTGTCCTGTCAGCAGCTCGGGGGCTAGTGACCGCGGCCCTCGCCGCCGCCGACCGGCTCGTACGAGGTGACCCCGGCGGACACGAGCTCGTCGATCTCCCCGCTGCTCATGCTGAGCAGTTCGCGGAGGACGCGGTCGTTCGCACTGCCGAAGGTGGGGCCGGCGGGGGTGACGCCGTAGTTGCCCTGCTTCGAGATCCACGCGGTGCGCGTGTGCGGGAACGGCCCCAGCTCGGGGTGGTCCGCCCACGCGAAGCTGCCGCGGTGCTGTAGCTGCGGGTCGGAGAACAGCTCGTCCACCTGGAGCACCGCGCCGGCCGGCACACCGACTGCCTGGAGCCGCTTCTGCACCTCGTACGGCTCGAGGTCCTTCGTCCACGCGGAGATCGCGTCGTCCAGCGGCTCCTGATGCGCGTGGCGGTCGGCCTGCTTCGTGTACCTGGGGTCCGCGGCGAGATCCGTGCGGCCGATCGCGCCACAGAGCGCCTGCCACTGCTCGTCCGAGGTCACGGCGATCGCCGCCCAGCGGTCCTCGCCCGCGCAGGGGTACACGCCGTGGGGCGCGTACCAGTGGTGGCGGTTGCCCACGCGGTTGCCCTCGCGGCCGTTCAGGGTCACGTCCATGATCGCGGGCGCGACCGCCTGCAGCTCGCCCTCGAGCATCGACATCTCGATGTACTGGCCCTCGCCGGTGCGGCGCTTGTGGCGCAGCGCGGTGAGGATCGCGAAGGCCGCGTGGAGGCCGGCGTTCTGGTCGCAGAAGAAGTTTGCGGGCTTGCCCGGCGCGCCCTCCGGGTAGCCGGTGAGGTGCGAGATCCCGCTCATCGCGTCAATGCCCGGGCCGTACGAGCCGCGGTCCTTGTAGGGCCCGGTCTTCCCGAACGCCGGCATCGAGACGTAGATGATGCCGGGGTTCACCTTCTTCACCGATTCGTAGTCGATGCCGAGGTTGCCGACGACGCGCGGGGCGAAGTTCTCCACCATCACATCGCACTGCGCGGCGAGCTTCAGGTAGATGTCGCGGCCCTCGGGCTTCGCCACGTTCAACGAGAGCAGCCGCTTGCTGCGGTTGAGCTCGTTGAAGTTGACCACGCGGTTGTAGGGGTGGTCCGGGGCGCCCTCCACGGGCTTCGGCAGGTGCATCGGCGTGCGTGCCCGGGACATGGGCTCTTCGACCTTGATCACCTCGGCGCCCATGTCGCCCAGGATGTGGCAGCACACCGGGCCCGCCACGGCGATCGTCATCTCCAGGACGCGGATGCCTTGCAGTGCCTTGGCCATGGGTCGCTCCCTGTCCTCAGTCTCGGTCGTGCGTGTCGGTGTCTTCGTCAGTGCTCGAGGTCGGCGGCGCCCGTCGACCTCGAGGTGCTAGCCGTTCTTCAGGACCTCGTTGCGGTGCTCGTCCAGCAGCGGTGCACGGCGGGTCTCCCACGGCGTGCCGGTCAGCATGCCGGGCGCACCCGGCTGCTTCACCTTGCCCGCGACGGGATGGTCGATCTCCACGAAGAAGCCGCGCTCCTTCAGGTGCTCGTCGACCGCGATCTCCGCGGGCGTCAGTACCTCGGTGAACGGCAGGCGCATCGCCTGGCCGAGGCGTACGACCTCGAACTTGTCGTGCTGCATGAGCCAGCGCCCCATCAACTCGTCGATGCGATCGGCGTGCGCGGTGGGCGTGGCCATGATCTCGGGGTCGTTCAGCTCGTCCTGCTCCATGAGCACGCCCATGAGGTCGGGATACCTTGTATTAGTGTGCACGTGCACATACCCGCCCAGGCACGGGCGCAGGCACGAGGGGTAGAACGTGTCCGGCGCGGAGAAGAGGAGGCGCGTGCCGTTGCGCTTCGCCTTCATGCCCATCCAGTGGAACGTCTGCGCGGGGCCACCCAGCAGGAACATCGCCGCTTCGGTCGCGGAGATGTCCAGGTAGTCGCCCTCGCCGGTCGCGTCACGCGCGGTCACCGCGACCATCGTGCCGACGGCGGCCTGCAGCGCGGACTGGTGCTCCACCAGGTTGTCGAAGCACTTCACCGGCGGGAACTCGGGCTCGCCGGTGAGGTTGAGGTACCCCGCCAGCGCGTCCGCAACGATTTCCGCTCCCACGTAACCGGCGTACGGGCCCGTCTGACCGAAGTGGCTGATGGACGTCATGATCAGGTCGGAGCGCAGCGCGCGCAGGTCGTCGTAGCCGAGACCTCGCGCCGCCAGGTACCCGGATCCGCGGCTCTCGATGACGATGTCGAACTCAGGCACCAGCGCCCTGAACTGGGCGACGTCCGCCGGTGCGTCCAGGTCCAGCACGATGCTCATCTTGCCGGTGTTCATGTGCAGGTGGCGGCCGCTGGTCTCGGGGTTCGGCTGGTCCGCCTGGAACGGCGGCTGGTGTCGGATCGGGTCACCGCCGGGCGGCTCGATCTTGACGACCTGCGCGCCGAAGCCGGCGAGCAACTTCCCCGCATAGTTGAACGTGCTGTGCGTCAGATCGAGGACACGCAGTCCTTCGAGAGCGGCAGGTGCAGGCATACGAACCCCCCCCGGTGGTCGATGGGGCGGGAGTATAAGCACCGGGGATATACCTCGAACATCACGGCTTTAATTGAGAAGCCGATCAGGGGCGGACTATAAGTGGCCCTGCATTTCCCAGAACCTTCGTGAGGTACGCCGTGGAACCGTTCAAGAACCGGTATTGCATCGTCGGCGTCGGGAACACCCGTTACGGGCGCAACCCCGGCCTGTCCCAGCTCGGCCACAACGTGAAGGCGATCCGCGCTGCCGCGGAGGACGCCGGGCTCGACATCAGCGAGATCGACGGCGTCATGACGAAGGCGCCGACGTCCACCTTCCCGATGCTGTGGGGCCAGCGCGTCGCCGAGGCGCTGAACATCGTCCCGAAGGTCGCCGGCACCATCGACCAGGCGGGCGCGAGCAACATCTCGCTCATCCAGTACGCGATCACCGCGATCGAGCTGGGTCAGGCCTCGGTCGTGGCATGCGTGTACGGCGACAACCCGGCGACGGGCTCGCGCGCGACGTACAGCCGCCCGCGCGGCGGTGACGCGTTCGCCGGCATGTTCGGCGCGCCGCTGGGCTACGCCAGCGTGGCGCAGCGGCACATGTTCAAGTACGGCACGACGCACGAGCAGCTCGGCAACGTCGCGGTGGCGCACCGTCACCACGCGAGCATGAACCCGAACGCCCACTTCCAGGACCCGATCACCATGGAGGACTACAACAACTCCCGGTGGCTCGCGGAGCCGTTCCACCTCCTCGACTGCTGCCCGGTCTCGGACAGCGGCGCGGCGTGGATCGTTACGACCGAGGAGCGCGCGAAGACGCTGAAGCAGAACCCGGTCTACGTGCACGGCCTCGGCCAGGGGCACCCGTCGTGGGATCACACCCGGCGCGAGGACATGACCGTCTCCGGCGCGAAGATCGCTGCCGAGAGCGTGTTCCGCACCGCGGGCATGTCGCCGAAGGACATCGACTTCTGCGAGTTCTACGACTGCTTCACGATCGTCCCGATCATCACGCTCGAGGACTACGGCTTCGTGAACAAGGGTGAGGGCGCTGCGTTCTTCGAGAACAAGCGCACGTGGATCGGCGGCGAGCTGCCGATCAACACTTCCGGCGGTCTGCTGTCGGAGACCGGTATGCCCGGGCCGCAGCACATCGTGGAGGCCGTCCGCCAGCTCCGCCACGCCTACGCGGGTACGCCCCGCCAGGTGGAAGGCGCGGAGGTCGGGCTGGTGTCGCAGCAGGGCGGCATCCTCACCACCCACGGCGCGATGATCGTGTCCAACCGACCGTCGTAGCGGCCGCAGAAGGAGCACCCATGACCGCTGATCCTCGCGCCGAACTCCTCGCCGAGCCGACCGACGCTGACCGTGCCTACTGGGACGGGTTGGCGGAGGGCAAGCTGCGGATGCAGCAGTGTGGCGCGTGCAAACACTGGCAGGCCGTGCCCGAGTCGTTCTGCTTCGCGTGCGGCTCGGATTCCATGGAATGGAAGGACACGTCCGGCAAGGGGACGGTTCACACATTCATCACCGTCCACCAGAAGTATCACCCCGCGTTTTACGACCTGATTCCGTATAACGTGTCCGTGATCGAGTTGGACGAGGGCCCCCGGCTGACTGCGAATGTGGTCAACATCGCGCCCAACGACATCGCAATCGGAATGCGGGTGAAGGCGAAGCCAGCACCAGTGGGTGACCGCGTCGCGCTGTTCTTCGAGAAAGAGTAACGATGAGGATTAGGAAAGACTGGTCGTCCTGGGATCCCGGAATGAGCTTCAAGACGCTCCCGGGTGCCATGGGCATTTACGAGATCGCTGACGAGCAGAAGAACTGCATCTACATCAGCTACGCCGGCGGGGCATCGCCCTACGGTCTCCGTGGCGAGCTGTACGCGATCTTCGGCATGCCGGCCGGCGCCGACAAGTGGAACTGGTCGCACCCGCACCCCGAGTCCATCCCGGCCGAGGTCAAGCAGCGCGCCAAGTACTACCGGTACGAGGTCACGCACAACTACTACAGCCGCTGGATTGAAGACCTGACCCGCTTCAGCGAGGACTACGAGACGCTGCCCGAGCTCAACAAGCTTGCGACCGCGCCGCGCGCCCCGCACCTGGGCCGATACCACTGGAAGAGCGAGGGGATCTAACCGCCATGGATATGCAGCGCACCGAAGAGCAGCAGCTCATCATCGACACCGTCCGCAAGTTCATCCGCGAGGAGATCCGTCCCCTCGAGGCCGACCTGGACCCGGACGCCTACGAGCTCAACCCCGAGGACGATGAGCGCCTGCGCGCCATGGTCAAGGAAATGGGCATGTACCAGATGGGCCTGCCCGTCGAGTACGGTGGGCCCGGTGTCGACATCGTCACGCGCACCATGCTTGCTGAGGAGATGTCCCAGCACCGCGCGGGCCTGTACGCCCCGGCCTACGGCGCCTTCGGCTCCTCGCCGCCCGAGCACCTGTACAAGGGCACGGACGAGCAGAAGGAGAAGTACCTCTACCCGGTCATCCGCGGCGAGAAGCACGCCTTCTTCGGCCTGTCGGAGCCGTCCGGTGGTTCTGACCCGGCGCGCTCGATCCGCACGCGCGGCGTCCGCGACGGCGACTCGTGGGTGATCAACGGCGGCAAGCTGTGGAACTCCGGCGCGGACACAGCCGACTTCGGCATCGTCTACGTGCGCACGGACCCGACCAAGGGTCGCCAGGGCATCACCGCGTTCCTCGTGGACACGGACACCCCGGGTTTCCGCGTGCAGCGCCTGGTGCAGGTGCTCCGGTCGCACTACACGACGGAGCTGTCCTTCACGGACATGCGCATCCCGCACTCGCAGATCCTCGGTGAAGAGGGCGGCGGGTTCGCGCTGGCGAACGACACCCTGGCGCACAACCGCATCCCCTACGCGTCCGCCTGCCTCGGCATCGCGGTTTACGCGCAGGAGCTCGCCATCGAGTGGGCGAAGCAGCGCGTCACGTTCGGTGAGCCGCTCGCCAACCGCCAGGCGATCCAGTGGATGCTGGTCGACAACGAGATCGACATGCGCACGAGCCGCTGGATCGCGCTCGACGCGGCGGCCCGCGCCCAGCGCGGTGAGTCGTTCCGCTTCGAGTCGTCCATGGCCAAGCTCCTCTGCACGGAGGCGGCCGGTCGCGTGATCGACCGCTGCATGCAGATCCACGGCGGCCTGGGCATGGCCAAGGACATGCCGTTCGAGCGCTGGTACCGCGAGGTCCGCATCCGCCGCATCGGCGAGGGTACCTCGGAGATCCAGCGCGTGGTCATGGCTCGTGACCTGCTGAACGTCCGCTCCGGCAGCTAGCCGAGCACGCAGTTGGGGGCGCCCTTCGGGGCGCCCTCGTGCACTTGGGGGGGATCATGACGGTCGACTTCAGCGTCAACGACAAGATCGCGACGCTCACGCTCAACAACCCGGAGTCGCTCAACGCGATGAACCCGGAGATGTACCGACTGCTCTCGGAGTACTGGGTCGAGGTGCGCGACAACCCGGATATCTGGGTCGCCATCATCACCGGCGCCCCCCAGCCGGATCGTCCCGCCGAGCGCCAGGTCTTCTGCGCCGGCGCTGACCTGAAGAACGCCGTCCGCCGCAACGAGCGCGACGACCCCGGTGCCGACAACTACAAGTTCTTCCAGACGCAGGAAGGCCTGCTGCTCAACCGCGGCCTCGAGGTGTGGAAGCCCGTGGTCGCCGCGGTGAACGGCCTCTGCCTCGCCGGCGGCATGACGCTGCTCATGGCGACCGACATCCGCATCGGCTCCGAGTACTCCGCGTACGACCTGTCCGAGGTCAAGCGCGGCATCCTGCCGGGCAACGGCGGCACGCAGCGCACCGCGCGCCAGCTCCCGTACCCGATTGCGATGGAAGTGCTCCTCGCGGGCAAGCGCCTCACGGCCGAGCGTGCCGCGCAGCACGGCTTCATCAACGAAGTCGTCCCGCACGACCAGGTCCTGAGCCGCGCCCAGAAGTACGCCGAAGAACTCCGCGCGATGCCGCCGCTGGCGGTTCGCGCGATCAAGGAGCTCGCGACCCGCGCGCACAACGGCCTGCCGCTGTCGGAGGGTCTGCGCATGGAAGGCGCGATCAGCGCCGCCCTGCACCACACCGATGACGCGAAGGAAGGGCCGCGCGCGTTCGCCGAGAAGCGCCAGCCCGTCTTCCGCGGCCGCTAAGCAGTGGCGTCACGCTGGCTGGAGATGCACGTACACACCCGGGCCGGTTCGTCCGACTCGAGCATCACGGTGGACACCCTCGGCGAGCGCGCTCAGGCTGCGGGCGTCGAGGGCATCGTGGTCGCGGAGCATTACCGGGTCTGGTCTGACTGGGAGCGGGAGGCGTTCTTCGACCGGTGGGGCATTCGCGTCTACCGGGCGATGGAGGCCACGACCGACATCGGTCACATCCTGCTGGTGGGGTCGCCCCCTGGCTACTCGCCCGCAAGCGATAGCCGGACGCTCCTGCGGCAGGCACGGGACGCCGGGATCTTCACGATCCTCGCACACCCGTTCCGCTTCCACTTCGACCCGGTGCATTCCGGGAGTCGCCCCGTGTTCACGCAGGGCGCGCCCGCGGAAGAATTGGCGAAGAGTGAAATCTTTTCGCTGGTCGACGCCGTAGAAATTGAAAACGGGGGTTGTAACGACCGAGAGAACGCCATGGCCGCCGCAGTCGCGGAGATCCTGGGCCTCCCGGTCACCATCGGCAGCGACGCACACCACGTGCAGGAGCTTGGCCGCATCACCCTGCCCGTCCCGGCGATCCCGGAGAACGAGGCAGAACTGGTGGAATTGATTTCCGGACTCACCCTGCGGGATGTGATGTCCAGCGAGCGGAAGCCCCTTGAGCCGCTCGCGGGGCATGAATAGGACGGGAACCACATGTATCGATACATGCTCAGCCGCCTGGGTCTCCTCGCAGTCAGCCTTGTCGGGCTGAGCATGCTCGTCTTCGTGTTGCTGCGGGTGGTGCCCGGTGACGCCGCCGTGTTCCTCGCCGGTGCCGACAACTCCAACATCGCGCACGTCGAGGAGATCCGAGCGAGCCTCGGCCTCAGCGACCCGATCCCCGTGCAGTACCTGCGCTGGGTGTTCGCCACGCTGAAGGGCGACATGGGCCAGTCACTCTTCACCCGCGAGACCGTGGGCCACGCGCTCAGCGTTCGGCTCCCCGTCTCGGTGGAGCTCGGCCTGCTCTCGCTCACGCTCGCAGTGATCGTGGCGCTGCCGGTCGGCATCATCTCGGCGCTCAAGCAAGACACCTGGACGGACCAGTCCCTCCGCCTGCTGAGCATCGTGGGCCTCGCGGTGCCGAACTTCTGGCTCGGCACGATGGCGATCGTCTTCGGCTCGCGCTACCTCAACTGGATTCCGCCGGTCGGCTACGAGTCCTTCTTCAGCTCGCCGTCGCAGAACATCCAGCAGTTCATGATCCCCGCCGTCATCCTCGGTGCCGGCCTCTCCGCCTCGCTCGTGCGCATGCTGCGCTCCTCGATGCTTGAAGTGCTGCGCGAGGACTACATCCGCACCGCGCGCGCCAAGGGCCTGGACACCATGTCCGTGGTGCGCCGACACATGCTCAAGAACGCGATGATCCCGGTGGTGACGTTGTTCGGCATTCAGGCCGGAACCATCGTCGGCGGCGCGGTCATCATCGAGAACATCTTCAACTTGCCCGGAATGGGGCGCCTGGTGATCGACGCGATCAGCCGGCGCGACTATCCGTTGGTGCAGGGCGTCGTGATGGCGTTCGGCACGTTCATCCTCATGGTGAACCTGGTCACGGACCTGGTGTACGTGTGGCTGGATCCCCGCATCAGCTACCGCTAGCGAGCATTCGGCACCCTCCGCGTCGACCTCTCGGCGTTGCGCGAACAGAAGGCATGGACTCAGATGGCAACCGGCAGAACGGCAACACTGGCTCCGTCTGATCGCCTCGGCATCCTGGGCGACGTGGTCCGCCCGGTGCTCTCCCTCCTGAAGCAGCTCCGACGCAAGCCGCTCGGGCTCATCAGCCTCGTGCTGCTCGTGTTCCTGATCTCCGTGACGGTCTTCGCATCGTGGGTCGCGCCCTACGCGATCGACGAGGCGACCGATCGCTTCGCGCAGCCCCCCACCCTGCTGAATTGGTTCGGCACCGATCACCTCGGACGTGACGTCCTGAGCCGCGTGCTCTATGGCGGCCAGGTGTCGCTGCGCGTCGGATTCGTCGCGGTCGTGATCGGCCTCGGCGTCGGCGTGGTTGTCGGCGTGCTGTCCGGGTACGTGGGCGGCTGGGTGGACATGGTCCTCCAGCGCGTCGTCGACATCCTGATGGCCGTGCCGAACATCCTGCTCGCGCTCACCATCGTCGCGTCGTTTGGCGCCGGCATCTGGAACGTCACGTTTGCCATCGCCGTCGGTATCGCGCCTCGCGCGGCGCGCGTGGTCCGCGGCAGCACGCTTGCCGTGCGCGGCATGCCCTACATCGAGGCGGCTGAGTCGCTCGGCATGAACTCGATCCGCCTGATGTCGCGCCATGTGCTGCCGAACATCATGGCTCCGATCATCGTCATTGCTTCGATCCAGTTGGGCGTCGCGATCGTCGTCGAGGCCTCGCTCTCGTTCCTTGGCCTCGGCGTCCCGCTGAACGTCCCGACCTGGGGCAACATGCTCAGCGGCGCAGGCCTGCGCTACATGATCCGCGCGCCATGGATGGCGATCGCGCCGGGCCTGGCCCTGACGCTTGTCGTCGTCGCGCTGAACCTCTTCGGCGACTCGCTCCGCGACATCCTCGACCCGCGCCTGCGTGGCTCGCGCGGCAGCGGTCACTAGTGCACCCGTCGCCTCCGCGCGTGACTGAACGCGAGGCGTCAGAAGGGCTCCCGGCAGGCCCGGGGATTCAACATCGAGTGGCGTAAGCCCGAAGGACACCCCCCATTGTGACTGGGGATGCGGGTGTCCGTATGTGGCGTGCGTCGTGCTCGTGCACGACGGCGTCCCGTCCAGAGGGGGACGACTTGGCTGACTACTGGAATCGGATCTCGAATCAAGCGGTGAGCCGTCGCGGCGTCCTGCGCGGCGCGGCGATCGGTGCGAGCGGCCTCGCGGGCGCGGCCCTCATCGGCTGCGGCGGCGGCGCGAAGAGCGACGACGCGGGCGCGAAGCCCGGCGCCGCTGGCAGCAGCGCTGCGGCCGGTGCGCCGGCGACCAAGCGCAAGGGCGGCGTGCTCCGCACTGCGATCGCGGCCGACCCGCCCAACTGGAGTGTGTTCACCGCCGCCACCTACACGGTGCAGATGAACGGCCACGCCTACGACAAGCTGGTCGACGTGGCGACCGGGCCCGGCAACGACCCGCTCTCCGCGAACCTCATCCCCGGGCTGGCGCAGGCGATGCCTGAGACGCCCGACCCCTCGACCTACGTCTTCAAGATCCGGCAGGGCGTGAAGTTCCAGAACGTCGCGCCCGTGAACGGCCGTCCGCTCACCGTCGAGGACGTGAAGTACTCGATCGACCAGATCCGCAACAGCAACACCTTCAAGGCTGACTACGCAGCGGTCTCGGACGTCACCACGCCGGACGCGAACACGCTGATCGTGAAGACCAAGACGCCGTACGCGCCGCTGCTGAACTTCTCCGCCGGCCACTACGGATGGCGCATCTTCCCGAAGGAGATCATCGACTCCAAGATCACGGACACGAACGCGATCGGCACCGGTCCGTTCATCCGCTCGGAGTACGCGCAGGGCAACCGCGCTGTGTTCAAGAAGAACCCGGACTACTGGGACAAGGACTCGATCAGCATCGACGAGATGCAGGTCCTCGTCATGCCGGACACCACGGCTATGGCGGCTGCGTTCCGCACGAAGCAGATCGACATCACGCCGACCGGCCTGAGCCCGATCCAGGTGGAGGATCTGCAGAAGCAGGTCAAGGACGCCACGATCCAGAAGTCGCTGGGTAACGTCCCGTGGATCGCCTTCAACACCACGAAGCCGCCGTTCAACGACGTCCGCGTGCGCCAGGCGATCTCGCTGCTGTACAACCGCGACGCGGAGCGGAAGTCCGTGTTCAACGGCGAGTCCGACAGCACGGCCCTGCTGCCGTTCCCGGAGGCCCTGAAGCCGAAGGACATTCCGGACATGCAGAACTTCCGGAAGCTGGACGTCGCGGAGGCGAAGAAGCTGCTGGCTGCCGCGGGCTTCGCCAACGGCTTCAAGACGCCGATCATCTGGACGAACCAGTACTCGCAGACCGCCGGCTACACCGACTCGCTCGACCGCATCGTCGGCGACCTCAAGGCCGGCGGCATCGACGCGACCCCGCAGTCCGTCGAGTACGGCCAGTGGATCGCGAGCATCTACCGCCCGCCGTTCAACTTCGAGGGCATCCTGTGGGGCCCCGGCCGGTACTACTCCGACCCGGATCCGTACGTCTCGTACTGGCTGCACCCGAAGGGCATCGCGAACCAGAGCCGCGTGAACGACCCGGCGATGACCGCGCTGCTGGAGAAGCAGGCCATCCAGATCAACCCGAAGGAGCGCTGGGACACGCTGCGGGAGATCCAGAAGCTCGAGGCCAAGAACATGTACTACGTGTGGCGTGACGTCGGCACGACCAGCGTCTTCGTGAACAAGAACGTTCACGACTTCGCTCGTCACGACGGCTACGACATGCGGGAGCTGTGGAAGGTCTGGCTGGACGCCTAACCCGTCCCGCTCGGAAGACAGACGTGGTGCAGCGGCGCCGGGGCAACCCGGCGCCGCTGCCGCGTTTCGGGCGCGACCAGACGAGGTGCCTGAGACGACCGTCTCACGACATGCGTGTGTGACGGCCAGCGCTCCGCAATGAGTTCGTGTGAAATATCACAAACGTGGATTGCAGACGTACTAGATTACGGAGGTAACGCTCTGCGCAGGGGGCGCATGGCTTACAGCAGAGGGAGATGGATTTGAACGATCAGCTTTCCACGGTCTGGAGCCGCCGCCGGCTCCTGCGATCGTCCGCCGTTGGTGCTGCGGGTCTCGGCGCCGCGGCGCTGATTGGCTGCGGCAGCGCCCCGAAGGAAGAGCCGGCCGCGCCCGGCAAGGCTGCCGGTGCACCGTCCGCAACGACCGCGCCTCAGGCGAAGCGCAAGGGCGGCACGCTGAAGACCTCCATGGTCGCGGACCCGCCCGGGTGGGGTCTGTTCCAGGCGGCGTCCTCCACCGTGCAGGTGCAGAGCTACGCCTACGACAAGCTCCTCGACGTCGCGACCGGTCCGGGTAAGGACGGCTACAACGTCGAGTTGATCCCGCAGATCGCGCAGGCGATGCCGGAGACGCCGGACGCGAACACCTACGTCTTCAAGATCCGCCAGGGCGTGAAGTTCCAGAACGTCGCGCCGGTCAACGGCCGCGCGATGACGACCGAGGACGTGAAGGCCTCGATCGATACGCTGCGCACCAACAAGCAGTGGGCGCCGGACTACGCCGCCGTGACCGAGGTCACGACCCCGGACGCGAACACGCTGGTCGTGAAGACCAAGACGCCGTACGCGCCGCTGCTGAACTTCTCGGCCGGTCACTACGGCTGGCGCATCTTCCCGAAGGAACTCGTCACCGCCGACGGCAAGGGTGACCACGAGAAGACCGCGATCGGCACCGGCCCGTTCATCCGCGCTGAGTGGACGCAGGGCTCGAAGATCGTCTTCAAGAAGAACCCCGATTACTGGAACAAGGACACGATCGCGCTGGACGAGATCCAGTACCTCGTGATCCCGGACCAGGCGGCCATGTCCGCGGCGTTCCGCACGAAGCAGATCGACATCCTGACGGTGCCCCTGGGCGCTGCGCTGAACCAGGACCTCCGCAAGGCCGTCAGCAAGGACGCGAGCGAGCAGAAGGGCCTGGGCAACAGCCCGTGGGTGGCGCTGAACACCTCGAAGGCACCGTTCAACGACATCCGCGTCCGGCAGGCGGTCGACTTCCTGTACAACCGCGGCGCCGAGGTGGCCTCCGTCCACCTGGGTGACGCTGACCCCTACGGCACCGCGCTGCTCCCGTACCCGGACGCGCTGAAGCCGAAGGACTTGCCGGACATGATCCGCAAGTACGACATCGCCGAGGCGAAGAAGCTGCTCGCGGCCGCCGGCCTGGGCAACGGCTTCAAGACGACGATCGACATCACGCCGCAGTACTTCACGAACTCCGGTTACCAGGACTCCGTGGAGCGCTACGTCGGTGACCTGAAGGCCGGCGGCATCGACGCGACGATCAAGACGACCGAGTACGGCGTCTGGATCGCCAGCGTGTACCGCCCGCCGTTCAACTTCGATGGCATCCTGTGGGGCCCCGGCCGCTACTACGCGGATCCGGATCCGTACGTCGCGTACTGGCTGCACCCGAAGGGCATCGCGAACCAGAGCCGCGTCAACGACCCGGCGATGGCCGCGCTCGTCGAGAAGCAGGCGACGCAGATCAACCCGAAGGAGCGCTGGGAGACCCTCAAGGAGATCCAGCGCGTGGAGGCCAAGAACACCTGGTACCTGTGGCGTCCCACGCCGCAGACCTCGATCTGGGCGCAGAACCGCGTGCACGACTTCGCTCGGCACGAGGGCTACGACTCCCACGAGTTCTGGCCGGCCTGGGTCGACGCCTAAGCGTCACCCGATCGCGGCGCGGGCCGCATCGATGCAACACACAGACGGCGCCGGGGCAACCCGGCGCCGTCTGCGCGTCCGGACGTCCAAGGCTCCCCGCGCGCTATTACCGCGCTTGTAGTGACGTGTGCGCCCGCGTCCTAGCGTGTCCCTCGCCGCGCGCATCTCCGCGCGATCGGCACGAGGTTCATGCGACAGTCGGCGAGGTGCACGGTGGCAGGTCTACTCACGGGCAAGGTCGGGCTGGTCACGGGCGCGAGCCGCGGCATCGGCCGCAACATCGCCGTCGAGCTGGCGCGCGAGGGCGCTGACGTCGTGATCGCCGCGCGCACGGAGACGGAAGGCGATCCTCGACTGCCCGGCACGATCCACAGCGTCGCCGAGGAGTGCCGCGCGCTCGGCGTGCGCGCGCTGCCGGTGGTGTGCGACGTGACGCGCGAGGAGTCCATTGATGCGCTGTTCGCGGCGGCGATCGCGGAGTTCGGCCGCGTCGACATCGTGGTGAACAACGCGGGACTCAACTTCCCCGGCAACTTCATGGAGCTGTCGCTGAAGCGCTGGGACCTGCTGTGGAACCTCAACGTCCGCGGGACCATCGTCGCGTCGAAGCTCGCGCTCGACTCCATGCTGAAGCAGGGCAGCGGCACGATCGTGAACATCTCCAGCGTGGGCGCGGACCACGCCGGCAAGAACAGCAGCGCGTACGCGGTGACGAAGCAGGCGGTGCGCAAGCTGGCGCAGGCCGTGGCCGCTGACTACGGCGACCAGGGCATCCGCTCCTTCTCGCTCTCGCCCACCGCCGTGGTGTCCACGCCCGGTCACCGCTACGTCCGCGGCGCGAACGCGATCCCGCCCGAGCGCGCCGAGGCCGAGCACGTGATGGGCCGCGCGGTCGTCTGGATGGCCAGCGCGGAGGATGCCGTGAACTTCAACGGCGGCCACTTCTACAGCATCCCCCTCGTCGCCGAGAAGATGCGCGAGGACACGACGTGGGACGGGCTGCGCAAGTTGCAGGAGACCGGCAAGGCCACCGCGCCGTAGCGCGCCCTCGCACCTCGCACAGCGCGCCGCACGAGGTCGTATGCTCCGCGCGATGAAGCGCGTGACGTGGCTCCTCGCCCTCCCGATCGCCGCCGCGACGCTGCTGCTCGCCGCCTGCGATCGCACGCCCCGCGCCGCCTCGACGGCGACCAGTGCAGCGCCGACGGCGGCGACAGCCGCGACGCTGAAGATTGCGAGCGCTGAGCCAGTCGTTACGCGCACTCCGATCGCGCGGCCGGTCTCAACGGTCACTGCTATTGGCGAAGCGGCGATGCCACGAGCGCGATTCGTCGTGCAGCGCCGCTCGGATCTGTGGATCGTCTCGCCCGCCTCACCGGCGCGGACGCGGCTCGTTGTGAGCTCCGAGGGAGAAGTCGAATACGGCGGGACAACCCGCAAAGGCGATCTCTATTACGCCGTCCGTGAGACGGGGCAGGCACAGCAAGACGGGAGGTTCGCGGTGTACCGCGTGAGCCTCGAAGGCGGCCCGCCCGTGAGGTTGTTCGATGTCGAGGCAACGTTCTTCTGGCTGACCGTTTCCTCGGACGGATCACGACTCGCTTACGCAGTGAACTCGCGCGAGCGCGGTCTCGCCGAGGTGTACATGCAGGCATTGCCCGGTGGCGCACCCGCGAGGCTCCTCTCCCACGACATCAGTAAGTGCTTCGCCACACCACGCTCGTTCGGTGCATGCCTCAGTTACGCGACGGACTCGTGGTCGGCCGACGGGCGCTACCTCGCCGTCCGCAGCAATGCCTACGAGTGGAGTGAGGTGGGCTTTCTCGACACTGCCGCATCCGACTCCGCGATCATTCGCCCGTCGACATCCGCAGGTCGCGTGATGCCCGCGGGCAGAGTGCGTTGGCATCCCACGCTCCCGATAGCCTGCGCGACCTTGGCGAATGACGGTCCCTCGTGGGGCGCGTTTGTCTTTGATCTGCGGACACGAGATGTGTGGAGCCTCGACCTTGGCGTGCCTGTCGGCGATGCGTCCGTGAACGACTGCGCGTGGTCCCCGACAGGGGACCTTTCCTACTCGAAGAGCGCGAAGAGCGCCGACCAGCAGTCCCTGCTCCTGTTCGGGGCTGATTACGAAGCCCGCACGATAGGTCCGCTGCCCGGTCGGAACCGGTTCGCGCTCCCCGGGTGGCTTCCGGACGGAACCGGGATGGCGCTTGCACAATATGCAGATGTCCCGCGGCCTCCATTCTCCGTGCTTGGCCGGAGCGGCACTCTGGCTCCGCTCAACCTCGACGCCGACACGATCCTCGACATCCTGCCGGAGTAGCCTCGACGCTCGCGCGGGGCGGGGGTAGCGTGCGGCGCATGGCTGCCAGCGCACCGGTCGAGGCTCCCGCGCGTCCCCGCTTCTTCTACGGGTGGTACATCGTCGCGGCCGCGGTGGTGGCGCAGATCGTGTCGTCTTCCACGCAGGCGTACGCAGGCGGCGTCTTCCTCACGCCGATGACGCACGACCTCGGCTGGTCACGCGAATCGTTCTCCGCCGTGCAGACCGTCTCCACCGTGGTCACTGGCGTCCTCGGGCTCATCATCGGCGGCATGCTGGACCGTCGAGGTCCGCGGTTGCTGATGACGTGGGGCTCGGTGATCGCGGGGCTGTCGCTGGTGGCGACGAGCCTCGTGCACGAGCCGTGGCAGTTCTACCTGATCCGCGGCGTCGGCCAGTCGATCGGCCTCGCGATGGTCGGCAACCTCGTCGTCAACGTCACCGTGTCGAAGTGGTTCGTCGCGCGGCGCGGCATGGCGATCGCGATCGCGTCGGCGGGCATCTCCATGGGCGGCGTCGCGATGACCCCGCTCGCGTGGTTCATCGATCAGTACGGGTGGCGACCGGCGTGGGTCCTGCTGGGCGTGTGGGTGTGGGTGCTGATGGTGCCCACGATCCTCGTCATGCGGAGCGCGCCCGAGCGCTACGGCCTGACGCCGGACGGCATGTCACGCGACGAGGCGCGCGCGTTTGCGGAGCGCAACCGTCGTCCCTCCGCCTCGTCCGAGGTGCAGTGGACGCGCGCGGAGGCGATCCGCACGCGTGCGATCTGGCTCGTCATGCTCGCGTACGGCATCGCGGGCATCGGCTACGGGGCCATGCTCCTGCACCTCGTACCGTTCATGACGGACAACGGCATCGCACGGCCTCGTGCGGCGCTGCTGTTCAGCGGCTTCGCGTGGTCGGCGCTGTTCGTGAAGTTCTTCTGGGGCTGGATGATGGACCGCTTCCACGCGCGGTACCTGAGCGTCATCAGCTTCACGATCAGCGGCGTGATGATGGTCGGCTTCCTGCCGGCCGCCTCGATGCACAACGAGTGGGTGATGCTGCTCATGCTGATCGTGTACGGCACGGGCGTGGGTGGCGCGGTGCCGTTGCAGGAGACGGTGTGGGCGTCCTACTTCGGACGGCAGCACCTGGGCGAGATCCGCGCGGTGGCGATGCCGTTCTCGATCTTCTTCGGCGCGGGCGGGCCGTTGCTCGCCGGGACGCTCTACGACTGGAGCGGCAACTACATCAGCGCGTTCAGCGCGTTCGCCGCCTTCCAGATCGTCGGTATCGCCCTGATCCTGCTCGCACGCCCGCCGAAGCACCCCAGCGCGACGACGTAGCCTTGAGGGGCGTCAGCCCTTAGAGCTTGGTGCGGATGATCGCGGGAGTCGAAGGCTTCGGGCTGCCGCCCGCGGGCTCCACGGTGAGCGCGACTTCCTCGCCGCTCTTCAGCGTGAACTCGAAGTCGCCCTTCCACCAGCCCTTGGCGTTGGTGTTGCACGAGCCCAGGCTCACCCACTTGCCGTCGCGGATCGCCCAGACCTGGTACTGGCGTCCCTCGGGCTGCGCCTGCAGGCCGTCCATGGTCACGGTCACGCGCTCCGAGCCCTCGATGCCGGCGAACTTCACCAGCGACCCCGAGGGGGTGCGCGCCTCGTACGAGTAGCGGACGGGCGGCTGCGCGGCGGGGGCCGTGCGCGTGCCGGTGTACCAGCCCGCGCCGAACATGACGAGCGCAACGGCGGCCGCCATGCCCATCATCCACCAAGTGTTCGAGCGCCCACGCGGCGCGAAGCGATCGAGCGCGGCCGGAGCCACGCCGCGATCGCCTTCGTCGAGGTCTTCGCCCGCATCGAGCATGTCGTCCTCGCCGTCGGCGAAGGCGTACAGAGGCATCGGGCCGGGGACGGCGCGGATGCGGTTGCGGAGCTGCGCGGAGGGCGCATCGTCGTCGAGCAGCGCGAGCGCCATGCCGGTGGTCCGCAGATCCACGAGCTCGTCATCGTGCTCGCGGCAGCCGGCGAGGTGCGCGTCCACCTCGTCCATCTCGTGGTCGTCGAGGGCGTCGAGGATGTAGCCGGGCAGCAGATCGAGGATTTCGGCGCAGGTCATCGCTGGACCTCCGTTCGCAGCGCGCTGCCGAGGCGGGCCATCGCGAGGCGGAGCCGGCTCTTCACCGTCCCCAGGGGGATCTCGTTCCGCTCCGCGGTCTCGCGCAGGGTGAGCGATTCGAAGTAGACGCTCTGCACCACGAGTCGTTGCTCCTCCGGAAGGGCTGCCAGCAGCTCACGCAGGCGGCCGCGCAGCGAGGCCTCCGAGATCGCGGTCACGACCTCGTCCAGCGCGGCCTCTGCGCGCTCGTCGATCTGTGCGAGGAGGCCGGTGTCCATGAGCGCCACTCGGGTTCCTCGGCGGCGGCGCACGGCATCGATCGCACGCCGGTGCACCATAGTCATCAAGAGCGAATCGATGCGGCCCGCGGGTTCCAGTGTCGCTGCGCGCTCCCAGAGCTGCGTGAACGCCTCATGTACCGCATCTTCGGCCGCATCCCGGTCGCCCAGCACCCGCCGCGCCAGCGCGAACGCGCGCTGCCCGACGACGTCATAGAGCTCGGCGAGCGCTTCGGCGTCACCCTCGCGAAGACGCGCGGCGACGTGGGTGAGTGCTTCGTGCCCGTCCCCACTACTATCTCGCACGGCCATTCGCGCTGGATCACCGTCCCGTGCGTTCGATCGCGCCTGATGACGCGACTCCTTGGCACCTCGCACATAATACGCCGCGCTCCCGGGTTCGGTTTCCTGCGGGTGATCCGCCCGCCCGCATGCGGCGAGTAAGCGCTAACAGCCCCGCCCGTCTCGCGCGGGCCATCGGCGCCGAGGTCACCATGGACGAGGCTACCGGTCACGCTCTCCCGCCCACGGAAGCGCTCCCGTGCGCCGTCGCGATCCTCGACCGCCGTCCAGAGTTCGCCCGGCTGATCGAGGTGCTCGTGCGCGAGCGCCGTCCCGCCGTCGAGGTGCGCGCGTTCGATGCCGAGGCGATCGAGGCGGCGCGCGAGTGGGTCGCGGTCTCGGAGGGAGCGGTCGTCGTGCTCGCCGACGCGGACGCGGCGGGCGGCGCGCTGGCCGATCGGGCCGCCACCTGGTCATCGCGGGCCGGGCAGGTCACCGTGGTGGTGATGGTCGGGCCGGACGGCGTCGCGGACTGCCCGCACGCCGTCGTGTCGAAGCCCGGGCACCTCGACGCGTGGCGCGCCTCGCTCGATGTCATCCTCGGCGCAGCGGGCGCATGGCATACTGCCCCGCAATGGCGCACGCCCCCCGGCCCCACCTCGTAGTCATCGCCGCGATCGCGGCAGCGGTCGTCGCGCTGGGCGCGGCGTGTACCTCGATGCCGACGAACGCGCCCGCGACTCCCGTCGCGTCCGCCGTGCGCACCGATGCGCCGACGCCGGGTGCGGCGAGCGCCAGCGGCGCGTCGGGCGCATCCGCGCCGTCCGTCGTGACGACACCCACGGCCACCTCGACGCCTCCACCGGCACCGCCGCGGCTCGTCGTGCCGAGCGGGGCGGTGGAGATTGAGCGCGGCACCAGCGCGCGGTGGGAGATGGCGTTCACGTTCGACTGCGCCGCGAACTCCGGCCCGACGGACGAGATCCTGCGCGTGCTGCGCGAGGAGAACGTGCGGGTCACGTGGTTCATGGTCGGCATCTGGGCGCGCGACCACCAGGAGCTGACGAAGACCATCGCGCGCGAGCACGAGCTCGCGAACCACTCGTGGGCGCACCCCGACTACCGCGACCTGACCGCCGCCGAGATCGCCGCCGACCTCGATGAGAACGAGCGCTTCCTCGTCGGGCTGACGGGCAAGGGGACGAAGCCGCTGTGGCGCGCGCCCTCCGGGGCTCGTGATCAGCGCGTGCTGGAGGCGGCTGCGGCGGCGGGCTGGCCGCTGCACATCTTCTGGACGATCGGGCAGGACGCGCGTGGCGTAGTGACCGGCGATACGGGCGACTGGCGCGGCATCCCCGCCGCGGAGGTGATGGCGAACACCGTGCGCGCGGCGGGCCTCGGCCCCGGCGTGATCACGGTGAGCCACTGCGATGCGCCGAGCACCGCCGCGGTCATGCGCGACAGCATCCGCCTGTTCCGCGAGCAGGGATTGAAGATCGTGACCGTCTCGGAGCTGCTGCGCCCGTAGGCGCGCCGCACCCCCTCGCGCGCGCCGCTTGGCTAGGCCGGGACGCCGAGGTAGCGGAGAATGCCGTCCGCGATCCCCTTCGCGACCGAGGATCGGACGGCCGGGTCGGCGAGCAGCGCGGCGTCCTCCGGGCTGGAGATGAAGAGCGTCTCCAGGAGCGCCGCGGGCATGTTGGTCGCTTCCTTGGAGGGGCCGGGCTGACCGTTGGGGCCGGTCGTCTCGCCGCCGGGCGACAGGACGAACAGGCCCACGCAGCGCCCGTTGAAGTTCCGCCAGCACGCCGCGTCGATGATGCCCCGGTTGTTCGAGGGATGCCCGGCGTTCGCGAGGCCGCGCAGCGCGCCGTCCAGCAGGTTCTGGGCGAGTCGGTAGTTCTCGTCAGCGAACGGACGACGGCTCTCGTAGTAGACCTCGACGCCGCGCAGCGACGGGTCACCGCCGTTGGAATGCAGCGAGACGAACACGTCCGCGCCCATGCGGTTCGCTGCGGAGACGCGCGTCTGCAGGTCGTTGCGCGTGGCGTTGCGGTTGTCGCCGCTGCCCGTCACCAGCCCTGTCGCACGGCCATTGTCCTCGCGCGTCAGGTAGACCTGTACGCCCGCCGCCTTCAGGTACTCGCCCACGCGCTGTGCCATGTCGAGGTTGGAGTCGCGCTCGACGATGCCGTAGGCGGCCGCGCCGCTCTCATCGCCGCCGTGGCCGGGGTCGAGCGCGACCACGAAGCCGCTGCGGTTCGCGCGCGGTGCGAGCGGACTCGTGCGCTGCGGCGCGATGCCCGCGCGCGGGGAGCCGGTCGCGAGCGCCTGCGGCGTGGCGTTGGCCGTGCCGGTCGCGCGCGCGCCCTCGGCCGAGGCCGGTGCAGCAGTCCCGGCGGTCGCGCTGCCCGTGCTCGCGGCGGCGGTAGCGCTCGACGCGGCGGGCGGTGCGCTGGTGCTCGCCGACGTGGTCGCGGCGCTCGACCCGCAGGCCGCCAGCGCCAGAGACGCGAGGAGGCCGAGAACGGCGAGGGCTACGCGACGAGTGCTGCGGGCTACGGGCATGCGGGCATCCTCGCCAGGCTGGTTGGGAGCGAGAGATCGATTGTACGAGGTGCGGCCCGGGATCACCGGGCCGCACTCACCGAACGCAGATGTGCGCGATTTGGTCGCGCGGGTCGGTCCGTCGCGCTACTTGGCGCGCGCGTACTGGACGGGCCACTCGTGGTCCGCGCCCAGCGCCTTCGCCGCGTGCATCGGCCAGTACGGGTCGCGCAGTTCCTCGCGGCCGAGGAGCACCACGTCCGCGTCCTGCCCGGCCACGACCGCCTCGGCGTGGTTCGGCTCAACGATGAGCCCGACCGCGCCGGTGGCGATGCCCGCGCGCTCGCGGATCTCGCGGGCGAAGCCGACCTGGTAGCCGGGGTACACGGTGAGAGCCTGGTGCGGCAGGTTGCCGCCGGATGAGCAGTCGATCATGTCGACGCCGGCGTCCTTGAGCAGCGTGGCGAGGGCCACGGACTCCTCGACATCCCAGCCGCCCTCGACGTACTCGCTGGTGGAGATGCGGACGAGCAGCGGCATGGTGGCGGGGATCACCGCGCGGACGGCCTTCGCGACCTCCACGGTGAGCTTGGTGCGGCCGGCGAAGGAGCCACCGAACTCGTCGTCGCGCAGGTTGGTGTGCGGCGAGAGGAACTGGTGCAGCAGGTAGCCGTGAGCCGAGTGGATCTCGATCACGCGGAAGCCCGCGCGCACGGCGCGCTGCGCGCCCTCGGCGAAGGCGGCGATGATGCCGTGGACTTCCTCGGTGGAGTAGGCGCTCGGCTCCGGGTAGCCCTCGTTGTAGGCGATGGCGCTCGGGCCGCGCACGTCCCAGCCGCCGTCGGCCGGGGCCACCGGCTTGCCGCCCATCCACGGGCGGTTCGTCGAGGCCTTGCGGCCCGCGTGCGCGAGCTGGATCGCCGGAACCGCGCCGTGCGCCTCGATGAAGCGGGTGATCGGCTGGAAGGCGGCGACCTGAGGGTCGTTGTAGATGCCGAGGTCCCACGGCGTGATGCGGCCGTCGTCCGTGACCGAGGTCGCCTCGGTCATCACGAGGCCGGCACCGCCCACGGCGCGCGAGCCGAGGTGGACCAGGTGCCAGTCGGTCGGGATGCCGTCCTGGTTGTCGGCCGAGTACTGGCACATGGGCGCGACCCAGACGCGGTTACGCGTTTCGACGCCGCGGAGACGAAGGGGAGTAAAGAGCACGCTCATGGTGAGTCCTCGGGAGTGGTTCGAAGGTGTCGGGTTGGAGAAAGGAGAATAGCACGCATACCCCGGTGGGGCATGAGGCCGAGACGGACGAGCGGGACGCGCGCGAGGGCGCTACGGCTGGAGGACGTGCGTGAGGAAGGCGTCCACCTCGCGCGCGAAGTCCTTCGGGCGGTCGCCGGGGATGTAGCCCGTCGAGCCGGGGACGGTGACGAGGGTCGCGTTCGGCATCACCTCGACGACCCGCACGGCGACCTCCGGCGACAGGAACTTCGTGTGCTCGCCGCGCAGCACAAGCGTGGGCGTGGTGATCGAGGCGACCAGCGCCCACAGTTCCTTCGCGCGCTTCTCGTTGTTCGCGAGGCGCGTTTCCTCCGGGACCAGCGCACCGTTGTCGCGCGGCCTCGGGTCCTGCTTCCACGTCCAGCCCTCGGGCGTCTGCTTCAGTGAGTGCGTCAGGCTGTACTCCAGGTGCGCGGGCTTCCGCGTCGGGTTGAAGCGCATCGCGCGCTCCATGAAGTCCTCGAACCGGTCGAGGATGTCGGTCTCGCGGTGGAACTGCTGCGTGGACTGGCCGCCCTCGCGCATGCTCTCCGGACCGACGTCCACCATCAGCAGCGCGAAGACGCGCTCCGGGTGCCGCGCTGCGTAGCGCATCGCCGACACCCCGCCGAACGCCATCCCGCCGAGGGCCACGCGGTCGTAGTCCAGGTGCGCCATGAACAGCTCGACGTCCTCGGTCACCATGTCGGTGAGGTCGCGCAGGACGTCCTCGTCGGAGCTCCATTCCGTGTCACCGTGGCCACGCAGGTCCAGCGCGACGATGTGGAAGTGGTCGCGCAGCAGCAGCGCCGCCATGTCCCACGTGTGCGCAGTGAGACCGCCGCCGTGCAGCAGCACCAGGTGCGGCAGGTGCGGGTTCCCCCAGTCGAGGTAATGGAAGCGGAGCGCGCCCAGCTGCACGAAGTGATCCGTGGGCAGCACGATCGCCGGCGGGTTGAGGTCGATCGCCTCCGCGCACGCTCGCATCCGGTCGGTGTAGTCGGCGAGCGAGGTAGCGGTCATCGTGCGGCTCCCTTCACAGGCGTGGTTGGCCTGCTCGGGCGGGAGCATACACCTCGACGATCGCGCAGGAGGGCAGCGCTGCGAGGTGGATCGTTACGGGGTGACTGCGGTCGCGGTCGGTGACTGCGCGCTGGTCCAGTCGCCGCTGATCGCCTCGACGTAATACGTATGCACCGTCGTCCCGGGCAGCCCGAAGTCATCGAACGTGGTCGCCGTGCCGCGGGTGGCGATGAGCGTGTAGTCGGGTTCGGCGCCGCTCAGGCGGTAGATGTTGTAGCCCGTGACGAACGGGCTGGTCGAGGCAGCCCAGTTCAGTCGCACGGTTGTGGGCGCGGTCACGTTCGCGAGGAGCGCCACGGGCGCCGCCAGCGTGCCGGTCGAGACGTTGCTCGCGTTCACGTTTGTGGAGGTGAAGAGCGCCAGGCTGCGCTCGATCGGGACGAGGTAGGCGCACGATAGTGCGACGAGAATCCCTGCGACGAGCAGCCGCCACGAGCGAGCCGTGGCGATCAACCTCGAGCGACGGTCGTCGGACATCGACGTCACTGCTGGCATCCGGGTG
>CANKAU010000017.1 GCA_947479915.1 Chloroflexota bacterium
CGGCGTGCCCTCGGTCTTGTTGCCAGTGCCACACGCGACGGCAAACGTCGCGCCGGCCACGGCGAGGGTCAGCAGCCCGGCGCGCCAGCCCTTCGCAGATACGGTCATGTGATGAGTCCCCTTTGAATAGCTTCGTTGGTGACGTCATCCTCTCAGCGCCCGGTTATGGCTCGATTAAGGCTGTCCACGTCGCGGGCTTCACTCCACGCCGTGCACGCCTTGTCCGTTCCTTAACATTGCTTCGATACGGTCTCAGCGTGAGACAGGACGATGACGACGTGGTGCTCGACGAGCCTGACGGGAGCACGCTGACGGCGGCGTGGGACGCCGCCCTTGCGAACGACGACCCGAGCCTGTACCTGAACCGCGAGCTTTCGTGGCTCGACTTCAACGATCGCGTCCTGAACGAGGCAGACGATCCGCGCAACCCGCTGCTGGAACGCGTCCGGTTCCTCGCCATCACTTCGTCCAACCTCGATGAGTTCTATGCGAAGCGCATCGCCTGGCTGAAGCAGGCGCGCCGCTCCTCGCCCAACCGCCGCACGGTGGACGGCCGCACGCTGGCCGAGCAGGACGCCGAGATCGCTGACCGGTGCGCGGCCATGCGCCGTGGCATCGAGGAGCGCTGGCACCTCGTCCTCGAGCCCGCGCTCGCCGCCGCCGGCGTCCGCATCGTCGATTTTCAGTCGCTCGACCAGGCAGAACGCCGCCGACTCGAGGATTACTTCATGAGCTCGGTCTACCCGGTGCTCACGCCCCTCGTCGTCGACCCCAGCCACCCGTTCCCGTTCATCTCGGCGAGCAGCGTGTCGCTGGCGCTCCGCATCCGCGACCCCCGTACCGGCATCGAGCGTTTCGGTCGCGTGAAGGTCCCGCAGAACCGCCCCCGCCTCGTCGAAGTCGACGGCGGTCGCTTCGTGCTGCTGGAGGACCTGATCGCCGCCCACCTGCACGTGCTGTTCCCCGGCGTCGAGGTCGTGGAGCACAGCATGCTTCGCGTGCTGCGCAGCATTGAGTTCGAGACCGCCAGCGGCGAGGCCGCGGAGGATCTGCTCGATCTGGTGGAGCGCGAGGTGCGTCGACGTCGCCTCGCTGAGGCGGTCTGCCTCGAGGTCACCGGGACGTTGACGCCCGAGCGCGAGGAACTGCTGCTGGAAGAGCTGAACCTCACATCCAGCGATGTCGTGCTGTGCGAGGGCCCCCTCGGCCTCGCGGACCTTCAGCAGATCGCCGGGCTGCCGATGCCGGAGTTGTCCTTCCCCGTGACTGCTCCGGCGCCGCCACCACCCGCCTTCGCCAACCTGAGCGACCGTGCGTTGTTCTTCAACGCGCTGCACACGGACGACATCCTGATTCACCACCCGTACGAGTCCTTCGACGGCTCGGTCGTGCGATTCTTCCAGGAGGCCGCGCACGACCCGGCTGTCCTCGCCATCAAGCACACCACCTACCGCACCTCGCCCGATTCGCCCATCCTGCGCGCGCTGATCGAGGCGTCCACGCGCGGCAAGCAGGTCGCCGTGCTGGTGGAGCTGATGGCGCGCATGGACGAAGAGAACAATATCGAATGGGCGCGCCGCCTTGAGGAGGCGGGCATCCACGTCGCCTACGGTGACCCCGGCCGCAAGATCCACAGCAAGATCTCGCTCGTGGTCCGCGAGGAGCCGACGGGCGTGATGCTGTACGGGCACATTGGCACCGGGAACTACAACTCGCGCACCGCGCGCGTCTACACCGACCTCGGGCTGCTCACGGCCGACCCGGAGATCTGCGGCGACCTGTTGCGCGTCTTCAACTACCTCACCGGCTTCTCCAACCAGCTCGAGACGGATCGTCTCCTCGTCGCGCCGGAGAGCCTGCGCTCGGAGCTCGAGGCGCGGATCCACCGGGAGATCGAGCACGCCCGTGCGGGTCGCCCGGCACACGTCATCTTCAAGATGAACGCGCTGGAAGATCACGACTTCACGCGTCTGCTGTACCTCGCGGGCCGCGCCGGGGTGAAGGTCGATCTGATCATCCGGGGCATCAGCCGCCTGCGTCCGCGCGTTCCGGGGCTGAGCGACAACGTGCGCGTGATCAGCGTCATCGGCCGGTACCTGGAGCATTCGCGCGTCTACTACTTCGCGAACGACGGTCTGCCGGAATACTTCATCGGCAGCGCGGATCTGATGAAGCGCAACCTCGACGAGCGAATCGAGGTGCTGACGCCCGTCCGCCAGCCGGTGCATCAGGCGCGCATTGATGCGTTCCTGCGGCTGCTCCTCGCCGAGCGCCGCCAGGCCTGGGAACTGCACGACGCCACGTGGTCGCGCCTCTCCACCGTCGACGGAGTCGGTATCCACGAGCGTCTGCGGGCCGCTGCCGGTGCAAGCGAGGCGATTCCGTTATCGGATCGCCGCGCGTAGGCCATGCCGCTGACGCGCGATACGCTGTTCACTCATCCTCATCACCCCTCCCCGGGATCGTGGAGCGCGATGTCCGTTCCCATTGCCGCGATCGATGTCGGTTCCAACTCGGTGCGCGTCGCCGTGATGTCTCGCAGCGCGCACGGCGGGCTCGACGTCATCGAGGAAGCCCGCGCCGTCCCGCGCCTGATCCGCGACGTGGAGGAGCACGGCAAGTTCCGCCCCGAGACGATGGAGTACCTGGTGGGTGTCCTCGGGGACTTCCGGCGGATCGCCGACGCGGCGGGGGCGGAGATCGTCGCCGTCGCTACCTCGGCCACGCGCGACGCGAAGAATGGCCCCGCGCTCGTTGAGCGCATCCGCGCGGAGCTCGGCATCGAACTGCGCGTGATCACGGGCGACGAGGAAGCGCAGCTCGCCTTCCTCGGCGCGACCTTCACGCTGCCGGTCACGGACGGCGTGGTCATGGACATCGGCGGCGGCAGCATGGAGGTCGTGCGGTTCGAGGATCGGCGCGCCGTGCAGACCTGGACGCTCCCCCTGGGCGCGGTCCGGCTGACCGACCGCTACCTCCCATCCGACCCGCTGGCGACCTCGGAGCTCAGGAAGCTGCGGCAGCACATCGGCGAGGAGATCGCGAAGGCGGGCATCCCACAGCTCGAGGCCGGCGCGACGCTGGTCGGCACCGGCGGCACGATCCGGAACCTCGGCAAGATCGACCGCACGCGCCACACCTACCCGCTCTCACGCCTGCACGGGTACGAGGTCTCGCGCGGCGAGATGCGACGCGTGGTGGACCTGGTGCAGATGCGCTCCGTCTCCGAACGCCGCTCGATCGGCGGCCTGAACGAGGATCGCGCCGACACGATCGTTGCGGGCGGCCTCGTCGTCGAGGCGATGATGAACGCACTGGATGCGCCGTCGCTGATCGTCTCGGGGCAGGGACTGCGCGAGGGCATGGTGCTCAATTGCGCGCCGGAGCCGTTGCCCGGTCTTGAGGCCCTGCGCTGGGCGGCCGCTCGCGCCACGGTGGCGCGCTTCGTCCCCGGCGCCGTCGAGGTCGCAGAGCGACGACTCGAGATCCTGCAGGCGCTCTCGCTGGCGGTCGGACTGGAGATCGCACCGGAGTTCGTGGACGCGCTGGCAGCCGCCGCGCTGGTGCTGGATATCGGCCGGTGCGTGGACTACTACAACCGCGAGCGCCACGCGGAGTGGCTGCTGCTGGAGCACGGACTGGACGGCTGGTCACACCGCGAGCTCGCGCTGATCTGCGCCCTCGTGCGGCAGGCACACCAGGAGAAATACACGCCGGCCACCTACCGTCCGCTGATCGAGGCACGCGACCACGAGTCGATCGCCATCGGCGGCACGCTGCTCGCGCTGGCCGAGGCGATCGCGGCGCGTCGTCCGGAAACCGACGTCACCCCGATCGCCTGGCGTCGCGAAGGCGACGCGCTGGCCATCAGCGATGCTCAGCTCGGCCAGTGGAACCCGAACGGCCTCGCCGGTCGCTTCAAGCGATCGTTTGGCCTCGACCTCTCGTTCGCCGGCTAGGCGTCAGGGCCGACGGCCGCGGAAGAAGCGCACGAACGACTGCAACGTCCGACCGGGCCCTGGGTAGATGGGCGCGGGTACGCTGCTGCTCGCCGGCGGAATGATCGTCACCGCCGTCGGCCGAGGTGCGACCGCGGGAGAGGGATCGGGCTCCGGTGCCGAGAGCGGCTCGGGTTCGGGCGCAGGAGGCTCCGGATCCGGTGCTCGCAGCACGCGCTGCAGCCGCCCGAAGTCACGCAACACCCCGGCGCGCGCGCGCGGGAACGACCGCACGATGCCGCGCGACCGCGTTTCGTGGCGCTCCATGAGGCGTCCGATCATCACCAGCGTGTCCGCGGGCAGCTCTCCGGGAAGATCGCGCACCATGTCGCGCAGCCGCAGGTCCGTCGTCGCGAGATCCTGCAGTTCGCCGAGCAGATCTTGGAGCGCGCGCAACGAGGTGAGCGCCCGCGCACCGCTGCGCCCGAACAGGTCGACGAAGAACTCCACCGAGTACCGCAGGCGCTTGCCGCGGATGCGCAGCGCGTGGAATTGCACGTGAGGCGAGTCGCGTCGTAGCGCTCGTGCGTCCGCCTCGAAGCGGCGGTAGCGCCGCAGGATGATGCGCCGCGCCTCGTCCCGCGAGGCGACCTCGGCCACACCGGCCTCCGGGCCCGCGAGCAGCACCCGGCGCAACGTCGCGACGAGGCGCGCGTAGCGCTCCCCGTCCATCACGGCCAGCAACTCCGTACGTGCCTGCGCGTGCTGGCGCTCGAACTGGGTGACGAGGGGCGCGAGCGCCGTCGCCTCCGCCCACCCGGCCACGTCGCGCAGCCCGGCGATGTGCTCCAGCTGCACGTCGAGGTCACGCACGGCGCCGAGGGACTGCGCGAACCAGCGCAGCTCATCGCGGGTGTCCATCAGGGCCCGCGGCAGCACACCGTCGAACACCCGGAGCGCGGCGCGCAGGCGGCGCGTGGCGACCCGCATGTCATGCAGCTGCTCGACGTCCTCGCCGAGCGCCGTGCCGGCCTCGCGAGCGAGGAACTCCGCGGCGCGACGGCGGATCACGGCGTACGCGCGATCGACAGCACGGTCGTCCGAGGCGATCTCCGTGGGGCCAAGGTCGGGCACGCCGGGCGTCAGCCCGGCAATCGCAAGACCAGACGCGAACTTGCTGTCGGCCGCCGGCGTCAGACCGCACTCAGTGCGGATCGCGGTCACGAACGCATCGAGAGCGCCGAGGCTGCCCGCAGCGACCTCCTCGATCTCGACGCGACGGAGCACGCCCGACGTGCCGCCGGGCGCCTCGATCGCCGTCTCGTCGAGCGCGATCTCCGCGATGACCACCTCGCCGCGGCGGACGAGCCACGCGCGGCGGTGCGTGGCGACGGTGAACAGCGGTGCTGGCGCGTGGCCGCGCAACATCAGTTGCAGGCGACGACCGACGGCGGACGGTTCTTCGATCGCATCGGGGAGGCCGCCCGGAACAGTGAACTCCGCCCGCGACACCGGGCCACTGCCGCGCGTCGGCCGCCCCTTCAGCGTGGTCTCGAAGGCATCGGCCACGGCACGCACGCGCAGCGTGTACGCGGCGTTAAAGACGCGCCAATCCGGGGTGTCGAAGTAGGTGTCGCGCTGGTGCTTCGGCGGGCGCGCCTCCAGCGAGAAGGCGGCATGAGACGGCTGCGTGCGCAACCAGCGGTCGACGGCCTCCAGGTCGGGGGCGTCAAACTGCCACTCGATTTCCTGCGAGGTCTCAGCCATGGCGGTCCCCGTCTGGCGGCCTGTCCCGCCGGGCGCGCGTGATGTCCATGGTACCGGTGTCGTCCTCAGACAGGGACGGAACGGGGTGGGTGATCGGGGAAATCACCCACCCCGGTTGGAGCCGGACGTACGGAGGGTTACTTCCGGCCGATCTCCGGAGCCACGTAGATGGCGAGGAGCTGACCGTCCTCGACCAGCTCGGGCTCCGTCGTCGCGATGCTGCGGTGCGCCTGCACCACGGCGAGGAACCAGCCGTCACCGAGGACGCTCGAGGCGTCCACAATGCCGGAGGACTCCTCGTCGGCGGTCAGGAACTGCGGCGTGTTGAACAGCGGCTCGAAGAAGACGGGGTTGTGGTAGGCCACCTCCACGAACGCCTTCGACTCGATGCCGTAGAGCCACACGCGCGCGATGCGCGGGGCGTTGCCCGGGTCCTCCTGCAGCAGGATGCGGCCCTGGGCGTCGATGCACAGGTTGTCCAGCATCCGCTGGCCTTCGGTGCCCTTGAGCAGCGCCGTCAGCGTGCCACCCTTCTCCGGGGCGTCGAAGTCGTCGAACTTCAGGTTCCAGAGGCGGCTGTTCGTGGTGATGCTTGCCGTGGTGACGAAGTAGAGGCTGCCGCGGTTGGCGATACGCGGGTCCCACGCGCCGTCCTCGATGCGCATCATGCGCAGGACGTTCTTCGAGATCGCGTCCTTCTCGATGTCGACCTGCGCCATGCCGCTGACGTCACCGGCGGTGCCGAGCTCGACGAGCTCGAAGCGCGAGGAGGCGACGTAGCCGCTGGCCGCGTCGCCGAGGCCGAAGTCGTTCGACTCCTCGGTGGTCTTCGGCAGGCGGACGCCGTACAGCTTGCCGTTGGTCAGGCCGGCGCGCTCGATCTCGCTGCCGGTCTCCTGCTTCGTGCCGATGTAGATGAAGAGCTGGCACGGGCCGCTCTCCGCCTTCGGCTCGGTGTTCACGTTGCCGTCGTCCAGGACGACGACGATGGTCTTGTCCTTGCCGTGTGGGCTGGCGACCACGTTCTCCCACGGGCCGCGGCCCATGCGCGGAAGCTCCCACATCTGGCCGGCGTTCGGGCCGGTGGCGATCGTCGCCCAGGCGCGGCCGTTCTCGTTCTCCTCGCCGTTCATGAACAGGCGGGCCGTGGTGCCCTTCGTACCGTTCAGGAACGCGGCCGCATCCGGCAGGTCGGCGGAGCAGAGGCGCGTGATCACGGTGGTGCCCGTCTTGTAGCTCTTCGACGGCGCGTCCCACGAGTAGACGCTGGCGGCGGCGGGCACCAGGTCCTCGCCGGCGACCACCTTCAGCGTGGACTTCTCGATCGTCCACTTGGACACAAAGGCGCCCTTGGAGCCGGACTTACGCACGGTGCCCAGGGCCGCACCGAGTTCGTGGTTCATCAGCACGGTGAAGCGGTCCGTGCCGGGGATGAGGCCCAGGCCGTCCGGGATGCCGACCATGCGGTAGCCGTTCTCGGCGGGCTTGTCGCGCACCGTCAGGAGCGGCTGCACGTCCACGCCGTTCATCGACGGCAGCAGGTACGGCATCACCGTGGTGCCGGGCGCGGTCTTCACGGCCGCCGAGGCGGTGCGAAGGCCGCCACCGAGGACGCCGTCCAGCAGCAGCATCCCGGCGGCACCCAGGCCACCTCGGAGCAGCGTGCGCCGCGAGACCGTGCCGCGGATCGCGGCTCCTGCGTTGTCCTGTTCGAGGGAAGTCATTCGTGCTCCGGGAAAATGCTAGTCAGATCAAGGTGTTGAGGCCGATTCTCACGACCGAAGTTCAAGGCCAGTTCATCGGCACATTTGGGTGCGGTTAAGGGGCCGACGAGACCGAGGCCCGCTGACAGGCCTTAATCGGACCTTCATTCCGCGCGTGGATACTCACGGCGAAGCGACAGGAGCCGATGTGTCCTCGATGCTCGTGGTGGAAGACGACGAGACGATCGCCGAGGTCGTCGCGTACCAGCTCAAGCGCGAGGGACATACGGTGGCTGTCGCCAGCGACGGCGTGCGGGCGCTGGAGCTGCTGAAGGCCGACCCCATCGACCTCGTCATCCTCGACCTGATGCTGCCGCGGCTGTCGGGGCTCGAAGTGCTGCGGGTCCTCCGGCGCGACTCGACGACGCCGGTGATCGTGGTGAGCGCGCGCGACGGCGACGCGGATCAGGTCGCGGCGCTGGACCTGGGCGCGGATGACTACGTCACGAAGCCCTTCTCCGTGCGGCAGCTCCTCGCCCGCGTTGCGGCTGTGCTGCGACGCGCCGCACCTCCGCCGCCCGCCGACGATCCGCCGGAGTGCGACGTGGTCATCGACGCGACACGCCACGAGGTGCGGAAGCGCGGGCAGGTCATCCCGCTCGCGCCCAAGGAGTTCGAGCTGCTGCTCTTCCTCGCGGAGCGCGCCAACCGGGTCTGCTCACGCGACTCGGTGCTGAACTCCGTGTGGGGCTATGGGTACGAGGGCGAGACCCGCACGGTGGACGTCCACGTCCACTGGATCCGCCGCAAGCTGGAGGACGAGCCGGCGAACCCTCGGCTGCTGGTCACGGTGCGGCAGTACGGCTACAAGCTCGTCACGCAGCTGCCCGGGCAACCCCCGCAGGTCGCACTCGTCGCGGCGCCCCAGGGCGCGGTCGCCCGCCATCCCGAGGCGATCTGACAGAACGCCGTCGGAGCGTGACCTCCGGTGCGGCCGCTTCGCCCTTATCCCCAACTCTTTCCAGCCGGCACTGAGAGCACCTCCGCCGGGAAGAACTCCTCGAGGGCGTCCGCGATCAGGGTGCGCTGCTCACCGGCCCGCTCCTCCAGGGTGCCGCGGACGCGCATGAACGGCGCGGTGCGGATGATGTCGCGATGCGCCTCGACGAGGTCGCGACTGATGAGGGCGTTCGTCATACCGAATTCGTCCTCCAGCAGCAGGAAGATGATCCCCTTCGCCGTGAGCGGCTGCTGGCGACACACGATGAGCCCCGCGAGGTCAACGTGCGCCCCCGCAGGCATCGTGCGGAGGTGGCGGCTGGAGACCACACCTTCACCGAGCGCGGTACGCAAGAACTGCATGGGATGGGCGTCTGGCGACAGATGCAACACGGCGTAGTCGTTCGCCATGCGCTGGTAATCGCTGAAGTCACCCAGACGGACCTCGTCCTGCACCGTCGGGAGCGAGAGACGGAGCTGCCGATTCTGAGGACGGCGCAGGTCGCTCTGCTCGAAGCCGCCGGCAAAGAGGCCAAGCTGCCAGATCAGCTCGCGGCGGTTGAGGCCAAGGACATCGAACGCGCCGATGCGGATGAGGTTTGTCGTTGCCTCAGCGGACAGCCCGGTTCGCTGGACGAAGTCGAACAGCGACCGGTATGCCCCGCCGCGTCCACGCTCCTCCTCGATACGCCTCGCGCCGGCCTCGCCGACGTCCTTCACGTAGCCGAGGCCGACGCGGACGATGCCGCCCGGCGCGACCGCCTCCACGGTGCACTTCGCGTTGCTCAGGTTGACGTCGGGGCGGCGCACCTCAACCCCGTGTCGCCCCGCATCCTTCGTCAGGACGTGCGGCGGGTAGAAGCCCATCGGCTGCTCGTTGAGCAGCGCACAGAGGTACTCCGGCGGGAAGTAGTGCTTGAGCCACGTCGACTGGTACGCGAGCAGCCCGAAGGCCGCGCCGTGCGACTTGGGGAACCCGAACTCAGCAAAGCCGAGCAGGTTCTCGAACATCTTCGTCGCCTCCGCCTCGGAGACGTCGGGCTTCGAGATGGCATTGTCCATGAACTGCTGACGGTACCGCTCCATGATCTGCGCTGATCGCTTGCGACTCATCGCGCGCCGGAACGTCTCAGCCTGGGCGACGCTGAATCCGCCCATTTGCTTCGCGACTGCGATCACCTGGTCCTGAAACAGCACAACGCCGAGCGTCTCTTCAAGGACATCGCGCACGCATTCGGGCATGGGGATCGGGTAATCCGGGTCCTTGCGGCGTGCCTCCCGGCGGCGCACGTACGGGTTCACGGCACCGCCGACGATCGGGCCCGGGCGGACGATCGACACCTGCACCGTGAGGTCATCGAGACTGCGCGGCTGGGTGCGCGGCAGCATTGCGATCTGCGCACGTGACTCGATCTGGAAGACGCCGACCGTATCGCCGTTGCAGATCTCGTCGTAGACGACCTTGTCCTTCATATCGATGCGCGAAAGGTCGATCGTCTTGTCGCTGTGCCGATCGATCAGATCCACACACTCCTCCACGACGGAGAGCATGCCGAGGCCGAGGAAGTCGATCTTCACCATCCGCGCGTCGTCGATGCTGTCCTTGTCCCAGTGGGCGAGATAGCGGTTCGGCCAACGCGCCGGCTGGCACGGTACGCAGTCGATCAGCGGCTCAGACGAGATGACCATCCCGCCGACATGCTGCGACAGGTGGCGAGGGAACCCGGCGAGCTGGTTCGCCATGTCGCTCAGCGTCTCCCACGCACGATCCTCGTCGCTGACGTACAGCAAGGATGCATCGGCCACGCCGCCGGTACCTCGGAACCGCTCCACCTCCTCGCGCATCGCGGTCGCCCGGTCATAGGGCTTGGCACGCTTCGCGATGCGGTCGACCTCGGTCTCGGGCAGGCCGAGAGCTTTGCCGATATCACGAACAGCGCTGCGGATGCGGTATGTCGGGAAGGTCGCGACGAGTGCCGCGTGATCTTTGCCCCACTTCTGGTAGACGCGCTCGATCAGCACCTCGCGGATGTCGCGCGGGAAGTCGATGTCGATGTCGGGTAGAGACAGCATCTGCTCGTTGAGAAAGCGGTCGACGCTGAGGCTGTTGCGGATTGGGTCGATGTGCGACAGGCCGATGAGGTAGCAGACGATCGAGGCGACCGAGGAGCCCCGCCCACGTCCCGGCGGCAGCTCAGTGACACTGCGCGCGCGGCTGGGGCCACGCACCTCGGCGGCCACCTCGGTCGCGAGCTTCATCACCTCGTGGTAGACGAGGAAGAACCCCGCGAGTCTATTCATCTCGATGAGCCTGAGCTCCTTATCGAGGCGTGCGATCGCGGTGGCGCGTTCGCCGAACGAGTACTTGCGATCGAGGCGGTCCATGCATAGAACTCGCAACTCCTCGATGAGCGAACGGCCCTCGCGCGTCTCGGTCGCCGGGAGCGAGTAGCCCAGATCCTCGGTCAGATCGAACGCGCAACGACGCGCGATGCGGACCGAGTTCGTCGCGGCCTCCGGGTGGTACACGGCGAAGCGGCGCGCCTGCTCTTCCGGCGAGCGCAGGTAGAACTCCGCGTTCGGCCGGCGCTCCCGGTGAGATTCGTCAAGGGTCTTGCGGTGTTTGATCGCGACGAGCACGTCCTGGAGGCGATGCCGATCGGGCTCGTGGTAGTGAACGTCACCCGTGCCGACCACCTCGACGCCGATGCGTTCAGCGAGGTCAACGAGCGCACGGTTGCGCGGCCCATCGCCGTAGACGAGGTTGTCCTGCAACTCGACGAAGACGTGATCCGCACCGAACCACTCCACCCAGCGTCGAAGTGCGCGTTCGGCATCGGCAACGCGACTGTCCTGCACGAGCCGCGGCACGAGACCGTCCCGGCACCCGGTCAGCAGTATCAGCCCACCTGCGTGCGCTGCAAGGAACTCAACCGGCACGACCGGATCGAGGCGACGTTCTTCGCGCGCCTCCTCCGTGTCCTCGAACAGCCCGAACGCGCGGCTCGACAGCCGGCAGAGGTGCGAGTACCCCTCGCGCGTCTCGGCGAGCAGCGTGACGTGGTGCCTTGTGCCGCTCGGCTCCTGCACGGTCAGTTCGAGGCCGGTGATCGGACGCAGCCCGGCTTCCTTCGCCGAACGGGCGAACTCCATCGAACCGTACATGCCCTCGTGGTCGGTGAGCGCCAGTGCGCGATGCCCCTGCCGCTCGGCCTCAACGAGCAGCTCGTCGATGCTCGATGCGCCGTCGAGGAGCGAGTAGTTCGAGTGCATGTGCAGCTCGACGTACGGCACATCGTCAAGCACCGAAAGCGGCACTGGCGCAGCGGGGTCGCGGCGCGCCATCGACCGGGGTGTGTCCGCCTCGATGACATCGTTGATCGCACGGCGACGCGCTTCGAATGCCTCCCACGAGTATTCGACGCGGACGCGGCTCATCGAGGCGCCTCGACCCGCTTGTCGGCAGTGGGGGGCGCCGAGTACGGCTGCTCGAACCACGCTCCGGTCGCGTCGTCGCGGAAGAGTGTCAGCGGACGGCCGCCATCCAGGGTGACGAGGTAGTACGTGCGCATCTGGGCACCGGCACGCCACCACGCTTCTTCGACGCGCCAGACATCCTCGACGCGCCCAACCAGCGAGCGGACACCCGTCCGTCCTCGACTCGGCGCGCGCGTGACCGCGATCGGTCGCGTGTCCGTATCGACCTCGACATGCAGCGGCCGCGGCATGCCAATCGCGCGGAGCGTGGCCGCACCGCGCTTGCCCCGGTTCGTGGCGGTCACGGGTCGTACTCCAGCAGCGCACGACGATGCTCGGGTAGCCGATGCCACGGCTCAACCTCCACCACACGCGCGACGGGGGACTCGCCGAAGCGCACCTTGAGGTGCCGCACCATCTCGTCGAGCTGCTCACGGCGGCGCGTTTGCTCCACGAACAGGCTGTGCTGCCGGCCGCTTTCCTCGGTCAGGCCGCCGAGCTCGAGCGAGATCAGCGTGAACGGACCGGGGAACTCCGCGTACTCCACGAGCGAGCGCAGCAGCGTCCACAGGCGACCTCGATCGCCGAGGGGCTCGCGCAGCACCTGCTCGCGCTCCCACAGCGCACCACGCTCCGTCTCTCCACGCAGCCGGAGGTGACGGACAAAGCGGTGCAACGCGCGAGGGTGACGCAGCGCACGCCCGAGCATCTGCTCGATTGCGTACAACATGGCCTCACGGCTGATGAACGGCGGATCGGCCTGGGCATGCTCGACGACACGTTCGCGTTCCCACGGTCGAGGCCGCAGCGGCATGGGATCCTCGCCGCGCGCTGCCAGCCATGCCACACCACCGGGATATCCGAACTGCGCTTCCACCGCCGATCGAGGGAGCGCAGTGAACGCACCACAGGTGTCGATGCCGAGCAGTCGCAATCGCTCGACAGCCTCGATCTCCAGCGGCAGTCGTGACACCGACTCAGAGGCGAGGAATACGGGCGCATCGGCCAGCGTGACACGCACGACCTCAGATGGCTCCGCCCGCAGTGCCGCCATGTGCGCGGTGAACCGTGCGTCGGCGATGCCAAGCTGCGGGGACAGCCGCTCGGGTACCGCGGAGAAGACCGCCCGCTTCAAATCGCCGAGGCGGGGATACAACCCTTCAGTGCCATGCAGGTCTGCGAAGACGAGCCCCTGCTCCGCCTCCTCCACCAACGGACTGACCGCGCACATCGCATCGACGAGCGCGTCCGCGTAATGGCCGACGAGCGCGGGACGTGGCTCCAGCACGGTGAGTCGCGGGCAGAGTCCCTCTGCATCACGCAGCGTCATTCCTCGACGCACGCCGTGCAGTCGAGCCTCGCGGGTCAGGTCGACGACGCGAGCGCGCGCCTCGTCGCACAGAGCGACAGGGGCGCCGGCCAGCCCTGGTCGCTCCGCCAGCTCGCACTGGAATGCGAGCGACGGGATGACCAGACAGGCGATGCGGTGGTGGATCGGTTCTGTGGACATATCGGCCCCCGCCAAGAGGCGAGGCGATCATACAAGAACATCCGTTCTTCTACTACGTGATGATTCCTTGCAGAATCGCGACGAGGTAGATGCACCGCCCTGTACTGGACGCGGAACTCCCGCGTGGACGGACTCGGCTACGCCGTCTGGGGCGCGACAGCCGCCGCGCACGCCGCTGACAGCGGCCAGCGCCGAGGTGCACGAGTCGAGTGCGGGCTACTGGCCGGGGTCAGCCGAGGCGGCCGCGGCCTCCTCGCGCCGCGCGGCGTGAGCGTCGGCTTCGGCCTGGAGGCGCGCGGGGGGCTTCGGCGGCGCCTGCAGGAGGATCGAGGCGCTCGCGAGCCCGACCGCGGCGAAGATGCCCCAGAAGAACATCGAGTAGCTCATGCCGGCGGCAAGCAGGTAGCCGCCCAGCGGGCCGCCCAGCGACCCGACGATCACCATCACCGGGGTCACCGCACCTCGAATCGCGCCCTGGTGCGCGCGGCCGAAGTAGTCCGGGATCATCAGCGTCTGGAACACGGACGTGGTGCCGCTGCCGATGCCCCAGACGAAGTTGTGGACGAGCACGGACGCGGGCCAGGTCGCCCCCAGGGTCAGCGGCAGCATGCCGAGCAGGCGCCAGAGACCACCGAACGCGCCCACGTAGCGGATCGGCACGCGCTCGGCGACCACGCCCATCGCGATGCTCATGATCGCCACGGTGAACGGGTCGAGCGCGATGCCGATCGCGATCAGCTCGGGCGAGAAACCGAGCTCCTGCCAGTAGTGGTTGCGGAACAGCAGGAACGGCGAGATGACCATCAGCATGATCGTGAACGCCGCGACGTGCAGCCAGAGCACCGGTGTGCGCATCGCCTCGCCCACGGTGAACTCGTAGCGCTCCTTGCCGCGCTCCACGACCGCAGTGGGCTTCGCAGCGATGGCGGCCGCTTCTTCGGCCGAGGCGCCGTCCGGCAGCAGTCCGAGGTCCTCGGGCCGGCGTCGCATGAAGATGGCGTAGGCCGGCGTGACGCCGAGGAAGGCGATGACGCCGAAGATCGCCCAGGCGTTCTGCCACCCGAACCAGCGGATGAAGTAGGCCGCCGCGATCGCGGAGGCGGCGCTGCCGACGAGCTGGCCGGAACCGGCGATCGAGATCGCGCGGCCGCGCTTAGCGACGAACCAGTTCGCCGGGGGCACGATCGTCAGGACGTTGCCCCCGAAGATGCTGAACCCGGTGAGCCCCGACACGAAGAACAGCGCGTACAGCATCCAAATGTTCGAGATCGTCGAGAAGCCGATGAGCGTCGCGCCGACGATCACGCCCGCCAGCGTGCCCGGCCAGCGCGAGCCGTGCCGGTCGATGATCCGCCCGAGGTACGGGGCGAACAGGCCGCCTGCGACGGAGCGGATGGTGATGCCCCAGACCAGGTCGCTCGGCTGTACGCCCAGCGTCTCCGCCATGGGGAACAGGAAGAACGAGAAGACCAGCGGGTTCGCCGAGGTCGTCGTGAAGTTCGCAAGCCACGCACAGGCGACGATGACCCAGCCGTAGTAAAAGCGCGGGCGGGCCGCCGTGGTCGTCATGCGCGGAACATCCTCTCAGCCGCCCCCTGAGCGGACGGCACGGCGCTGGGCAACGAGGGAACGTCACGGCACTGCCGCGCGGTCGATCGACGAATGGGCCAGCGTTCGCGAATCGTAGCCGCGGGCCTCGGCTGGCGGCAACGGCACCCACTCTGTCGTAGACTCCCGTTGCGCGATGGTCCGCGCTCGAAGCATGACGGAGGGCCGTGCCATGACGATGAGCAACTGGAGTGCGGTCAAGCGGCCGATCCCCGTGCCCAACGATCTCACGCGGGCGTTCTGGGACGGCGCGAGGCGTGGCGAGCTGCTGTTCCAGCGCTGCCACACCTGCGGCAACCGACAGCATCCGCCCGCCCCCACCTGCACCAACTGCGTCTCGACCGACCTCGGCTTCGAGCCGGTCGAGGGACGCGGGACGATCTACGCGTACACCGTCATGTTCCACAGCGGCGATCGGCGCTTTGCCGACGCGATCCCGTACGCCTCTGTGATCGTGGAGCTGGACGACGCGCCGGGCGCGCTGATCGCCGGCAACCTCCTCGGCGTGCCATACACGGAAGCGCACATCGGCCGACGCGTACGGGTGGTCTTCGAGCCGCTGAACGACGAGATCACGCTACCGCAGTTCGAGCTCGACCAGTAAGCGACAAAGAGGAGACAACATGGCCTGGGAACACCGGTTCTCCGTCGCGGTCAGCGGCATCGGTATGTCAGCGATCACGAGGAGCGCGGAGAAGCCGCTCGCGGCGCTCGCGCTCGAGGCGGTGCAGCGTGCCGTCGCGGACTCCGGCCTGCAGATGGACGACATCAACGGCCTCGCGACCTACGCGGAGCTGCCGGCAGCGGGGCACACGATCATCGACGGGCTCTCCATCGTCAGCGTGAACGCGATGATGACGATGCTGAAGTTGCCGAACCTACGGTGGCACCTGCAGAACGAGACGGTGAACATCGGCGGGGCCGTGCAGACGGCCACGAACGCCCTGATCGCGGGCGTGTGCGACTACGTCGTCGTGTGGCGCGCGCTGCACAACCCGACCGGCATCTACACGGCGCCCCCCGCCTCGCACGTCGGTGGTCCGCAGCAGTTCACGGCGCCCTACGGGTTCAGCGGAATCGTGCAATCACTCGCCGCCGAATACGCGCGCTACCTCGAACGCCACGGCCAGTCGCGCGAGAAGATGGCGGCGCTCGCGATCGCGCAGCGCAAGCACGCCAACCTGACGCCCGAGGCGTACTTCCACGACACGCCCCTCACGCGCGACGACTACCTCAACTCGAGGATGATCGCGTACCCGTTCTGCCTCTTCGACTGCGACATCCCGGTGCAGGGTGCGATGGCGATGGTGCTGACGCGCACGGATCGCGCGCGCGAGCTGCGTCCGAAGCCGGCGCTCCTCGCGGGGTACGGTCAGCGCATCAAGGTCGAGGTGGGCGGGCGTATCGCGAGCGTCGCGGACTACATGGCCGCAGGGAGCAGCTCGTCGAATCTCACGTGGGAGCGCGCGGGCCTCGGACCGCAGGACGTCGACGTGGCGCAGATCTACGACGGGTTCGCCGGGTCGACGATCTACGGCATCGAGTCCTACGGCTTCGCGAAGGAAGGCGAGGCGCTCGACTTCGTGCAGGACGGCAATGTCGAGATCGGCGGCGGGCTGCCGATCAACACCTTCGGTGGCAGCCTGAGCGCGGGGCGGCTGCACGGCATCTGGCACATCGCGGAAGCAGCGATGCAGGTCTCGGGCCGTGCCGGTGCGCACCAGGTACCGGGCGCAAAGATCGGCTTCGCGGGCGCGAGCGGCGCGAACATCAACGCCACCACCTTCGTCTTCGCGGACGAGCCGTACTAGCCACCTCGCAACACCGGCGCGGGCCGAGCGCAGAGAGCCTTTCACGAAGCCGTCACTTTAGATTTCGTCTCGCAACGCACAGCATCCGTCGCGTGTGCCTATGGTGGAGGTAGGGATCGCCGACTGGTGGTTCGCAGCGACGGGACACGCCGTGCCCACTCCTCCGCCGGGGGCCGCTGTCATATCGTCTGAACCCGGCAGCACGCTCGTGCGTCGCGACGGTCGCGCGTTCCTCGCGCTCGAGGGCATCTCGAAGGTGTACCGCGTCGGCGAGCACGACATCTACGGGCTCGCCGACGTGTCTGTCTCCATCGAGGCGGGTGAGTTCGTCGCGGTGATGGGACCGTCCGGGTCGGGGAAGAGCACCCTGATGAACATCATCGGGTGCCTCGACCGGCCCACCGCAGGCGACTACTTCCTCGACGGCGTCGAGGTCTCGCGACTGCCCGACCTGTCGCGCGCACGCCTGCGCCGCATGGTCTTCGGGTTCGTCTTCCAGTCGTACAACCTGATCCCGCGGAGCACCGCGCTGCAGCAGGTGGAGCTGCCGCTGATGTACCAGCGCGCCTCGCATCGTCGCGAGCGCGCGATGGAGGCGCTCTCGCTCGTCGGGCTCGCCGATCGCGCGTGGCAGCGCCCGAGCCAGATGTCGGGTGGCGAGCAGCAACGCGTCGCGATCGCGCGCTCGCTCGCCGTCAGCCCGCGCATCGTTGTCGCGGACGAACCCACCGGCGCCCTCGATTCGCGCACCAGCGACGAGATCATGGAGATCTTTACGCGCCTCACCCAGGAGCGCGGGATCACGGTGGTGATGGTCACGCACGAGCCGGACGTCGCGCAGTTCAGCCAGCGGCTGATCCGCATGCGCGACGGACGCATCGTCGAGGACGGCCCAACCGATCGAGTGCTTCAGCCCCGCCAGCCGGACGACATCCCACCTCTCGCCCCTTCGGAAGGACGTGCGCATGAATAGCCGGCCAGATCGCCCGACCCCCTCGGTCGACATCGCCTCGCTCGTGGCGGTCGAGGCACGCCGGCCGCGGCGCCTGATCGTCATCGGTGGGGTGATCCTGCTCGTGCTCGTCGTCGCGGTGGTCTGATGGATGCGCTCGCGCGCGACCACCACGGTGGCCACGCCTGTCCAGACCGTCGAGGTGACCCGGGGATCGATCGCCGCCCTGCTCAGCACGTCCGGCTCGGCGAGCGCCGCGCTCCAGACCAAGCTCACGTTCAACGCCTCCGGCTCCACCACGGTCACGGGCGTTGTCGCCTCCGTGGACGTGAAGGTGGGCGACCGCGTCACGCAGGGACAGCGCCTCGCCACCCTCGACTCGCGCAACGTGCAGCGGACGCTGCAGCAGGCCAACGCGCGGCTGGCCTCGGAGCGCATCAAGCTCGACCAGCAGGCGCTGACGCTCCCACAGGACGTCGCTGCGTCTGCGCAGACCGTCGCGAGCACGCAGGCAGCGCTCCAGAAGGCGCTCAACGACCTCGCGACGCTCCAGAAGTCGCCGACCTACACGCAGGACCTCGCCACCGCACGGCAGGCCGTCCTCACGGCCCAGAACACGCTGTCGACCGCGCAGCAGGCGCTCGATGTGCTGGTGGGTCGTTCCGAGGTGGCCGCTCAGATCGAGGCGATCGAGCGGCGGATCGCTACCCTGAACACGCAGCGGAGCGCCGCGGAGCGCGACCTCGAGGCGGCCGCGGCCACGAGCACGGAATCGCTGCTGCCGGGCGCGCGCCGAACGCTGGTGCAGGCAGTGAACTCACTGTGCAGCCGCACCGGGAACGGGACGCCGTGCATCGACGCCGCCGATGCCTCATCGAACCTCGCCGGGTTGGTCGCCGCGCTCAGCCCGATCAGCCCGGGCGGTACAGAGGTCGCCGCCGCGGCGAAGGCGTTCCAGGACGTGGCACCGACAGCCGAGGTCCGCGACGGCGAGTTCCGCGAGCTGCAGGCGGTCGCGACCCTCCCGGGGCTGCAGACGCGCGTCAACGGCCTCTCCCAGTCGCTGCTGGCGGGCATTCCGAGCTCCGACGCGCTGACGAGCGCGCGCAACGCGCGCGAGGCCGCAGCCGCCGGGCTCGCAGCGGCACAGGCGAGGCTCGACACGGTCGTGAACGGCGCGACCGCCACGAACGTGCAGGACGCGCAGAACGCCGTCGCGAGTGCGCGTGCCGCCGCGGACACCGCGCTTGCGAAGCAGAGTGCGCTGGGCGGCCAGCAGAACAGTAACTACGCGCTCCAGCAGCAGCAGGTGCTGCTGGCGGAGATCGGGCAGCAGCAGGCCCAGGACGCGGTCGACGACGGCACGCTCAAGGCGCCCTTCGCGGGAATCGTGGGCGCGGTGTCCATCAACCCGGGCGACCTCGTCGCACCGAGCACGGCAGCCATCACGCTGACCGATCCGGACCGCATGTCGGTGCAGCTGACGGTGTCCGAGGCCGACCTGCCCGGCCTCGCCTCCGGCCAGTTCGGCACCGCGACGTTCGATGCGCTCCCGGGGCGCACGTTCATCGTGCGGACCTCCGGCGTGAGCAACATCCCGACCGTCACCTCGGGCGTGGTGACGTACCAGGCGCAGGCCGAGATCCTCACGCGCGACACGCTGCGCAAGGAAGCCGCCGCGCTGCTGCCCGTGCTGCGCGTCCGCGGCATCCTCCCGGCGAACGCCACCGTCGAGGACGCTTCGAAGTTCATCGAGAGCATCGCGACGCAGACGCTCCCCGCGCCGGGCATGAACGCGAACGTCTCGATCATGGAGCAGATCGTGCAGGACGCGCTGATCCTGCCCGCCGGGGTCGTCCGCAAGCGCGGGACGGACACCGTGGTGACGATCCTCAAGGCCGATGGGACGCAGGAGCAGGTGAAGGTCACCGCCGGCGTCAGCGACGGTGTCAACGTCGCGATCACCTCGGGCCTGAAGGCGGGGGATCGCGCGGTCGTGTCGGGTGGCGCCGCGACCGCGACGGCTCAGAGTGGCGGGCTCTTCGGCCCGCCGCCTGCGGGCCGCTAGCGATGACGAGGCGCTCGTGAACCTCCTCGATGCCCTGCGGGTCGCACTCGTCATGGTCTGGACGAACCGCCTGCGAAGCGCGCTCACCATGCTGGGAATGATCATCGGCGTGAGCTCGGTGATCATCCTCGTTGCCGTGGGACAGGGCGCCGTGAAGGGCATCGAGGACCAGATCCGAGGGCTCGGCACGAACCTCGTGTTCATCACGCCGGGCGCCGCGCAGGGCGGCGGCGGAGCAGCGGGCGCCGCGGGGTCCTCTCAGACGGTCACAGCCGCCGACGCTGACGCGCTCGCGGGATCGAAGGTGCCCGGCATCGTCGCGGTCGTCCCTCAGCTGACGATGGGCGGCCAGGTGATCACCAACGCCGGCAACGTCCGCTCACAGGTCATTGGCACGACGCCCAGCTATGCCGAGGTGCGCACACTCGCGCTGAGCAGCGGCTCGTTCTTCAACGATCAGGACGTTTCGCGCGCGGCGCTGAAGGCGGTGATCGGCGCCTCGATCGCCTCGACGCTGTTCCCTGCGGGCGACGCCGTGGGGCAGACGATGCGCGTGACGCTGCAGGGGAACGTCACATTCAACTTCACCGTCGTCGGCGTCCTCAACGCCAAGGGTGGCGGCTTCCTCAGCGGCGACAACAATACGTACGTCCCGATCACGGCGTTGCAGGCGCGAGTCGGCTCGATCAGCCGCAACGCGAAGGGGCAGGTCTACCTCAATCAGATCGACGTGCAGACTGCGCCCGATGTGAAGCAGGCGACGGTGAAGGAAGCGATCACTGAGGTGCTCCTGTCGAGGCACGCCGTGGCCACACCGGACTTCCAGGTGCAGACCCAGGACGACCTCCTCGGCACGGTCAGCACGGTCAGCGCGGTGCTGTCGGTGCTGCTGGGCAGCATCGCGGGGATCTCGCTCGTGGTGGGCGGCATCGGCGTGATGAACATCATGCTGGTGAGCGTTACAGAACGGACACGGGAGATCGGCATCCGGCTGGCCATCGGCGCGAGCGCCGGCGACATCATCCAGCAATTCATCACAGAAGCGCTGGCACTGACGATCACGGGCGGGCTCGTCGGCGTGCTCATCGGCACGTCCATCGCGTTGGCGCTCAACGGCCTCCAGCTCGGCAGCGTCACGATGAACACGAGCATTCAGCCGTGGAGCATCGTGCTCGCGTTCGTGGTATCGGCGGTGATCGGCGTCCTCAGCGGCCTGTATCCGGCATGGCGCGCCAGCCGCCTCGATCCGATCACCGCACTGCGCGCGGACTAGCCTGCGGCCGGCCCGGCCGCACTCTCGTGACGCGGCGCGCCCGAAGACGCACCACCATCGACCACGATGCGCGTCCCCGTGAGGAACGAGGCCGCGTCCGACATCAGGAACAGCGTCGCATCGGCCACATCGGCGGGCGTCCCGACGCGTCCCAGTGGGATGCGTGCAGCGGCGTCCTCGGCGTTCTCGCCCATCGCGCCCATCGCCTCGGTGGGGATGCTGCCGGGACCGACCTCGTTGATGCGGATGCCGTACCCGCCCCACTCGACGGCGAGGCTCCGCACCATCGCAGCGAGCGCGGCCTTCCCGGCGCCACCGTTGGTGCGGTACGGGTTGCCGCTCCCGGGTGTCGCGTTGGTGATGAAGACCATCGCTCCGCCGCCGTCGCGGATCATGCGCTTCGCGACGGCCTGCGAGCAGAGGAACGTCCCGTTGATGTCGATGTCGATGATCGAGCGCCAGCCGTTCGGCGACAGGTCCTCCGCCTTTGAGAAGAACGTGGCGCCGGCGTTGTTCACGAGCATGTGGATCCGACCGAACGTGTCCTCGGTCTGCTGCACCATGCGCTCAACCTGCTCGGCGTCGCGGATGTCGCACTGCACGGCGAGCGCCTGCCCGCCGGTCGCGCGGATGCGCTCCGCGGCCGCCTCGAGGCGTTCGAGCTTCCGCGCGGTGAGCACGACGTTCGCGCCGAACCTCGACAGCGCCTGCGCGATGCCAAAGCCAAGCCCCGTGCCACCGCCGGTGATGATCGCGGTCTGACCGGCCAGGAAGCCGGGGAGGAAGGTCTCCCGGCGCTGCGTGTTTGCCATCGTCGCCTCGTTCGCTACGTCGTCTGCTGTGGGGTGGATTGTGCTCGCGGCCCCGCGCGGCGACCAACAAGAAAACGATGCCCTCGGCGCCCCACAGACGCGAAGAGGGGTGGAGGCATGGCCTCCACCCCTCGTTGGTGCGATCCGAGGGCTCGTTGCTAGGCGTTCGGCGGGGGAACGGGCATCTCCCATTCGCCGCCGATGAGGTCGTCGAGGCCCAGAAGCTTCGCCGCGTTGTCGCGGAAGAACTTCTGGTTGACGGCCGGCTCGATGTCCTTCTTCACCCAGTCGTTGATCCAGCGGGACGGCGTCACCACCGGCCAGTCGGAGCCGAAGAGCATCTTGTCCTTCGCGATGGTCTTCGCGTACTGGATCACCAGCGGATCCATGTAGTCCGGGGAGTAGCCGCTCAGGTCCATCCACACGTTCGGCTTGTGGATGATCACCGCGAGGCCGTCCTTGTCCCACGGGAACGAGGGGTGCGCCAAGATGATCTTCAGATCCGGGAAGTCAGCCGCGATGTCGTCGATGTACGGGATGGGCCGCATCGTCTCGAGGTGGATGCCGCCGCCGCCGGGCTGGCCCGCGCCGACGCCGGTGCTGCCGGAGTGGAACAGGCAGATCAGGCCGAGCTTGGCGCACTTCTCCCACAGCGGGTAGTACTGCTTGTCGTTCGCGTAGAAGTGCTGCGAACCGGCGTGGAACTTCAGGCCGCGCAGGCCGAGGTCAGCGATCTCGTCGAGCTGGTTCAGCGCGCGCTTGCCCTTGTGCGGGTCGATGCCACCGAAGCCAATGAGCTGCTTCGGGTACTTCTTGACCCAGTCCGCCATGACCTTCACGGGCATGGGCGGGTTGCCGGAGATCGTCTCGTTGTCCGTCATCAGCATGACGGCCATCGACTCCATCCGCTGGTAGTAGTCGGCGAACTGGTCGATGTCCCAGGTCTGCTGCGAGTACGCCCGGGCACCGTAGTGGGCCGCCATGGCGGCGCGGGTGCGCTTCTGGGCCTCCGACATGTACTCCTCGGGAGTCGGGGGGTGGGTGTGAATGTCGATCGCGCGGATCATGCTCGTGTCTCGCTCTCTGTACTGGTGCCCGACGTCGCCAGCGGGCGGCGACGCCTCGCGATGCCCGCGTGGCCGTTGGACGATCCGACGCCGGGGCCTGACCCGCAACTAGCAGGTTGATGCCCGTCGCAAACCGGCGAGGGCCGCCTCCAGCCCAGGCCGGTCGAGGTGACCGGACACGTCCGCCCTAATGCTCGGCGCCTCGCGGCCGCAGCCAGCCGAGGGGGAGCCACTCCACCAGTTGCGTGAGGAGCGAGACGGGCCGATCCGCGCCCGCGGGAGCAACCATGGATTGAGCCGGAGGGAGCCGTGTGAGCGTGACGGCCACGGGGCCACGGAGGCCGCTGGGGAAGGCACGCGCAAACTCGTCCCGCAGGAAGGCGGGGCCGTCGACCACCAGCAGGTGGAACGCGCCCCGCTCGTCCTGCACCCACACGCCGGAGGCGCCAGCGCGCCGCGCGGCCACCTCGAGGCTGTCGACGGAGCCACCGTCAAACACGACGAACGCCTGGAGTCCGGCGCTGAACACGGGCGGGAACGCGCCGAAGCCCGGTGCTCCCGTCGGCGGCGGAGACTGCGGCGGCGGCGGGGCGGCTCGATACTTCACGGCATAGACGCTGAAGTGGGTGAGCGCGGCGGTGACCTCCACCGAGCCGTCATTCCGCTGCGCCACCTGCGTCACAAGCTCCTGCCACCCGTTGCCCGTCCAGAAGACGATGACAAAGTCGGCGGCTCGCGCGCCCGCCGGCACCGACGCACTCGGCACCGAAACCGTGATCGCGACGGGCTCGTCGAAGGCGCCCTTCAGGGTGGCGCCCGTCGCATCGAGTGCGGAGGCGGAGATGGCCGCGATGATCACACCCTCTGAGGCGGGCAGCGGTGCTTGTGCGACCAGCGCCGCGACGGATGCAACCGACTGCACAACGATCGAGGTGGCATTCGGGATCGCCCCGGGCGGAACGGTGATCGACATGGAGGCGTTCACGGTCGTGCCGCCGACGGACGTGCTCGTCGCGACGCTCGTCGTCACGGTGACAGGCGCGGTGGCGTCCGGGGGAAGGGCTGCGCGGTCGGGCTCAAGTCCCGCGACCGGCCCCGGGAGTTCCTGCACCGGCGGTCCGGCCGGCTCGGTCGGCGGAGCGGGGTCGGCCGGCGGCTCCTCGCCCAGGATGGTGCCCGCGAGGGTCGGCTGCACCAGTGTGTAGTTGCCCGCGTCGGCTCCCGTGATGGTGAGGCCGCTGACCGTCACGACCTTTCCGCCGCCCACCGCCGCGTCAGCGAACGTCCCGACCGCGCCGACCGTCTGGAGGGCAACTGCCTCGGACGCCACGACACCGACCAGCGTCGCGCCGTTTAGGTTCAACGGCGCCGTCGTGTTGCCATCGAATGGCTTCGACATGGCCACGATGCCGGTCACCGTCAGGATCTTCGGCGTGATGCTTGCGGTCGCCGCGGGCTGGGTCAGCGTGTAGTTACCGGCCGCGCTCCCCGCCAGCATCAGCCCGGTGATCGTGACCGGCTTGTTCACGCCCAGCGCAGCGTTGGCGAAGTTGCCGATCACGCCGCCGGTGACGAGGCTCACGGCATCCGCCCCCACGACACCCACGAGGCTCGCGCTCGCCGCATTCACCGGGGCGACCGTCCCACCGTCGTACTGCCGAGCCGGAACCAGGATCCCGCTCACGGTCAGCGCCTTCGTGGTGATGCTGGCGGTCGTGGTGGGCTGCGTCAGCGTGTAATTACCCGCCTGTGCTCCACCGATCGTCAGTCCGCTCACCGTCACGGTCTTGTTCGGACCCATGGTCGCCGTCGCGAACGCCCCAGCCGCGGCACCCACGCCGAGGGTCACCGTGTCGCCCCCGATCACACCCACGAGGCTCGCGCCGCCGGTGTTGAGCGCCGCGACTGTCCCCCCGTCGTACTCGCGATCCATCGCCGTGATGCCCGAGACGGTCAGTGCCTTCGCCGTGATGCTCGCCGTGGTGGTGGGCTGCGTGAGCGTGTAGTTGCCCGCCTGTGCTCCTCCGATGGTCAGCCCGCTCACCGTCACGGTCTTGCTCGAACCGACCGCGGCCGTCGCGAAACTGCCGCTCGCCGGAGCGACGAGGACGGCGCCCTGGCGGTCGTCCTGTGCCTTCTGCTGGTTGACCTGCGCCTGCTGCACGGACTGCTCCTGCACCGCGATGTCCACCGGCAGCGGCCCGCCAACGGTGGCATCGCGCTTGGCGGTCGCAGCGGCGAGGCCGGCCTGCGCGTTCTTCAGCGCGTTCTGCGCCGCCTGCACGTCGGCGTCCGCCGGGTGCATGAGCAGGTCGAGCTTCGCGTTCGCGGCGGTGAGGGCCTGCGCGGCGGCGTCACGCGTACTCATAGCGCTGCGCAGCGCCTCGTTCGTCGGCGCCGACGAGGAGCCGCTGACGGCAACGCGGCCGTTGGCCTCCGTGGTGAGGGCGGGCAGTTCCGCGCTCGCCTGTACGAGGCGGAAGAGTGCACTGCGGAGGGCCGGATCAGTAGTCGCCTCATTGAACGCGACCACGCGCGGGCTGATCGCGAAGGGGATCGGTGGCAGTTGAGCATCGAGCCCGGTGCCCAACGACGCGAGGTCGGTCGCACCTCGCGCGATGCCATTGCACTGTGTGGCGTTCGAGCGGCACATCGCGTTGACCGCGTTCAGCAGATCGTTTGCGGCGCCGCGGACGCCCTTCGAGAACGCGTTGGCTGCCTCGAGCTGATCGAGGCCGGCGTCCAGCTCGGTCTGCGCCGTATGCTGCTGCGCCGTCATGGCATCGACGGCCTTGATCGCGTTCGCGAGCGCGGCAGCGTCCGAGGAGTGGACCTGCAGGTTGTCGAGCGTGGTCTGGGCGTTGTTGAGGGCGTTCTGCGCGTTCAACACCGCCTGCGTCGCGCTCGCATACTCGGCGGCGGCAGGCGCGCCCTGCAGCGTGCGGAGATCGGACTGCGCCTTCTGGAGCGTCGCGTTCGCGCCGATGATCGACTGCTCCGCGGTGGCGAGGTCTGACCTCGTCGCGCCGGCAAGGAGCTGCTGCAGCTTCAGTTGTGCGACGGTGAACGCGGAGTTCGCGCTCTGCACCGCGAGGTCGAGGGACGTGGTGTTGAGCCGCGCCAGTTCCTGCCCCGCCTTGACCGTGTCGCCTGTCTTCACGGAGATGCTCTCGACGCGACCGGTGACGCTGGTGCCGGACGACGACGACGCGAACGCGAGCTTCGACTGGCGACCCGAGGCGACCGTGCCGGGGAGAGCGACCTGTTCGAGGATCGTCCGCTTCGTTGCGGGCGCCGTCTGTACGGTCGCCTCCTTCGCCGGGGCGGTATTCCACCGCCGGTAACCGAGCACGCACGCTGTACCCACGAGGAGCAGCAGCACGCCCGCGACCGCGCCCTTCCGCCAGGTCCATCCACCCGTCAGGCGGCCCAACGGGCTCGCGGATCCGGGTCGCACCGCGGGACGCGCCCGGCGCTCGCGGGGACGCGCCGCGCTGGTGGACGGCTCATCGGGAATCGGCATGTCGGTCATCGGACGCTCTCTCGTTGCTCGTCGGATTCGCTCGAACGAATGCACGAGGCGCAGCCAACTGCTGCTGTTGAAACCGTACGCACACGGAGGCGCCGACATGTGAACGACTTGCTCGACGGCTGCCTCACTTCCGATAAACGACTAGACCTCGTCCGCGTTTCGTGTGATCTGGAACGCTCGTGCGCCCACGTTCGATCGAGCGGCACGCATGTGCGCCTGCTGATCGAGGTGCGTCGACGAGGCTGTGTTACGTTGAAGTCCACGTATTCCGCGCCCCCGCTCGCTCTGACGCCGTTGGCCCTCGTCCGTCCACGTCCCGACGTGGACGCCGCCCTGCCATCGAAGGCGTCCTGACCTCTGCGATGACGCATCGGTGCTCCGAGCCCGGCCAGCGTCGTGGGCTGCGATGACGAAGGACTCTCGATGAACCTCAACGTTGGCTACGAGTTCACCTACCGTTGCGAGCGCGCAACGCCGATGTTGTTCGTCCTGAACATCCACTCGGAACGCGTGCCGGACATCGTCGTCCCCGATCGCATGACGACGACGCCGAACGTCGCGGTCACGACGTACCGTGACTCGTTCGGCAACTGGTGCTCGCGCCTCGTCGCGCCCGCGGGCGACTTCACGATGACCGCCTCGGCGATGCTGCATGACTCCGGCGAGCGGGATGCCGTGGTACCGGATGCCCCGCAGCACCGCGTGGAGGATCTCCCGGACGACACGCTGCAGTTCCTGCTGCCGAGTCGCTACTGCGAGACCGAGCTGCTCTCAGACATCGCCTGGTCGCTCTTCGGCAACACGCCGGAGGGGTGGCCGCGCGTGCAGGCGATCTGCGACTTCGTCCACCAGCGCGTGACCTTCGGATATGAGCACGCGCGCGTCACGAAGACGGCGTGGGACGTGTACCGCGAGCGCACTGGGGTCTGCCGTGACTTCACCCACCTGGGCGTCACGCTCTGTCGCGCGATGAATATCCCCGCGCGTTACTGCACGGGCTACCTGAGCGACATCGGGACGGCCGGGCCCTACACCGACGGCGACTTCGCCGGGTGGTTCGAGGCGTACCTCGGTGGGCGCTGGCACACGTTCGACCCGCGAAACAACGAGCCGCGCATCGGGCGCGTGCTGGTCGCCCGTGGCCGCGATGCGGCGGACGTGCCGTTGAGCCACTCGTTCGGGGCAAACACCCTGACGGGGTTCAAGGTGTGGGCGGACGAGATCGACGAGCATGGGGCCGTGGTTCCGCTGGGAGTCCGGTAGCCCATGCACAGCACTTTTCACCGTCCCGCGCTCGACCCCACGACCATCCAGTGGGATCGCGTGAGAACCGGGACCTACGTGGTCCACCAGCAATTCCGGTACGAATATCCCGCGAGCATCCTCGACCTTGAGCACCAGCTCGTCGTGATCCCGGCGGTGACGTTCGGCGACCAGTCACGATCGGTGTACAGCGTGGAGATCTCCGAGGCTGGCGAGATCATCACTCGGACGGACTCGTTCGCGAACACCGTGCTTGACGTGTGGATCCCGCACGTGGAGCACGCGATCCAGTTCGACGCGTGGGTCACGCTCGAACGTACCGGCCCGGCGCGACCGCGATCCGTGCCCGCTGCGTGGCTCAGCGACCGACGATTCCTCGAACCGACCGCGCGCACACTGCCCGACGAGGCGATCGATCGTGTGGCCGCCGAGTTGCTCGCGAGCGGCGCGCAGGGGCTCGCGCTCGCGGAACTCGCCAACCGCTGGGTTTTCGAGACGATGACGTACAAGCCGGGCGTCACGGGCATCCGGACGACCGCTGCCGACGCGCTCGCCGCGCGGCAGGGCGTCTGCCAGGACTACTCGCACCTGATGCTGGCGATCTGCCGCCGCATGGGCCTCGCCGCGCTCTACGTATCGGGCCATCTGCTGGGCGAGGGCGGCACGCATGCATGGGTCGAGGTGGTGCTGCCCGCTGCGGTGGGCGCTGACACCGCCGAGGCATGGGCGCTTGACCCGACGCATGGCCAGCGCGTGAACCTGACGTATCTCACCGTCGCCGTCGGTCGCGACTACGGCGACGTGGCCCCGACGTCTGGGAGCTACCGGGCGGGGCACGACGGCACGCTGAGCGCGCACAAGGACGTGCGCGTCGTCGAGGTCGTCTATGAGGACCTGCCGGTCTGAGCGGCAGCCGCGCGAACCTGTTGGTCTACCCGGCCGGCACCATGAACGGCTGGGATGCTTCGAGCTCGCCGTCGACGTATACGTGCAGCGTGTTCGCGCCCTGGACCTGGCTCGGCAGCCCGACCGTGAACTGCATCATGTGGTTGCTCAGGTAGAACCGCGCCGATACCTCTGCGTCCGTCGGACGGACACGAGTGCCCGCACCCGTCTCCACCTCGAAACGCAGTCGGTGCTCCGCGGGCTGGCGCGCGGTGATCTCGGTGGTCACCTCGTTGCCAGCCGACCGGACGAGGACCTTGATGCGACCGTACTCAAGTTGTGTCATGCGAGCAGCGTAGTCCCCTGCGGGCCGCCTCACTCATCGGCCGCCGCGGCGGAAGCGCTCGAGGCGTGCCGTCCTTCTCGCAACGCGCGCAGTGATACCTCGGACGGGACGACGCCGACCTTCGGCACACCCACGCGCTGGGACAGGTAGATCCCGGAGTGGCCGCTGACGAGGTAGGCGACGAAGCAACCGACGGCGAGGTAGGGAGCCGCGTCCGCACCGAACAGCTCGATCCCCATCACCGTGCAGGCCAGCGGGGTATTCGCCGCCCCGGCAAAGATCGCGACGAACCCGACCGAGGCGAAGAGATCCGCAGGTGCGTGCATCAACGCCGCGAGCCGGTTACCCAGCGTGGAGCCGATAAAGAAGAGCGGGGTGACCTCGCCGCCCTTGAAGCCGCTCCCCAGCGCCAGCGCCGTGAACACGATCTTCCACCACCACGAGTCCCACCGCGCGCCGTCCGGCTGGAAGCTCGACAGGATCGTCACGGCGCCGGAGTCCGGTGAACTCACGCCTAGCCCGAGGTAATCGCGCGTGCCGAGCGCAAACACGAGCCCAATGATGATCAGCGCCCCCACGGGCGGGCGGGCGACCGACCACGGGATCCACGCGCGGAAGACCCGCCCGAGGCCGTGCGCTACCTCGGCGAACAGCAGCGCGGCCAGGCCGAACACCACCCCACCGACGGCGACCTTCCCGATGAGCCACGGATCGAACGGCAGTCGAGCGTCATGCGACAGGATCGCGACGTGGTACGTCGTGTGGTGCACATCCCAGGCGGCGGTCGTGACATCGGCCAGCAGCGCGGCGTACAGCACCGGGATGAGCGCCGCGTATTGCATGCGCCCGATCGAGAGCACCTCCATCGCGAAGATCGCCCCGGCGATCGGCGTGCCGAAGACGGATCCGAAACCAGCGGCGACACCCGCCATCAGCAGCGTGCGCAGATCCGCGGGTGCGAGGCGCAGGTAGCGGTTGAACGCACTCGCGACGCCGCCACCCATCTGCACCGCCGTCCCCTCGCGGCCGACCGATGCACCGAAGAGGTGAGCCCAGACGGTCGTGAAGACGATCAGCGGCACGATGCGCGCGGGCACCCCGCCGCCCGGCTCGTGGATCTCGTCGACGAGGAGGTTATTGCCGCCCTCCACTTCGCGACCGAACCAGTGATAGAGCAACGCGCTGGCAGCGCCGGCGATCGGCAGGAGGTAGAGGAGCCACGGGTTCGCCCAGCGCACCTGGGTGGCGGCCTCGAGCGACCACAGGAACAGCGCGGAGATCGAGCCGATGGTGATCGCGACGGGTGTGACCAGCGCGAGCCACTTCGCGAAGTAGCGGGCGATCGCCATTTGCTCGGCGGCATGGAGGCGAGCGGGGCCACGGGAAGTGGCGGCGAGCAGGCGGAGCCGGGCGATGATCTGATTCATGGGGCACACACTCCTACGGACTCGTAGGAGTCATCAGCCCTGCGCGTGCGCCGGGCGGTTCGCGGCAGGACCCCATCGCCGTGCCGAGAGCGTACGAACGGGCCGAAAGAAGCGCAAGACGACCCGGGTGCGCTCGCCGTCCCCTAGCGCCACCCGAGGCCCGGCGCGACGTGCGTCAGGATCGCCTCGATCACGTGCGCGTTGTACTCGACGCCCAGCTGGTTCGGCACCGTGAGCAGCAACGTGTCGGCGGCGGCGATCGCCTCGTCCTGTCGCAGCTGCTCGATGAGCACGTCGGGCTCGGCGGCGTAGGTGCGACCGAAGACCGCGCGCGTATTCGCGTCGATGAGGCCGATCTTGTCGCCTTCCTCGCCGCTGCCGCCGAAGTACATGTGGTCGCGCGCCTCGGTGAGCGCGAAGATGCTGCGGCTCACCGACACGCGCGGTTCGCGCTCGTGGCCTGCTTCAGCCCACGCCGCGCGGTAGGCACGGATCTGCGCGGCCTGCTGGAGGTGCAGCGGCTCGCCGGATTCGTCGTCCTTCAGTGTGGAGCTCTGGAGGTTCATCCCCTGCCGCGCGGCCCACTCGGCGGTCGCGTTGGAACCAGCACCCCACCAGATGCGATCGCGCAGGCCCTCGGAATGAGGCTCGACGCGGAGCAGGCCGGACGGGTTCGGGAACATCGGTCGGGGGTTGGGGCGCGCGAAGCCCTCGCCGCGCAGCACCTCGAGGAACGTGCGGGCGTGGCAACGGGCCATGTCGGAGTCAGTTTCGCCCTCCGTCGGCTCGTAGCCGAAGTGTCGCCAGCCATCGATCACCTGCTCGGGGGAGCCGCGACTAATGCCGAGCTGGAGGCGGCCCGTCGCGATGATGTCCGCAGCGCCCGCGTCCTCCGCCATGTACAGCGGATTCTCGTACCGCATGTCGATGACGGCCGTGCCGATCTCGATGCGCTGTGTCCTCGCGCCGACGGCGGCGAGCAGCGGGAACGGCGAGGCGAGCTGGCGCGCGAAGTGGTGGATCCGGAAGTACGCGCCATCCGCGCCGAGCGCTTCCGCGGCCACCGCCAGATCGATCGACTGCAGCAGCGCGTCCGAGGCGGATCGCGTCTGCGACTGCGCAGAGGGCGTCCAGTGACCGAACGACAGGAACCCGATCTTCTTCATGTACTGATCCTACCGTTCGGAGGTCACGCGGGCACAGGGCTACCGGAACCCACGCCCTGCAGGTCAGTCCTCGACGCCTCGCGTCGGCTGCGAGGCAAGACCGACGCCCATCGCCATCGCCCAGATCGTGAACGGGTCGAGCGCGAGGCGTTCCGCGGCGCCGGCCCACCCCGCCGATGCGGGCGAGGCGAACCACGCCATGCCGACGATGCTCGCCGCCGCCGCGCCGAAGGAGAACGTCGCGAGCCTCGGACGCTGCTGCCGGAGCGATAGGCCCATCAGTCCCATCGCGAGCACGCCGGGCACGCGCATCAGCGCAGCGGCCTTGTGCAGCTCCGGCGAGACGTTGGACGGAGCGAGTCCGACCAGGACGCCCCCGGTGCCCACGATGACGATGCAGCCGATCGCGACCGCGTTCAGCCGCGAGCCGCGCAGCCCGCGCGCCAGCAGCGCGGCCCCTGCGATGGTCATCATCCCGAAGGCGATGAACCCGCCGTTCATCACGTCGTGCAGCGGCGAGCACACGAGCGCCTCGACGCCGCGTGCGGTGCTGGGCACGTCGCAGGCAGTCACCCCGAGATCGCTGATGGTGTTCGCGATGAACGAGTACGGGCGCGGCCACGCGCGCGCGACCACGAGCTGGAGCGGGAAGTAGATCCCTGTCCCCAGCCACGCCGCCGCAGCCCACCGAAGCGCAGTCCTCGAAGTGATCTCCATCACCTGAGGATACCGGGTCGCGGCGAATCAGCTTCCGGCGGGCTGGAACAGCTCGATGAGGTTGCCCGCAGGGTCGATCAGCAGCACCTGAGCGCCGCCCGGACCGCGCACGACCTCGTTGCGGAACGTCGCCCCGAGCCCGCGGAGGCGCTCGACCTCCACGCCGATGTCCTCGACGAGCAGGTGGATGCGGTTCCAGCCGCCGGGCGCAGGCTGCGCGCCGTCAGCCATCGGACGTCCGGCGGAGCTGGCGGGGCCACTGAGAAGGAGACGAAGCTGTCCGCGCTGGACATCGGCGAACGCGGGCGCGGCATTGGTAAGCAGTTCGAACCCCAGCAACGTCGTGTAGAACTCCACGGCTGCAGCCACGTCGTCCACCATGTACCGGACCGTTCACTCGGTCATCAGGCATGCGATCCACCTCTCTTCGCCCGGTAGTGTGCACCTCCTCGGAAGCCCCTGCCGCCCGCGCGCCGTTACGGCTGCTTCACGAGCGCGGCACGTCAAGGAGCACGACGACCGAGCGCGGCTCAGCTCGGCGTGCGGGGCTCGCTGTCGGCGTGGAAGTGGTGCTCGTGGTGCTCGCCGCGCGCGGCATGGCGGCGTGTGGCGAGCAGCCCGTGCGTCGGCGCGAACACCAGAGCGAGGAGGAAGCACGCCGTGGACCACAGCACGATCGTCGCGCCGGCCGCGGTGTTGAGGTGGTACGAGAGGTACAGGCCTCCCACGCCGCTGGTGATGCCGATGAGACCGCTGTACGCCAGCATGTGATCCAGCCGATCGGTGAGCAGGCGCGCGGTCGCGGGCGGCGTGACAACCAGCGCGAGAATCAGAATGTTCCCCACGGTCTGCAGGCTCGCGACAATCGTGGCGCTGATCAGCAGCAGCAGCACCAGGTCCAGCCGGAACACCGGGTAGCCCAGGGACTGCGCGAGCATGCTGTCGAACGCGACGAGCTTGAGTTCCTTCAGCAGCACGAACATGACCGTGAGCACCACGATTCCGATCGCGGCGGTCGCGATCAGATCGGCCTGCGACACGCCGAGAATGCTGCCGAACAACAGCGATCCGAGGTCGCGTTTCACCCCCGCGTGGCGGCTGATGATCGCGACGCCGAGAGCGAAGAACGCCGCGAAGATCACGCCGATCGCGGTGTCCTCGGACACGCGGCGGCTGCGAGAGATCGCGCCCACGGCGAGCGCAGTCAGGCCGCCGAAGACGAACGCGCCGATCATCACGCTCTGCCCCGCGATGTACGAGAGCACGACGCCCGGGAACACCGCATGCGCGAGCGCATCACCGATGAACGCGAGGCCTCGCAGCACCACGAAGCAGCCCACCAGGCCGCACAGCACGCCGACGATCGCGATCTCCGCGAGCGCCCGCACGAAGAAGTCGTACCGCAGTGGCTCGACGATCCACTCGATCATGAGATCACCGCCACCTGACCGCCGAAGGTCTCCCGCAGTCGCTCCGCCGTGAACGTGGTCGCGACCGGCCCGTAGGCGACGAGACCGTGATCGATGAACCCGACCGTGTCGCACACCGCATGCATCTCGTCGAAGTCGTGCGTCGCGAGCAGCACGATGACGCCCGCAGCGGCAAAGTCGCGGATCGCCTCGCGGAACAGCGCGCGGTTGACAGCGTCCACGCCCGTGAACACCTCATCGAGCAGGATGACCGAGGGCTCCTGTGCCAGCGCGCGGGCGAAGAAGATCCGCTGCTGCTGCCCGCCGGAGAACTGGCTGATGTGGCGCCCGCCCTGCCCGCCGAGCCCGAACCGATCGAGGGCGGCCGCGGCGACGGCGCGATCGTGGTCGCCGGGGCCACGCAGCCAGCCGATCTTCCTCGTGCGGCCCATCAGCACCACGTCCTGCGCGGTGACCGGAAAGTCCCACTTCACTTCCTCGCGCTGCGGCACGAAGGCGAGACGACCATCCGAGGGCCGCAAGGCGCTGCCACCGAGCGTGACGCTGCCGGAGCGCAGCGAGAGCACGCCCGCGATCGCCTTCAGCAGCGTGCTCTTGCCCGCGCCATTCGGCCCGATGAGCCCGGCGACCTGCCCCGGCCCTACGCGCAGGCTGACGTCGGAGAAGACAGGCGTCGCGCCGTAGCCCGCCTCGAGGCCGCGGGCTTCGAGCGGACCGGCGGCGGGACGCGTATTCGCGTTCACTTGAGTGCCTCGACGATCTTCTTCGCGTTTTGCAGCAGCATACCGTCGACCGTATCGGCACCGGAGCCGGGCTTCCCCAGCGAGTCGCCGTACAGGTCGGCGACGATCTTGACCTTCGTGTCCCGCGCGATCTGGCTCGCGACCTTCGGATCCACGGAACTCTCCGCGAAGATCGCCTTCACGCCCTCGCGCCGGATCGTGTCCTGCAGCTCCGCGATCTGCTTCGCCGAGGCATCGCCCTGCGTGGACACGCTCGGGATGACCGCACCGATGAACGTCAGCCCGAAGTGGTCGATGAAGTAGCCGAAGGCGTCGTGGTTGGTCACCATCTTGCGGTTCGCTGCGGGGATGGTCGCGATCAACTGCTTGATCTCCGCATCGACCTGGTCGAGCTTCGCCTGCGCGGCAGTGCCGTTCTTCTGGAACGCCGAGGCCTTATCCGGGTAGGCCGTGGTGAGCGCCTTGACGATGTTGTCGACCATGATCTTGTCGTTCGTCGGATCGTGCCACACGTGAGGGTCGTCCTCGCGCTGCCCCCCGGCGTCCACGACGCTGCGAACCCGAACGCCCTCCGTCACCGTCACCACGTTGCGCTGCCCGCTGCTCTTCACCGGCGCGTCGAGGAACGCGTCCAGCCCGAGGCCGTTGCGCAGGACGACCGACGCCCCGCCGATCTTCTTCACATCCTCGGGGGATGCCTCGTACTCGTGCGGGTCGACGCCGGGCCCCACGAGACCGACGACCTGCAGCCCGGTGCCGGCGGCGACGGCCTGTGTCAGCGCCGTGATCGGCGGGTTCGTCGTGACGATATCGGCCTTGCCGGCTGAGCATCCGCCGAGGATCCCGACCGCCAGCGCCCCGAGCGCGATGACAGCGGCGCGAGATGCGAGGTGGAGGATCATCGAGTTCATCTTTCTGCGGCGAGCCTTGTTGAGACTCAGGCTCAGAGCGCCACCATACTGAGCCTGTGTATCAAATGCAACCAGTTCCCGCGGCGAATCACCCTCCGCCGAACTTGACGTTCACGTTAGAGTACGGCGATGCAGCAGCCTCAAACCGATACTCCCGCCACTGCCCCGGTCGACGCCGGTGCCCCCGCGCCGGGCGGGTCGAGGCGCCGAGGCGGGTTGCCCTCGACGTTCGCCTCGCTGCGGCACCGGAACTACCGGTTGCTGTGGTTCGGCACGATGGTCTCCAGTTCAGGTGACTGGATGGACCAGATCGCGTTCAACTGGCTGGTGTGGGAACTGAGCCACTCGCCTGTCTGGCTGGCATGGGCGAACTTCGCGCGGTTCCTCCCGATCCTCGTCTTCACGCTCATCGGCGGCGTCGTCGCCGACCGCGTGGAGCGCCGCAAACTGCTGTTCACCACGCAAACGCTCGCGATGTTCCTCGCGACCGCGTTGGCCATCATCGTGTCGCTGGGGATCGCGCAGCTGTGGATGGTCATCGCGATCGCGGCAGGTCGAGGGATCATGAACTCCTTCAACCAGCCCGCACGCCAGTCGCTGATCTCGGAGCTCGTGCCGGAGGACGACCTGGCGAATGCGATTGCGCTGAACTCCGCCACCATGAACAGCACGAGGGTCATCGGCCCCGCGATCGGCGGCCTCCTGATCGCCACGGTCGGCATGAGCGGCGCGTTCTGGGTGAACGCGGCCACATTTATCCTCCTGCTTGGGGCACTCGCGATGATGCGGTTCCCCGCGCAGCCGCAGCGCCGCGCCCGTGAGAGCGTGCTGCACGAGCTGGTGGACGGCTTCCGTTACATCAAGGGCCACCCACAACTGCGACTGCTGGTGCTCCTGGCACTCATCCCGATCCTCCTCGGACAGCCTTATGTCACGATGCTCCCAATCTTCGCCTCGGACGTGCTGCACATCGGCGGCGGCGGCCTCGGCGCGCTCAACACGGCCTCGGCGGTGGGCGCCGTGGTGGGATCGCTGAGCGTCGCGTCCTTGCCCACGGGGTCGAAGCTCGGCCTGTGGATGCTGGTCGGCCTGGCGGGGTTCGGGCTGATGCTCATGGGCTTCGCCCTGTCGCATTCGCTGCTGCTGTCGCTCGCGGCGCTGATCGGCATCGGACTGCTGCGCCAGACATACCAGGCGGCGAACAACGTCCTCATCCAGACGCACGTGGATCCGATGTACCGTGGCCGCGTCCTGAGCACGCTGACGCTCGACCGAGGTCTGGTCCCGGCCGGCACGATGATGGCCGCGCTGGGCTCTGCCGCGATCGGGGTGCAGGGGACGATCGCGCTGATGGCCGCCGCGCTCGTCGTGCTGGCGCTCGCCGTCGCGTGGCTCGCACCGACGCTCCGCCAACTCGAGGCGCTGCCCGGCGCCAGCCGCCGCCGCCACTAGCAAGACCTCGCCGCGAGGTCCCGGGAAGGATCGCCGGCATGCCGGGCACCGTCTTCGTCACCGACCCGACGCACACCGCGCACTTCGCCCTGCGACACCCCGAGCGCCCGGAGCGCCTCGAAGCGATCGTCGCGCAGCTCGAGGAGCGTGCACTGCGGCATCGCATGACGGAACGCCCGCCGCGGGAAGCGACGGACGAGGAACTACGCACCGTCCACGAGGCAGCGCTCCTCGCAACGGTCGAACGCGCTGCCGCGCGCGGGGCGTCGCTGGACGCCGACACGTACACCACGCCACAGTCGCTCGCGATCGCGCGGCGCTCGGCCGGCGCGCTGCTGGTCGCCGTGGAGGCGGTGCTCGCGGGGGAGGCGACGAACGGTTTCGTCGCAACGCGCCCTCCGGGACACCACGCGACACCGGGGCGCGCGATGGGGTTCTGCCTCTTCAACAACGTCGCGGTGGCCGCAACCGCGGCGCTGCAATCCGGCGTCGAGCGCCTCGCGATCGTCGACTGGGACGTGCACCACGGCAACGGCACACAGGCCGTGTTCATCGACGACCCACGCGTCCTCTACATCAGCACGCACGCCGCGCCGTTCTATCCGGGCACGGGCGAGGTGCGCGAGGTCGGCGCAGGCAATGCACACGGCACGAACGTGAACATCCCGCTGCCGCACGGCACCGGCGATGCGGGCTTCGTCGCAGCGTGGGAGCAGGTCGCCGTCGCGGCGCTGGACCGACACCGCCCTGACCTGATCCTCGCGTCCTCCGGATGGGATGCGCACGCGCGCGATCCGCTCGGCACCCTCAACGTGACGACGGCCGGATACACCCGCGCCGCCGAGGTCGTCCTCGACGCCGCGCGGCGCCTGTCCGGCGGTCGCTTCATCGCGACGCTGGAGGGCGGCTACGACACGCATGCCCTCGCATGGTGCGCCAGCGCACTCGTCGAACTGCTGCTGGGCGACACGCCCACGCCCGACCCGGAGCCGGGAGATGTCCCGGCCGGCGACCCGCTCGATGCCGTCATCCGCGAGTCACGCGAGGCGATCGGGCTCTAGCGCCCACCCGAAGCACGGTCGCTCGAACGGCGCGTGACGGGAAGCGGACGGGACGCCTCGACATCCCGCCCGCAGCGCGAAGACCGTTTCGAGGTGCGTTAGTAGACGACGGGGCGATCGCGCTCGCCCGCGGAGTCGATGGCCATCGTCTCGCCGGTGATGCAGTCGGCCTGCATGGAGCAGAGGAACAGCACGAGGTTCGCGGGGTCGGCGGAGACAATGCGGCGGCCGATCGGGGGGATGTTCCGGGCCTGCCGGGCCGCTGCTTCCTCCTCCGTGATGCCCTGCGACTGCGCGATCTCCTGGATGCGGAGCACCTCGCGATCGGAGTCGGAGGGACCGCCCGGGTGCACCGCGTTGACGGTGATGCCGTCCTTCGCGAGGTCGAGCGAGAATGCTTTCGTCATGTTGATGATCGCGGCGTTGACCGCCCCCGCGCTGCCTCCGCCGCCGTAGCGCGACGCGCCGCCGGCGATGTTTACGATGCGCCCCCAGTGGTTGCGCTGCATGATCGGGTACACCTGGCGGATGGTGCGCAGATACCCGAACGTCTTGACGCCGAAGTGGCCGATCCAGTCGTCGTTGGAGAGCTCCAGCGTACCGCCGTAGGGGAAGCTCGCCGCGACGTTGACGAGGATGTCGATGCTCCCCATCTCGGCGACGGCGGTGGAGACCATGCGATGGACGTCCTCATCCGACGACATGTCTGCGGAGACGGTCATCACCTGCACGCCGTATGCATCCCGGATCTGCTGCGCGGTCTCATCGAGCAGGTTCTGTCGCCGCGCGGTGATGCATACGTCGACGCCCTGACTCGCGAGGGCCATGGCACACGCCCGACCGATGCCGCGGCTCCCGCCCGTGATGACGGCCTTCTTGCCGGCCAGCCCGTAATCCACGCTCATGGGTACCTCTCTCCCGACGTCCGATCGCGCAATGACGGGCGGACTGTACTCCACACACGCGGCCACGCGGACAGCATCGAGGTCGCACGCGAGGCATATAGTGCGCGGACGAAGAGGAGGCCACGATGACCAACGGGCGACGCGAGACGGTGATCAACGGGACGCGCGTGCAGGTGATCGACATCCACGCGCACTGCAGCGTGCCGGAGGCCGCCGCCATCCTGGGCCTGGAGGCGAACTTCCCGACGCCGTCCCTGCCGCTGGAGGGCTACCGCCAGCGGCTCGCGGACATGGACGCGCAGGGCATCGACATCGAGGCGCTCAGCATTAACCCGTTCTGGTACGCCGCCACCCGCGAGCAGGCGACCGAGGTGATCGCGATGCAGAACGAGCGCATCGCCGCCTTCTGCGCCGAGATGCCCGATCGCTTCGTCGGCCTCGCGACGGTCGCGCTGCAGCACCCCGACCTCGCGGCGACGCAGCTGGAGGACGCCGTGACGCGGCTCGGCCTGCGGGGCGCGCTGGTTGGTGGCAGCGTGGAGGGCGAGGAGCTGGCGGATCGCCGGTTCGACCCGTTCTGGCAGAAGGCCGAGGAGCTGCGCGTCCCGATCTTCATCCACCCGCAGGGTGTGCCCCAGCTCGCGAGCCGCCTGCAGGGCAACGGCATCCTTGAGAACGTGATCGGTAACCCGCTCGAAACGACGATCGCGCTCTCGCACCTGATCTTCGAGGGCACGCTGGAGCGCCACCCGAACCTCGTGATCGTGGGCGCGCACGGTGGCGGCTACCTGCCGTCCTACGCGGCGCGCTCGGACGCGGGCGGGGTGACGTTCCCCGCGCGCTACACGCCGCTGCCGAAGCGGCCGACCGACTACCTGAAGCAGATCTACGTCGACTCGCTGGTCTTCACGCCGGAGGCGTTGCGGCACCTCGTCGCGGAGATGTCGTCCAGCCACATCGTCGTGGGCACGGACTACCCCTACCCGTGGACCCAGACGGCGGTCGAGCACGTGGTCGCCACGCCCGACCTGACGGACGCCGATCGTATCGCGATCCTCGGCGGCACGGCGGCGCGCCTCCTCGGGATCGAGGCGTAGCGAGGGACGAGCCGCGCGACGACCCGGACTAGCGGACGGCGACCCCGCCCTGCGACGCGACCCACGCGAGGTGCCGATCCAGCGCCGCCGCGAACCCCTCGGGGTTCTCGAGGTGCACCATGTGCGGGCCGTCGAGGGCCTCGAAGCGGCTGTTCGGGAACACCTTGGACAGCGCCTCGGCGTTCTCGACAGGCGTCGTGCTGCCGGCGAAGTCGGAGCGGCCGACCGCGACCGTGACCGGTACGGTGATCGTGGGCAGCAGGTCCTTGATGGCGGACGCCATGTTCGCGCGCCAGTTGGCCACGACGCCCATCGGGTCGTTCGCGAGCCACCGCTGGCGGGTGTACTGGACGCCCGGGTGGTCGGCGTCGATCGCCTCCTGCGTGAACCAGCGCTTCAGCGCCCAGTCCAGCGTCTCCGCCATGGTCGCGGCGGCCTGCGCGTCGGCGCGCTCGTTCGGCAGTTCCGCGCCAGCGGCAACGCGCTCGCGCTCCTGCTGCGTGGTCCGCGCGCTGCCACCGCCGTCCGCGAGGAATAGCGAGCGCACGCGATCCGGGTGCCGCAGCGCCGTGTACTCGGCGACCGCGCACCCCATCGACACGCCGACCAGGTCGAGCATGCCGGTGTACGTCGCGGCCACCTCGTCAGCGAGCTCTTCGAGGGTGTAGCTGCCGGAGGGCGGGAGCGGGCGGTTGCCGTTGCCGGGGTACTCGAAGCGTTCGCCTGTGACGCCGCTGAGGTTCCAGCACTCCACGTCCAGACCGACCGGGTGCAGCAGTACGACCGTCATTCGGATCCCCTTAGGCGAACTCGTGCGCCGGCTGGCGCCCGGTCAGTCTCGTCACCACCCGGGCGCCAGTCAAGGCAACCTTCGGCGCGTGCGCGAAGCGAACATTGAGCCGGCGTTGACCCGCCTGGACAAGCGTTGACGGGGTGTTGAGGGCGGACGACGACGATGGCCTGAGAACAGGAGCGATCCCATGGAACGCGAAGCCTTCTCACTCGCCATTCGGAGCGCCGCCGAGACCGTCGCCCGCTGTTCGGATGGGGGCATCCAGTCCGCCGGGGTGATGCTGCCGGGAAGCGACCCCGGGCTCATCGAGGACGGTGCGGTCGCGGCTCGGATGCTCGCGGCGCAACTCGGGCTGCGCGTCTCCCTGGATCCAGCGGGTGCCGGGCTGGGCATCCGGTTCTATCGCGCTGCCCCGGTCGAGCCAGTCGTGCCGCCCGTCCTCGGACGCGACACTGCGCTCGCTCCGACTCGGCTTCGCTAAGCCCGGTCCAGCCGTCGCTGAGCGCTACTGGCGGACGGTGACCTTCGACCCGGCAATCGCACGAACGCCGAGGCTCACGACCAGAATGAACAGCACCAGCAGCAGGCTCATCGCCCACGCCTGTTCGTGCCAGTAGTCGAACGGCCCCGAAGCGTAGGAGTAGATGCGACTGGGGAGCGCATCGATCGGACGGAGCAGGTCGGTGCTGGTGAACTGGTTGCCCAGTGAGGTGAACAGCAACGGGGCTGCCTCGCCGGCGATGCGCGACAGCGCGAGCATCAGTCCGGTGACGATGCCGGGCAGCGCCGTCGGCAGCACGATGCGGATCACGGTGCGCCAGCGCGGCGCGCCGAGCGCATAGGCCGCCTCGCGCAGTCCGCGGGGGACGAGGAGCAACATCTCCTCGGTGATCCTCGCCACGATCGGCAGCAGGATGATCGCCAGCGCCAGCGCGCCCGCGATCGCCATGAACTGCTTGTTGGGCAGCACGACCAGCGCGTACATGAAGAGACCGATGGTGATCGAGGGCATCCCCGCGAGAACATCGACCAGGAAGCGGAGCACCGTGCCGAGGCGGTTCTGACCGTACTCCGCGAGGAAGACACCGCACCCGATCGCGATCGGCGCACCGATGGCCACGCCCAGACCAACCATGATCGCGCTGCCGGTCAGTGCGTTGCGCACGCCGCCGCCGGGGCGACCCGGCGAGTTCGGATCCTCGATGAGCAGGCTGAGGCTCAGCGAGCCGAAGCCGTTCCACAGCACGTAGAAGACGATCAGCACCAGCGGGATGACGGCAATGACCGCCGCCGCTCCCATCACCCCGGTCATGATCATGTTGACCATCTTCCGCCGACGGAAGATGGGGCGCCTCGCTGCCTCGTTCATTCGACGACCACCGCTCGCTGTCCGTTCGTGACGCGCCACACCAGCAGGCGGGCGACGACGTTGATGAGGAAGGTCATGGCGAGCAGCACCAGGGCGACCTCCAGCAGAGCCGCGCGGTGCGTCTCACCGTCTGCCTCCTGGAACTGGTTCGCGATGACGCTGGCCATGGTGTACGTCGGGGCGAAGATGCTGTCCGGCATCGATGCGCGGTTGCCAATGACCAGCGTGACGGCCAGCGTCTCGCCGACGGCGCGTGCCAGCCCGAGGATCGCGCCGCCGATGACGCCGGAGCGCGCGTAGGGGAGCACCGCGATCTTGATCATCTCCCAGCGCGTCGCGCCCAGCGCCAGGATGCCCTCGCGCTGGCTGCCGGGAACCGCGCCGATCACGTCACGCGAGATCGCCATGATCGTGGGCACGATCATGATCGTCAGCACGACGATCGCAGGGAGCAGGCCGGTGACGCGTGGCGTGCCATCGAAGAAGGGGATGACCGCGCCCAGCGTGTTCGTGATGGCCGGACCGACAAACGTGACGAGGAACGGTCCCAGCACGTAGATGCCCCAGAGGCCGTAGACCACGCTGGGAATCGCCGCGAGCAGCTCGACCATGTACCCGATGGGGCGCGCAAGCCACGACGGCGCGATCTCCACCAGGAACAGGGCAACGAACACGGCGACCAGCGTTGCCAGCACCAGCGCGGAGATCGAGGTGATCGCCGTGCCGACAATGAACACACCCGCGCCGAACTGTCCCTGGGACGGGTTCCAATTGGTCCCGAAGAGGAAGTTGAGGCCATTGGCCTCGATGCTCGACCAGGATCGCGAGATCAGCTCGTAGAACAGTCCCACGATGATCAACAGCACGACGAGTGCCGCCGCGCCGGTGATGCCGATAAAGGCGTTGTCGGCGAAGTGGCGGCCGCCGGAGATGATCGAGCGGCTTCGTCGCGGGGCGTCGGCTCCGGTGACTGCCATAGGGTTCCTCGAGCTGGCGGGGCCTAGCCCCTCGGATGGCTGGACCGCGCCGCCCGGCAGCGCGCGGTCCAGTGTGATTGAGTGGGCTGTCGAGGAGTGGCGACCACCCCTCGACAGCCGGACGGTCACTACGAGGCCGGGAGGATGACCTTGCCCTCGCACTTGAGGCCCTGCAGGGTCTTCTCAATCGGCGCGAGCGCCTTCTCCGGGACCGGAGCGTAGTTCAGTTCGGTCGCGGTCTTCGCCGCCGACGGGTCGTGGAAGACCCACCACAGCA
>CANKAU010000018.1 GCA_947479915.1 Chloroflexota bacterium
GATGTTCACGCTGGTCTGCGCCAGCCGGTACACGTTCGCCTCGCGGCTGCGGAAGTCGCCGCCCTTCACGGTGTCGTAGAAGAGGCGGTACACGCTGTCGCCGTCGTTCGAGTAGTTCTTCGCGGCGTTGATGCCGCCCTGCGCGGCGATCGAGTGCGCGCGCCTCGGCGAGTCGTGGTACGTGAACGCCGTGACGTTGTAGCCGAGCTCACCCATCGTCGCGGCGGCCGCAGCGCCGGCGAGGCCGGTGCCGATGACGATGACGTTGAAGCGGCGCTTGTTGGCCGGGTTGACCAGCTTCATGTTGAAGCGGTGGTTGTCCCACAGCGTCTGGATCGGGCCTTCAGGGATGCGAGCGTTTAGTTCCATGGGTGGCTCCTAGCTCACGATTCCGAGGAAGACCGCGATCGGGAACGAGACGTTCCCGGCAACGATAGCCAGCGCGAACACCGTCGCGAACACGCGACGGATGCCGTTCAGGTACGGGTTGTTCACACCGATCGACTGGAAGAGGCTCCACGCCCCGTGCCAGAGGTGCACACCCAACGCGACGTTCGCGAGGACGTAGATGATCACCTTGGGAGCGCTGGAGAAGAGCGCGACCACGTTGTGATAGACGTCGCCGTGGATGAAGTCCGCGTTGTACGCGCCCCACGTGAGATCCATGAGGTGCATGAAGATGAACCACAGGATCAGCGGGCCGGTCCACTTCATCGTGCGGCTCGCCCAGTTCGCGGCGATGTAGTCACGCTGCGAGGCGTACGCCACGGGGCGCGCCCTGCGGTTCGCGCTCCACAGCGAGAACGCCGCGTGCACGTGCAGGACGAGCGAGACGAGGAGCACCGACCGGAGGATCCAGAGGATCGCCTCGCGCGGGGCCAGCGGCGCACCGAACGTGCGCAGGCCCTCCGCGTAGTGATTCAGCTCCTCGGCGCCGAGGTAGATTTTGAGGTTCCCCAGCATGTGCATGGTGATGAAGCCCATGCCGATGATGCCGGTGATCGCCATCACCCACTTCTTGCCGACGGCGGACGCATACAGGTTCAGCGGCCAGGGGGCCGAACTCCCCGGACGCCGACTGATCGGCTTGACGGCGGCTTCCACCGTCGAGCGCGGACTGGCCTGGGCCATCTACCCACCTCCGTTGCAGCCACCGCCCGGTTCGGGCTGGCGCGGCGCGTGCCGATCCCGGCCGCACGCGTGCTGAGACTACCGCGCCTTGCCGTTCCGAGCGAGATACCGGGCGTAGAGCGTCAACGCCACCATCGTCTTGGCGTCCTCGATGACGCCCGCGTCCACCGCTTCGTACACCTCGTCCAGCGTCAGCCACTCCGGCGCCTCGATGTACTCGTCGTGATCCTGCGGCAGCGGGTCGGGCGTCAGCTCGGTCGCGAGGTAGAAGGTGATGAACTCGCCGGAGAAGCCGGGCGCCATCCACGCACCGCCGATGCGCTCAAGGCGCCCTGCCGCGAACCCGGTCTCCTCGCGCACCTCGCGTGCGGCGGTGAGGTCGGGGTCCTCCCCCACCTCGCGGGTGCCGGCGGGGATCTCCAGCAGGTTGCGGCGCGCCGGGTGGCGGTACTGCCGCACGAGGAGCCAGCGCCCCGCCTCGTCCAGCACGACCAGCGCGACCGCGCCGGGGTGCTCCACGACCGTGCGCTGGGCCTCGTGCCCGTTCGCGAAGCGGATGGTGTCGCGGACGACAGTTATGTAACCAACAGTTGTGAGCGGCTCCGAGGACACCAGTTCCGGGATGGGCGCCTCGTTCACGCCACGACCTCGCCCGCTGCGGGCGCCTCGGACGGCACGAGGTCGATGACCATCGCGATCTCGTCGCAGCCCGGGAACTTCGGACAGCGGTAGCACTCGTTCCAGACCTTGCGAGGCAGCGTCATGACGTCCGCCTGCCGCCAGCCCAGCCGCTCGAAGAAGCCCGGCCGGTACGTCAGCGCGAACAGGCCGTTCAGGCCGAGGGTGCGCCCTTCCTCGACGCAGGCGCGCGTGATTGCGGCGCCGAGGCCGCGTGAGTGCTGGGACTCCTCGACGGCGAGCGATTTCAGCTCGGCCATGTCGGCCCACACGATGTGCAGCGCGCCGCACGCGACGACCTTGCCGGCGTCATCGCGCACCACGAAGAAGTCGCGCAGGTTCTCGTAGGTCTCGCCCAGCGTGCGCGGGAGCATCTGCCCCTGCGCTGCCCAGTAGTTCACGAGCCGCGCGATGCCCTCCGCGTCCTGCACGGTGGCGCGGACGACGTGGACCTCGGCGGTGGACTGTGGCGAGGCGGCTGCGGTCATGCTCATAGGATAAGTCACCCCGATCACCGCGTCCCGTGCCGGCCTACGACGACCGCGCGGGGTCCTCGCCCAGTGCGCCCAGCGCGTGGTCGGCGCGCAGCCAGCCGAGGCGCTTCGCGATGTTGTCGTAGAACCGCTCCGGCCCGCCGAGGCGGACGAATCGCGCGGTGCGCTCCGACCTCGAGATCTCGACGACCATGCCGGTGGAGATCGGGCGCTGGTGCAGTCCGTCTGCCGTGATCAGCGCGTCATCGCCGCGCTCCACAAACAAGCGGAGGCGTGCCTCGCCCTCCAGCACCAGCGGGTTCGCCCGCGTAAGATGCGGCGCGACCGCGACGAGGATCATGTCGTCCGAGGACGGGTGGAGGATCGGCCCGCCGACGGAGAGCGAGTAGCCGGTCGAGCCGGTAGCGGTCGCGACGACGACGGCGTCTGCGCGGTACTCCGCCACCAGCACGCCCTCGATGCTCGCGCCCACGGAGATGGTGCGCCCAAGCACCGCGCGACCGATCACCACGTCGTTCAGCGCGTGCATCGGCTCGTCCTCGCCGACGCGCGCCTGCACCATGGAGTGCACCTCGAGGCGTGCGTTGCCGCGCAGCACCTCCGCGAACGACGGCTCGGCGTCGGCCTCCACGCATTCGGTGAGGAAGCCCAGACGGCCCATGCGCACGCCGAAGATCGCCGTGCCGGTCTGCGCCGCGAACTCGGACGCGTGGAGGACCGTGCCGTCGCCGCCGACGCACACGAGGACGTCCGCGGTCGCAAGGCGCGCGCAGAACTCGGCGCTGCCGTCGCCGTCACCTGCGAGGGGGAGTACCTGTACCCACGAGGTGCGCCCGGCCGCGACGGCCTGCGCCGAGAGGCGCGCGGCGAGGTCTGCTGCACCGGCGACATCGCGGTGGTAGCAGACGGCGATCTCGGTGGGTATCGCGAAGTCCGGCACAGGCTGCCTCATGCGGGCACCTCGATCGCTCGGTCGGCGGCGGGCTGCAGCGGGTGCTCGGGGACGCGCGCCCACAGGAAGAACTCACGGTTCCCCGCAGGGCCCAGCAGCGGCGAGCGGACGATGCCACGAACGCGCAGTCCGAGGTCGAGCGCCGCGATCATCACCTTCGCCACGGTGCCGGCGTGCATCACGGGGTCGCGCACTACGCCGCCCTTCTCCACGGCCTCAGAGCCCGCCTCGAATTGCGGCTTCACCATCAGCAGCAGATCACCGCCCGGCGCGACCGAGCGCACGACGGCTGGCAGCACGGTGGTGATGGAGATGAACGACACGTCCATGACTACGAGGTCCGCAGGAGGGTCGAGGGGCTCGAGCGCGCGCGCGTTGGTGCGCTCGTGCAGCTCGATGCGGGGGTCGTCGCGGAGCTTCGCGGCGAAGTCGCCGTAGCCGACGTCGACCGCGACCACGTACGCGGCGCCGTTCTGGAGCAGGCAGTCCGTAAACCCGCCGGTGGACGCGCCGACATCAAGGCAGCGCCGGCCCTCGACGGTGACGCCGGTGCGATCGAGCGCGTGGGCGAGCTTCTCGCCGCCACGGCTCACGAAACGCGGGGGAGTCTTCACCTCGATCGCCGCGTCGATGGACGTCGGCTTCGCGGGCTGCGTGGCGAGCTCGCCGTCGACGAGGACCTCACGCGCCATGACGAGGGCGCGCGCACGGTCACGGCCAGTGGCGAGGCCACGTTCGACGAGCAGCACATCAAGGCGTTCGCGCGCGACCCGAGGTGGGCGCGGGGCGTGGGGGGCGGCGGGGCGAGACTTCGCGGTCATGCGCGCTCAGATCCGCTCGATCGCTGAGGCCGCCCTTCGGCGGCCTGCGGGGCGAGGATAGCACCGGGGACGTTGCGCGCACGCGACGTCCGGGTGGCCTCGGACTATGCGGACTCCTGCACCGGGCTGTCTTCGTCGCCCAGGTGGATCGCGGTGCCGGCCGCGGTCAGCAGCAGCGGCGCGACGCGGTTGTTCACGGTCTCCGCGGAGACGATGCACTTCTTCACGTCACCACGCGAGGGCACGTCGAACATGACGTCGAGCAGGATCTGCTCGAGGACGGTGCGCAGGCCTCGGGCGCCCGTGCGCTGGGCCAATGCGCGCTCGGCGATGGCGATGCGGGCGTCCTCCGTGAAGACGAGCTCGCAGTCGTCGAGGGCGAACAGGCGCTGGAACTGGCGCGCGACGGCGTTCTTCGGCTGCGTGAGGATCGCGACCATCATCTCGATGGTCAGCGGGTCGAGCGTCGCGACCACGGGCAGACGGCCGACGAACTCCGGGATCAGGCCGAACGTGAGCAGGTCGTCGTGGGTGACGTCCCGCAGGATGTTCGCCTTCTCCTCTTCCAGCTCGGCGCGCGTGCGCGTGTCGGCGTGGAAGCCGAGCGAGCGGTTCCCCTGCCCGGTGCGCTTGGCCACGATCTTCTCGAGGCCCTCGAACGCGCCGCCGCAGATGAACAGGATGTTCGCGGTGTTGATCTGGATGAAGTCCTGGTGCGGGTGCTTGCGGCCGCCCTGCGGCGGGACGCTGGCGATCGAGCCCTCGATGATCTTGAGCAGCGCCTGCTGGACGCCCTCGCCCGAGACATCCCGGGTGATCGACGGGTTGTCGCTCTTGCGCGCGATCTTGTCGATCTCGTCGATGTAGACGATGCCGCGCTCCGCCTTCTGGATGTCGAAGTCGGCGGACTGGATCAGGTGCAGCAGGATGTTCTCGACATCCTCGCCCACGTAGCCCGCCTCGGTCAGCGCGGTGGCGTCCGCGATCGAGAACGGCACGTCGAGCATCTTCGCCAGCGTGCGGGCGAACTCGGTCTTGCCGGTGCCCGTGGAGCCGATGAGCAGGATGTTCGACTTCTCGAGGTCGAGGTCGGCCTGCACCGGCGCTTCGATGCGCTTGAAGTGGTTGTAGACGGCGACGGAGAGCACGCGCTTGGTGCGCTCCTGCCCGACGATGTACTCGTCGAGCTGGTTCATGATCTCCTGGGGGGTGCGGACGCGCGTGCCGGCGGCCTTGCCGACGGACTTACCGCTCTGCGACTCCTCGTTGATGATCTCCTGGCAGAGATCGACGCACTCGTCGCAGATGTAGACGGCGCCGGGACCGGCGATCAGGCGCTTGACCTGATCCTGGTTCTTCCCACAGAAGGAGCAGTTGTACTGCACCCTGCTGCCGCGTGTCGTGCTCCCGGCCATGGAACCCCCGGTTCACCCGCCGCTCACCACCGCCGCGACCGGTTCACCCGGTCGCATCGAACCTGCTCGGGCTACTTCGCCTCGGGCTTCGACAGCAGCTCGTCGACGAGGCCGTAGGCCTTCGCCTCGTCGGCCGTCATGTAGATGTCGCGGTCGGTGTCCTGAACGATGCGCTCCATCGGCTGGCCGGTCGCATCTGCCAGGATCTGGCGGATCTTGTCGTTGTTACGGTCGAGCTCGCGCGCCTGGATCCGCACGTCCGAGGCCTGGCCGGAGCCACCGCCCAGCGCCTGGTGCATGTGGATCGTCGCGTTCGGCAGCGCGTACCGCTTGCCCTTCTGGCCGGCGGCCAGAAGCACGGTGCCCATGGACGCCGTCACGCCGACCGCGATGGTGCTCACCTCTGCGCGGACCAGGTTCATGGTGTCCATGATCGCCAGCCCCGCGTAGATCATCCCGCCGGGGGAGTTCACGTAGATCGAGATGTCGCGATCCGGGTCCTCGCGGTCCAGGAACAGCAACTGCGCCACGATGGAGTTCGCCACCTGGTCATCGATCGGCGTGCCGAGGAAGATGATTCGCTCCTTCAGCAGCAGCGAGTAGATGTCGTAGGCGCGCTCACCGCGAGCGCTCGTCTCTACAACCATCGGCACAATGTTCTGGGGCTTGAGGAAGCTCTCAGAGAAGTCGTTCGGGCGGATCGGGCGGTAGGTCATGTCTCGTTCCTGTCCTGCTCGCTCGTAGCTGTCGTTCCTGGGGCCGGCCGAGGCCGCACCCTTCGAGGCTGCTAGGCCTCGGTGGTCTCCGTAGTCGTCTCGGCGCCGTCCTCGGTCGTGGCGGCGGACTCGTCCACCGAGTCGTCCGTCGCCTCGTCGCTGCTCGCGGCAGCGCCACGGCGGCGGCGGCTGGCACGCGGTGCTGCGTCGCCTTCGCTCTCGGGCTGGGAGCAGATTTCGACGAGGCGCTCCAGCGCCGTCTTCGTGATCAGCTGGTTCTTGATCGAGGCGCGCCCGTCCGGGGTGTCGAAGAGGCCACGGATGGCCGCGACGCTGTCCGGGTTGCTGGCGCCCGCGCCGCCCATCTGGCCGGCCAGCGAGTCGATCTCCGCGTCGATCATCTCGTCCGTGACCTCGATGGCCTCGTCCTCGATGAGCTGACCGATGACCAACGCGCGGCGGACCGTGAGGTCGGCGCGCTCCTTGAGCTCCTCGCGGAGGCCTTCGAGCGTCTTGCCCACGGCGTTGAGCCAGTTGTTCAGGCCCTCCGGCGTGTGGGACGCGTGGTTCGACTCGCGGTCGATGATGCGGTCGATCTCGCGATCGACGAGCACCTCGGGGTAGTCGAGGCTCGCGGTGGCGACCAGCAGGTCGACGATCTCGTCCTGGTAGTCACCGATGAGCATGCGCTCGGCCTGCGACTGCAGGTCGGAGCGGATGCGGGCGTCCATCTCGGCGACCGTGGAGACGCCTTCCTCGTCGAGGGACACGACGAACTCGTCGTCGACCTCGGGAAGGACTTCCTGCTTCACCTCGTGGATGGTGATGTCGTACTTGGCGGTCTTGCCCGCGAGCTCTTCCGCGCCGAAGTCTTCCGGCAGGTCGAACTCGATGTGGTGGGCGACGCCCCGCTCGAGGCCGATCAACTTCTCGACGAAGCCCGGCAGCGAGACGACCGAGCCCTCGCGGACGGGGAACTCAGCGTCTTCCTCGACGTGCGGCTCGGCCTGGCCGTCCACGGAGACGGTGACGTCCGCGCGCACGGTGTCGTTCCACGCGACCACACGGTCGACGGGCTCCAGCACGGCGTGGCGGCGGCGGATCGAGGTCAGCGCGTCGCTCACCTGCTCCTCGGTGATGTTCACCTCGGGCTTGGGGGCGCGCAGCGACTTGTAGTCCTTCAGGTCCACGTCCGGGCGCACCGGGACGATGGCCGTGACGACCAGCGGCTCGGTGGACTTCAGCGAGAACTCGGGCTGGTCGATCGCGTCGATTTCCTCGGAGAGCAACGCCTCCTGGTAGACCTCGGGCACGAGCTCTTCGAGGGCCTCCTGCAGCAGCGCCGCAGTGCCAACGTGGCGTTCGAGGTTCCGGCGCGGCACCTTGCCGGGGCGGAAACCGGGCACCCGCACCTGCTTGGACAGGCGCGCGACGGCGCGGTCCATGTGCTTCTCGACGCGCTCTTGATCGACCTCGATCTCAAGCGAGACGCGTGCGCGGGGGAGACGTTCCTTCGTGATGGCCAATGCGGTGCACCCTCTGGCGTGACTGTGTCATGCGGCTGCGTCATGACGGGGCCGCAGGACGGGCGAGCGCCACTGACGCTCGGTCCGAATCAACGGTTCCGTGACTTCTCTTGCAAATTCACTATAGCACGCGACCTGTTTGGCTCCGCCCTCGGGGAAGACCCGATCAGGGGTGCTCAGGAGGCGGTTGAGGGACGGTCTAGCGCCCTCGGACGGCGTCGTTCAGCGCATCGCCCAGCAGGTTGAACGCGAACAGCAGCAGCGTGACCACGCCGCCGGGGACCAGCAGCAGGTGCGGGCTCTGCTGGAACGTCCGCGGCCCGGAGCCCTCGAACAGCATCGCGCCGAACGAGGCCGCCGGTGGCTGCACGCCCACCCCGAACCACGTCAAGACGATCTCAGAGCCCGCGATGCCGCCGAGGGTCGCCGAGACCTGGAGGATGATCAGGAACGCCACGTTGGGGAGCAGGTGGTACCGGATGACCCGGTACGGCGTCGCGCCGAGCGCCTCGGCAGAGGTGATGAAGTCGCGCTCGCGGAGCTGGAGGATCTGCGCCCGGATGATCCGCGCGGTCCCCACCCAGAAGAACAGCGAGAGCGCCGAGAACACGAGGAGATAGGACGGTAAACCGGACGCCACGAGGCCCGTGATGCCCGTCGTCCGCTCGAAGCCCCGCACCGCCTCGATCACCCGGGTGCCGAGCGTCGCGTTGATCAGGATCAGCATCACGAGGCCGGGGAGCGACGAGAACACGTCGCCGACACGCATGATCAGCGCGTCCACCCAGCCACCTCGGTAGCCCGACAGCAGCCCGAGGCCGTTCCCGATGACGAGCGACCCGCTCAGTACCACCGCCGTGGTGACGATGAGCGTCGTGCGGGCGGAGAACATCGTGCGGCTGAGCATGTCGCGGCCCAGCGTGTCCGTGCCCAGCAGGTGCTGGCGGCTCGGCCCCTGCCGCGGGATGTCGAGGTTCTGCTGCGTGTAGGAGTACGGCGCCAGCAGCGGGGCGAAGATGCCCATCGCGTAGATGATGCCGATGACGACCAGCGAAGCCATCGCGAGGCGCTTCCGACGGAGCCGGCGCCACACGATGCGCCACTCGCTGTCCCCCATCTGCTCAGGGTGCGTCTCGGCCGTGTCCATGGTGGCTGAAGTCATGAGCGCGAGGATCCCAGCCGGACCCGCGGGTCCACCACGCCGTAGATCAGCTCGGCGATCAGGTTGCAGATGACAAACGCGGCGGCGAACACGACCGTCGTCGCGAGGATCACGTCGTAGTCGCGGCTGGTGACCGCCTCGAACGTGAGCCGGCCGATGCCGTTGATGCCCATCAGCGTCTCGACGAAGAACGCCCCCTCGATGATCCCGGCGAGCGCAAAGCCGACGACCGTGATCAGCGGCAGCAGCGCGTTGGGGAGCACGTGGCGGAACTGGACGGCCGCCTCGGACAGTCCCTTGGAGCGGGCCGTGCGCACGTAGTCCTCCAGGTTCACCTCGAGTGCCGTGACACGCACGAGGCGCGCGACGCCGACGAAGCCGGGCAGCGTGAACGCGACCAGCGGGATGTAGAGGTGCGGGTTGGGGATCGGGATGGCGATCACGCCCGCTATCCAGTACAGCGCGAAGATCCCGTCCCAGCCACCCACAGGCAGCCACTGCAACTTCACGGCGAAGAGCCACGTCAGCGGCGGGATCACCACCAGCACCGGGATCGCCTGCAGGAACAGCAGCGTCCCGATGATCATCGGGTCGAGCCATGTCCCGGCGAGCCTCGCCGCGAGGAGGCCGAGGGGGATCCCCACGGCGAACACGATGATCAGCGCCACCATCCCCAGCTGCGCCGAGATCCACATCTTCGGGAAGATGAGCTCGGATACGGAGAAGCCGCGCTGCAGGTACGACTCACCGAGGTCGCCGCGGATCGCGCGGTTCAGCCACATCAGGTACTGCTCCGGGATCGGCCGGTCGAAGCCGCGATCCGCACGGATCTGCGCGAGGACGACCGGGTCACGCACCTGCCCTGCGATCACCGCCACCGGGTCGCCGGGGCCGTACCGCGCGAGGGCGAACGTGCTGAACGAGACGATGAGCAGCAGCACGGGCAGCCAGAGCAGTCGTCGGATGACGTACGCCCCCATGCTGTCTCCCTCTCGCCTCGCCCGATCGGTTCTAGGCGCGAATCGCTAGCGCGTGACCTCGACGAATCGGAGGCGCGGCAGCACCATCGGCGGCTCGAACCAGCCCTTCACGGACGGGCTCACCACCTGGTGGGCCAGCGAGTAGTAGAGCGGCAGCCACGGCGCGTCGGCGATGATCAGCTTCTCCGCCTGACGGTACAGGTCGAGGCGCTGGTTCGTGTCCTTCTCGGACCGCGCGGCGTCCAGGAGCTTGTCGACCGCGGGGTTCGAGTAGCTCTGCTCGTTGAGGCTGGACGTGCTGTAGAACTTGAGGTCCATCACGTCCTCGGGGTCCGGGTAGTCCATCACCCAGCCCGCGCTGAACATCTGCAGCTTCTTCGACTGCTGGTCAGCGATGAACGTCGCGAAGTCGAGCTGCTTGATCTCGATGTTCAGGCCGAGCACCGTCTTCCACTGCTCGATGTACGCCTGCGTGTCGATGCCCGCGGAGGCGCCGCCGCCGGCCTCGGTCATCGTGATCGTCGGGAACGGGATCTTGCCCGGGCCGGTGCCGTACTTGGACTTCGCCAACTCCGCCTTCGCGGCGTTGGGGTCGAACTGCAGCGTCTTCACCTCGGGCGTGTAGCCGGGGAGGCCGGGCATCATGATGCCACTGGCCGGGGCGAGCATGCCCTTGAACGTGACGTCCGAGATCTTCTTGCGGTCGATCGCCATGCCCATCGCGCGGCGCACCGCGGGGTCATCGAACGGCGGCAGCTTGCTGTTGAACGCGATGTACGAGATCGAGAACTGCGGCGACGAGGAGTAGAGCTTGCTCAGCGCCTGCCCCGGGTCCCGCGCGCGGTCGATGTCGTTGATGCTCAGCGGCGCGATGTCCAGCTCGTTGTTCTCGAAGCGCGTGAGCGCCGAGCCGCCGGAGATCAGGTAGACCGCTTCCTTCAGCTTCGGCGTGCCGAGGTAGAACTTGTCGTACGCCGTGAGCGCGATGCGCTCGCCCAGGCGCCACTCGGTCAGCATGTACGGGCCGGTGCCGTTCGGCTTGCGCGTCCAGTTGCGCGGGTTGGCCTCCACCTGCTTGCGGTCGACGACGAACGAGGTCGGGTACGACAGCTTGGCGAGGAAGTACGGCTTCGGCGAGTCGATCTTGAAGCGGATGGTCGAGGGGTCGACCACCTCGATGCCGGCGATGTTCTGCGCCTTGCCCTGGAAGTACTCGGGCATCCCGACGATGTCGGAGAGGTAACTCATGGCCGTGGGCGAGGCGAGCTGCTTCGAAGCCGCCCGCTCAATGGACCACTTCACGTCGTCCGCGGTCACCTTGCGGCCATCGTGGAACGTCGCGTTGTCGCGCAGGACGAAGGTGTAGGTCTTGCCATCCGGGCTGATCTCCACGGACTTGGCGAGGTCGAGCTGGAGGTCGAGCTTCGGCGGCGGCCCAATGGTCACCAGCCCGCTGAAGATCTCCACGATGTACTCGGCGGAGGTCGAGTCGCTCGCGAGGTGCGGGTCCATGGTGCTGGGATCGGTGCCCGGAATGCGGATGCGCCCCGAGGCGGCAGTGGCGCCGCTCCCCGTGTCAGATCTCGAGGAGTTCGTTCCGCTCGTCCCGCCCTTGCCGGTCAGCAGCAGGCTGGCCGAGAGGCCCCCGACGATGAGGACCAGCGTCGAGAGGACGCCCAAGAGGATCGCGAGCATTCGGTTCTGGCGCATCGACCTTCGCTCATCTCACGGGTGTGACACCCGGTGCGGTGGGAGCAGAGCATATCGTAACTTCGCTCAGGTTACGTTCGGATGACGCGGCCGGACGCATCGGCCGCGCACGCCGCCCGCCGAGATGCTGGAACGACGCCTAGGCGTCGTCCTCGTCCCCGACGGGATCCCCGGCAGCGGCTTCCTCGAGGGCCAGCCGCGCCTCCTCGTCCAGCGTGATGTGCACGTCCGACAGTTGCTGCGGGGCCACGGCCGCGGGTGCGCCCGTCATCGGGTCGGAAGCGGACTTCGTCTTCGGGAACGCGATGACCTCGCGGATGTCGCGCTCCCCGGCGAACAGCGCCACGGTGCGGTCGATGCCCGGCGCGATGCCGCCGTGCGGCGGAGCGCCGTACGTGAACGCGTCCAGCATGTGCCCGAATTTCAGCCGCGCCTCCTCGAGTCCGATGCCCAGCGTGCGGAAGACCGCCATCTGGGTGTCGCGCGAGTGGATACGGATGGAGCCCGAGGCGATCTCCTGCCCGTTGCAGACAATGTCGTAGGCGTGGGAGCGCATCGCGCCCGGGTCGGTCGCCAGCAGCGGCAGATCTTCCTCGTACGGCGCGGTGAACAGGTGGTGCACGGCGCTCCAGCGCTCGCCGTCCGTGTCCCACTCGAACATCGGGAACTGCGTGACGAAGAGGAAGGCCAGCCGATCCGGGTCCGCGAGGTTGCGATCTTCGGCGACCTTCCGCCGGAGCACGTCGAGCACCTTCGAGGTGAGCGCGTCCGGCCCGGCCGCGAGCAGCAGCGCGTCGCCGCGCGAGCCCCCCGCCGCCGCAGCGAGCGCACCGAGCTGATCCGGCGTGAAGAAGCGCTGGACAGGCGAGCGGACATCGTCCGCGGTGAGCCCGTCGAGGGGCCCCTCGCCGCTGAACTGCGCCCACACGAGCCCGGAGGCGCCCGCGTCGCGCGCGACCTCAGTCAGGGCGTCGATGCCGCGGCGCGGGATGTCCGCGCCGCCCGGGACGACGAAGCCGCGGATGCGGCCGCCGTCCTCGATGACACGGGTGAACACCTGGAACTCGGTGTCGCGGACGTTGCTCGTGAAGTCGTGCAGTTCGAGGCCGTAGCGCATGTCGGGCTTGTCGGAGCCGAACCGCTCCATCGCCTCGGCGTACGTCAGGCGCGGGAACGGCGACGGCAGCGCGAAGTGCGGCGCCACCGCCTCCGACATCTGCACGTACAGCTCTTCGATGAGATTGAGGATGTCCTCCTCCTCGACGAAGGCCATCTCAACGTCGAGCTGCGTGAACTCGGGCTGGCGGTCGCCGCGCAGGTCCTCGTCGCGGTAGCAGCGCGCGATCTGGAAGTACTTGTCGACGCCCGCCACCATCAGCAGCTGCTTCCACTGCTGCGGCGACTGCGGCAGCGCGTAGAAGGCGCCGGGGTGCACGCGGGACGGCACCAGGTAGTCGCGCGCGCCCTCGGGCGTGGCGAGGTTCAGCGTGGGCGTCTCGACCTCCAGGAAGCCGCGCTCGTCCATGAAGTCGCGGATGAACTTCACCACGCGGTGGCGCAGGCGCAGGTTCTTCGCCATGCGCTCGCGGCGGAGGTCGAGGTAGCGGTAGCGAAGGCGCATGACCTCGCCGGTGTTCGTCTCCTCGGCGATCGAGAACGGAGGCGTCTCGGAAGCGTTGAGGATCGTCGCCTCGCCCGCCACCACTTCGATCGCGCCCGTCGGCATGTCGGCGTTCTCGGTGCCCTGGCGGCGCAGCGCGACCTCGCCCTTCACCTGCACCACGAACTCCGAGCGTACGCCCTCGGCGATCGCGGCGGCCTGCGGCGAGTCCTGCGGCCGGAACACCACCTGCACGATGCCCGTGGAGTCGCGGAGGTCGAGGAACAGCAGGCCGCCGTGATCGCGGCGGCGGTGCACCCAGCCGGCCAGCGTCACCCGCTCGCCCGCGTGCTCCGCGCGCAGTTCACCGCAGCCATGCGTCTTCAGCACCACACACCTCGCGCCTCAACCCGGGCAACCGACCGGCCACCCTCGAACGCCGAGTGTCGCACGCCGACGCCCGAGGTTCGAGGCGCACCTCCACCTCGCGGGGCAGCCGCCCTACTCGTTGGAGAAGGCGCTGGTCGGGGTGATGCGAATGATGACGCGCTTCTGCTCGTCCAGCTGCTTGCCGTAGTCCTCGTCGCTCAGGTCATCAGCGGGCACGTTCGTCCCGACGACCTTGCGGATGCGACGCGTGATGGCCGCCCGCTCCGGCTCCCCGGCGATGCACTCCGCCGTCCCGTAGACGATGAGCTGCGTTCGACCGTCGAGGACGAGGAGCGCGACCTTCGGCTGGCGCTTCGCGTTGAACCACTTCGCGCGGTCGTTCGAGACGCCCAGGACGATGCGGCCGTCGTCCTCGACGAGGTACATGATCGTGGAGAGCTGCGGCGAGCCGTCTTTCTTGCCCGTGCCCAGCACGGCGAGCCGGTGGGCCTTCAAGAACTCGGTCTGCTCCGGGGTCAGTGCTGCCATCTTCGCCTCCTCGAACCGTCTGCGGCCACGCATCGTAGCGAATCGCCCGCGCCGGGGCGCGCTGGTACCCTGCTCGCATGACGACGCAGCCCGCCTCCGCGCCCGCTTCGACCGACCGGTCGCGCTCGCTGGCGCTGTACCTCCACATCCCCTTCTGCACGGCCAAGTGCGGCTACTGCGACTTCAACTCGTACGAGGGCCTACCGGGCCATCTCGTCGCCGACTACACGCCCGCGCTCGTCCGCGAGATGGAGTTGTGGGCGCCCGCCGCGAAGGACCTGACCGTCGACACCGTGTTCTTCGGGGGTGGCACGCCCAGCCTCACCTCGCTCGACGACATGTCGCAGATCACCGCCGCCATCCGCGCGCAGTTCAACATTTCGCCGGACGTCGAATGGACGCTCGAGGCGAACCCGACGGAACTGTCGCGCGAGCACCTCGACGGCCTGCGCGCGCTGGGCGTGAACCGCCTGTCGATGGGCGTCCAGTCGCTGCAGCCGGAGGAGCTGACGCTCCTCGAGCGCCTGCACTCGCCGGAGCGCGTGATCGAGGCAGTACGTGACGCCCGCGCGGCGGGCTTCGACAACCTGAACCTCGACCTGATCTTCGGGATCATGGGCCAGCCGCTCTCGAAGTGGCAGGACACCGTGGAGCGCATCCTTGAGCTGCGCCCGGAGCACCTCTCCTGCTACGCGCTGACGGTGGAGCCCGGCACCGCGCTCTACTACCGGGTCGCGAAGAGCCAAATCGAGGAGCCCGACCCGGACGTCGCCGCGGACCAGTACGAATGGACGCGCACGCGCCTCGCGCAGGCCGGGTACGAGCAGTACGAAATCTCGAACTGGGCGCTGCCCGGCCGCGAGTGCCGCCACAACCTCGTCTACTGGCACGCGGAGCCGTACCTCGGCCTGGGCGCCGGGGCGCACTCCTTCTTCCTCGGTCGGCGCATCGCGAACGTGGACGCGCCCAACCGTTATGTCGAGGCGGTCAACGAGTCGTGGGAGGAGCGCCAGGCCACGGGCCGCGGCGAGCTCCGCCAGATCGCCGGTGGCGAGACGCCCGACGAGGCGACCCAGCGCGCAGACGCGATCATCCTCGGCCTGCGGCTGATGCGCGGCATCTCAATCGCCGACTTCACGGAGCGCTTCGGCGTGTCGCCCGACGACGCCTTCGGCCCCGCGATCGCCAAGCACGAGGCCCTCGGCCTCCTCGAACGCGTCGACGGGCAACTGCGCCTCACTGAGCGCGGCCTGCTGCTGTCGAACGAGGTCTTCGTGGACCTCCTGCCCGACGAGGACGACGACTAGGCACAGCCTGCATCCCTGGGCGCACCCGGAGGTCACCGATGATCGACACACCCGAGATCGTGCAGACCACCGCGCAGCAGACCGCCGTCATCCACCTCACTATCCCGCGCGACCAGATCCAGACCGTCATGGGGCCGGCGATCGAGGAAGTCATCGCGACCGTCGCGGCGCAGGGCATCACCCCGGCCGGGCGGCTGTTCGACCGCCACTTCGCGATGAACGACGCCACCTTTGACTTCGAGGTCGGCGTGCCGGTCGCCACCCCCGTCGCACCGGTCGGCCGCGTCTACGCGGGCGAGCTCCCCGCGGTGCGCGCCGCGCGAACGATCTACCACGGCGGGTACGAGGGTCTCGGCGCGGCATGGGGCGAGTTCGACGCCTGGCTGACCGCGCACGGCTACGTCACGGCGCCCGGCCTGCGCGAGCACTTCCTCGTCGGCCCTGATTCCGGGCTGGACGCCGGCCAGTGGCGTACGGAGCTGGTGCACCCGCTGGCGTAGCGTCGCGCAGCTCGGACGCCTCTACACTGCCCGCATGTTCGTCATCGGCACCGCCGGCCACGTTGACCACGGCAAGTCCGCGCTGATCCACGCCCTCACGGGCACCAACCCCGACCGTCTCCGCGAGGAGCAGGAGCGCGGGATGACGATCGAGCTGGGCTTCGCGTGGATGACGCTGCCCTCCGGCCGCGAGGTCTCGATCGTCGACGTGCCGGGGCACGTGCGCTTCGTGCGGCACATGCTCGCCGGCATCAGCGCGGTCGACCTTGCGCTGCTGGTGATCGCGGCGGACGAGGGCATCATGCCGCAGACGCGCGAGCACCTGGAGATCCTTGACCTGCTCGAGGTGCGCAACGCCGTCGTGGTGCTGACCAAGTGCGACCTCGTGGACGACGACTGGGCCGATCTCGTCGAAGAGGAAGTGCGCACGTTCCTCAGCGACACGCGGCTCGCCGACGCTCCGTTCGTCCGCGTGTCCAGCGTCACCGGCGCAGGCCTCGACGACCTGCGCGCCGCGATCGACAACGCGCTCGACAGCACCACCGAGCCGCGCGACATCGGTCGCCCGCGCCTCGGCATCGATCGCGTGTTCACCATGACCGGGTTCGGCACCGTGGTCACCGGCACGCTCCTCGACGGCCGCCTGCGCGTCGGCGACACCGTCGAGGTCGCCCCGGGCGGCCCGACGGCGCGCATCCGCGGCCTGCAGACGCACCGCCACGATGTCAACGAAGCGCTGCCCGGCACCCGCACGGCTGCGAACCTCGCGGGTGTCGCCGTCGAAGACCTCGCACGCGGGCAGGTGCTCGCGCCGGTCGGACGCATCACGCCGGTGAAGGCGTTCGACGCCCTGCTGCACGTCCTCCCGGACCGCGCGATCCGCCACAACCTGCGCGTCGCCGTGCACGTCGGCTCCGCAGAGGTGCAAGGGCGCGTGCGCGTCCTCGGCAGCCGCACGGTGCCCATCGACGGCGCGGACGCAGGCGACGAGGTTCCCGGCGGCGCGGACGGCTGGGCGCAGGTGATCCTCAACGAGCCGATCGCGGCCGTGCCCGGCGACCTGTTCGTGCTGCGGCTGTCGGACGAAACCGTGGGTGGCGGACGCATCGTGGAGGTCAACCCGCCGCGTCACCGCCGCCACAGCGCGGCGACCGTCGAGCGGCTCGAGGCACGCGCGGCGGGGACGCCCGAGAGTCGCATCCTGGCCGCCCTCGAACGCAGCGAGCCCGCGACCGCTGCCGCGCTGCGCGCCGGCGTCGAGGTGAGCGCAGACGACTTCGCCGCCGCGATCGAGGCGCTGACCGCTGATGGGGCCGTGCACGCGTTCCCTGCCTCGACGGGCGAGCCGGTGCTGCTGACCGCAGGCGGACACGCCCGTCTCCTCGACGACGTGTCACGCGCGCTCGCGGCGTTCCACGCGGCGCGGCCGCTGCGCTGGGCGATGCCGCGCGAGGAACTGCGCGGCGTGCTACGGCTGGCCCCGCGAGAGTTCGCGGCGATCCTCGGCGGGCTCGCGCCCGCGATCGAGGAGCGCGGCGACGGCTTCGCGGAGGCGGGGTGGACGCCCACCCCGAGCGGGGCGCAGCAGTCGGAGATCGACCGCATCGAGCGCGCGATCCGCGAGGGTGGCACGCAGCCGCCGCGCCAGAACATCGACCCGGAGACGATGGCGTACCTAGAAGGTGCGAGCCGCGTTGTGGATTGCGGCGACGGCACGGTGCTGTCGCGGGAGACTTACGCGGAGGTCCGCGATCGCGTGATCACGCTCCTACGCGACGGCCGCGAACTGACGCTAGCTGAGGCACGCGACGCGCTGGACACCAACCGGCGAGCGGCGCAGGCGATCCTCGAGATGCTCGACCGCGATGGAGTGACGCGCCGTCACGGTGACGCGCGCGTCCTCCACGAATCGCTGCGGTGAGCGACGACCGAGGCTAGCTCGCCTCGGCGGTCTTGGCGCTTCGACGCCAGAAGAACAGGCGGTCGAACGCGCCGTCCTCCCACGACACCAGCAGCTGCGCTGCGATACCGATGCTGGAGTACGTGCCGGCGATGATGCCGAGCAGGATGACCAGCAGGAACGATTGGATCGTCGAACCACCCAGCGCGAGCATCGCCGCGACGGTGATGAGCACCGTGATCGAGGTGTTCAGCGAGCGAGCGATCGTCTGCATGATCGCCGCGTTCACGTTGTTGTGCAGGCTCGCGCTCGGCGCCTGCCGGATGTTCTCGCGGATGCGGTCGAAGATGACGATCGTGTCGTGCACCGAGAAGCCGATGACGGTGAGCAGTCCCGTCACGAACATCAGGTTCACCTCGGTACCGAACACCTTGCCGAAGAGCGAGAAGAACCCCAGCGTCACGACCACGTCGTGCAGCATCGCGACCACGGCGCACGTGCCGTAGCGCCACGGGCGCGGCACGGACGAGAACGCAAAGGCGATGTAGGCCAGGATGAACACCGTGGCGACGCTCAGTGCGATCGCAGCGTTGCGGACCGCGGCGCGCGACACCGTGGGCGAGACGGTGGCGAACTCGAGGACATCGAAGTCGCCGAACTTCTCGCGCAGCGCGTTCTCGATGATGGTCCGCTCGCCTCGATCCTGAGCGGCAGCAGAGCCGGCCGCGGGGGCGAAGTTCTGCGTGTCGGCGGCCATGAGCCACCCGGAGATCACGCCGGACGCCACGCGGTAGCGGTCACCGTCGGCGCACTTCTTGGTTTCGAGGACGTCCACCGAGGCGCCTGCGGCCACCTCGCCGGCAGTCGCCCCGAACTCGCACCCGTCACTCTTCAAGGGCGCGCGGAGCGTCACCTTGCCCGTGGCGTCCTTCTTGCCGACGACCAGGGTACCGATGAACTTCGCGGGTGTCGGACCAACCGGCCGCGTCTCGTCCGGCGCAGCCTCGGGGCTGGTGAACGACCCGGGCGGGACGTGGAGCTCACGCGTCCGCACGAGGTACTCGACGGCGGAGATCCCCTGGATGCGGGCCTCTTCGTGGCCCAGCGCCGCGTAGGCGCCGCGGAGATCCGCCTCAGACACCGCCTTCTTGAAGCGGATCTGAGTCGTCGTGCCGGCGGTGAACTCGATGCCCGGGCGGAGTGCCGGGGGGATCGCGAGCAGCACCAGCGAGAGCGCGAACAGCGCGCCGCTGAAGAGGTAGAGAATCCGACGGTTGGCTACGAGATCGAACTTCACGCCTGCGCCCCTTCACGAGCCTTCGCATCGGAAGACGCGGTCATTTCGTCCTCGGGCACGAACCAGTCACGGTGCCGCGAGACACGCGAGCCGATGAACGCGCGCAAGAGCACACGCGTCACCGTGATCGCCGAGAACATCGACACGAGGACACCGACGGCGAGCGTCAGCGCGAAGCCCTGCACCAGTGGTGCATCGAATGTGCCGATGAACGGGATCTGCACGCCACCGCCCAGGATGTACAGGATGATGCACGTGATCAGCGTGGAGGCGTTCGAGTCGCGAATCGACGGCCACGCGCGCTCGAAGCCCGCCTGGATCGCGGCGATGTACGAGCGTCCCGCGCGCAACTCTTCCTTCATGCGTTCGAAGATCAGCACGTTGGCGTCCACCGCCATGCCGATCGACAGCACGAACGCGCCGATGCCGGCGAGCGTGAGCGTGACCGGCACGAGTTTGAACACGGCCAGCGAAAGCAGGGTGTAGACCAACAGCGCGACCGAGGCGATCAGGCCGGGGAAGCGGTAGTAGAGCACCATGAACAGCATGACGAGCAGCAGACCGATCTCACCCGCGAGGATCGAGCGCTGCACCGAGCTGGAGCCCAGCGTCGGAGCGACGTTCTGCTCCTGCAGCACGGACAGCTGCAGCGGCAGCGCACCGGCGTTCAGCTGAATGACCAGCTCCTGCGCGCGGTCCAGCGTGAGCCCGGAGATCTGACCGATGTTCGAGATGACGCCCTGCACCACCGGCGCGGACAGCTCCTCGTTGTCGAGGTAGATCGCCACGCGCTGGCCCAGCAGACGCGTCGTGAGCTGGCGGAACACCTCACCGCCGTCGCTCTGGAACTCGAACCCGACGAGCGGAAGGCCCGCCTGGTCGAAGCCGACGTAGGAGTTGGACTTCAGGTAGCGGCCGGTGAGCGCGGTGCGCTTCCCTTCCACGTCGCCGTAGGCCTGCATCCACTTGCCGCCCGCGTCGCACTTGCCGTTCGCGTCCGCGTCGGCGGGCGTCGGAGCCGGCTCGCAGAAGCGCAGCTGCGCCGTGCGGCCGAGAAGCGAGCGCGCACGCTCGGGCGTGAGGCCCGGCAGCTGCACCGAGATGTTGGCGTCACCCTGCTTGGTGATCTCCGCCTCGGACAGGCCGGAAGCGTCCACGCGGCGACGCAGGACGCGGATCGTGCCGTCCAACGCGTCGGCCACGTCCCCCTCGAAGTTCTCGGGGACGTTCGCGCGGAGCAGGAGGCGGGTGCCGCCCTGCAGGTCGAGGCCGAGACGCATCTCCTTGCGCTCGAAGCTCCTGATCGTCAGGCCCTTGCCCTTCGGGAGGCGGTCGCCACCCGGGAAGACACGGCCCGGCTCCGCCGGCCACACCACGTAGAGCGCAGCCAGCGCCAGCAACAAGATCCCCAGCAGGGGCAGGAGTCGAGCGCGCTTACTCATGAACGCGCCACAGCCGGCGACAGCGCGGGCGTCACGAGGTTTGCCGGAGTTTCGTCGTCATCATCGTCGTCGTCCCAGTCATCGTCGTCATCGTCCTCGTCCCAGTCGTCATCGTCGTCCAGGTCTTCGTCGTCCCAGTCCTCATCGTCCAGGTCTTCGTCGTCCCAGTCCTCGTCATCATCGTCGTCGTCGTCATCCTCGTCGGATGCGGGCTCCTCGTCGGAGAGACGGTGACGGCCGATGGCGGTGAGCACGGTGGTCGTGCTCCATGGGAAATCGGCGGGGGCTTCGGCGGTGATCTCGGAGAGCAGGATGTCCATCGGTCGGTCCTCGAAGAAGTCGGTGTGGATTACGGCTGGTTGAAGGTCAGAAGTCGCGAGCACATCGTCTCGAATCTAGCGCGGGAACGTCTCGGTGTCGTCAGGGTGCGACCGATGGACGATGCTGGCAATCGCATTCGTGGTTCCACGGACCTTCAATCCGGGCCCCAGCTCGAACACGATCTCCATCGGCCCTCGCTCGAACGTGTTGATGTCCGTCACGACGGCGTAGAAGCCTCCCGCGGTGAGCACCTCGTCTCCGACGCGCAGGCTGGAGATGTCCCGGCGCTGCTGCTTCTGCTGGTTGATCACGGGTCGCAGCAGGATGAAGTAGAACGCGGCCATGACGGCCACGAGGATGAGAATCTCCTGCAATTACTCGTCCTCGGCCCGCGCCCGCGCGATCGCAGGCTCAAGCTTCACCAGGTCCGTCTTCGCGTCCAGGCGATCTACGTAGAGGATGCCGTTCACGTGATCGGTCTCGTGCTCCAGCGCCTGTGCGAGCAGGTCGCCCTCCGACTTCACGCGGAACTCGCGGCCGTCCTCGTTCAGCGCCTTCACCGTCACCGCAACGGAGCGCGTGAGGGCGCCACGGTAGCCGGGGACGGACAGGCAGCCCTCGTCCAGCCGGCGCTCGCCCTCGCGCTTGATAACGACCGGGTTGATCAGCGCGAACGGCTCCTCGTCGGGCAGCCCGATGACCACGACACGCAGGCCGACGCCGATCTGCGGCGCGGCGATGCCAACACCCTGCGCCTGGTACATGGACTCCGTCATGTCCGCGATCAGGCGCCGGATCGAGTCATCGACCCGCGACACTTTCTTCGCCGGGCGCCGCAGAACGGGGTCGCCGAGGTACCGAATGGGACGGATCGTCATGAGCCCACTCTTCCGCCGGATTCGCAGTCGGCGCCCACCGAGGACGCCAGATCACGTCCGCCGATTGTACCGTCCACCCCCCCGCAACGTCCCGAGGTGCCCCTGCGTTGCCGGGTCCTAGCTGACGACCAGCGGATCCACATCAATCGCCCAGCCCAGGGGAAGATCGACCTCGCGCAGCAGTGCGGTGGGGTCATCACCGCGCACGATGATCGCCCAGCGGTGACGGCCGCGGATGCGCGCGACCTGGGGCGGCGTCGGGCCGAGCACGTCCACACCGGGGCGCCCGGTCGCCAGCGTGCGCAGCTCCGTGGCGAGGCGTTGCGCCTCGTCGCCCGCGTACTGGCGGCTCTCGTGGCTGAACAGCAGCCGGACCAGCCGACGAAACGGCGGGTATCCCAGCGCGGCGCGGCGCGCCAACTCGTCCTCGTAGAACCGATCGATGTCGCCGACGGCCGCCGCGAGGATCGCCGGCTCCTCGGGTTGCAGCGTCTGGATCACCACGCGCCCGGGCCGCTCCGCGCGCCCCGCGCGACCGGCTACCTGCACCAGCAACTGGAAGGTGCGCTCACCCGCGCGGAAGTCCGCGTCGTGCAGCGAGTAGTCGGCCAGCACCACACCGACGAAGGTGACCAGCGGCAGATCGAGGCCCTTCGCGACCATCTGCGTGCCCACCAGCACGTCCGCCTCGTGCCGCTGGAACTGCTGCAGGATCGCGCCGTGCTGCTCCACGTTGCGTGCGGTGTCACGGTCCCAGCGCACCACGCGCGCTGTCGGGTAATGGCGGCGCACCTCCGTCTCCACGCGCTGCGTCCCCGCGCGCACCGGGCGGAGCGGCTGTCCGCACGCGGCCTCGAGGCACCGCGCGGGCGCCTTCCTCGACTTGCCGCACTGATGGCAGATCAGCCGCGCGCCGTCATGCACGGCCATCGAGACATCACACGAGGAGCACGTGGGCGAGTGCCCGCGCGAGCACAGCAGGTAGCCGGCGAGCCCTCGCCGGTTCAGGAACAGGATCGCCTGTTCGTCGCGGTCGAGCGCTTCGCCGAGCCCCTCGATCAGTCGAGGCGAGAACAGCTCGTGCGAGCCGCGCATGTCGACGATCTGGATCTCCGGCATCTCGTTCGAGGGGAACTGCTGCAGCGATCCGTCGGGTTGGATCGCAGCGCGAATACGTCGAGGCAAATCGACACGCCGGATCTCACCATTCGCGGCGGCGAACCAGCGCTCCGCATCCGGTGTCGCCGTGCCGTACACGAGCGCCGCCCCGGTGAGCCTCGCGAGTTCGGCGGCCACCGTGCGCGCGTCGTAGCGGGGCTGAGGATCGTGCTGCTTGTACGTCCACTCGTGAGCCTCGTCGATGACGATGAGCCCGAGATCCGGCTGCGGCGCGAAGATCGCGCTGCGTGAACCGATGACCACGTCGTACTCACCCCGCGCAATGCGGTGCCATTCGTCGTAGGCCTCGCCGAGGCTCAAGCCCGAGTGCAGCACCCCCACTCGCCCCGGGAAGTGCTCGGCGAATCGACGCACCGTCTGGGGCGTCAGCGCGATCTCGGGAACCAGGACGATGCCCCGACGCCCCGCCGCCACCGCGTGCCTCAGGGCGTCGAGGTACACCTCCGTCTTGCCGCTGCCGGTGACGCCGTGGAGCAGCAGCCCCTGCCCGTCTGCCGCGTCGATCGCCTCCTTGATCGCCGCGGCGGCCTCGCGCTGCTCCGCGATCAGCTCGACCGGCGGGCGGAGCACCAGGTCGACCATGTGCCGCAGCGGATCGCGGCGGTCGAGCACTTCGTGCATCGTCGCGAGGCGCGACAGGACAAGCCCGGCGAGCGCAGCGCGGACGTCGCCCGGCACCTCCGCCGGCAGCCCGCGCACGGGCAGTTCGGGCGCCTCGCCCCGATCGGCGGCGTCAGCGAGCCGTTCGAGGATCGCCGCTGCGGCCTGCTCGGCCTGTCCACGCGATAGCTGGCGGATCAGCCGCGCCACGGAGGTCTCGTCGAGCAGCAGCCGCACCTCGTCCTGCCGGTCGCCGGCGCGCTCCAGCACGCCATCCGCGATCAGCGTCTCGACAGCCGGCGCGCCACGCGCCTCCTTCGCTGTCGCCATGAACGAGGCGCGCCCGCCCTGCGCGGCCACGAAGCGCAACGCGCGTACGCGGCGGGAGGCTCGCCGCCCCTCGATCGCATCCGCGAAGTCACGCGCCTGCTTCGGCGCCACCGCGAGACGCACCACCTCGACGACCCGCGGGCGCGCACGGGCCGGGGCGAGCGTGTAGTGGCGATCCGCCAGTCCGCGACGGAACAGCACCGCGAGCGCTGCGTCGAAGCCGCGCACCGTGACCTTCGGCGCGAGGTCGGCCTTCAGGTCCTCGGTGTCCACCGGTGCGTCGGTCAGGGCGTCGTAGATCGTCTGCTGGCGCTCCGAGAGCGCGGACGGAGCGCCGGCGCCTCGCGACACCGCGGTGCGAGGGCGCTCACCGGCACCGGGCGGCAGGAACAGAGCATGCGCCTCCCACGGCGGCGACAGGTAGTAGTCGCGTAGCCACGCGGCGAGCGGCAACCGATCCGCGGGGATGCACGGCGCGGCGTCGATCGGCGGCTCGAGGGGGCGCACCTCGTCCTTGTCGTAGCCGGGGGTGTCCATCGTCTCCACGATGACGCCCTGCAGCGTGCGCACGCCCCACGGCACGTGCACCACCTCGCCCGGGACGACGGAGCGCCCCGCGGGCACGGAGTACGAAAACGTGAGGTTCGTCGGACGCCCGGAGTTGACCGCCACCTTCACGTAGCGCGCGCGCGTCGAGGCCGGCGTGGAGGTCATGTCGTGATGATACGGACGCAGGGGAGGGGTGTGCGGTCGTGCGCGTCCCTGGGCGGTGGCGCTCCCCGTCGCGGGCCCGCGCCGCGCCCTGTCAGACACGACGAGGCCGGGCGCCCTGTTCGGACGCCCGGCCTCGATGAATGCTGACGAGCAGCGTGCGGGCTAGCCGCGACGCGCTTCCTTCACACGAGCCGCGCGGCCGGTGCGGCCACGCAGGTAGTACAGGCGGCTGCGGCGCACGCGGCCCTTGCGGGTCACGGCCACGGCCTCCAGGCGGGGGCTGTTGAAGGGGAACGTGCGCTCCACGCCGATGCCGGAGGCGATGCGGCGCACCGTGAAGTTGCCGGCCGGGCCGTTCTTCACGCGGATCACCACGCCCTCGAACGGCTGGAGGCGCTCGCGGTCGCCCTCGACCACACGGGCCTGGACGCGAACGGTGTCGCCGGCCCCGAACTCGGGGAGCGCCGGCAGGTGTGCCGGGCGCGGCTGGGCGAGGTCAGTCAGGTTGATGGCAGCCATGGTCAATTCCCGTCGGGATCGATAGATGACAGCGCGCCCGCCGGACGCGCGAACTCGAAGTCTAGCGAACGAGGCCCCCTAGCGTCGAGGGGGTGCCTCGCACCCGGCCACGCGGGCCCCCGGAGGGGCGCGGCCGGGCGCCGCAGTCCCCAGCCTACGCCATGCGGGCCAACTCGGCCTCGAGCCGATCGAGGTTCTCGTCGTTCGCGGTCGGGGCGAACTTCAGCACCTGGGCGCAATCCTGGGCGGACGCGAAGCGCTGGAGGATCGTGATCGCCGTCTGGTCGCCGCGATCCTCGAACGTCGCGAACATCCGGAACTCCGGCCCGGACACGTGGTCGATGACCACCCGGTCCGCCGTCGCCTCCAGGAACACGCTCTGGTTGGGGAACTCGGCGCCATTCGGGCCGAGCATCTTGAAACGCCATGCCCCGCCAGGCCGAGGATCGAACTCCTCGAAGGCGTTCGTGAAGTCCTTCGGCCCCCACCAAGCGGCCAGGTGCTCCGCCTCGGTCCACGCGCGCAGCACGAGCTCACGCGGCGCGTCGAGGATCCGTGAGCGCTCGATCTCGCGCGCCGGGTCCGCTGTCATGAGCGGGTTGTCGTCGGTCATCGAACACCCCCTTCGTGCCTGTTCGTTACTCCTGCTCCGCCAGCCACTTCCGCTCGGCAGGCGTCATCTCGACGCCCTCCAGCAGGTCGGGGCGCAGGTCGCGGGTGCGGAGCAGGCGCTGGCGCCGACGCCACTTGTCAACCTCGGCGTGGTTGCCGGACAGGAGGATGGGCGGCACCTCCCACTCGCGGTAGACCGGCGGGCGCGTGTACTGCGGGTACTCCAGCAGCCCGTCGTCGAACGACTCCTCCGTCAGCGACGCCTCGGATCCGAGGACGCCGGGGATGCGGCGGGCGACGGCATCGATCACCACCATCGCCGGCAACTCTCCGCCCGACACCACGAAGTCGCCGATCGACACCTCGATGTCCACGATGTGCTCGCGCACACGCTCGTCGATGCCCTCGTAGCGGCCGCAGATGATCAGCATGCGCGGGATCTCGGCAAGCTCGTCCACCAGCGCGCGGGTCAGCGGGCGCCCCAGCGGCGACATGAACACCACCTTGGCCGGCGGCTCGGCCATCGGCTGGATTGCCTCGATCGCCTCGAAGATCGGCTCGGGCTTCATCACCATGCCGGCGCCCCCGCCGAACGGCGCGTCGTCCACCGTCTTGTGGCGGTCGTGCGCCCACTGGCGCAGATCGTGCGTCTGCACGTCGATGAGTCCCGCGGTGCGGGCGCGCGCCATCACCGACTGCTCGAACGGGCTCTCGAACATCGCGGGGAAGATCGTCAGCACATCGAAGCGGATCGAAGATGCCGGCGTCATGCGCCCGCCCCAGACGCCTCATCCTTCAGCTCCTCGTGCAGCGCGGCGACGTCCGCCGTGTCGCCCGCGAGCTGGTCGCAGGCGTGCTCGAGCACACCGAGGATCACGGCAAGGTTTTCGCGGGCGGCGCGCTCACTCCCCGGCAGGTTCACGATCAGCGTGCTCCCCCGCACCCCCACCACCCCGCGCGACAGCATCGCCGTCGGCACCACGGCGGTGCTCGCCGCGCGCATCGCCTCCTCCATGCCCGGCACCCGGTAGTCGATCGCGCGGAGCGTCGCCTGCGGCGTGTGGTCACGCGCCGTGAGGCCCGTGCCGCCTGCGGTCAGCACGAGGCGGATCCCGCGCTCCGACCAGCTCACTAGGCGCTCCTCGATGACGTCCTGATCGTCGGGGACGATCGCCCGCTCGGCGACCTCGAACCCCTCTGCGGCGAGCATCCCGGCGACGGCGGGGCCGGCGGTGTCCTCGCGCTCCCCGCGTGAGCCGAGGTCGCTGATGGTGAGCACGGCTGCGAGGTGGGGCATGAGGCGCTCCGTTTCCGGTGACTGGGTGAGCCCGCGGGGGCCTCGATCGTATCGCGGGGAAATTTCGTGGGATGGGGTGTTGCGGGGCTGGACGGCCCGATGGTAGAGTTGGCAGCGTTGTGGGGGGAAATGGGAGAACTGCCCACCCCCAAAGCGATTCGAAGGTGGCCGGGGTGTTTTTCTTCGGAACCTTCGAACATTCCCTCGACGAACGCGGCCGGATAGCAATCCCCGCCCGCTACCGACCCGCGTTCGTCGATGGGGGAGTCCTGCGCCGCGGCCCCGAGGGGTGCGCCGAGCTCTACACCCAGGCCTCGTTCGATGAAGAAGTGCAACGCCGGCTCGGCAGCGAGAACGGCAACCGCCACACCACCGGCCGCCGAATCCGCCGCGCCTTCCTCCCCGACGCCTACGGCGTGGAACTGGACAAGCAGGGCCGCATCCTGGCCCCCTCCCAGATTCGCGACGAAGCCGGACTTGTGGGTAAGATATTGATCATCGGCTGTGGCGATTACCTAGAATTGTGGCATCCTGACCGTTGGGCGCAGGAGCGCGAACGGCTCGCCGCACTGGACGACGCCGACGAGGACGAATAGATGACGGCTGCTCCCCAGCACGAGCCGGTCATGCTCCCCGAGATCGTGGAGGCGCTCGCCGTGCGCCCCGGCGGCCGTTATGTCGACGCAACGCTCGGTCTCGGTGGTCACTCCTCGGCGATCGTCGCCGCGGCCCAGCCCGGCGGCCGTCTCCTTGGCATCGACCGTGACCCGAACGCGATCCGCATCGCCGGCGAACGACTCTCCTCTTATGGCGACGCCGTCGTGATCGCGCGCGGCGAGTTCGCCGACATCGCGCCGATCTGCGACGAGCACGGCTTCCACCCGGTGGACGGCATCCTTTTCGACCTCGGTGTCTCGTCGATGCAGCTCGACATGCCGGGGCGCGGCTTCTCGTTCATGCGCGATGAGCCACTGGACATGCGCATGGACCCGGAGGGCGGCATGACCGCCGCCGACATCGTGAACAGCTACGACGAGGCCCGCCTCGCCGCCCTGATCTGGGAGTACGGCGAGGAGCGCAACTCGCGCCGCATCGCGCGCGCCATCGTCGCCCGCCGCCCGCTGCACACCACCGCCGCCCTCGCGAACCTCGTCGAGGGTGTCGCGCGTCACGCGCCCGGCGGTCGAGGCGCGGAGCGCATCCACCCCGCAACGCGCACCTTTCAGGCGCTCCGCATCGCGGTGAACGGTGAGATCGAGCAGATCGAACGCGCCCTCGTCGACGCCGAGGGGCTGCTCGGCCCCGGCGGCCGGATCGCCGTCATCTCGTTCCATTCGCTCGAGGATCGCGCGGTGAAGACGTTCTTCCGCGACCGCGCGCGCGACTGCATCTGCCCGCCTCGACAGCCCGTCTGCACCTGCGACCACCGCGCGACGCTGCGCGAGATCTCGCGCAAGGTGACGCGCCCCACCGACGACGAGGTCGCCCGCAACCCGCGCGCCCGTTCCGCCCGCCTTCGCGTGGCGGAGAACATCAAGGCGGCTGCGTAATGGCCAGCATCCCGCACGCCGCTCCGCCCCGCGTCTCACCGCAGCGCCCATCCGCGCCGCTCCCCCGCACCGGTCAGCACCCGATGCCCGGTGCCGTCCGCCCGATGCCCGAAGGCTGGGGTGTGACGCGTCGCCGCATCTCACGGTTCACCATCGCCTCGTTCGCGCTGCTCGCCGTCGGCGTCGTCGGCCTCGTGCAGGTGCTTCAAACCACCCACGTCGCCGCGACCGGGTACGAGGTGCGCGCGCTGGAGCGCGAGCAGCAGGACCTGGACGCTGACATCCGCTCGCTGGAGGCGCAGATCGCCTCCTCCTCCAACCTTGACCGCATCCAGAAGGACGCGACCACGCGGCTGGGGATGGTGCGCCCCGCGCAGAGCGTGCGAGTGAGCGAGGACGTCGCGGCGCCCGCGCTGGTGCCGCTGCCCCGCCGTTACGTGCCGACGCAGGAGCACCTCGATCCACCGGCGATCGCGTGGTGGGAGCGGGTGCTGGGAATCATCCCGGGCATGCACTAGCCACCACCGGAGACCAGCGCCGAGGCGAGGCCTCGACGCACCGACCACCAGGGCGTGACGTCCACCGACGGGGAGGGACGGTTCGTTGACGAAGTCCCACTCCAATCACCTGACCTGGCGCCACTGGATCCTCGCGACGCTCGTCGTCGGGTCGTTCGCGGTTGTGCTGGTGCACCTCTACCGTGTGCAGGTCCTAGATCACGAGCAGTACATCAAGGAAGCCGCGATCACCCGCCAGGGCGCGGTCACCGTATCCGCCTCCCGCGGCGCGATCCTCGACGCGACGGGGTATCCCCTCGCGACGTCCGTGGACACGTGGGACGTCTACATCGATCGCTTCCAGTGGCGCGACCACGCGAAAGCGCAGCAGGCCGCGATCGGGCTCGCGTCGTTCCTCAAGCGAGACGCCGGGCAGATTCTCGCGGAGGGCTTCGCGCAGCCGTCCGGCGACCTGCTGCTGCAGCGCAGCCTCTCGTATGACGACGGCCTCAAGCTCGACAAGCTCGACCTGTGGGGCATCCGCCTCGTGCGGTCATCCGTGCGCCTGTACCCGGAAGGCGACCTCGCCGGCCAGTTGATTGGCTACGTCGGTCGCGACGGCGCCGGCCTGTGGGGCGTCGAGGCCGACTTCGACAGCATGCTGCGCGGCAAGGACGGCTGGCTCACCACCGAGCGCGACGCGCTCGGTCGCCCGATTGCCTTCAGCAAGCGCACCGAGCGCCCCGCCGTCGAGGGCGGCGAAGTACAGCTCACGATCGATCGCTTCATGCAGGCGATCACCGAGCGCGCGCTGGAGAGCGCGCTGGGCAAGTACGGGGCGAAGAGCGGCTCCATCATCGTCATGAACCCGCGCACCGGCGCCGTCCTCGCGATGTCCTCGCGCCCCGGCGTGCAACTCTCCACCGTCAACCTGAACGACCAGAAGCTCGACGCGCTGGTGCGCAACCGCGCGATCACCGACCTCTACGAGCCGGGCTCGACGATGAAGACGATCACCGCCGCGATCGCCCTGGACAAGGGTCTCGTCACGCCGGAGAGCACCTACGTGGACACGGGCGCCGAGAAGATCGGCGGCTACACGATCAGCAACTGGGACTTCAGCGCGAATGGCCCCACCACGCTGCGCCAGTACCTGCAGAAGTCGCTGAACACCGGCTCCGTCTGGCTCGGCAAGAAGATGGGCCCGGACACGTTCTACCAGTACATCAAGGCGTTCGGCTTCGGCGAGGCGACGCACGTGGGCCTCGCCGGTGAGGCTGAAGGCCAGTACCGCACGCCCGCCGACCAGAACTGGTACGAGGTCGACCTCGCGACGAACGCGTACGGTCAGGGCATCGCGGTCACACCGCTGCAGATGCTCACCGCGATCAACAGCTTCGCGAACCAGGGCCGCCTCATGCGCCCCTACGTCGTCTCCAAGATCGTGACCGCGAACTCCTCGCGCACCTTCGGCCCGGTCGAGGTGCGCCAGGTGGTGACGCCGCAGACCGCTGCGACCGTCCTCAAGCTGATGAACGACGTCGTCGATGGCGTGGACCTGCACGGCGCGAAGACGCCGGGCTACCACGTGGCCGGCAAGACCGGCACCACCCTCGTCTCCATCCCCACGGGCTACGACCTCGACTCCACGATCGCCTCGTTCGCCGGGTTCATCCCGTACGAGGACCCGCAGATCTCAGTGCTCATCAAGATCGACCAGCCCGGTGGCGGCCTGAACCTTGGTGGCCAGGTGGCCGCGCCGGTCTTCGAGTCCGTCGCCTCGCAGATCATGGACTACCTGCGCGTACCGCCCACGAACCCCGCCACGCTCCCCAAGCTGGCCGGCCGGCCATGACCGCCCCCGTCCTGGATGCCGCATTCGTGACGACCGCCCTTGGCGGTCGCTTGCGCTCACGCGCCGGTCGCGCGTCGGACAGCACGAGGTTCACCGGCGCGGCGATCGACTCCCGCGCAGTGCAGCCCGGCGATCTCTTCGTCGCGCTACCCGGCGACCGCGTGGACGGCCACGACTATGCCGCGACCGCTGTCCGCGCCGGCGCGACCGGCTGCCTGCTGACCCGCGAGGTCGAGGACGTCGAAGACGCCGCGCTGTTCCTGGTCGACGACACGCTCGCCTCGCTACAGACCGTGGGCGCGGCGTGGCGCGCGGCGCTCGTGGACACGCAGGTCATTGGCATCACGGGCAGCGTGGGCAAGACGACGACGAAGGCGATCGTCGCGTCCGTGCTCGCCGCGAAGTACCGCGTGCAGGCGAATCCGCTCAACTACAACAACGAGGTCAGCGTGCCGCTGTGCCTCCTCGAGCTGCGCGCCGACACCGAGCGCGCGGTGATCGAGCACGGGATGTACACCACGGGCGAGATCGCCCTGCTCTGCCGCTGGACGCGTCCGCGCATCGGCATCGTCCTCAACGTCGGGCCCACGCACCTCGAGCGCGCCGGCTCGCTCGACGCGATCACGCAGGCGAAGCGCGAGTTGGTCGAGGCACTCCCCGCCGACGGCGCCGCTGTGCTGAACATCGACGACGAACGCGTCCGCACCATGGCCGCGCACACCGCCGCGCGCGTGTGGTGGTTCGGCACGTCACCCGAGGCCCATGTCCGCGGCACTGAGGTCGCCTCGGAAGGCGCGCGCGGCTTCGACTTCACCCTGACCTACGACCGCGTGTCGCGACGCGTGCACGTGCCGCTGCCCGGCCGTCACCTGCTCTCCAACGTCCTCGCCGCGGCCGCCGCCGCGTTCGCGGACGGCCTGACCTTTGACGAGGTCGTCGAGGCGGTCGAGGCCCTCGACGTGCCGCTGCGGCTCAACGTCATCGAGATGCCCGATGGCATCACGGTCCTGGACGACACCTACAACGCGCAGCCCTCATCGACGATCGCGGCGCTCGACCTGCTGGACGAGATGGCCGGTCGACACGTCGCGCTCCTCGGCGACATGCGCGAGCTGGGCGACGTGTCGCGCGCTGAGCACGAGCGCGTCGGTCGCCGCGCCGCGGAGGTCGTCGCACTGCTGGTCACGATCGGCGACGAGGCGCGCGCCCTCGGCGAGGCGGCCCGCGACGCCGGCCTGGCCGACGTCACGCACGTTGCAACGCGCGAGGAAGCCGTCGCGGCGCTGCGGGCGCGCATCGCTCCGGGCGACGTGGTGCTCATCAAGGGATCGCACGCGCTGGGACTGGAGCACGTCGTTGCCGACCTCGCCGGCCGGACCGCGGGCGAGGAGGCGAATCGATGATCCACGCACTGCTGGTCGGCGGGGTCGCGTTCCTGCTGTCACTGCTCCTCGGGCGGCCGACGGTGGCGTGGCTGCGCGCCCGGAAGTTCGGCAAGTCGATCTCGGTCGACCAACCCTCGACGCACTCCGTGAAGGCCGGCACGCCGACCATGGGCGGCATCTTCATCTGGGCGACGGTCGCCGTCATGACCCTGTTCACCAACCTCCTCGTCTTCCGTGAGGGCGGCATCCGGCTCGAGCACGAATCAATGCTGCTCCCCCTGCTGGTCGTGGTGAGCACCGTCGCAATCGGCGTGTGGGACGACTTCGGCACGCTGATCGGCGGCACGAGCCGCGGACTGTCGTGGCGACTCAAGTTCCTGCTGACTGCGATCCTCGGCATCATCGTCGCGGCGACGATGTACTGGGGGCTCGGCGCGCAGAGCGTGAACATCCCCTGGGCGGGCCAGTTCCCGCTGGGTGCGGCCTACCTCCTGATCGCCTTCCTCGTGTTCTTCTCCACCACCAGCGCGGTGGCGATCACGGACGGGCTGGACGGGCTCCTCGCCGGGACAGCGGCGTTCGCCTTCGGGGCGTACGCCGTGATCGCGTTCATCCAGGGGCAGGTGTTCCTCGCGGTCTTCTCGTTCACCGTGACGGGCGCCCTGCTCGGGTTCCTCTGGTACAACGCGCACCCCGCGGCCGTCTTCATGGGCGACACCGGCGCGCTCCCCCTCGGCGCGGCCCTCGCCACAGTGGCGCTGATGACGGGGCACTGGCTGCTGCTGCCGGTCATCGGCGTGGTATTCGTCGCCGAGGCGCTCTCCGACGTCATCCAGATTGCGTACTTCAAGACCACCGGGGGCCGCCGGATCTTTCGGAAGGCCCCCCTGCACAACCACCTGGAGCTGCTCGGCTGGAGCGAGCCGCAGGTGGTCATGCGCCTCTACCTGTTCGGAATGGCCGGCGCGATGGTGGGCATCGCGTTGGCGCTCTCGGTGTGATACAACTTGTGGATAACAACGGCTTACCCGCTATGACAGATATGCAGAATCTGTTGGAGGCGCGTGTGACGGTGGTCGGGCTGGGGATCGAGGGCATCGATCTCGTGCGCTTCCTCACGTCCGAGGGAGCCCGGGTCACGGTGTCCGACGCACGTCCCCCCGAGCAGCTGACTGACCAACTCGCCGCCATCGAGGGCACTGGCGCACGCCTCTCGCTGGGCGCCAACCGCCTTGAGGACTGCACCGAGGCCGACGCCATCTACGTCTCCCAGGGCGTCCCGGCCGCACTCCCTGCCCTCCGTGCCGCCGAGGAGAAGGGCATCCCGATCTCCTCGATGCTTGAACTGTTCCTCGACCGGTGCCCTGCCCCGGTCGCCGGCATTACCGGCTCCGCCGGCAAGACGACCACGACCTCGCTCGTCGGCGCGATGCTCGATGCCTCCGGTGTGGACCACGTCGTGGGCGGCAACATCGGCGTCGGGCTGCTGTCGCAGCTCGCGCACATCTCGCCGACCACGAAGGTCGTCGTGGAGATGTCGCACACGCAGCTCTCCCGCGTCGCGCGCAGCCCCGAGCTCGCATGCGTGACGAACGTCACGCCGAACCACCTCGACCAGTTCTCCTGGGACGACTACGTCGACCTCAAGCGCCGCGTCTTCAAGTACCAAGGCCCCGAGGATCGCGCGGTCTTCAACTACGACGACCCGGTCGCCCGCTCGTTCATGGACGAGGCGCCCGGCCACGTCTACGCGACCTCCCGCACGCAGCGCATCCCCGGCGACGGCGCGATGCTCGACGGCGACCGCGTGATGCGCGTCAAGGGCGGCCGCGCGACGGCTGTCGTCTCGCGCGACGAGATCCGTCTGCGCGGCGAGCACAACGTGGAGAACGTGCTGTCCGCCGTCGCGGTCGCGGGGCTGCTCGGCGTACCGGACGAGGCCGCCGCTCGCGCAGTGCGCGCATTCACCGGCGTCCAGCACCGCCTCGAACCAGTCGCCACGATCGAGGGCGTCCAGTACATCAACGACTCCATCGCGACGGCGCCCGAGCGGACGCTCGCCGGCATGCGCGCGTTCAACGAGCCGCTGGTGCTGCTGCTGGGCGGCCGCGACAAGAACCTCCCCACGCGTGTCCTCGGCGAAGAGGCGGTTCGCCGCTGCCGCGCCGTGATCACCTTCGGCGAGGCGTCCGACCTCTACGCCTCGGCCATCCGCGACGCCGAGGGGAGCGAGCGGGTGACGCTGCGCCAGGTCGCCGACGTCTCCGCGGCCGTGGAGGCCGCCGCGCAGGTCGCGCGCGCGGGGGACGTCGTGCTGTTCTCGCCGGCGGGCACCTCGTTCGATGCCTACCGCAACTTCGAGGCCCGCGGTCGCGCGTTCCGCGAGGCCGTGCACGGTCTGGAGGCCCGCTGATGCGCGCCGCCGGAACCCAGCCCCAGCGGCAGCAGGCCGCCCCGACGAAGCGCAGCGCAGCGCACGCGCCCGACTACCTGTTGCTGACCTCGATCATCGTGCTGAGCGTGTTCGGGCTGATCGCCGTGTACTCGTCGTCGTACGCACTCGGCGCAGCGCAGTTCAAGGACGCGAACTACTTCATCAAGAAGCAGATGCTGTGGCTGGTTCTGGGCGGGATCGCGATGTTGGTCGCGATGCAGTTCGACTACCGCCGGCTGATGCCGCTCAGTCCGCTGATCATGCTGTTCGCCCTCGTCGGGCTCGCCGGCGTCCTCATCCCGGGCATCGGGCACTCCTCGAACGGCGCGGCGCGCTGGATCGACCTCGGCCCCCTGCCGCCGCTCCAGCCGTCCGAGTTCGCCAAGCTCGCGGTGCTGATCTACCTGTCCGCGTGGCTCGCCGCGAAGGGCGATCTGCTGTACGACCTGACGCTCGGGGTCCTGCCGTTCGTCGGCATGGTCGGCATTGTGGGCGCGCTGATCATCCTCGAGCCTGACCTCGGGACGGCGCTCGTCGTCGCGGCGATCACCGGCACGTTGTTCTTCGTCGCCGGAGCGAAGCTGATCCACGTCCTCGTGCTCGCCGGCAGCGGCCTGCTGATGCTGGGCGTCCTCATCCTCAGCGGCGGCTACCGCATGGACCGCATCACGGCCTTCACCTCCGCCGAGGACGACCCGTCCGGCGTCGGCTTCCACGCGCTGCAGTTGATGGTCGCGTTCGGGTCAGGCGGCTTCGGCGGGCTGGGCCTCGGCGTCTCGCGCCAGAAGTTCTTCTACGTCCCCGGCTCACACACCGACGGCATCCTCGCGATCATCGGCGAGGAGCTCGGGTACATCGGTGTCTTCATCACCATGTCGCTCTTCCTCGTCCTGCTGTACCGCGGCTGGCTCGCGGTGCGCGACGCAGATGACCAGTTCGGCTCGCTGCTCGCGGTCGGCGTGCTGTCGTGGATCGCGTTCCAGTTGCTGATCAACGTCGGCGGCGTCTCGCGCCTCCTGCCGCTGACCGGCATCCCCTTGCCGCTGATCTCGTACGGCGGCACGTCGCTCATCCTCACCATGGCCGCACTCGGCGTGCTGCTGTCCGTGACGCGCTACGCCCATACCGAGACCGCGACGTCCGAGGCGCCCGCGCGCCCGCAGCAGCGCCGATCGCTGCCCGGCTTCCGCCGGCCCTCCGGCCCCTCGATCGGTGGTGCGCGATGAAGTTCGCACTCGCCGGTGGTGGCACGGGTGGGCACGCGTACCCCGCGATCGCGGTGGCCGAGCGCCTGCGCGAGATCGAGGGCACCGAGCTCGTGTACTACGGCACCGAGAAGGGCCCCGAGCGCGCCGTCGCCGAGAACGCCAACATCCCTTACCGCGCCGTGCCCGCGAGCCAGGTGCGCGGTCGCTCTCCGATCCGCCTCGCGACGGGCCTCGCCCGGCTGTGGAGCGGATCGCGCGTGGCTGCGCGACTGCTCGCCGAGGATCGCCCCGCCGCCGTCTTCGCGACCGGTGGCTACGCCGCTGCGCCCGTGGGCCGTGCCGCCCGGCAGGCCGGCATCCCGCTCGTCGTCTTCCTGCCCGACGTCCACCCCGGGTGGGCTGTCCGCTTCCTCGCGCGCTACGCGACGAAGGTCGCCTGCTCCGTCGAGGGCTCGCTGCCCTCGCTCCCTGCGGACCGCACGGTCGTGACCGGCTACCCGGTGCGCCAGCAGTTCCTGTCCGCGACGCGCGAGGAAGGCATTGCGCGCTTCGGCCTCGACCCGTCGTTGAAGACGCTGCTCGTCGCCGGCGGGTCGCTGGGCGCGCACCAGATCAACCTCGCAGTCACTGGCGCGTTGCGCACCCTGCTCGAACAATCGCAGGTGATCCACATCTCCGGCGTCGAGGAAGAGCACTGGCTCCAGAAGGAGCGCGAGCGCCTGCCGGAGTGGATGCGAGCACGCTACCACCTGCACGCCTACACGGACGAGATGGCGTACGCGATGCGCGCAGCGGACCTCGCAGTGACGCGCGCGGGCGCCTCGACGCTCGGCGAGCTCCCCGTGGCCGGGCTGCCCGCGATCGTGATCCCTGGTGGCTTCTCGGACCAGCACCTGAACGCCGAGTACCTCGCGCGCGAGGGTGCCGCGATCACGCTGCCCACCATGCAGCTGGACGACCTGCAGTCGCTGATCACCGGGCTCCTCGACGACACCGCGCGCCGCGAGTCCATGGCGACCGCGATGCGCCGCCTGGCCCGCCCGGATGCGGCTGGGACGCTCGCCGCGCTGCTGCGGGAGGTGGCCGCATGATCGGCCTCAAGCCCCGACAGAAGAACGGCAACGGAAACGGGAACGGCATCCCGCAGCGCGTGCACCTGGTGGGCGCGGGCGGCGTGCACATGTCCGCCATCGGCCAGATCCTGCGCCACCGCGGGCACGAGGTCACCGGTTCCGACCTCGCCGCCTCCGACTACACGGAGCGCCTCGTCCGCCTCGGCGCCGAGGTGTTCATCGGCCCGCACGACGGCGCACACGTCGGCGACGCGCAGCTGGTGGTCACCACGGCCGCCGCGAAGCCGGACAACCCCGAGCTGGTCGCGGCGCGCGCGCGTGGTGTCCCGGTGATGCTGCGTGCCGAGATGGTGCAGAAGCTGATCGCCGACCGCGACGTCCTCGCGATCGCGGGCACCCACGGCAAGACCACGACGACCGCGATGGTCACGCTCATGGCCGTCCGCGCCGACCTGGACCCGATGATGCTGCTGGGCGGCGACTCGCGTGACCTCGGCAACATCAACGTCCGCGACGGCGCGGGGCGCCTCGCGGTGCTCGAGGCGGACGAGTACGCGGGCGCGTTCCTGGAGTACACGCCGCGCATCGCTCTCATCACCAACGTCGAGGCCGACCATCTCGACTACTACGGCACGGAGGAGCGGCTGCGTGCCGCCTTCAAGCAGTTCGCGGAGCGCGTGAAGCCAGAGGGCACGCTCATCGTGTGCGCCGACTCGCCTGCTGCCCTCGCCATCGGCGAGGAGCGGCGGGCGGCCGGGGCGCGCGTCGAGCGCTACTCCATCGAGTCGCACTCCGACAAGCAGACGGTCGAGTGGCAGGCGACGGGCATCCGCGGCAATGACCGCGGCGGTCTCGACGCCGTGATCCACCTCGACGGCGTCGAACTCGGCCGGCTGTCGCTCTCCGTCGCGGGCCGTCACAACCTGTCGAACGCGCTGGGTGCGCTCGCGGTCTCCATGCGCGCGGGCGTCGACTTCCACCGCGCCGCCGCCGCCGCGACCGAGTTCAGCGGCACCCGTCGCCGCTTCGAGCAGGTCGGCGAGGTCGCCCGCGACGGCGGCCCGATCACCATCGTCGACGACTACGCGCACCACCCGACCGAGGTTCGCGCGACCCTGCTCGCCGCCCGCCAGCGCTTCCCCGGCCGCCGCCTCGTGGCGTGCTTCCAGCCGCACACCTACTCGCGCAGCACCTACCTCCTCGACGCGTTCCGCACGTGCTTCGAGGGCCTCGATGCGCTGTATGTGCTGCGCACGTACGAGGCGCGCGAGTCCGCCGACAAGGGCATGGACGCGCAGGCGCTCGCTGCCGAGATCGAACGCCCCGAGGCGCAGTACATGGACTCGTTCGAGGAGGCGGCGGATCGCATCGCGACCGACCTGCGCCCGGGCGACGTCTGCTTCACGCTCGGCGCCGGGGACATCACCGAGCTGGGGCCGATGATCCTCGCGCGGCTGGAGGCTCAGCGATGACCCTTCAGAAGTTGGGTGTGATCTTCGGTGGGCGCTCCATGGAGCACGAGGTCTCCGTGGTCTCCGCGCGCGGCGTGATGGCCCAGGCCGACACCGAGCGCTTCGAGGTCGTCCCGTTCGGCATCACTCGCAACGGCGCCTGGCTCACCCCCGACGAGACGCGCGCGCGCCTCGCGCGGGTCGAGGCCGGCGACACCCGCTCGCTGGGCGAGGACGAGGGCGACGGCGCGTTCGCGTACCCCGATGTGACGGCGCTCCTGCGCCAGATGGACGTGGTCTTCCCGATCGTGCACGGCACCTTCGGCGAGGACGGCACGCTGCAGGGTCTGCTGGAGATGGCGGACATTCCGTACGTCGGATCCGGCGTCGCGGCGAGCGCCGTCGGCATGGACAAGGCGCTGATGCGCGCGGTATTCGCCGCGCACGGCGTCCCGCAGACCGACTACCTGGTTCTGACCGACGAGGAGACGCGTGCGCCGTCCTCGGACACGATCCGCCGCATCGAGAGCGAACTCGGGTACCCGTGCTTCGTGAAGCCCGCGAACGGCGGCTCCTCGGTCGGGGTTTCGCGCGCTGCATCGCGCGAGGACTTCGGCGAGGCGCTCGCCGGCGCGGCGCGCTACGACCGGAAGGTGCTCGTGGAGGCCGCGGTCACCGGTCGCGAGATCGAGTGCGCTGTCCTGGGCAACCACGACGCGCAGGGCTCCCCGCTGGGCGAGATCCGCCCCACGACCGAGTTCTACGACTACAACGCGAAGTACCTCGATGACTCTGCGGAGCTCATCGTGCCGGCCGTCGTGGACGCCGCCGCCGAGGCCCGCGTGCGCGAGATGGCCGTCCGCGCCTACCGCGCGCTGGACTGCGCCGGGCTGGCCCGCGTCGACTTCTTCGTCGAGCCGGACGGCGGCGTGAAGTGCATCGAGGTGAACACCCTGCCGGGCTTCACTCCGATCTCCATGTACCCCCGCCTCTGGCAGGAGGCCGGGCTGTCCTACCGCGACCTCATCTCGCGGCTCGTCGATCTCGCCTTCGAGCGGTTCGAGGAGGTGCGCAGCCATGCCTAGCCTCTTCAGCCTGTTCGGCCTCGGTGGCGACAACCGACGTCGTCCCAGCCCGCGATCCCGTGCCTACCCGCAGATGGCCGCGCCCGCCCGCCGGTACGAGCGTCCCGAGGTCGGCCGCGCGGAGTACCAGCGCGCCGATTACTCGCGGTCGGAGTACCGCCCCGAGCGCCGTCGCCCGGAAGCGGATGTGAACTGGCGTCGCCGCGGCATCCTCGCGCTCACCGGCCTCGGCACCGTGGCGATGGTCGCCGGCGCCGTGTGGCTGTACCGCAGCCCGACGCTCCGTGTGCGGGTGATCGACGTGGACGGAGCGCAAATCGCCGACGCGCAGGCCGTTGCGAGCGCCGCCGGCATTTCCGGCTCGTCGCTCCTGACGCTCAACCTGGAGACGGCGGCTGCTTCCGTCGCGAAGCTCCCCGCCGTGAAGTCGGCGAAGGTGACGCGCGTCTGGCCGCACGGCGCACGCATCGAAGTCACCGAGCACCAGGCATGGGGCTACTGGCAGGCGGGGCCGCAGCGCCTCGTCATCGACGAGACCGGCCGGGTGCTCGAGCAGTCCCGGCCGCCCACCGCCGACGCCCCCACGATCGTCGAGGTCGCCTCGGTCGCTCCGGACGCGAAGGGCGTGAGCACGGACCCGGACACGGTGCTGCTGGTGAACCGGCTGCGCACGGACGGGACGTTCGACCGGCTGAAGGTGAAGCCGACGTCTTACGTCTTCCGCCGCGACCGCGGCCTGACGGTGATCGTCGCGGGTGGACCGGCTGCGGTCCTCGGCGACTCCAGCAACTACGACTTCAAGGTGCGGACATGGGTCGCACTCATGGATCAGGTACGAGCGGGGCAAGTGCCACAGGTGCAGGCGGCGCAAGGGCGACCCTCGGGTGCCACGCGACCGGGACAGTCGGCCGCCATGGCGTCCGAGATCGACCTGCGCTTTGGCAGGAACGTGGTGCTCCGATGACAACCGAGACGACCGTGCTTCCCCAGCACACGGACGAGGGGGCCACTCATGGCCAACCGTAGCATCGCCGCGATCGACGTCGGCACCACCAAGATCTGCACGATCGTCGCGGAGGTGACGCCGCTCCACGAGCTGCGCATCCTCGGCGTCGGCATCGGGCCATCGGCGGGCATCACCCGCGGCGCCGTGGACAACATCCACGCGGCCATCGAGGCGATCGCGTCCTCGGTGGAGCGGGCGGAGCGTGCTTCGTCATCCCGCATCCTGTCGGCGCACGTCGGCATCGCCGGCCCGCACGTCTCCTCGATGAACCAGCGCGGCATCATCGCGATTGCCGACCCGCGCTCGCCGATCACGGAGTCCGACATCCACCGTGCGCTGGAGAGCGCGCGCATCGTGAACGTCCCGAACAACCGCGAGGTCGTCCACGTCGTCCCGCGCTACTACCTCGTGGACGGGCAGGACCACGTCATCGACCCGACGGGGATGTATGGCTCCCGCCTGGACGTCGAGACGCACATCGTCACCTCGTCCGCGTCGTCACTGAGCAATCTCGTGCAGTGCGTGCAGGGTGCGGGCGTCCACGTGGAGTCGCTGATCCTCGAGCCGCTCGCCTCCGGCGAGGCCGTGCTGTCCGAGGAGGAAGTGCAGCAGGGCGCGGCGATCATCGACATCGGCGGCGGCACCACGGACATCGCGGTGTACGTGAACGGCGCCGTGATCCACACGGCCGTGCTCCCCGTCGGCGGCATGCACATGACGCGCGACCTCGTCGTCGCACTGCGCGTGCCCCAGCCGTCCGCCGAGGCGGCCAAGCGCGCCCACGGCCACGTCATCCCCTCCATGGTCCCCGAGGACGAAGAGGTGGAGATCGAGGCTTTCGGCTCCGAGGGGACGAAGACCGTCTCCCGCCGCCTGATCGCGCAGGTGCTGCAGGCGCGCACCGAGGAGCTCTTCGAGCTGGTGCTCGCCGAGATCCGGCGCGGCGCGGATCCGGACGTGCTGTCGGCCGGCGTGGTGCTCACCGGCGGTGCCTCCGCGATGCCCGGTATCGACATGCTCGCCGAGGACGTCCTCGGCCTCCCGGCCCGCGTGGGGCGACCGCGCCACCTCGCGGGGTTATCAGACATCCTGCACGACCCGGCGTACGCGACCTCTGTGGGTCTGCTGCGCTGGGCGCTGAAGGAGCAGGAAATCCAGTTCCGTTCCTCGCCGATGCCGGTTCCGGCCCTCGGCGGGTTGTTCAGGAAAGTAGCGCACCTGATGCGCGTCGTTCTTCCCCAGTAGTCGGACTGAATGAACGGCAGAGAGGCGGGTACACCAGTGGAGATTTCAGGACGCGCGGGCGGGCAGGACCCCATGGGGGCTGGCACGCTCTTCGACTACCTCTCCGCGGCGCGGCGCACCGCGGCGCTCGAGGCTCAGGAGGCCCCCGGGCCGACCGGCTGGTCGACGCCCGCGGCCCCGGCCTACGAGCCGCCCACGCGCACGCGGGCGCGCACCACGCCTGACGAGCCGCTCGATGAGCAGGCCGTCGACGACGCTCCGACGGAGGTCGAGGACGTCCTCGACGAAACGCCGGTGCTCGACCTGTCGGCGGAGCCAGCACCTGAGCACACCGTGTCGGAGTTCGAGGCGCTCGAAGCTGCGGCCGCCGCAGCGATCGAGGCAAACGCCCTCGCCATCCAGCCCGTTCCGGAAGCAACGGAAGTCGTGACGGCCCCCCCAGCCGCGGTCTCGGCCTCGACTCCCTCAGAGTCGGCGTTGCACGAATCCTCGGAGGCGCCGCCCCCACCGGCGGCCCGACGAGCGCCCGCCCCGCGCCCCAGCGCGAGCACGGCGAGCGAGGCGAGTGCAGCCCTCGGGCAGCGCACGCCGACCGCATCCATCGAGACCAGTAGCACGCCCGTCTCACCGCGCCGTCAGGCTTCGGTGGCCCGGGATGCTGGGAAAGGCAAGGCCGTGAAGACGGCGCACACGGGAGGCCAGACCATGAGCGACTACGAGGGCTTGCCGCCGATCAAGGTGGTTGGCGTGGGCGGGGGTGGCTCCAACGCCGTCAACCGCATGATCAGCGCGCGACTGCCCGGTGTGCAGTACGTCGCCATGAACACGGACATGCAGGCGCTGGAGCACTGCCACGCCGAGATCAAGGTGCGCATCGGCGACCGCCTGACGCGCGGCCTGGGCGCGGGCTCCGACCCGCTCCGCGGCCAGCGCTCCGCCGAGGAGTCCCGCGAGGCGATCGCGGAGGCCCTGGCCGGCGCGGAGATGGTGTTCGTCACCGCCACCCTGGGTGGTGGCACCGGCACCGGCGCGGCCCCGACCGTGGCGGAGGTCGCCCGCGAGCTGGGCGCCCTCACCATCGGCGTCGTCACGAAGCCGTTCACCTTCGAGGGTGCGAAGCGCCGCCAGCAGGCCGAGGAGGGCGTGC
>CANKAU010000019.1 GCA_947479915.1 Chloroflexota bacterium
AGATCGGCGAGGAGCTGGCGCATGGCTGAGTTGAACGACCGACGCGCCGAGGTGTCCCGCGACACCGCGGAGACGAGCATCCGCGCCACGGTGAACATCGACGGCACGGGCGTCGCGCAGGTGTCCACGGGCATCGGCTTCTTCGATCACATGCTGACGGCGTTCGCGAAGCACGGCCGCTTCGACCTCACCGTCGAGGCGAAGGGCGATCTCCACGTCGACGCGCACCACACGATGGAGGACGTCGCGCTGGTCGTCGGACAGGCGTTCGATCGCGCGCTGGGCGACCGGGCCGGCATCGTCCGCATGGGCGACGCGCTCGTCCCGCTGGACGAGGCACTCATCCAGTGCGTCATCGACATCTCCGGCCGGCCGTTTGGCGTCATCGACCTCGACTTCGTCGGGCCGATGATCGGCGAGGCGCCGAGCCAGATGGTGGAGCACGTGCTGCACTCCTTCGCCACGGCCGCGAAGCTCACGCTCCACGTCCGCCAACTCGCCGGCGCGAACGATCACCACATCGCCGAGGCTGCCATGAAGGCACTCGGCCGCGCCCTCGACAAGGCGACCGCGCTCGACCCGCGCATCGTTGGGCAGGTGCCCTCGACGAAGGACACCCTGACCGCGTGAGCAACGACGCGACGACCGCCGACCTGCTGGCGTTCGCGCTGGAACTCGCCGATGAGGCGGACCGCCTCTCGATGTCGTTCTACCGAGGTGACCTCGGGACGACGCAGAAGGCCGACGGCACGCTGGTGACGCTCGCGGACAAGGCCGTCGAGGCCCACCTTCGCGAGCGCATCAGCGCACGCTTCCCGGCGCACAGCATCCTCGGCGAGGAGCAGGGCTTCGCCGCGGGACAGCCGGGCGAGGCACGCTGGATCCTCGATCCCATCGACGGTACGCACGGCTTCGCGCGCGGCATCCCGATCTGGGCGACGCTGATCGCTTGCGAGCGCGACGCGACGATCGAGGTCGGCGTGGCGTCCGCTCCGGCACTCGGCACGCGCTGGTGGGCGGGGCGTGGCCTCGGCGCGTGGCGCGCGGCGACGGCGGTTCACGACGGCGCGGCGGAGCCGATCTACGTATCGACGATCGCATCGCTCGCCGAGGGCCAGGTGCTGCACGGATCGCACCGCCTGTGCCTCGCGCGCTGGGGCGAGGCGTTCCAGACGATCCTCGCGAACGCATGGCGCACCCGGGGCCTGGGTGACTTCTGGGGCCACTGCCTCGTCGCGGAGGGTGCCGCCGAGGTGATGCTGGAAGGCGATATCTCGCCGTGGGACATCGCGGCGCTGCAAGTGATCGTCGAGGAAGCCGGCGGCCACCTGACGGACGGCGCAGGTACGCGCACGATCGACGCCGGCTACTCCGTCACCTCGAACGCCGCGATCCACGAGACGCTACTGCGCGCCCTCGACCCGTCGCGGCGGTAGCGACCGAGGCGTCTCGAACGAGGTCTACGCCTTCGCGACCTCGGACACCGTGAACTCGAAGTCCTCGATAACGCCGTTGGCCAGCAGGCGCTGGCACATCTGCGCGACCTGTTCCTCGGCGCTCGTGTGTGAGGTGGCGTCGAGGGTGACCTCGACGCGCTTGCCGACGCGGACCGCGCCCACGTGCTCGAAGCCGAGCGCGTGCAGGCCGTCGCGGACGGCGAGGCCCTGCGGGTCGTTGACCAGCGGGCGGAGCATGACGTTGATGTGTGCGAGGTAGGTGGTCATCGTCGCGTACTCCTGAGCCGGAAGGCCCTCACCCTAGCCCTCTCTCGGAACCGGGAGAGGGGATCAGAACGTGGTTAGTCCGGCAGGTCTTCGCCGGTGATGCGTCGGTAGGCCTCGAGGTAGCGCTCGCTGGTGGCGGCGACGATCTCGGGGGGCAGCTCGGGGCCGGGCGCCTGCTTGTTCCAGCCCTGCGCTTCCAGCCAGTCGCGCAGCGGCTGCTTGTCGAACGACGGCTGGTCGTGGCCCGGCTCGTACTGGTTCGCGGGCCAGAAGCGCGAGGAGTCCGGCGTCATCACCTCGTCGATGAGCGTCGGCTCACCGTCGACGATGCCGAACTCGAACTTCGTGTCCGCGACGAGAATCCCGCGCTCGGCGCACGTGGTCGCGCCGTAGCGATAGAGCGCGAGCGAGCGGAGCTTCACCGCGTTCGCCACCTCCGCGCCCACGAGCGCCTCGACCTCCTCGTAGGTCATCGGGGCGTCGTGCGCGGGCGGCTCCGCCTTCGTCGAAGGGGTGAAGATCGGTTCGAGGAGCCGGTCGGCCATGCGCAGGCCCGGCGTCAGCGGCACGCCGCAAACGATGCCGTGCTCCTGGTATTCCTTCCAGCCCGAGCCGACGAGGTACCCGCGGACGACGCACTCGACCTTCACCACGTCGCCGCGGCGCATCACCATGGAACGGCCGAAGTACGCGGGGTCGGTGACGCCGAATTCCTCGGCGTTCGTCTCGTCGAGGACGGCGATGAACGCGCTCGGCACCACGGCACTCGTGCGGTCGTACCAGAACTTCGAAAGGCGCGTGAGCACCTCGCCCTTGCGCGGTACGGCGTTCGGCAGCACCACGTCGAAGGCGGACACGCGGTCCGTGGCGACGAGGAGCAGGCGCTCGCCGCGCTCGTCCGGCGCGATCGAGTAGACATCGCGCACCTTGCCCTGGTGCAGGCGGGCCAGGCCCGGCAGGTTCGTGGTGAGCATCGGCTCGTGGTGTGCGTGCGAGTGCGCGGCGGTCATGCGAGCAGTCCCATCCGTCGGTAGGAGTCATCCACGTGCACGAGGTAGGCGCGCGGATCGAACACCTCGTCGAGCTTCTCGCTCGACAGCCGCGACGTCACGTCGGGGTCGGCCTCCAGCAGGCCGCGCAGCGGAACGTCCTCGCGCCATGCCTTCATCGAGTTGCGCTTCACGATGTCGTACGCGGCGGTGCGGATCATGCCAGCCTCGAGCAGCGAGTTCAGCACCTTCGAGGAGTAGATAAGCCCCTGCGTACGCTCCAGGTTCCGCATCATTCGCTCGGGGTAGACGACCAGGCCGTCCATCACGCCGGTGAAGATGTGCAGCGCGTAGTCGAGGAGCCCCGTGGCGTCCGGCAGGATGATCCGCTCCGCCGAGGAGTGCGAGATGTCGCGTTCGTGCCAGAGGGCCACGTTCTCCATGCCCGTGACCGTGTAGCCCCGCAGCGTGCGAGCGATACCGCAGACGCGCTCGCACAGCTCCGGGTTGCGCTTGTGCGGCATGGACGACGACCCGGTCTGGCCCGCCTCGTCGAACGGCTCTTCGGCCTCGAGGATGTCGGTGCGCTGCAGGCCGCGGATCTCAAGCGCGAACTTCTCCAGCGACGCGCCCACGCCACCAATCACCTCGAGGTAGAAGGCGTGCCGATCGCGCTGAATGATCTGCGTCGTCACCTTCGCGACGTCGAGGCCGAGGCGCTTGCAGGCGTTCTCCTCGACGCTCGGGGGCACCGAGGCGTGCGTGCCGACGGGGCCGGACATCTGCCCGACGGCGATGTGCTTGCGGGCGAGCGCGAGGCGCTCCTCCTGCCGTCGGAGCTCGTCGACCCAGACGAGGAGCTTCAGGCCGAACGTGGTCGGCTCCGCGTGGACGCCGTGCGTGCGGCCGATGCAGATCGTCTCGCGGTGCTTCACCGCTTGTCGGGCGATCACTTCTCGTAGCTTCGAGACGCCCGCCACGAGCAGGTCCAGAGCGTCGATCATCTGCATGCAGGTGGCGGTGTCCCACACGTCGTTGCTGGTGAGGCCGTAGTGGATCCAGCGCGACTCCGGGCCGAGCGAGTCGGCGACCGATCGGAGGAACGCGGTCACGTCGTGGTGCGTCTCCTCGATGTAGCGCATCACGTCGGGGACGTTCACCTTCGCGCCCGCGACAACTTTCGCCACGTCCTCGGCGGGGGCGACGCCCTCGTCGCCCCAGGCCTGCACGACGGCGACCTCGACCTTCAGCCACGTCTCGAACTTGTGGGCGTCCGACCAGATGGCTTCCATCTCGGGGCGGCTGTAGCGAGGAATCATGCGGTGCCTCCGTGCCGGGGCGCGGGAACTGGGATCGGGTTAGTCATGTGCGAACTCTTCGCGGACGGGCGAGAAGCATTCGAGGAGCGTGGTTGGCTCCAGCGCGGTGACCTCGTGCGGAACGTCGCCTGGGATGAGGTAGGAGTCGCCCTCGTCACAGACGGTCGTCGTGTCGCCGATGCGGATCGAGATCCGCCCGACGATCACTGTTCCGGCCTGCTCGTGCGGATGAACGTGCTCCGGCACCGTGTGGTCGCGCTCGACCTCGATGCGGACGAGGGTGAGCCGGTCGCCGGATGCCAGCGTGCGTCGGGTGACGCCCGGGAACGCGGGCAGTGCCTTCGTGTCGCTCAGCGGACGGACGCGTGCTTCGGCCATGGCAGTGCTCTTCCTCCCCGTTAGCGGGGCGACATCGGGTCGGGCCCGAGGATGATCTGTGCGAAGGCGAAGGAGACCCGGTCGCGCTCGAACACGTCGCCGAAGAGCGCCCCGACGCGGTCCGGTGACTCGGGGTCGCCCTCGGTCACCTCGTGCGCGAACTCCGCTGCGACCGCCTCCAGCATCGCCCGCGTCTTCGCGATGCGTCGAGGCTCCACCTCGGCGGGGCGGAGGTTGCGGATCGCGAGCTCGCGGTTGCCGCGCAGCCCCCAGAGCACGGCTTCCGCCATGCCGCCGAGCCGCCCCCCGCCCACGTGGTCCCACGCGGCGATGTAGTGCAGGCACGGCAGTTCTGCCGGCTGCTCCGGCGGCACGGGGATCGCGTCGAGGTCGATGCGCTTGCGGCACTCGATCATCGGGCAGCGGACGGTGGTCATCGTGCGGCTCGCGTTCATCGACCGGCCGCAACGCCGAGTGGCTCGTCCGCGCGCGCCGCGATGTCCGTGCGGTAGTGCGCGCCCTCGAAGGAGATGCGCTTCACGTTGTCGTAGGCGCGCTCGCGTGCCTCGGCGACCGTCTTTCCGCTGGCCACCACGCAGAGCACGCGCCCGCCCGCGGTGACGAGGCGTCCCGCTGCATCGCGCGCCGTGCCTGCCAGGAAGACCTGCACGTCGTCATCGACGTCTTCGATGCCCTCGATCGGCGCGCCGGTGGGGTACGTTCCGGGGTAGCCCGGCGCGACCATGATCACGCCGACCGTCGCGTCGTCCGACCACTCGACGGGTACCTCGGCGAGCCGACCGTGCGCCACCGCGTCGCAGATCGCGAGGAGGTCGGAGCGCAGTCGAGGCAGCAGGACCTCGGTCTCGGGGTCGCCGAAGCGACTGTTGTACTCCACGACGCGCGGGCCGTCGGCGGTGAGCATCATGCCGGGGTAGATCACCCCGCGATACGGCGTCCCCGCGTCGGCGAGCGCGCTCACCGTGCGCTCGGTCACCTCGCGGCGGATTGCGTCGGCGACGCGCTCCGGCAGCCACGAGGGCGGCGAGTACGCGCCCATGCCTCCGGTGTTCGGCCCGCGGTCGCCGTCGAAGACCGGCTTGTGATCGCACGAGAACGGCATGTGTCGCACCGTCACGCCGTCCGTGAACGCGTGCGCCGAGGTCTCCCGGCCGAACATGCGCTCCTCGATCACCACGCGCGCGCCCGCCGCGCCGAACGCACGGTCGCGCATCGCGGCGTCGATGGCCGCCTCAGCCTGTGCGACGTCGTCGCAGACGGTGACGCCCTTGCCCGCCGCCAGTCCGTCCGCCTTCACCACGACGCGATGGGACACGTCATGCACGTAGGCTGTCGCGCGTGCGGCGTCATCGAACGTAGCGGATGACGAGGTGGCAATGTTTGCGTCGCGCATGAGTGACTTCGCGAACGCCTTCGAGGCTTCGAGCTGCGCCGCTGCGCCGCTCGGCCCGAACGCCGCGATTCCGGCGGCCTCGAGGCGGTCGACGAGGCCGGCAGCGAGCGGATCCTCGGGCCCGACGATGACGAGGTCGGCCGCGATGCGCTGGGCGAGCGCCACGATGCCGTCGAGGTCGGTTGCCTTCACCTCGACGTTCTCGCCGTGCAGCGCGGTACCGGGGTTACCGGGCGCGATCCAGAGCTTGGTGAGGAGGGGGGACTGGGCGATCTTCCACGCGATCGCGTGCTCACGCCCACCGCCGCCGACGAGGAGGACGTTCATTCGTCGTCGCCCCCGAGCGCCCGGGCCAGTTCGTGGATCGCCTGGTCGCGCTGCTTCCGCGCCCGATCGACCTGCTCCCGCAGCTTCCCGATCTCCGCGTTCTGCGAGCTGGTCCAGCCGTTCTGCTCGGCCGCGTAGTCGAAGACACGTCGCTCGGCGCGCACGAGGCGATCGGTCGCCGTCTTCAGGGCGTCGCGGGACTCGCTCAGGCTCGGCATCGTCGCCGTCCCTACTCCCACTCGATCGTGCCGGGCGGCTTCGAGGTGATGTCGTAGACGACGCGGTTCACCTCGCGCACCTCGTTGGTGATACGGGTCGAGATGCCGGCGAGGAGGTCGTACGGCAGCCGCGCCCAGTCCGCGGTCATCGCGTCTTCGGCGGCCACGCAGCGCAGCGCGATCGTGTGGCCGTACGTGCGGAAGTCGCCCTGCACGCCGACGGACTTGGTGTCCGTGAGCACAGCGAACGACTGCCACATGTCGTAGTAGACGTCTGCCTTCTTGATCTCGTCCATCAGCACCCAGTCCGCGCGGCGCAGGATGTCCAGCTTCTCGCGCGTGACCTCACCGATGATGCGGATCGCGAGGCCGGGGCCGGGGAACGGCTGGCGGAACACCATCTCGTCCGGCAGGCCGAGCTCCTTGCCGACGCGACGCACCTCGTCTTTGAACAGGTTGCGCATCGGCTCGATGAGCGTGAGGCGCATGTCCTTCGGCAGCCCGCCGACGTTGTGGTGCGTCTTGATCTTCGCCGCGGCGGAGTTGCCCGTGCTCGCCGACTCGATGACGTCCGGGTACGTGGTGCCCTGCACAAGGAAGTCGACGCGACCCAGGGCCTTCGTCTCGTCCTCGAACAGGTGGATGAACGTCTCGCCGATCCGCTTCCGCTTCGTCTCGGGGTCGGTGACTCCGGCGAGCTCGCCGAGGAAGCGGTCCGTGGCGTCCACGTGCTTGAGCTTGATGTTCAGGTGGCGCGTGAACGTCTCCACCACGCGCTCGGCCTCGCCGAGTCGCAACAGGCCGTTGTCCACGAAGATGCAGGTCAGCTGGTCGCCGATCGCGGCGTGCACCAGGCGCGCGGCGACCGCGGAGTCCACGCCGCCGGAGAGTGCGCAGATCACCTGCCCGTTGCCGACGGCCGCCTTGATGGCGCGCACGGACTCCTCGACGAAGTTGCCCGCCGTCCAGTCACCCGCGCAACCGGCAACCTCGAAGAGGAAGTTCCGGATCAGCGCATCACCCTGCGGCGTGTGCACGACCTCGGGGTGGAACTGGATGCCGTAGTACTTCCCGCCGTCCGTCATGATCGCGACGGGCGAGTTGTCCGACTGCGCGATGCCGCGGAAGCCCTGCGGGAGCTGCGTCACCTTGTCGCCGTGCGAGGCCCACACCGTCAGGGAGGCGGGCAGGCCCTTCAGCAGCGGGTTCGCGGCCTCGCTCAGGTTGAGGATCGCGTGGCCGTACTCGCGCTCCCCCGACGGGTCGACGCGGCCACCGAGGGTGTGCGCCAGCAGCTGCATGCCGTAGCAGATGCCGAGGACCGGGACGCCGGAGTTAATGACATAAGATGGGAGTGTCGGCGCGCCGTCCTCGTACACCGAGGAGGGGCCGCCGGAGAGGACGAACGCCTTCACCTTCAGGTGGTTCAGCTTCTCCACCGGGGCGTCCCACGGGATCAGCTCCGAGTACACGCTCGCCTCGCGGATGCGCCGGGCGATGAGCATGGAGAACTGGGAGCCGTAGTCGAGGACCACGACGGCCTCGGGCGCGTTGGGGGCGGGCGTGAGCACCTGTCCCGGTTCGCGCGCCTCCGCAATCTCAAGGTAGGTCGCTACCTCGCTGTCGCCGGAAGTGCGAATCCGATCCGCCGGAGCGGAGGCGTCGGTCGTCTCGACCATGGGGCCGCCTGAATGTGGGGGGAGAAACTAGGTACGAATGGTATCGGCGGCTATCCTGCGGGTCAACGAACTGCCGCAGGGTTACGCGCGCTCTCGAGGATGCGATGGAACGCCGAATCGGCCCGCGTCTGCTCCTCGTGGCGCTCGTGCTCGGCAGCGCGCTCGCCGGATGCGACCGATCGTCCAAGGCGACTCCGCCGCCGAACCCGACCGTTCAGGTGGCGACGAGCACTGTGACGCCGAGCCCCGTGACGACCGTTGCGGCGACCCCACCGCGTCTGTATCCGACCCCCGGACCACCGATTCCGACTCAGGGTGAGGTCCGCCCGGCCGGCCGGTTCCTCGTGAGGAAGAACGACGGTCTCTGGATCGTCTCGCTCGCGGATCCGGCGCAGGACCGGCGCATCTACGCGGCGTCGTCTGCCACCCCGTGGTCTTTCGTCGGAGCAGCCCGTCGAGGCGCCTTGACCGAGTTCTTCGTGAGTGAGCGCGCGCCGCAGGACACGCTGTCCATCGTGCGATTCGACGAGCGCGCTCAGGCACCGGAGCGGCTATTCACGTACGGGCCGACCCGCCTCGGCGAGGCCGCGGTATCGCCGAACGGTGTTTCGGTCGCATACGTCGACGACACCGGATTGCGGCTACGCGTGCTGCCCACCGGCGCGGACTACCGGGTCGCGCCGCACGTGAGCTGGCGCGATAGGGCATGCACGATCGTCCAAACGTGCGTGACGCATGTGTCGCCCTTCTGGAGCCCGGACGGAGGTGTTCTGCTATCGCGCGGGATCTCCTATGAACCCGTGGTGACGTGGGTGTTCGATCCAAGTCAGACCGAGCGGCCCGGCACCCGCATTCCGCTGTGCCTCAGGCCCGCTCCCCCATGGCGCGGGAGTAGCGTGCCGGGGGACGATGGCAACTGCTACTCCGACCCGGGCCGGAACTTCTTCTGGTACGACATTGTCACCGGGGCGAAGAGCGCCCTCCCCGAGCCGAGCGGGTATGAATGCTCAATGGAGGGCATTGCTGCCCGCCCGACTGGCGAGACCGTCACCTCGTGGGTGCACTGCAAGGTGGCCGGGGCGCCTTACGATGCTCCCGGGACCGACCTCGTCGTGCTGTCACGATCGGACGGCACAGTGCTCGCCAGCACGCGGCACTTCCCGCAGCCGGGCGATGCGTTCCGGGCAGTCGATTGGCTTCCGGACGGCTCGGGCGCTGTCCTGGCACGCCGCTCCGGCAATGACGACGCGAACTTCCTGATCGATCGCGCCGCGCAGATCTGGACGCTGCCGCTCGGTGGCGCGAGGCTAGTGGCAATCCTGCCGGACTAGTGGACGGGTTCTCCTTGCCGATCCTTCCCCCGGACCGCTTGGACGAGGTCGTCGCCCACCTCCTTGCCGGTGGCGTCGTCGCCATTCCGACCGACACGGTCTACGGGCTCGCCTCGCTCGCCAACTCGGCGGAGGCGGTGAACGCGCTGATCGACCTCAAGGGGCGTGGGCAGCAGCAGCCGATCGCCGTCCTCGTGGACAGCGTGGAGGCGGTTCGTGAGTACCTGGAGAGCGCCAGCACCCTCGACCGCATCGCCCGGTTCTGGCCCGGCGCGCTCACTGCGGTCGTGCTTGCCCGCCCCGCGGGCCTGGTCCCGCCCGTGGTGACCGAGGCGGCGACGATCGGCGTGCGCATGCCAGACGACGAGCTCGCCCGCGCGGTGATCCGCGCCTGCGGAGGCGTCCTCGCCGTCACGAGCGCGAACCGCCACGGCGAGCCGGCCGCGACGACCGCCGCCGAGGTTGCCGCCGCGTTCGGCGACGACCTCGTCATCCTCGACGACGGGACTCGGAACAGCAGCGCGCCCTCGACGGTGGTGGACCTCACCGGCCCCCGAGCACGCATCCTCCGCGCAGGCCCGATCAGTGCGGCCGACCTCGACGCGGAGGAGTAGCGCGGGCTAGCCGAACGGGCAGAAGTCCTTCGGCTTGTAGTTGAAGTACGACAGCACCACCAGCGCGCGGAAGTCCTCCGGCCAAGAGGAGCGGTTCGCCATCACGGTCTGGCGATCGAAGATCGCCCCGTCCCCGATCGTCGCCGCACACGCTTTCGCGACGTTGCCGTCGACCTGATACGACGCCATGAACGCCGCGCCGAAGGCGAGGGCGGAGCCGGGCGTCGCCTGCTGCGCGGCGGTCGAGGTGAACGTCGGTGCAAGCGCGTTCGCCGGCGCGCGGTCGCCTGTCGCGAGGTACGCGAGGATGAGCCGGAACCGTGCATACGTGCGGAGGTCGGCTGCCCGAGCGTTCGCGCCGGAAGCGATCGCGCGCCCCTCGAGGTAGCGGTAGCCCTCGATCGCCTCGTCGTAGCGACCGGCCTTCGCCGCCTCGTCCGCGTCGTACGCCACCCAGAGGTCGTCCCACTGGTCGCGGGGCTCCGCCGGTACGTCGGATTCCTTCGCGAACTTCTGTCCGTCCCACGCGTAGGTCACGCGCCGATCGCGCGGGGGCCCGTAGTTGCCGCTGATCGGCCCGCCGGTCAGCACGAAGCTCGAAGTGCCGTCTGGGCGCTGGTCGATCGTCAGCCGACCGAAGTTCATCCCGGTTTCGAGAAGCGCGTCGAAGGGAGCGGCCGGCCCCGACCGACCGACCACCACCACCTCTAGGCTCCCCGTGTTGGCGCCGAGGTAGCGGCCTGTGTAGGCGAGGTCTGCGGCACCGTCGCCGTTCCGATCGATGAGCGGCAGTAGGGCAGGCGCACCGGCGAAGCGGCCGAGCTTCAGGGTGTCCGAGTCGAAGCGGATCGCGTGGGTCGGGCCGGAGCGCTCGAAGATCAGGACGCGGCCGGGCGGGAAGCGCTGCTTCGAGTCCGAGTCACCCATCGCGACCACCAGCTCGGGTGTCCCATCAGCGGTGAGATCGACCTCCTCGACCGCGCCGTAGGGGAAGTCGCCGGGCGGGGCGTTGCCGATGTTGCCCCAGCACGTCAGCGCGGCGCGTAGGGCGTCGGGGCGGCCTCCGGCGTTCAAGTAGTCGAGCGCCGCGAGCGCCTTTCGCTCGAACGGGATGTGCGTCCGAAACGGCACGGCGTCAAGGGTCGCGGCACAGGCCGGGGCTGCGGCCAGGGGCGTCGGGGCCGCTGTTGGCGGAACGTAGGTCGGCGCGCCCGGAGGTGGAGTGAAGACGGAGGGGATCGCGAGCGGTGTCCGCTCTGATGGCGAGGACGACGAGGGCTGCGGTCCGCACGCGCCCGCGGCGACGGCGAGGAGCACCAGCAGCACGGACAGACCTCGGCCGGGCATGGGGGCTCCTCGCCTGAATACTACGGGAACCTGATCCAGCGCGTACTTCGCGATACGATGGGCGTCCCCAATACCAGCCCACCTCCGACCACCGGGAGACCAGCGGATGCGCGTCGCGATTGGCTCTGACCACGCCGGGTTCGAACTGAAGAACCTGCTCCGCGACGAACTGGTCGCCCTCGGCGACGAGGTCAAGGACTTCGGCACCAACTCCGCCGAGTCGATGGACTACCCGGACGTGGCGATCCCGCTCGCGCAGGAGGTCGCCGCCGGCGACTTCGACTTTGGCATCCTGATCTGCTCCAACGGCGTGGGGCCCTCGATCGCGGCGAACAAGGTGCACAACCTCCGCGCCGCAGTCTGCCACGACGTGTTCTCCGCGAAGCGCGCGCGCGAGCACACCAACGTGAACGTGCTGTGCATGGGCGCGTGGGCGATCGGCCGCGGCCACGCCTCCGAGATCATGCGCGCCTTCCGCCTCGCCGAGTTCGATGGCGGTGAGCGCAACGTCCGCCGCCTGGGCAAGGTGCAGGCGATCGACGACGCGGCGCACGCCGCCTCGAGCGCCGACTAGGCGACCGCCACGATGGGAATCGCCGGGCGGGCACGCGCGACGCTGGGCCTCGTGCGGGGCCTCGGCCGATCCGCGATCGCGGCGGCGACCCGGCGCGGCTTCCCCCAGGTCGACGGCGTCCTGCGCGTGCAGGGCGTGAGCGCACCGATCGACGTGATCCGCGATACCCACGGCGTCCCGCACGTCTTCGCCCAGACCGATGCTGATGCGTTGTTCGGCCAGGGGCTCGTCCACGCGCAGGACCGGCTGTTCCAGATGGACCTCCTGCGCCGCGTGGCCGCCGGGCGGCTGGCCGAGGTCGCCGGCGCGCGGGCGCTGGGCAGCGACCGCTTCATGGTGCGCCTCGGACTGGACGCCGCCGCGATGCGCGACTTCGCCGCCGCGTCCGACGATGACCGCTCACTGGTCGAGGCCTACGCCCGCGGTGTGAACGAGGGCATCCGCACGCTGCCCGCGCTGCCGCCCGAGTACGAGGTCTTCGGCGGGACGCCGCCGCCATGGCGTCCCGAGGACTCGCTGCTGGTCGGGCGGCTCATCCTGTTCGGCTTCGGCGGCAACTGGGACACCGAGCTCCTGCGCGAGCGCCTGATCCGCTCGCTGGGCGTCGACCGCGCCGCGTCGATCGAACCGGTGCATCCTCGAGGTGGCACGACCACCACCGGGCGCCCCCACGTCCACGCCGCCGACCGGCTGCTGGAGGCGTACCGCGCCGCCGTCGCCGCCGGCATGCCGCCCGGCGCGGCCTCGAACTCATGGGCCGTCACCGGGCGCCACACCGTCACGCAGGCGCCGCTGCTCGCGTCCGACCCGCACCTCCAGCCTCGACTGCCCGGCCTACTGCACGTCAGCCACGTCTCCGGCGAGCGGCTGAAGGCCGCGGGTGCCGACTTCGCGGGCGTCCCGGGCATCGCGATCGGTCACAACGAGCACGTCGCGTGGGGCATCACTGCCGGCATGGCCGACGTCTCCGACTGCTTCGTCGAGGAGTTCGACCCCGCCGACCCCACGCGCTACCGCACCCCGGACGGCTGGGCGACGGTCGAGGAACGCGTGGAGCGCATCCGCGTCAGTGACGGCGACCCGGTCGATGAGCGCGTACGCGTGACGCGGCACGGACCGCTGATCGGCCCCGCGTTCGTCGGGGAGACGCGCGGGATCGCGCTCCGCTCTACGGCGCTGGAGGCGGGCGACCTCGTGCACCCGTTCCTTGCGATGGCTCGCGCGCGCGACCTCGATGAGTTCGAGCAGGCGGTGGAGACGTGGCCGGGGACGACGTTCAACTTCGTGTTCGCGGACGTCCAGAACCGCGTGGGCTACCGCATGGTCGGTCGCGTGCCGCGCCGCGAGGCCGGCGACGGGCTGCTGCCCGCGAACGGCGCAACCTCGCCTGGCCCGTCCGAGGCGCTCGCCGCCGACGAGATGCCGCGCCTCGTGGATCCGCCCTCAGGCGTGATCGTCAGCGCGAACCAGGCGCCCGGCGTGGAGGCCGAGCTGGGCGAGGAGTGGTGCGAGCCACGACGCGCCGAGCGCATCGTTGGTCTGCTCGCATCGCGCGAGAAGCATCACGTCGCATCGTTCCAGGCGATCCAGGTCGATCGATACTCGGCGCACCTCGTTCGGTTGCGCGACCTGCTGATTGCGCGCGGGGCGGTGGCGGAGCCCGAAGGGCCGATCCTCGAGCGGTGGGACGGCCGACTCGAGCCGGAGAGCGCCGGCGCGGCGATCGCCTCGGTGACGTACGAGGCGCTCGCCCGGTCGCTGGCGCAGCGTGTCGCCGGCGTCGAGGCACCGCTCGTGCTGGGGGCGGGCGTGCCGGGAGCGACCTCGTCCTCGTCGTCGTACGTGTATCGGATGCAAGGCCAGATCGTGCAGGCCGCCGAGCGCGCGCACGAGCCGTGGTTCGACGGCATCGAGGATCGCGACCGCCAGCTGGCGGGGGCCGCCGCGCGCGCCGTGGAATTCCTTCGTGCCCAGCTCGGACAGGACGCGCGGCAGTGGCGCTGGGGCGCGCTCCTGCAGTACCGCCCCTCGCACCCGCTGGCCGCGCTGCCGGGCCTGGGGCGTGTGTTCGGCGCGGGGCCGTTCCCCTTCGGTGGCGACGTGAACACCGTGCAGCAGGCGGCGTACACGCTGCACGACGCGCGCGAGGGCGCGAAGGATGCCGAGATCGCGCCGGCCTACCGGCAGGTCATCGACCTCGCCGATTTCGACCGCTCCACATTCATCCTGCCCACGGGCAACTCCGGCATCCCCGGCCACCCGAGGTATCTGGACTGCATCCCGGACTACCTCGCGGGGCGGCAGCGGCCGCTGCTGTTCTCTGCTGCCGCCATCGCCGCCGCCGCGGAGTCCCGGCTGTCGTTGGTCCCGGGAGGCGGTGCGTGAGCACGTCGTTCGCGAGCAACCTCGAAGATCTCGGCGCGCGCTATCGGCCGCTGGTGCAGCAGGAGATGCGCGCTGTCATCGGCGACACTCCCACCGGTCTGTACGCGTGGATGCGCTACCACTTGGGCTGGGAGGATCGCGCTGGGCAGCCCGTGACCGCCTCGCCCGGCAAGATGCTGCGCCCGCTCGCGTTGCTCCTCGCGACCGAGCTCTGCGGCGGCCGCGCCGAGGCCGCGCTCCCGGCCGCCGCCGCCGTCGAGCTGATCCACAACTTCTCGCTGCTTCACGACGACGTCGAGGATCGCAGCGACACCCGCCGCGGGCGGGACACCGTGTGGACCTTCGCGGGGGTGGCGCAGGCGATCAACGCCGGCGATGGGATGTTCACGCTCGCTCACCTCGCCATGTACCGCCTCGACGCGGCGGGTGCGGAGCCGGCGCGTGTCCTTGCCGCCTCGCGCGAGCTGCACGAGGCGTGCCTCGCGCTGGTGGAGGGCCAGTACCTCGACATCTCGTTCGAAGAGCGCGCGGACGTGACGCTCCCCGAGTACCTGAGCATGGCGGGCGGCAAGACGGCGGCGATGTTCGCCGCGCCGTTTGCTATCGGCGCATTGCTCGCGGGGGCCTCGCAAGAGGTGGTGAACGCGTACCGCGAGTTCGGTCGGCGCATCGGGCTGGCGTTCCAGGCGGTGGACGACGTCCTCGGTATCTGGGGCGACCCGGCGGTCACCGGCAAGCCCGTTGGCGACGACCTCGCCTCCCGCAAGATGACCTACCCGGTGATCGTCGCGATGGCGGGAGCCGAGGGGGCCCGCCTCCGCGCGGCTTACGAGGACCGGGCGGGGGCCTCGGCGGACGTGCCGGCACTGCGGGCGCTGGTGGAGGCGGGGGACGCGCGCGCGGTCACGGAGGCGATGGCCGCCGCCGAGGAGCGCGCCGCGCTGGACTCCCTCCGGGCCGCCGGGGTAGATGAGAACGCGATGCGGCTCTGCACGGAGTTCGCGAGAATCCTGGTCGGCCGCGACTTCTAGCCCGCTCGTTTGCGACATCTCCGCGCGTTGCCGCCAACCAGACGCGCCCCCTATGATCCGGCCATCCCCACGCTGCCTCCCCGGCGACCGCACTCTTCCAATCCGGGCACTCTCCCGGAGGCATTCCGGGCGACCTCGCCGGAGGTACTGATGCACAAGCAGACGATCCGCGACATCGACCTGACCGGAAAACGCGTCTTCCTCCGCGTGGACTACAACGTCCAGTTCGACGACGGCCAGATTCTCGATGACATGCGCCTGCGTGAGTCCGTGCCGACCATCCGCGCGCTGCAGGAGGCCGGAGCCAAGATCATCGCCTGCTCGCACCGCGGTCGTCCCGCTGGTCGCGTCGTCGAGGAGCTTCGGAACGCTCCCGTCGCCGAGCACCTCGGCAAGCTGCTCGGCCAGGAAGTGAAGGCGATCCGCACGTGCGTCGGCCCCGAGGCCGAGGCGGCCGTCGCCGCGATGCAGCCGGGCGATGTGATCCTGCTCGAGAACGTGCGCTTCCACGCCGAGGAAGAGGACAACGACCCCGAGTTCGGGCGACAGCTCGCCTCCCTCGCGGACATCTTCGTGTGTGACGCCTTTGGTACCGCGCACCGCGCGCACGCGTCCGTGGTCGGCGTGGCGCAGCACCTGCCGGCCGTCGCGGGGCTCCTCATGGAGCGCGAGCTCGAGTACCTCGGCAAGGTCGCGGAGGAGCCGAAGCGCCCGTTCGCCATCATCCTGGGCGGCGCGAAGATCGCTGACAAGATCGCGATTCTTGAGAACCTCGCTCACCACGCCGACCTGATCTGCGTGGGCGGCGGGATCGCCAACACCTTCCTGAAGGCGCAGGGCATTGACGTGGGCGCGTCCCTCGTTGAGAACGACCGCATCGACGACGCGTTCGAGGTGATGCGCATCGCCGCCCAGCGCGACGATCTGCGTCTCATCATCCCGACCGATGTCGTCATCGCCGACCCGGGCGGGGAGCGCGTGAACACCGTCTCTGTGCACCGCGTGCCCCCCGGCTTCCGCATCCTCGACATCGGTCGGCAGACGATCGAGGACATGCGCGAAGCGCTACAGGACATGAACACCGTGGTCTGGAACGGGCCGCTCGGCTTCTTCGAGCGCGAGCCGTTCGACCGCGGCACGATCGAGATCGCGCGGATCCTCGCGTTCCTCCCGCACGCCATCACCGTCGTCGGCGGTGGCGAGACGGCCGCGGCCGTGCAGCGCGCCGGTGTCGCCGACCGCATCTCACACGTGTCCACGGGCGGCGGGGCGTCGCTGGAGATGCTGCAGGGCATCGAGCTCCCCGGCGTCGCGGTGCTCCTCGACAAGTAACCCGCGAGTACGTGCTCGCCTGACCGAACGTTCGCCCAGCGGAGGAACCCCATGGAGCTCGACCTGATCCGGCGCCTGTCCCAGCCGGCCGACACGAAGGTGATCCTCTGCGTCCTCGACGGCCTCGGCGGCCTGCCCGGCCCTCGCGGCCGCAGCGAGCTCGAGGAAGCCGACACCAAGAACCTCGATCGCCTCGCAGAGCAGGGGAGCGTCGGTCGCACGCTGCCGGTCGGCCACGGCGTGACGCCCGGCTCGGGTCCCGGCCACATCGCCCTCTTCTCCTACGACCCGCTGACCTACGAGATCGGCCGAGGTGCGCTGGAAGGCACCGGCATCGGCTTCGAACTGGGGCCGAACGACATCGCCGCACGCGGCAACCTCTGCAACCTCGACGATGCCGGGCTGATCACCGACCGCCGCGCCGGCCGCATGCCGACCGAGCAGACGGCGGAGGTCTGCGCGCTGCTCCGGGAGATCAAGCTTCCGGGCGTCGAGGTCTTCGTGGAGCCGGTGCAGGACCAGCGCTTCGTCCTCGTCCTCCGGGGCGAGGGACTGAGCGACCAGTTGGTGGAAACCGACCCGCAGAAGGAAGGCGTCGCGCCGATCAAGGCGACGGCGACCTCGCCGGCCGGTGAGCGCACCGCCCAGCTCGCGCAGCAATGGATCGCTGCCGCCGAGGCGATGCTCAAGGGGCGCGAGCGCGGCAACGGCGTGCTGCTGCGGGGCTGGTCGCCTCGACCGGACATGCCGCCGTTCCCCGAGCTGTGGAAGCTCCGCGCGGCCGCCGTCACCGTCTATCCGATGTACCGCGGCGTCGCCAAGCTCTGCGGCATGGACTCGATCGAGGGCGCGCACAACTTCGCCGAAGAGATCGAGCTCGTGAAGAAGCACTGGAACGACTACGACTTCTTCTTCGTGCACTACAAGTACACCGACAGTGCCGGCGAGGACGGTGACTTCCGCCGCAAGCAGGAGGCGATCACCGCCTTTGACCAGGCGCTGCCCGGTCTGCTGGACCTGAAGCCGAACGTCCTCGTGGTGACCGGTGACCACTCGACGCCCGCCAGCATGGCCGCGCACTCGTGGCACCCGGTGCCGCTGCTGATCTGGGGCGACCTGGTGCGCACGGACAGCGTGACGCGCTTCTCGGAGTCGCAGGCGGCGATGGGCGAGATCGGCACGATCCTCGCGAAGGACGTGCTGCCGATCGCCTTCGCCCACGCCGGTCGCCTCGCGAAGTACGGGGCGTAATCGTGGCGCGCACGCCCGTCATCGGCGGGAACTGGAAGATGAACACCACCCGCGTCGAGGCGCAGGCGCTGCTGCGCGACCTCCGTACGCGCCTGGATGCTCTCGCCGGCGTCGAAGTGGTCGTGTGCCCGCCTGCGGCGTGGCTCGGCGACGCCGCGGACGTCCTCGGTGGATCGTCGATCGAGGTCGGCGCGCAGAACGTGTACTGGGAGCCGAAGGGCGCCTTCACCGGCGAGGTCAGCGCGCCCATGCTCGTGGGCACCGCGACGCAGGTGATCATCGGCCACTCCGAGCGCCGCCACGTCTTCGGCGAGACGGACGAGGCAACCAACCGCAAGCTGCGCGCCGTCCTCGAAGCCGGCCTGCACCCGATCCTCGCGATCGGCGAGCTGCGCGAGGAGGCCGAGGGCGGCCAGACCGAAGCGGTGCTGCGCCGACAGATCACCGGTGCGTTCGAGGGCTTCGACGCGCTCCCGGGTGACCTCGTCGTCGCGTACGAGCCGGTCTGGGCGATCGGCACGGGCCTCGCCGCCACTGCCGAGGACGCACAGGAGCGTTGCGCGATGGTGCGCCGCATCCTGACCGAGCGCTTCGACGCTTCGAGCGCTGACGCCTGCCGCATCCAGTACGGCGGCTCCGTGAACGCGGGCAACGCCGCCGGCTTCGCTGCGGGTGCCGACATCGACGGCGTCCTCGTCGGGGGCGCGTCACTCGATGGCGCCGCGTTCGAGGCGATCTGCCGGGCGTTCGTCGCCTAGGCGACGCGCACCGTCTTCATGTCACCTCGACACGTCGTCGTGCTCGTCGGGCCGACGGCCTCTGGCAAGACCGCCGTCGCGGTCGCGGCATCCGCACGTGTCCCGCTCGAGGTCGTGTCGGCCGACTCCCGTCAGCTGCGCGCGGAGATGCTGATTGGCACCGCCGCACCCGACGAGGCTGAGCTCGCCGCCGTCCCGCACCACCTCGTCAGCACCGTGCTCCCGGGCGCCCCGTGGTCGCTCCCGGACTGGCTCCGCGAGGCGCGGGAGGCGATCGAGGGCGCGTGGGCCCGCGACCGACTCCCGCTGGTGGTCGGCGGCACCGGGCAGTACGTCTGGGCGCTCCTCGACGGGTGGGACGTGCCGGAGGTGCCGCCCGACGAGGCGGTGCGAGCGAACCTCGAGACCTACGCCGAGGAGCATGGCGCGGCGGCCCTCCACGCACGGCTGGCGGCCGTGGATGCTGCTTCCGCGGAGCGCATCGATCCGATGAACGTGCGCCGCGTCATCCGCGCGATGGAGATCGTGGAGGTCACGGGGAAGCCCGTGCCGCCGCTCACGCCTCGTGACCCCGGGTTCACCTGGGCCGTGGTCGGCCTCCGTTGGCCGCGCGAGGCGCTCCACGCCCGCGCCGACGCCCGCGTGGAGGCGATGTTCGCCGCCGGGCTGGTCGAGGAGACGCGGGGCGTGGTGGAGCGGCACGGGCGCGGCTACCCGGCGCTCGATTCCATCGGCTACCGGGAGGCGCTCGCGGTCCTCGACGGGGAGTGTGACACGGCCGAGGCGGTGCGCCGGACGAAGATCGCAACCCACCGGCTGATCCGGATGCAGGCGACCTGGTTCCGCGACGACGACCCGAGGATCGAGTGGGTGGACGGGTCGAATCTGGCGGCGGCGGTTGATGCTATTGAGAGAGCAGCGCGCGGGCCCGTAGGATAGCGGGATGGAGAGTCCAGTGAACGCACCATTCTCGTTCTGGAAGATGCACGGCGCCGGCAACGACTTCGTTGTGGTTGAGACCGACGACCTCGCCGCCTCGGACGAGGCGTGGGGGGCGCTCGCCGTGCAGGTCTGCGACCGCCACATGGGCGTGGGCGCGGATGGGCTGATCCTCGTGCAGCCGTCGAAGACGGCCGACCGCAAGATGCGGATCTTCAACGCGGACGGCTCGGACGGCGTCATGTGCGTCAACGGCATCCGCTGCTTCACGAAGTTCTCGATCGACCGCGGGCTGGTCGAGGCGCCGGACGGGCGCATGACCGTGGAGACCGGCCCCGGCGTCATCCCCGTGCACGCCTTCCGTGGCGAGGACGGCACCGTCGCCCGCGTGCAGGTGACCGCTGCCGTCCCGGACCTCGCGCCCGCCGCCTCGGGCGTGCACGTCGAGGCGGCCGCGCCGGTCCTCGACCTGCCGGTCACGACCACGGACGCGCAGGGCGACTCCACGCAGCACGTCGCGATCGTGTCGATGGGCAACCCGCACGCCGTGCAGTTCATCGACGGCGCACCAGCGGACTACCCGCTGCATCGCATCGGTCCGCTGATGGAGCACCACGCGGTGTTCACCCAGCGGACGAACTACGAGGTCGTGCGCGTCGTAGACCGCGCGCACATCGACATGCGCGTGTGGGAACGCGGCGTGGGAGAGACCATGGCCTGTGGCTCAGGCGCGTGCGCCGTCGTCGTCGCTGCGCGTCTGCGCGGCGAGGTCGATGACCGCGTGGATGTGCGTGTGCCCGGTGGCACCCTGGAAATCGAGTGGAACGGCCACGATGCGGTCAGCCTCACCGGCCCCGCCGTGCGCGTCTTCGAGTCGGAGTGGACACGTTGAACGAATCTCGTCGGCTGATCGAATCCGCGTCGCCGTGGACCCTGCGCAACGCCCCCGTCCGCCCTCGGGAGTGGCGTGCGCTGATGGACGCCGAGGGCGCCGTCCACCTGCAGAGTGACGGCGGCGAGATGCTGCTGGTTCCGGACCAGGGCCAGCTCCGCCTGTACTGGGCCTACGAGAGCATCGAGGAGATGCGGTCGCTGTTCCCGCGCCACTTCGAGGCGATGAAGGAAGAGATCAGCGCGGATGTCGCGGACTACGTGGTCATGGACCTCGTGAACGTCGTGAACCGTGACTGGTTCGATCCGCTGCTGCGAGACGCCGACTTCGCGCTTTTCGCGGAGTGGATGGAGATGGCGCACCCGGCGCTCGACACCGTCGCGCTGCCGGAGTTCCCCGAGGGCGTGTCGATGCGCCGCGCGGGTGACGACGACATCGACCGGCTGCGCGAGATCTGGCAGGCCGCCTACGGCGACTACGCCGACGGTGACCGCTCGTTCGACGCGATGGTGAACGAGGCGGCCTGGGCCGGCGTCCTGGTCGCGGACGGCGAGATCGCGGCGTTCGCGCTGAACAGTGAGGTCGAACGGGCCGAGGGGCGCATCCTGACTGCTGCCGTCGCGCCGGAGCACTGGGGGAACGGCTACGGCAAGCTCGTCCTCGCCGCGGCCGCGTACCAGCTCGCATCGAAGGAGGCGACCCGCGCCGTGCTGCGCGTGCGCCCGGACATCCGGCAGGCGCTCCGCGTGTGCTCGGACCTGGGCTTCCGGCACTTCCGGTCGGGCATCGAATTCCGCCGCTCCGTGGACGAGGCGGCGATCGCCGCCGCTCGCGAGACGCGCCGCATCGGCGGCGTGAAGGCGCGCTTCGGCGACTGGCGCTAATCGCGTCGAGGGTCGTGCCGGGATGCCGGCCCGCCTCGATCCAGACCTGCGGGCCGCGAGGCCCGCAGCTTTGTAAGCAACGACTCAGCAACGACCTCGTTCCCTGCAGGAGACTCATCGATGGAACTCGCGCAGCGCGTGCAGCAACTGCCGCCGTACCTCTTCGCCCGCATCTCCGAGATGATCGCGCAGAAACGCGCCGCCGGCGTCGATGTGATCTCGCTCGGCATCGGTGACCCCGACATCCCGACGCCCTCGTACCTCATCGACGTGCTGAAGGCGGCGGCGGACAAGCCGGCGAACCACCGCTACCCGGAGTCGGACGGCCTGCCGGAGCTCCGCCAGTCGATCGCGCGCTGGTACCAGACGAGGCACGGCGTGACGCTCGACCCGAACAAGGAGGTCGTCCCGCTGATCGGCTCCAAGGAGGGCATCGGCCACCTCCCCCTGTGCCTGATCAACCCGGGCGACGTCTCGCTCATCACCGATCCCGGCTACCCCGTGTACGAGATCGGCACCATGTTCGCCGGTGGCGAGACCGTGAAGCTCCCGCTGCGCGAGGAGGACGGCTGGCTGCCGCGCCTGGACGAGATCCCGGCCGAGGCGGCCCGCCGCGCCAAGATCCTCTGGCTGAACTACCCGAACAACCCGACCGGCGCCGTGTGCGACCGCGCCTTCTTCGAGCGCGCCGTGGCGTGGGCGAAGGCGAACGATGTCGTCATCGCGCACGACCTCGCGTACGCCGATGTGGTCTACGACGGGTACGAGCCCACGAGCATCCTCGAGGTGCCCGGCGCGATAGACGTGGCGATCGAGTTCAACTCGCTCTCGAAGGCGTTCAACATGACCGGCTGGCGCGTCGGCATGGCCGTCGGCAACGCCACCGTGATCAACGCGCTCACGCGCGTGAAGACGAACCTCGACAGCGGCATCCCGCAGGCGATCCAGGAGATGGCGATCGCCGCCCTCGATGACCCACGCGACACGATGGCCGTGCACAACGCGATCTACCAGCGCCGCCGCGACCGTGTCGTCGAGGTGCTGCGTGAGCTCGGCCTGCGCCTCGACCCGCCGAAGGCGTCGCTCTACGTCTGGGCGCGCCTCCCGGAGGGCCAGCGCTCCAGCGCCGAGTTCGCCGCGGGCCTCATCGACGCCACGGGCGTCGTCGTGACGCCGGGCATGTCCTACGGACAGTCGGGTGAGGGCTACATCCGCATCTCGCTCACCGTCCCGGACGACCGCCTGGAGGAAGCCCTGAAGCGCCTGTCCGCCTACGCGCGCGGCGAGAAGGTGCTGTAGCGCATTCGTGACGCGGGACGCGCGGGGCGGGCGCATCGACGTCTGTTCCCCGCGCGTACACTGTGATCACACAGCGTGAGCAGGAGACCGCCCATCTCATTCCCCCCCGACTCTTCCGCCGACGACTCATCCGAAGCGCCGCACGAGTACAAGAACGAGTACTCGAACGGGCGCGGTGGTCGCGGCGAGCGCCGCAACGGCGGCAAGCGCGGCACCTCGCACGGCACGGGCACGACGCAAGAGCGCGCGTTCCTCGTCGGCGTCGATCGCGGCTCGCGCGAGGGGATGTCGCTTGACGAGTCGATGCTGGAGCTCGGGCGCCTCGTGGACACGGCCGGCGGCATCGTCGTCGGTAGCATGACGCAGCGCCGCGCGCGCATCGACCCCGCCACGTACATCGGCTCCGGCAAGCTCGAGGAGATCGTCGCGGCGCGCGAGGAGACGAAGTACACGCTTGTCGTCTTCGATGACGCGCTCTCACCCTCGCAGCAGCTCCACCTCGAGGGCGCTCTGAAGGTGAAGGTGCTCGACCGCTCGGCGCTGATCCTCGACATCTTCGCGGCGCGTGCCCAGACGCGTGAGGCGTCGCTCCAGGTCGAGCTCGCACAGCACGAGTACCTCCTGCCGAGGTTGCGCGGCCAGTGGCAGCACCTCGAGCGCATGGAGGGCGCGATCGGATCGCGCGGCCCCGGTGAGACGCAGCTGGAGACGGACCGCCGGCTCATCGGCACGCGCATCGCGCGGCTGAAGAAGCAAATCAAGACCGTCACGCAGCAGCGCGCGCTGCAGCGCACCCGGCGCGAGCGACAGGCGATGCCCGTCGTGGCACTGGTGGGCTACACGAACGCCGGGAAGTCCTCGCTCATGCGCGCGCTCTCCGGCGCGGACGTGTACGCCGCGGATGCCGTGTTTGCGACGCTCGACCCCGTGACGCGCCGCATCGGCTCCGGGACGTCCGAGGCGTTCTTGCTCACCGACACCGTGGGCTTCATGCAGAAGCTCCCCACGCAGCTCGTCTCCGCGTTCCGCGCGACCCTCGAGGAGTTGAAGACCGCCGATCTGCTCGTGCACGTGATCGACGGCACCGCGAACGCCGTGGACGCCCAGCGCGACACCGTGCAGGAGACGCTCGAGGATCTCGGCATCGGCGATACGCCGGTGCTGTGTGTCGTGAACAAAGTCGATGGCATGGTGCTGCCGGACGGCTCCCCCGTGGAGACCGAGGCAGACCTGGCGATCCTCGACGAGGCGAACCCGCTCGGCATGGAGACGGAGACGCTCTACGTCTCCGCGACGACCGGCCTCGGCGTGGACGCGCTCCGCCAGCGCCTGCTGTACGAGTTTTTCGGCAACGAGGTGGTCGCGCCGACGGCGAGCAGCGCCGCCGTCTAGGCCGGCGTCAGCCGCTCATCCCAACCCCTGCCGACTGCGTGTGGGGGGAGAAGCTCAGCGCTCCCGTTCCGCAATCAAAGCGATGTGTGCATCGCCCATGCGCGTCAGCGCCACCGTGCGCACGCGCTGCTCGCCTGACCTCGATCGGTTCGAGGCGAGTGCGCGGTTGAGGCGCGTCTCCAGCGCGTTCGTGTCCACCGGCGAGGCGCGCCGCATCACCTCGACGCGGGTGACGCCGAGGTCGGTCAGCGCATCGCGGAGGCGGCGCTCAGCGAACGGCATCCACGAGTCGATGCGGAAGCGCCGCGCGAACGGGTTGTCGAGCGCCTCGTCGCCGCTCAAGTACGCCGTGTGCTCGTCAAGCCGCCACGCATGCAGCAGCGGAGCGACGATGTCGACGAGGCTGGCGCGGCCCACGCTCGGATCGAGGTCGTAGAGGGTGCGTCCCGGTGCGCGAATCGGTGTCGCACCCGTGTCCGGTGCGCCCGCGAGGCTCGCGGCGCCGTCGAGGCCCGCCGCCAGCACGGTGGCGCGCCGCGGGGCGGTGACCGCCGCGCCGAACCACAGCACCGCCTCCACCAGCGTGCCCTCGTGCGAGATGAACTCGATCTCGCACCCGGCCGGGACTGCCGCCAGGTCGATGCCCGGCGCCACCTTGATTCCCGCGCGCGGCAGGGCGGAGGCGATGGCGACCGCCACCGAGAGCGGCGGCGACCATTGCTCGGGATCGCGCACGCGCCCGCTGTCGCCTCGGCGTGCCGGGTCGAGCCAGGCGGCATCGACGTCGCCCGGTAACACGAACGCCTCGACGCTCGCCTCCGCGACCTCGATCGGGAGGGCGCGCACGTGCGCGTTCGCGGCCACGAGGGCGAGGCGACTCGGGTCGCGGTCCACCGCGATCACGGGCGCATGCGCCGCGAGCGCGAGCGCGTCGCCACCGGCGCCACAGCCGAGGTCGGCGATGCGGGTGGCACCGGCGAAGCGGGCGGCGGTGTGCCGTGCGACCGCCTCGGCGGTGGCCTGTTCGGCGCTCTCGCGGTCGAAGAAGAGCGCGCCAGCGTCTGCGAACTTCGTGGCGGCGGATCGGCGACCCTCGATCAGGGCGAGCACGGCGCGGGCCTGCTCGGGCGTGAGGTCGCGGCGCAGCCGGTCGAGGATCGCGAGCTCGGTCAGGCCGGAGGCGACACCCTCTGCGGCGCGGGCGAGCGCGCGGGCACCGTGGTCGCTGCGGAGCCAGTCGACGTCGTGCGCATCCATGGAGCGAAGGGCCGGGCGGGCTAGCGCGGGGTGCGGAGCGTGTAGACCTCTGGCTCCGCGAGCCACGGGCGGCTGCGGTAGCGCTCGGAGAGCACGTCCTGCACCTCGATCAGCACCTGCTCGGTGCTGCTACCGACGCGCCTCGCGGCTGCCTCGTCGCCGCCGAGGGCGGGCGCGATGCCGTCGAACCAGGTGCTGACGCGCTTGCCGATGCGCGTCGGTCGGGCTGCGGGCAGCAGCCATTCCGTCGCAGGGTACGCGCCGTCGTCCACGAAGCACGCGATGCGGCACAGCGCTGCGACCAGTTCACCCGCGGCGGGCAGAGCGTCTTCGTAGCGGTCTCCCATGATCGAGGGGAACGCGCGCGCTGCCGCCTGCGCCTCGACCCACAGTCCGCGCACCACGCGCTCGGGGCCGTCGTCTGGCAGCATCCCGGCACGCAGCGCGAAGTTCTCGGCGCGGTGCAAGCGGTCGCTCACTACCTCGCTGTGGCGGACCTGCCAGCGCGCTTCCATGGCGCGCCGCGTCAGCGACTGCAGGAGGCGGTCGAAGGCGTTGTCCGTGGTGAGCGTCAGCGAGAGCGCGGGCATCGTCGCCGTCGCGCGTCGGCGCTCGACCATCGCCTCGTCGGTCAGCAGCGCGCGGTACTCCGGTGGCAGCGCGCGCGCGCTCGGCGTGTCGATCGCGAGCAGCAATGACACGCTGTTCGGCACGGCGTCGATGCCGGTCGGGGGCGCGGTCACGAGCAGCGTGACGCGCTCGGCGAGGTCTCCCCACGGGGCGGCGCCGATCAGTGCGCGACCCCACTCGCGCGCCTGTTCGCGCAGGACTGCCGACGGGTCTTCGGTCATCTAGTCCGCGATCTGGCCGAGCTGCTGGAGGGCGTCACGCACCTCGTCAGCGCTCTTGAACATCACGCCCTCGCGGAGTGCGTCGAAGCCGTCCACCACGTCGTCCGAGATGTCGTTCGCGTAGCAGATCTGGAGGAAGTCCGAGCGCGTCGGGGTCGCGTCAGGGACGACGCGGAAGATGTGATCCACGACCTCGGCGTAGGCGGTCCACGGTGCGGGCATGGGGCTCTCCGATCGGTGGATGCGGCGCTGCGGTGTGTCGCCTCAACGTACCAGCGCCCGAGGTTGGTCGCCAGCGAATGCGGACTCCGGTCAGCGGGCCGCGTGGTCCGTGACGGTCTGCGTGGTGTGCGTCACGCGCTCGGTCAACTCGTCCTCACCAGCCTCGAGCCCGTCGCGCACGAGGTCGAGGAGGGTCGCGGCCCCGCCGCAGGCGACGAACCATTCGGCCGCCTGGGTGAGCGCGAGCATGGTGCGCCGCGGGCTGGAGTGGTGGCGCAGGTACGCCCACGCGAAGCCGGCGATGGCCGCGCCGATCGCGAGGCGCATGTTCTGTCGCCCGTCCGAGTCACGCATCGATCGTCCCTTCGTCGCCCGCACTTCCATGCTACCCCGCGGCCCGGGGCAGGGCGACTTTCCGATACACTCGCGGCCGGGGCAGTCCGGGCCGGAGGGTGGCGCGTGGGAGATCTGTTCGCGGGGTGGCGCTTCGCTCTGCAGCGCCTCACGGCGAACTGGCGGCTCATGCTGGTCGCCGCCGCAGGCGTCCTGGTCGCCGCCACGCTGCTTGCCGCGACCCCGATCTACGCCGCCTCGATGACCGACCTCGGCCTGCACTTCCGCCTCGAGCGACAACTGCCGCGGCCCGCCGATCGCGTCGGTTACCTCGAGGTCGGTCGGCTGCTGCTGGGCGACCCGGTGGACCGCGCACGACGCGATGCGCTCACCCGGATCGCCGAGGCGCGCGTCGGCTGGCTCGGCACGATCGTCACCGAGGATCGCTCGCCCAGCCTCGACCTCTCGTTCGTGGGGCACGAGGCGGAAGCGCCGCCCCGACCCACCGCTGTCACCGCACGCCAGCCCGAGCCGCTGCGCCAGCGGTGGCGCGCGTACGTCTCGACGGTCACCGACCTCGAACGCAACGTCGAGGTCACGGAGGGGCGCCTGCCGGGCACCTCGAGCGCGGGGATCGAGGTCGTGCTCGCCGACGGTTACCAGCGCCACGCGAAGCTCGGCGATGTGGTGCGGCTGGCGGGACCTACGCTGGACGACTGCGTCCGGGTGCCGCCGTCGCAGGACGCCTCGATCGCGCGGGACGAGGTCCCGTGCCGTCCGAGCACGTTCGCCTCGCTGAGTGCAACGGCGACGATCGTCGGCTTCGTGCGGCCGAAGGACGCGGGTGACCTGCGCTGGCAGCAGTTCAGCGGCGGCTGGGGCGTTCCCGACCAGCCCTCGGCGGCGCGTGTCGAGGGCCTGAGCCCGGCGGACACCGCGGCCAACTTCGCGAACGCCGAGGAGCGCGCGATGTCGCTGCTCACCACGCGCGAACAATTCATGGGCGCGTTCGCCGCTCGGATGCCGGAGCTGGCAACCCGTCACCGCACGGGCCTCGTGCTGGACGCGCGCGCATTGACGCTCGCCGACGTCCCGCGTGCGATCGCGGACATGACGGCGTGGCGCGCGGACGTGAACGAGCGGCTGGGCCTGATCGCACCCGCGTCGCTGACGATGCTCGACGTGCTGCAGGGCTTTCACACGGCGCAGACCTTCTCGCAGGTGCCGTTGCTGCTGATCCTGCTGCAGGTCGTTGGCATCGTTCTCTACTACGTGGTGATGGTCATGGCGATGCTGCTGGAGCGGCAGGTCGAGGAGATCGGCGTGCTCCGCAGTCGCGGCGCGACGACCGCGCAACTCGTCGGCCTGCACGTCGTGGAGGGCGCGGTTCTCGCGATTCCGGCGGCGATCGTCGGCCCGTGGATCGCCGCGCAGACCGTCGCCGCGATCGGGCGCACACCCACGTTCCACGCGATCACGGGCGGCGCGCCGCTCGTCGCACGCGTGACTCCCGAGGCGGCGCTGCTGGGCGGGGTGGGCGCGGCGCTCGCGCTGATCGCGATCCTGCTGCCGTCGTTCCTCGTGGCGCGCAAGGGCATCCTCAGCGTGCGGCGCGAGGAGGCCCGGCCGGCCGGGCGCGGGCTGGTGGAGCGCTACTACCTCGACTTCGGGTTCGTCGCGCTCGCGGCGTTTCTGCTGTGGCAGCTCGATCGCCGCGGCACCGTCTTCGATCCGGGCTCGGTCGGCGGCTGGTCCACCGATCCCATGCTGCTGCTGTCGCCACTGGTGATCACGCTCGCGGTCGCGCTGATGATGCTGCGCTTTTACCCGCCGGTCGTGCGCCTCGGCGTCGCTGTGCTGCTGCTGTTCAAGGGCACCGCGGTCGCGATCGGGCTGCGGCGCGCGGGACGGTCGCCGGCGTCCTACGCGCGATTGATGCTGCTCCTCGTCATGTCGGTGTCGGTTGGCACGTTCGCCGCCTCGTACGGCCCGACCGTCGGCCGCTCGCTCGACGAGCGCGTGCGGTACGAGGCCGGCGTGGGCGCGCGTGCTGAGATCGATCGCCCTGACCGCAGCGCCACCGAGCGCGCGCTGCCTCAGATCCGGACGCTGCCGGGCGTTGCCGACGCCGCAGCCGTGTACCGCGGCACGCTCACCGGCCCGAACGGCAACTCCGTCACGCTGCTGTCGCTCGACGCGACCCGCGCCGCCTCGATGCTGTGGTTCCGCGAGGACTTCGCCGCGCGTCCCATGGCCGACATGCTCCGCCTGCTGCAGAGCGATGTGCGCCCGGGCGGTGGCCTCGCGCTGCCCGACAATGCGAGCGCGATCTCCATCCGGCTACGCAGCGAGAACCTCGGCCGCTCCGTGTTCCAGGCGCGCTTCCGCGGCGCCGACGGCGACGTCACCGACTCGCTGCTGGTGCTGCCCGAGAAGACCACGGCGGGATGGAACGTGGCGACTGCGCCGATCCCGGCGCTGGTGAAGCGTCCGATGACGCTCGTGGGCTTCCGCGTGGGCGACCGCGTCGGCTCCGACCTGCGGCGCGAGGGGTCACTGCACCTCGATCGCCTCGCCGCGATTGCTGATGGGCGGGTGCAGGTGATCGATGACTTCGAGGGGCCGTTCGCGTGGTCGCTCTACGGCGCGCCGACGCGCGAGGAGACGTTCCGCGTGATCGACGGCAACGAGCCCGCCTCGGGCGCGCGCTTTGCGGAGTGGAAGTGGAGCGCCACGATCACCGCGCACGACCGCATGCTCGCGCTCAACGACCCCGCTGTGCCGCTGTCGGCGCTGATGAACCGATCCGCAATGGCCGCGCTCGGCACGACCGAGGGCGGCGTGGCGACGGCGGTGTTGAACGGCCTGCAGATCCCCATCCTCGTGCGCGGCGCCGTCGACCTGTTTCCGACGCTCGACCCGGAGCGCGGCTTCGTCGTGCTGAACGATGAGCAATTGCAGTCGATCGCCGGCACAGTGGGCGCGCCCGAGCTGCGGCGGCCCAACGAGTTGTGGCTGCGCTTCCAGGACGCCGCCTCGAACGAAGATCGCCGCGCGACGCTCGCGGCGCTCACGAAGGTCGACTCGCCGCTGCGGGTGAAGACCGGCGCGCGCATCGAGTCGGTGATGCTCGACGACACGAACTCGGATCCCACGCTGCAGGCGGCGGGGAGCGGCATCCTCACGGTCGCGTTCCTCGCGGTGCTGGGGCTGACGACACTCGGCGTCGTCGTCACGCTCGTGCTGAGCGCGCGCGCACGCGCCGTGGAGTTCGCGGTGCTGCGTGCCGTCGGTGCGTCGAGCGCGCAGATCCTGCGAGGGCTGCTGCTGGAGTGGGGCCTCGTGCTCATCGTCGGAGCGGCGGTTGGGCTTGTCCTCGGGCGCACCGTGGCCTCGCTGATGCTGAGCTTCCTCGAGGTCACTGAGCGCGGCGAGCGCGTGCTGCCGCCGTTCATCGTGCAGACCGACTGGCTCGCGCTGGGTCTCGGCGTTGGCGTGCTCTCCGCGGTGGTTCTCGTGACGTTGCTCGTGTCGTGGGGTGTCGCGATGCGCCGCTCCGCGAGCGCACAGCTCCGTCTCACCGAGTAGGCAAACGCTCAGCGCGCTGGCGTCGAGGCCGTCGTCGCGGTGCTCTTGGCGCCGGGCGTGCCGCTCGCGGTCGGAGTCGCCGAGGGGCGGCCCGCGCCCTCGTTCAGATCGCGCGGCACGCGCAGCACCGCCGTCGCCGTGCCGTCGCTGCCGATGCGCACCAGCACCGCGTCACCGGGGCGAAGCGGTGCGGCCGCGCGGCGTAGCCGGAACAGGCGCGCCGTCGACGTGGTGCGGATGCCGAGGCTGGAGCCCTGGGAGGTCACCTCGAACGTTCCAGCGGCGGCGCCGGGCGTCGTCGTGACGGTGCCCACGCGCACCGCGGCCCCACCGAGACTCCCCGGCCCGTCGAAGCCGGTGAAGCGGCCGGGGGACTGGAGCATCGGTTCCGTCCCGCCCGTGGCGAGTGCGGGGTTCTCGATGACCAGGTCGCTGTGGCCCGGTCGGCTGGCCAGCTCGCCCAGCGTCATCCCGAGCACCATGCCCCCGCCAACCGCGAGCAGGGCGCCCAGCACCAGCAGGAACGTCACCAGGCGCGGTGGGAGGCTCACTGGCCGCCCTCGACCGCCACGAGGCCGGTAAGCACCAGCCCGTACTGCGTGGACTGCACACCGACGTTCACGCGCGTGCCCGCCGCCAGACCTTCCGTCGCGCGCACCAGTTCATCGAGGGGCGCCGTAGAGGGGAGGGTGACCGTGACCTGGCCACCGGCCGTGGTGAGCGTCAGGCGACCGCCCTCGACGCTGGCGACGGTACCGCTGACGGTCCGCGCGCCGGTCGAGGACGAGCTGCTCGATACGACCACGTCCAGAGTGTCGCGGACGGGCTCATGTTTGTAGACATAACCGGTGGCAAGCCCGCCGGCAAAGAGGACGAGCAGCAGGGCACCGACGACGAGGCCGGCGCGCAACGGTGAGCGGCTGCGAGGAGACATGGTGGACGGCTAGTCGCCGAGGAGGGTGTCGTACCCTAGCGCGCGGATTTCCTCGACGTATTCTGCACGCCAGCCGGCGCTGGGGATGCGGCGCTTCCGGTCGCGGAACTCGCGGTGGTAGCGCAGGTACTCCTCTTCGAGGCGGTGACGCCACGTCGTCTCTTCGCCGAAGACGTCGGGGTCGATCTCCTCGAGCGGCGCGTCCAGGTCGTCAGCCCCCAGCTCGTAGTCGTCGCGCCAGTACTCGGCGATGTAGTCCAACGACTCTTCGAGGTCGCGGCGGCAGTCGAGCATGTACGTCTCGATGGCCTCGGCGGCGCCCACGGGCGACCCGGGCAGCCCTTCGAGGCGGGCGCAGGCCTCGCAGAGCGTGATCAGCTTGCGGGCGTCGCACTCTTCGCCGCGGGGGCAGTTGCGGTGGCGTGGGGCGTACTTGTTGAGCGAGGGCTTCCGGGAATAGCCAATGATCAGCTGCTCCTCGTCCTTCCCGCAGCGCGGGCAGGTGAGGATGTCACCGAAGATCTGGTTGATCGTGTTTTCCCAGTTGATCTGCACCGCAGACCTCCTCGACCGTCTCTTCGATCCTACGAACTCCGGGTGCGGTGTCAACGCGACTTCGCGAACTGCGAGGCCGGCGCGCGCCGGTTTGCGTGCTAGCCCCGGTCGCGAGCGTAGCCGCCTGCCTGGCCGGGCATCTCCTCGACGTCCACGCTCAGCCGCGTGACGTTGGTGTGGCCGCCCGCGGTGAGCGCTGCATCCACGCGATCCGCGATCCACTCCGCGAGGAGCTCCGCCGTGGTGTTCTCGATCGGGAGCGCGGCCACGTCCGACGCCGGGAAGCGGTACTCCCGCGCACCGAACCGCACGACCCACGCCTCTCCGTCGCCCGCGATGTCGAGGCGCGTCGAGCGCTCCTGTAGCAGGAAGCGGTGGTCCAGCGCCTCACACGCCTCGCGGGCAGCGCGCTTCAGCACGCCGAAGTCGATGACCCACTGGTCGCTGGTCAGGTCGCCCTCGACGCGGCAGCGGACGACGTAGTTGTGGCCGTGCAGCGGCTCCAGCTCGTCGCCCAGCGTCGCCATGTGCGCGGCGGCGAAGCGGAGGCGGACGCCCTCGACCGTCACGTGCCGTTGGATGCTCATCGCGTGGCCTTCGCTGCAGATCTCCGGAGAGACGAACGGGGCGGCCCGGTGGCCGCCCCGTCGATGTCGTTCGTTTGGCGCGAGCTAGATCGTCATGCTGGCGAGCAGCTGCTCGACGGTCGAGACGCGCGGCTGCGTGCGCTCCTTGGCGCGAGCGAGGCGCTCGTGCGCGGGGACGCTGTCCGGGCGCTTGTACAGCAGACCGATCGGCACGCTCTTGCCGCGCGCGATCGTCAGCGCCGCCATGAAGTCGCTCGGGTCGTGCGACTCATCGATCGGCTTCGCGAGGGGCTCGATGCCCTTCTTCTCGTCACCCTTCAGCAGGGCGTAGGTGTCGTTGTACGTGGTGCACGGCGACTGGACGTGGACGATGGAGAACCCGGGGTGGTCCATCGCCTCCTTGATCGTCTCGCCCAACTGCTTCACGCGTGACGACATCTCGGACGCGATGTAGCCGACGCCGAGGCCGAGGTAGACCTCCAGCGGCTTCATGCGGTCGTCCAGCTTGCCGTAGCGGGTGGTCGAGGTCACGACCTCGAACTCCGTGGTCGGCGACGCCTGGCCCTTGGTCAGGCCGTAGATGCCGTTGTCCATGACGACCACGGTGATGTCCAGGTTGCGGCGCGCCTGCGGGCCGATGTGCTCGGCGCCGATGCTCAGGAAGTCGCCGTCGCCGGAGACCACCAGCACGTTCATGTCCGGGCGGTTGGACTTCAGGCCATAGGCGATCGGGAGCGTGCGGCCGTGGATGCCGTGGATGCCGAAGGGCTGCGGGCCCTCCTGCAGATGCACCAGGTTGCCGGAGCAACCGATGCCCGCGACCACCGCGGTCTTCTCGATCGGCTCGTTGCGCTCGACGGCTCGCTTGGCGAGTGCCTGCTCAATGGCGACCTTCACACCGAAGTCGCCACAGCCGGGGCACCACTTGAAGTCGTAGACCGGGTTTCGCTTGCTCATCTTGGAGACCTTCTCACTGGTCCGGTGTCGCGTGCGTTGCTGCTGACTGCGGTTACTTGGCGTCGAGCCGGTGACGGATCTCCGACTTCAGGTCGGACACCTTGAACGGCAGGCCCGTGTACTGCGTGATCGACTGCGCGTTCACGCCGAGCGATCGCAGGATGCTGGAGAACTGACCGAGGTAGTTCAACTCCGGCACCAGGACGAGGCGCTTCGTCTTCAGCGCGGCGAGCATCTCCTCCGGCAGCGGGTTCACGAACATCGTGTAGTACCACGCGATGTTCACGCCCTCCGCCTGCAACTCGTTCCAGGCCGCGCGTCCCGCGCCCTTCGAGCCGCCCCAGGGGAGCAGCACGACGTCCGCGGCGGTGTTCTCGGCCTCGAACCAACCGTCGTTGAGGACCTTGAGCTTCGCGAAGCGGCGCTCGGTCATCGCGACGTGGACCTCGGGCAGATGGGTGGTGTCACCCTGCTCGTCGTGCTCGGAGCCGTTGGCGACGTACGCGCCCGGGCCACCGGGGACCGGGAACGCGCTCACGGTGTCACCCTGGTAGCGCAGGTTGCCGACACCGCCGTCGGAGACCTTGCGGAACTCCTTCGTCACCTTCGAGGTGTCCGGCGTGACGATGTCCTGTGCGCGCTCGGCGATGGACGCCTCGGTCAGCAGGATCACGGGGCCCTGGTAGCGCTCCGACCAGTTCACGGCCTTCGCGGCGGCGAAGAACGCCTCTTCCGGGTCGCCGGGGGCGATGACCGGGACGCTCATGTCACCGTGGCCGGGGTTGATCGCGGCCATCAGGTCGGACTGCTCGGTCTTGGTCGGCAGGCCGGTGGCGGGGCCACCGCGCTGCACGTCCGCGACCACCAGCGGGATCTCGGCCATCCATGCGAGGCCGAGGCCTTCGCCCATCAGGCTGAGGCCGGGGCCGGCGGTGGAGGTCATCACGCGCTTGCCGGAGAACCCCGCGCCCACAAGGGCCGCGATCGATTCGATCTCGGACGAGCTCTGACCGACGAACGTGCCCTCGCCGAGCATGTTCGCTTCCATGTACGTGAGCATGGTCGTCGCCGGGGAGATCGGGTAGCCGATGAACGAGTCCAGACCGGCGGCGATGGCACCGAGGCAGGCCGCCTCGTAGCCGCGGATCAGGATGCGCTTCTCTGCGTGCGTCGGCGCAGCCTCGAGCGACTCGAGCGACAGGCCGCTCTTCTCCGCTTCGATGGCGCCCATGCGCAGCGCGGCGATGTTGCCCTCGACGATCGCCTGGTCGCCGGCGCGGCCGCGCGTCCAGCGCTTGGTGATGAAGTCCTCGATGGCGCCGAGGTCGACGCCGGCCATTTTGGCGACGGCGCCGATGAGGATGATCGTGGAGGCCAGGGGGTTACCCGCCTCACGCGCCATCTTGTCGGCGGGGAGACCCAGCGCACGACCAGCGTCCTCGACCTCGAACTCCTCGGAGTTGAAGACGACGATGCCACCCTCGCGGAGATCCTCCACGTTGTGGTCGTAGGCGTAGCGGTTCTGAGCGACCAGGACGTCCAGGTAGTCACCCGGCGTCAGGATCGGTTCGCTCGAGATGCGCGCCTGGCCCCATGCAGGGCCGCCCTTGATCTGGGACGGGAAGGTGGAGAAGGTCAGGACGTGGTAGCCGCCCTGCGCCGCCGCGGAAGCCATCAGCTCCGCGCCACCCACGACACCCTGTCCACCCTCGCCCGCGAAGCGGACCACCAGGTTCTTACTCATGGGAAAGGTCGTCCCTGTCTTCCTGTGCAGACAAACAGAAGCGGCGGGACATGGTCAGAGGGGACCGAACGTCCGCTCCGGGACCGGTCACCGCGGTTCCCGCCACGTGTGGGCGGGTGCTTCCTTTTCTGCACGATGCCGCGCTCCCCGTGCGCGGTCAATCGGATTCTTCGCGGCCGATTATCGACGCGGCAAACCGCTAGGCTCAATCATGCCGTTGGTCGGAATCATAGCACCGGCCTTCGGAGCGTTTGTGCCGTATCGCACAGATGGGTCAGCAGATCACCGCGCAGCCGCGCCAGGTGCTCGATCGGCCCGTCTACAATGCCTGCTCGGGGCGGCGCCGGCCGATCCCCCTGCGGCTGAGGAGCGTGTCTTGGTCAAGGCTTACGTGCTGATCGTCACCGCACCGGAGGCGACCCATCGCGTCGCGATGCAGGTGCGCGCCATCCGTCATGTGTCCGAGGTCTACGAGGTCATGGGGCCGTACGACATCGTGGCCGAGATCGAGACGGAGAGCCTCGCGGACGTGCCGGGGATCCTCGCCGATCAGATCCGCACGTTGGACGGCATTCAGTCCACCACGTCGCTCGTCGCCTTCCCGGATCGCGCCGAGGCCTAGTACCCGCGAGGAGGGGACACCGATGCCCGTGACACTCGAGGCCGGCGACCGCGCGCCGGCGTTCACGCTGCGCGACCAGGACGGCAAGCCGCATTCGCTGGAGGACTACCGCGGCCAGAAGGTGGTGCTCTACTTCTACCCGAAGGACGAGACGCCCGGCTGCACCACTCAGGCATGTTCGCTCCGCGACCGCTTCGCGGAGATCCGCACCGAGGGTGCGACCGTCCTCGGCGTGTCCGCCGACGATGAGGCCTCGCACCGCAAGTTCCGCGAGCGGCACGAGTTGCCGTTCACGCTGCTGGTCGACGGTGACCACTCGGTCTCGGAGGCCTACGGCACGTGGGGCGAGAAGGTGCTGTACGGGAAGCGCAGCATCGGGATGACGCGCGCCACGTTCATCATCGGCCCGGATGGCACGCTCCTACGGGTGTGGAAGCGCGCGAAGGCTGCCGACCACGGCGAGACTGTCCTGAACGCGCTCCGCGCTCTCGGGTAGGGCGATACAGAGACATAACTACGTACCGATAGATTCGACAGATGCGTCGATTAGCATCGGACATGACGAAGTACAAGCAGAAGGGGCACCGTGACAGCGGTGCCCCTTCTGGTGAGACGACGCCGCGCGAGGGGTTACGCGGCGACGTTGTCCACATACTCCGCGACCGCTCGGCCGTTGCAGGCCGAGCAGCGCAGACCGCGCTCCGTCTGGACGGCGTGCGCGGGCAGGGCGCCCTCGGCAGGCTCGATCAGGTGGATATCGCGCGGTCCGTGCGCCTGCGGGTGCGACTCGAACTCGCCCAGGTAGCGGGAGCACGAGAAGCAGCGCAACTCGCCTCGAAGTGTGACCAGTGCGGGCATGTCAGGCCTCTTCGTTCAGTACCCCGGTACGGTATCCATCATACCGCAGGGGGGTATAAACGCAACTCGCGGCAGTGCGAAGGCCATTCGGTGGGGCCTGGCCGGCCGGCGGGCCGAGGCTGTCGGGGATTGGGTTCAGCTGAAGCAGCGCCGGTGTCGCCGGCAGCGTGTCGCGGTCCGGTCGGATCGCGGAACGCAGGGGCACTCCGCAATGTCGCCGGGCACGAATCGCTGTGCGGGGGTATCGAGCGATCGGAGGGAAGCCCTTTCGGATTCGTCCTTCGGTACTTCGCACTATCTCTCTTATGTTGTTACGACGATGTTAGATCCGTGTCTTCTGGGGTGGGGGATGCGCGTGGCTCCGATGGCCGAGGGATCGGCATCGGCGATGCTAAACTCGACGCACATACACGCCGCACCGCGCCGCTGATCGCGACGCCGTCGCGAGGAAGTTGGCGCGAAGTGTTGACCAAGGTTCTGTACGGCGTCATCGGGACGCTGATCGCGGTGATGCTCGTCGCTGCGGGCTTCCTCGGGCGTGGCGTCGTAGAGCAACGTTCGATCGCGAAGATCGACCTGCAGGTCGACGCAAAGGCCAAGGCCAACGGCCAGGCGGTCGACCAGGACTTCGGCATCCTCGGCGAGATCGCGAAGGTCCTCGGCGAGGATTACGTCGAGGCGGACAAGGCGAAGTCCGCGACACTGCGCGATGGTGCGATTCAGGGCATCTTCGAGGCGTTGAAGGATCCGCACTCCACCTACATCAGCCCCAGCGACTACGCGCTTCAGAAGAACGACTTCGAAGGCGCCTTCGAGGGCATCGGTGCCACCGTTGCGAAGCAGGACGACTGGCTGGTCATCGTGCAGCCGCTCCCGAACACGCCCGCAGAGAAGGCTGGCCTGAAGCCCGGTGACATCATCGTCTCCGTCGACGGCGATTCGGCGAAGGGCTGGACCGTCGAGCAAGGCGTGCTGCGGATCCGGGGCAAGGCCGGCACCAGCGTGAAGCTCAACATCCGCCACACCGACGGCAAGGAAGAGATCGTCGCGATCCAGCGCGCCTCGGTGAAGCAGGCGTCCGTGGCGAACACCCCGCCCGGCGGCAAGATCCTCGACTCCACGGGTAAGGAGGTGACGGATTATGCGTACATCCAGATCCGCTCCTTCACCCGCACCACTCCGGACGAGATACAGAAGGCAATCGAGGCCGCCACGAAGGCTAACGCGAAGGGCATCATCCTCGACGTCCGAGGCAACCCGGGCGGCCTGCTGAACGAGACCATCCAGATCGCGGACATGTTCCTGGACAAGGGCGAGATCGTGACCCAGGTCGACCGCGCCGGGAACCAGCAGACCGCCACTGCCAAGCCCGGGGTGCTCACCAACCTGCCCCTCGTCATGCTGCAGGACCAGTTCTCCGCCTCCGGCGCGGAGTTGCTCGCCGCCGCGATGAAGGAGAACAACCGCGGCACGATCATCGGCACCCGCTCGTTCGGCAAAGGCACGGTGAACCACCTGCGTGAACTGACCAACGGCGGCGCGGTGTACGTCTCGATCGCCCGCTGGCTGACTCCCGCGCGCAACCAGATCGAGGCGCAAGGCGTTCAGCCCAACATCCTGGTCGCGCCGACCGCGGACGACATCACGAACCGCCGCGACATCTGGATGTACCGCGCCGTGGACACCCTGCGAGCCGCGGGCCGCTAGCCCGCCCCCGCCGAGGTCGTATCCTCGATCGAGGCGGTGTGCGGGACGTCTCTTGCGAAGGATGTCCGGCTCCCCCGCCCGCCCCGTCCGAGGTCATCGTAGGCCTCGATAATTATGTCTTGTAACTGAGCAGAGCGAGCGTCCCCGCGTGGCCAAGGCCGACACCACGAAGAAGGAGAAGGAGCGAGGTTCCTCGAACCTCGCCCTGCACCGCCGCGCCCGCTATGACTACGAGATCCTGCAGAGCTACGACGCCGGCCTTGCCCTGATGGGGTCCGAGGTGAAGTCCGCCCGCGCCGGCCACGCGAACATCGGCGAGGGCTACTGCCGGTTCATCAACGGCGAGCTGTGGCTGCTCAACGTGAACATCGCCACCTACACCCCGGCGCGCGAGAACCACGACCCGGTGCGCCCTCGCAAGCTGCTCATGCACCGCCGCGAACTGGTACGCCTCCAGACCGCGATGAATGAGCAGCCCCGCTGCACCGTCATCCCCCTGCGCCTGCACCTGAGTCGCGGCATCATCAAGGCCGAGATCGGCCTCGCGATGGGCAAGCGTAGTTATGACAAGCGGGACTCGATCCGCGAGCGCGAGGCGAACCGCACGATCCAGCGTGCCATCCGTCACTCGGTGCGCTAGGCGCGCTCGAATGTCCGAGGATCGCGCGCCGCGACGCCCGCGCGTCCCTATGCCGCCTGATGTGCGCGACACCCTCGCCGCCGCCGGGCTGACCGAGGCCTACGCCGCCCGCCCGCCCTACCAGCGCAACGACTACCTCGGCTGGATCACGCGCGCGGTGCGCCCCGAGACGCGTGCGCGTCGCACCGCCACGATGCTGCGTGAGCTCGAGGCCGCCCGCGGCTACATGGGCATGCCCTGGAGCCCCCGCCGGTAGCCGCTTCCGCCGACGAACCGAGGCCCCTGCCCCGCAGTGCTACGATGTACGAAGCAGGAAGTACTCGACCTGCCTCTCGGGGACGACAGGACTCGACAGGTGCGGATGGGTGCGGGTGGCGGGCCGAGGTGCCATCACCCTCGTTAATCAGGTGGCAAACGGATAAATGGCGACCGACAATTCGCCCTCGCTGCTTAATTAAGTAGCGACGTGGCCGGTATCCCCGCCCCGACGGGATGCTGACCGCGACGTAATGCCGGGGTGCCGCGTCCACTGTGTCGCAGGGGAAGACGCGAAAGATCACTGAGACTGGCCGGGCCTGCCCCCATGTTCTCGGGGGGGCGCCGGTGAGAACAATCCGAGGACTACGCCCGTAGAGGTTCGTGTCCAACGTTCTCTGGACGGGGAGTTCAATTCTCCCCCGTCTCCACCAGTAATCCCGCCCCCGGTAAGGGTTTTATCCCTGCCGGGGGCTGTTTGACCGCCTATCTGACCGCCAATGCGTCAGACGTAGGCGGTCTCAGCATCCGATCCCACGCGTTGGCGGCCTGCTCGTGAGCGGTCGGCAATACGTGCGCGTACACGCGCAGCGTGGTCGTGATGTCGCTATGCCCGAGCATTTCTGAGATCGCCTTGATGGGAACCCCCTCTGCCATCAGCAAGGTCGCTGCTGCATGCCGAAGGCTGTGGAACCGCATCGGCGGAAGGCCTGCGCGCTCCAACAGGCGTGCGAACGACCTAGTGCGGAGGTTGTTGCCATCGAGCGGCCCACCGAGGGCGTTGGGAAACACGAGGTCGTGATCCCGCCAGGCAGGACCAGCACGAAGTCGGCGTTCTCGTTGGAGTGTTCGGTGCCCCCCGATGAGCCTGTTCCGTGATGAGGGGGGCTAGCCACTCGGGGTCAAGCGCTGAGTTCTGACAGAACCCGTCAGAACTCAGTGCTCGCTGACGCAGCGATTCACTATCGGTGCCGTTGATGTGTCATCACTCCATCCTCTCAAGGAT
>CANKAU010000020.1 GCA_947479915.1 Chloroflexota bacterium
AGCGGGCGAGAGGGCCGATCGGACGCGCGGGCGCTTGCGGTCGTGGCTGACCCTCGTATGCTGCCACGGCTGGAGTTCGACGAGCACCGCCCCGGGGGCGAGTCCGGCGTCGCTCCCGAGAACTGATGGAACATCCCCAAGGGAGCAAGACATGAAGCTGCTGTTCTTCGATGACTTCAAGCTCGGCGTCCTCAACGGCACGGACGTGGTGGACGTCATGGACGTGGTGAAGGACGTCCCGCGCATCCACCCGCAGGACCTGATCGCGGGCGTCATCGAGCGGTGGGACGAGTACAAGCCGCTCCTGGAGGCTGCCTCGAAGGGTGCGGGCGTGCCCGTGTCCAGCGTGCGCATCCGGCCGCCGCTGCCGCGCCCCGCGAACATCGCGTGCATGGCCGTGAACTTCCTGGAGGGTCGCGACGCGCCGGTGCCGATCAACGCCTTCAACAAGTCCCCCGGCGCGATCATCGGCAACAACGACACCATGGTGCTGCCGGACATGCCCGCGCAGATCTTCGAGGGCGAGGCGGAGATGGCGATCGTCATCGGCAAGCGCGCGCGCAATGTGCCCGCTTCCGAGGCGATGAGCTACATCTTCGGCTACACGAACTTCATCGACGGTTCGGCGCGCGGGCTCGCCCCGCAGTTCTACCAGGTGAAGTCGCGCGAGACGTTCGCGCCGATCGGCCCGTTCATCGTCACCGCTGACGAGATCCCCGACCCGCAGCACGTGCAGATCAAGCTGTGGAACAACGGCACGTTGATGCAGGACTACAACACCGACGACATGGGTCACAAGATCCCGCGCTGCATCGAGTTCATCTCGGCGCAGCACACGCTGGAGGCGGGCGACATCCTCGCGCTGGGCACCAACCACGGCGGCCTGAACCCGTTCATGGACGGCGACAAGATCGAGATCGAGGGCGAGGGCCTCGGCCGCCTCACGGTCACCGTCAAGGACGACCTGAAGCGCACGTGGAAGCGCGAGACGCGCGGCGAGCGTGCGAAGGCGGGCCTCGAGGGGTTCACCCCGCAGGTCGGCGGAAAGTACGCCCCGCAGGCCTAGCAGCCCGCGCGCGGACATCGACCGGACGGGCGGCCTCGCGGCCGCCCGTCCTGCGTTCAGCGCGCACCTGATCGAGGCTGCCCGGGAAGTTGGTCGAGAAATTTCTCCCGACGCGCCTCGATGCTGTCGATCCGGGGGGTGCCCGATCGACGTGTAAGTAGAGACGGCCCGTCGGCCGCTCCGCGACGAAGGGAACGAACAATGCGATTCATGGTGATCGTCAAAGAAGACCAGGACTCCGAGGCCGGGAAGCTCCCGCCCCCCGAGCTGTTCGAGGCGATGGGCAAGTTCAACGAGGAGCTGGTGAAGGCGGGCGTCATGCTCTCCGCCGAGGGGCTGCTCCCCTCCTCGAAGGGCTTCCGCATGAAATACGAAGGCGAGAAGCGCACGATCATCGACGGCCCATTCGCGGAGGCGAAGGAGCTGGTGGGCGGGTTCTGGATCCTTCAGGTGAAGTCCCGCGACGAGGTCATCGAGTGGATGAAGCGCGCACCGTTCGACGGCGGCGTCGAGATTGAGATCCGGCAGATCGGCGAGCTCGCTGATTACGGCGACGCCGTCCCGGACTCCGTGAAGGAGCAGGAGCGCCGCCTGCGATCCGCGATCGAGGGGCAGCAGAAGTAGTTCCCGGCGCGCCTCGACCGCGACTGGTTGCCATCGATCGTTCGCGGGTGGTGTGATCGGGGGACATGACTGCCCCCGACACCCACCGCGCGATCGAGGCCGTCTGGCGCATCGAGTCTGCACGCCTGACCGCGGGCGTGGCGCGCGTGTTGCGTGACGTCGGCATCGCCGAGGAGCTCGCGCAGGACGCGCTGGTCGCGGCGCTGGAGCAGTGGCCGACCTCTGGCATCCCGAAGAACCCTGGCGCGTGGCTGATGACGACGGCGAAACGCCGCGCGATCGACCTCGTGCGGCGCAACGCCCGCCTCGAGGATCGGCAGGGCGCGCTCGAACGGGACTTCGAGGACCGGCAGGAGCGCACGACCGCGGACTTCGACGCCGTGGAGGAAGACGTGGGCGACGATCTGCTCCGCCTCGTCTTCACGTCCTGCCACCCCGTGCTGAATGCCGAGGCACGCACTGCACTCACGCTCCGCCTCCTCGGAGGGCTGTCGACGGCGGAGATCGCCCGCGCCTTCCTCGCATCGGAGTCCACGATCGCCCAGCGCATCGTCCGCGCGAAACGGACGCTGGCCGAGGCGCACGTCCCGTACGAGGTGCCGACCGGCGACGATCTCCACGCGCGCCTCGCCTCCGTGCTGGAGGTGATCTACCTCGTATTCAACGAGGGCTACTCCGCGACGGCCGGCGACGACTGGATGCGTCCCGCACTGTGCGAGGACGCGCTGCGGCTGGGACGCATCCTCGCGGAGTTGATGCCGCGGGAGGCCGAGGTGCACGGGCTCGTCGCGCTGATGGAGATCCAGGCCTCGCGGATGCGCGCGCGGACGGACGCCGCCGGGGAGCCGGTGCTGCTGCTGGAGCAGAACCGCGGTCGCTGGGATCACCTGCTGATCCAGCGCGGACTCGCCGCCCTCGCGCGGGCCGAGGCGCTGGGCGCGGCGCACGGGCCGTACACGCTGCAGGCCGCACTGGCGGCGTGCCACGCGCGCGCCCGCGCTGCCGAGGAGACCGACTGGGCGCGGATCGTCGCGCTCTACGACGAACTCGGCGAGATCGGGCCGTCGCCGGTGGTCGCGCTGAACCGGTCGGTCGCCGTCGGGATGGCCTCCGGGCCTGCGGCCGGGCTGGCCGCCGTCGACGCGCTCCGTGAGGAGCCCGCGCTGCGCGGATACCACCTGCTGCCGACCGTCCGGGGCGACCTGCTGGCGAAGCTCGGCCGTCTCGACGAGGCGCGCGAGGAGTTCGAGCGGGCAGCAGCGCTCACGCACAACGCCCGCGAGCGCGCGCTGCTCCTCGGACGCGCCCGCCAGGCCGCGGGCGGCTGAACGCGCAGCGCACGACGGCAGGAGCACCGCGAGGAGTACCATCCCCCGGTTCAACGCGAACGAGCACGGGGGGAACCATGACCACTGGCATGTCGGCAGCCGAGCAGGAACTGGCAGCGGCGCAGCGCGCGCGCTTCGACGCGACGATCGCGGGCGACACCGCGGCGCTGGAACGCCTCATGGGCGATGACATCACGTACTTCCACAGCACCGGCCGGCAGGACACGAAGCGCAGCTTCATTGACGGTCTCGTGACCCGCGGCCAGCCGTACCGCGCCTTTGGCGTCGAGGGGCTGACGGTCCGCGTGTTCGGCGACGCCGGTGTGACCTCGGCAGTGATCCGGCTCACGCTGCGCAACGCCGAGGGCGTGGAAGACACGCACCCGTCGCGCTGCACGCAGGTGTGGGCGAAGCGGGACGGCGGCTGGCAGGAAGTGCTCTGGCAGGCGACCCGCATCCCGGAGTAACCGCGCTCCGATCGAGGAGCCCCGGCGCCGCAAGCGCGACCGGGTTTCCTCGTCAGTGGGTACGCGGTACTTTCAGACGGCACGTTCAGACCGCACATTCAGACGGCGACGACCGGCCAACCGGAGGCGACAGTGCTGAAGAACTTCACCGCCCGCTTCGGCGTAGCGCTGCAATACCCGGAATTCCGCTGGCTCTGGATGGCGAACGCCAGCTCGCAGGCAGCCTCGTGGGCGCTGATCGTGACGCGCGGCTTTCTCATCTACCACCAGTCGGGTTCGTCGTTCTACGTCGGACTGTCCACCTTCGCCGCGATGGGGCCGATGCTCGTTGTGCCGCCAATCATCGGCGTGCTCGCGGACCGCATGGACCGCCGCCGCATCCTGTCGATGGCGTATCTCCTCGACATCGCGCAGAGCCTCGCGCTGATGATCCTCGCGGCCACCGGGCTGATCGAGGTGTGGATGATCATCGCGCTGTCATTCGTGAACGGCGTGTCCCGCGCGACCCAGCTGCCCACATCGCAGGCGCTCGCCGCTTCCCTCGTGCCACGTGAGCGGCTGCTGAACGCGCTGTCGCTCAACGCCTCCACGCAGCACGGTTCGAGGCTGATCGGCCCGGGCATCGTCACGCCGATCCTCGCCGTCGGCGGCGCGCCGGCCGCATTCGGCGTCGCGGTGATCCTCTACGTGATCGCGCTGTGGCAGGCGAGGTCGATGTCGCCGCAGCCCCCGCAGCCGGCGACGGGCCGGGGGTTCATCGAGGACTTCTTCAGCGGCCTGGCCTATGTGTACGACCGGCCCGTGATGCGGCTCATGCTCGTCATCCTCGTGGCTCACTGCGGCCTGACGATGGCGTTCGAGTCGTTGCTGCCGGGCTTCGCGCACAACCGCCTGGGCGCCGGAGAGGCCGGCTTCGGGTGGCTGATGATGGGGGTCGGCTCCGGCGCCTTCATCGCGAGCATCTTCGTGTCGGGGCTGAACACGCACCGCGGGCGCGGGACGGCGCTGATCATCACGGGGCTGCTCAGCGGCCTTGGCCAGGTCATGCTGTCGCTCACCACCTCGCTGGCCGTCGGCGTGTTCGCCGCCGCGATCATGGGCGGCGCACAGGCGGGCTTCATGACGATGGGCCAGGCGGTCACGCAGTCGATCGCGACGAACGAGTACCGCGGCCGGATCGCGAGCATCAACTCGTTCAGCCTCGGCGGGATGATGGCGCTCATGAACCTGTTCAACGGATCGATCGCGGACACCTTCGGGGCGCAGGAGCTGCTGCTCATCTACGGCCTGACGTTCGCCGCGATCGTGGCGCTGACGATCCTGCCGGTCACCGGTCGACAGGTGTACGGCCGGCGCGCGATTCCCGAGGCGCAACTCGCGTGATCTCGCAGCAGCCGGCGCCGCACGTCCCCGAGCCCGTCCGCATGTCAGCGGGCCTCCTTGCGTTCGTCGCCGTGATGGTCGCGCCCGCGATCATCGCCACAGCGATCGTGACGACGGCCTGGGCCGTGTCGGACGAGGTGTACGCGGCCGAGCGCGTCGCAGCCTCGACGGGCGGCCCGCCGCCGGTGGCCGCGTGGAAGAGCGCCGTGGTCGGCATCTGCCCGATCCACTAGCCATCGATCGATCTCCTGCACACGAAGAGGCCCGGCGAATGCCGGGCCTCTGTGCGTCATGCGATGTCGCGCCGCGCGAGAACCTCGACGCTACTTCGCGAGCGACTTCTCGTAGGCACGCACCGCGAGGGGCGCCGAGATGACGATGATCGCGACGATCCAGATGACGGAGTACGCGATCGGGTGCTGGATCGACCACGGATCCTCGGGCACCACGGGGGTGTTCGGGTTGCCAAAGAGGATGCGCGCCGCGTCGGACAACGTGGTGACGGGGTTCCACTCGGCGACGACGCGGAGCAGTCCCGGCATCGTCCGCGTCGGCACGAAGGTGCTCGCCATGAACGTGAGCGGAAACAGCACCACGAAGCCGGTGCCCGTTACGCCCTCGGGCGTCGCGATCACGCTGCCGAGCAGGATGCCGACCCAGATCATCGCGAACGAGAATCCGAGGAGCAGCGCGTAGCCGAGGATCGCGTCGGCGATGCTCGAGTGGACGCGCCAGCCTATCGCGAGGCCGCACAGCGACATCAGCACGATCGGCAGCATCGACTTCAGCAGGTTGGTGAGCGCGTGCCCGCCGAGGACGGCGCCGCGCGCGATCGGTAGCGAGCGGAAACGATCGATCGCCTGGTTCTTGCGATCCGTTGCCAGCGAGAGCGCGACACCGAACGCGGTGAACACCACGGTCTGCGCGAAGATGCCGCCCATCAGGAACTCGCGATACTCGCCGCCGCCGGGCACCGCGATCGCGCCGCCGAAGACGTAGGCGAACAGCAGCACGAACATCACCGGCTGGATCGTGGCGTCCGTGAGCTGCTCCGGCTGCCGCACGAGGTGCGTGAGCCCTCGACGCGCGATCACCCAGGTGTCGTGTAGCAGGCCGCGCGAACGGTAGGGCTCAGTCCGCACCGTGGCGGTGGGACGAGAAATCGTCGTGTCGGTCATCATCGACCTCCCGCGGGGACGCCCGCGTCGTCGGCATTGGCGGGCTGGCCGGTCAGTTCGAGGAACACTTCGTCGAGGGTCGGCTGGCGGAGACTCAGATCCTCGACCGCGATACCCGCGGCTCCCAGCGCCTGCGCGGCGCGGACGATCGTCTGCACACCGTCCGCTGCGGGCGCGATGACCGCGCGTGTCGCCGCCTCGATGACGGCGTGCGCCCCGGTCACCTCGCTCAGCGTGACGGCGGCATCGTTCAGCCGGGCGGGATCCACCACGACCACGTGGACGTGGTCGCCACCGATCTCGCGCTTCAGTTGCCGCGCGTCGCCCCGCGCGATGATCCGGCCGTGATCGATGACGATGATCTCGTCGGCGAGGCGCTCGGCCTCCTCGAGGTACTGCGTGGTGAGCAGGACGCTGGTGCCGCGCTCGACCAGCGTGGCGAGCACGCCCCACAGCTCGTTGCGTGCGCGCGGGTCGAGGCCCGTGGTCGGTTCGTCGAGGAACAGGACCGACGGGTGCGCGACCAGCGTCGCCGCGAGGTCGAGGCGGCGGCGCATACCGCCCGAGTAGCCCGCAACCTTCCGGTCGGCGGCATCGTCCAGCGAGAACTCCGTGAGCAACTCGGCCGCGCGGCTCTTCGCCTCGCCACGCCCCATCTGGTACAGCTCGCCCAGCATGACGAGGTTCTCGCGGCCGGTGAGCAGCGGGTCAACGGTCGCATCCTGCGCCGCCAACCCGATGCGACGTCGCACCTCGTGCGGGTGCGTGCGGACGTTGAACCCAGCGACGGTCGCCTCGCCCTCGTCGGCCTCGGAGAGCGTGGTGAGGATGCGCACAGCGGTGGTCTTCCCGGCCCCGTTCGGGCCGAGGATCGCGGTGACACTCCCGGTCTTGACCTCGAAGTCGACGCCGGCGAGCGCGGTCTTCGCGCCGTAGCGCCGGACGAGGCCGCGGGCGTAGACCGCGTATTCATCTGGCATGGTTGCCCCTCGCGTTCGCTTGGTGCGGATGGTGGTCGGGTCACCGCGCGGCGCCGACACGGCGCGCAGACACGCGATCCACGTTACACGAACGATCCCGATATACACGGCGGGCGACGCTGAAATTCATCGCACTGAGGCCCGGGCGCAGGAGCGCGCCTACATGAACTGGCCGCCGTTGGGGTTGAGCTCCGCCCCCGTGTAGAACGCGCCGCCCGGACCGCACAGGAACACGACGCTCGCCGCGATCTCCTCGGCGGTCGCCTGCCGCCCGAGCGGGATCCGCTCGAGGAGCCCGGCGCGGTATTCCTCGGACATGACACTCGACATGTCGGTGATGACGGAGCCGGGGCACACGACGTTCGCGGTGATGCCATACCGCGCGAGTTCCAGCGCCGTCGTCTTGGTGAGCGCGATCATGCCCGCCTTCGCCGCGGTGTAACTCGCCTGCCCCACGTACCCGTGCTGGCCGGTCATCGACGCGATGTTCACGATGCGCCCGTGGGCGCGGGCACGCATGCCAGGGATCGCCGCTTGCGTGCAATAGAACGCGGACGAGAGGTTCGTGCGCAGCACGTCGTCCCAGTCCTCGATCGACATACGGCTGATCGTCTTCGCCCGCGCGATGCCCGCGTTGTTCACGAGGATGTCGACGCGACCAAGCTCGGCCTCCGCCGTCTCGATGAGCCGCCGAGCCTGCGCAGCGTCGCCGACGTCTGCCTGCACGGCGATCGCCCGCACGCCGAGCGCGGCCGCCTCGGCGCGGCAAGACTCGGCCGCCTCGGCAGCGTTGACGTAGTTCACCACGACATCCGCGCCCGCCGCTGCCAGCGCGAGGACGCATGCCCGACCGATGCCACGGCTCCCGCCCGTGACGACCGCGACCTGTCCACTGAACACTGCCGGCATCTCGGCTCCCTTCGCGCGCTTTCGTCCGGTTATCGGGGCGTCACGGGGTGGGCGCAACCCCCGCGCTCGGGCGACCTCGACGTGCCCGCGAGGCGGTGACAGACTGCGCGCGACGACGACTTCGCCGGGGGCGCACCATGCTCGACCCGTTCCACGCCGATTACGGCGACGACCCGTATCCCGCACTTGCGCGCCTGCGCGCCGAGGATCCCGTGCACTTCAGCGTGGACCTGAACGCGTGGGTGCTCACCGCATACGCGGACTGCCTCGCTGTGCTGCAGGACGGCGCCGCGTTCCGCTCCGACTTCCTGTCGCTGGAGGGCGAACGCTGGGACGAGGCACGTCGACGAAGCGCGCTGTTCCTCGACGGCGTGCCCGCGCTCTCCGCGATGGCGGAGCCGGATCACCACCGCATGCGCGAGTCCGTGCAAGGGGCGTTCTCCGCGCGCGCCGTGGCGCGGATGCGGCCGATCATCCAGTCCTCGGTGGATGCGCTGCTCGATCGGCGCGTGCCGGGCGAGCCGTTCGATGTCGTCGGGTCGCTGGCGTACCCGCTGCCGCGTCTCGTGATCGCGGCGCAGCTCGGCGTCGCGGAGGCGGACCGCGAGACATTCATGCGCCACGCCAGCGTCATCGCGCGCGCGATGTTCGGCAGCGGCGAGGCCGCCGAGGCGATCGAGGCCCTGGAGGCCCGCGCGGCGCTGAGCGAGTACCTCGAGCGGCTGAAGGTCGAAGGCGCGGGCGATGGCGCCCTCGCGCGGATGGTCGAGGCGCACGGCGCTGGCACGCTGTCCGAGGTGGAGACGGTCGCGCTGATGGTGGACGTGGCGCTGGCCGGGAACGACCCGACGGCGTGCCTCATCGCGAACGGGACGCTGGCGCTGCTACGCCACCCGGACGCCCTCGCCACGCTGCACGCGGAGCCCGCGCTCGTGCCGGGCGCCGTTGAGGAGTTCCTGCGCTACGACAGCCCGCTGCACGCGCTGATGCGCATCGTCGGGACGGCGGCGACCGTGCGCGGCGAGACGATGGAGCCGGGCGAGGTGGTGTACCTGATGATCGGCGCGGCGAACCGGGATCCGGCGCAGTACGCCGACCCGGACGTTCTGGACATCCGCCGCGAGCATCCCCGGCACCTCGGCTTCGGGGGTGGTGCGCACCACTGCCTCGGCGCGCCGATGGCGCGGCTGGTGGCAGACGTCGTCTTCACGACGCTCACGGGGCGGTTCCCCGAGATGCGCCTCGCGCCCCTCGGGGTGGAGCGCGAGCCGGAATTCGAGCTGCGCGGGCCGAGCCGGCTGCGGGTGCTCCTCGACTAGCCCCGGCGTCGAGGTACCATCGACGCGACGGGGCAGACGCCCCACCGATCGAGGGGGAACCAATGCCGGGCCCAACCCAGAAGCAGATCGACAGCGCGGTCCAGAAGGACGCCTACAGCACCACGGGTGCCGCGTCCGCAGAGCAGCGGCGTGTGACCGCGGTGATCGCCTTCAACGCCGCCGATTTCGACGCGTGGTGCAAGGCGAACGGGAAGAACCCACGCGACCGCAACCTGCTCATGGTCACGGCCGCCTCGGCGCGGGGCCTGCAGAACGCACACGTCGAGGTGACGCCGCGCGGAATGTGGCGCGCCGACATCCACCAGCTGATGGTGGCGTTGGTGCCCATGCTCGACCGCCCGTCGCAGGCGAAGCTCGCGGCGATGGGCTGGGGGCCGCCCGTCCCCTAGCGCGCGACCACCCACCGACCACCCACCGACCGCCGCCGACCACAACCGAACGCACGAGGAGCACGCCATGCCCGACTACATCCCCAGCACCGCCGAGTGGGTCCGCACCCAGGTGGAGCTCTACGAGCGCACGAACGGCGCGGAGGGCAACACGCTTCGCGACACCGGCATGCCGGTGATCATCGTGACGAACATGGGCAAGTCGAGCGGTGGCATCCGCAAGACGCCGCTGATGCGCGCGAAGGACGGGAACAACTACATCCTCGTCGGCTCGAAGGGCGGCGCGCCGGAGCATCCCGCGTGGGTGCACAACCTGCGGGCGAACGCGGACGTCGAGATCCGCGACCGCGACGTGGTGACGAAGATGCGCGTGCGTGAGGTCGAGGCCGGTGCGGAGCGCGATCGGCTCTGGGCGATCGCCGCACAGGCCTACCCGCCCTACGACGAGTACCAGACGAAGACCGAGCGCATGATCCCGGTGTTCCTGGCGGAGCCTGTCTAGCCTCGAATCAGACACAGAGAAGACCTGCCCTACTCCCGCTCCGAAACCGGCAGAGGGAGTAGGAGTCCGAAGGCGACGCTCAGGCGTCGCCTTCGTCGATCCAGGCACGGATCAGGTGGTGCGCGATCGCGATGCGATCCGGCACCGCGAGGTCCGGGTTCGTGCCCTCCAGGGCGCGACGCGCCTCGTCACGCGTGACCCAGCGCGCTTCGGCGATCTCGGTGCCGTCGACCTGGATGTCCCACGCGGTCGCCTGCGCGAAGCAGCCGATCATCAGCGTTGCCGGGAACGGCCACGGCTGCGAGGAGTGATAGCGCACTTCGTCCACGCGCACGCCCGACTCCTCGAACACCTCGCGCACCACGGCGTCCTCGATCGACTCGCCGGTCTCGAGGTAGCCCGCGAGGCAGGAGAAGCGGTTGGGTGGGCCGTTGCGGCGGCGAGCGAGCAGGCAGCGATCCTCGCGCTCCACGAGCACGATCATCGAGGGCGAGACGCGCGGGTAGCTGCGCGCGGCGCACCCGGCGCACAGGCGACGCGCGCCGCCCTCGATCGGCGTCGTCGCGGAGCCGCACTGCGGGCAGAAGCGGTTGGTCGCGTGCCATTCGAGCATCGAGCGGCCCTGCGCGAGCATGCCCGCCTCGGTCGCCGCGAGATCCATCGCGACGCCCCGCGCGTCGCGATACTCCAGCGCATCGAACGCGGCCGCCTCGACACCGTCGGCGTGCAGCGCGAAGTGCGGCACGTCGTCCAGTACACCGAGCAGCACCGTCTCCGGGTGCGCGGCGAGCGGGCCGACCGTTTCGCGATCCAGCCAGCCGAGGCGCACGCCCTCGTCCGCACGCACGCCCGGCTTCAGCTCGCGGAACGGGAGGTAGCGCCCACGCGGATCGTCGATGCGCGAGCGGAGCCACGCCTCGTCGCCCCGGCTGCCGCCGACCCGATCGAGCGGGTTCGAGGAGAAGACGTGGGGGCCGGATGCGGAACCGGATGCTGCGCGCATGACGCGTCCTCTCGGTGCGGGTTGAGACCTCGATGGTACCGCGCGGCTAGATCTCCAGCCGGTAGACGCGCTTCGCCGTGTCGTGGAACATCGCCGCGCGCTCGGCCGGGGTGTAGGAGGTGGAGAAGCGCTTGAACGCGTTCCACATCACGCCGTAGGAGAACGAGACCTTGTCCACCGGGAAATTGCTCTCGAACATGCAGCGATCCGGCCCGAACTGCTCGATGGTGTAGGCGAGCCACGGCGCCATCTCCGCCGCCAGCTCCTCGGAGCCGATGGGGACCTCGCGCGCTGCCCAGTCGAAGCCGTAGCGCGGCATGCCGAGGCCGCCGACCTTCACGGTGATGTTCGGGCACGCCGCGAGCGCGACGATGCTGCTGCGCCACATCGCGAGAACCTCGTCCAGCCGGTTCGCGTACGGGCCGACGCGCAGCAGGCCGCCGATGTGGTTGAGCACGATCGGCAGATCCGGCACGGCGCGCGCGAACTCCACCAGGTCGTTCATCTGGTGGTGGTACAGCCACGCGTCGAACGACAACCCACGCGCCGCGAGGACGCGCGCACCCTCGATGAACGCGGGGGACTTCATGTCGCCCACCCGCGGATCCGCGATCGGGTCGATCTCAGGGTGCGGGTCGCTCGCGACGATGTGGCGGATGCCCCGGAAGCGGTTCGGGCTGGCGGCCTGCAGCGCGTCCAGCACCGGCCCGACGCCCGCGCCCAGACCGAGGTCAGCGCGGCCAACGATGCCGGCGGCGATCCTCGTGGGGCCGTAGAGGCCGCTCGCGCTCGCGGCGGCGATGCCCTGCACGTACTCGACCTCGCCGACGGTCACCAGCTCGGGGGGCCCGTCGGGGCGGTACATCGAGCGCGCCTCCACGAACACGGTCGCGACGACGTTGTGGCCGCTGGAGACGACGTCCTCGACCAGCTCGTCGAGCTGGTAGCGCTGGTACGGGATGCGCGGAATGCGCTTGTCCCAGAGGTGGTGGTGCGGGTCGATGATCGGCAGAGCGGGCTCCAGCGCAGCCTCCGGCGTCTGCGCCAGCCAGTCGTTTCCACCAAAGGGCATCGTCGCGCTCCGTCCTGCGGCCACCTCGAGTTCGCGACACTGTCTGCCGATCGGGACGCCGCCGCAAGCGGCGCCGACCTCCCGCCGGAGCCGCGGGACGAGCCCGGTGCCGCTCCCGGCGACAGGGGGTAGGATGCGGGCCCAACCACTCGCAAGCACACCGTCGCGGCGTCGCCGCGCACAGAAGAGGAACGCACCGTGGAATACCGCCAGCTCGGCCGATCCGGCCTGCAGGTCTCCGTTGTCAGCCTGGGCACCAACCAGTTCGGCAGCCCCGTGGACGCGGCCGGCACGAAGGCGATCATGGACGCCGCACTGGACTCCGGCATCAACTTCGTCGACACGGCCGACGGCTACGGCGGGGGACTGTCGGAGCAGTACATCGGCCAGGCGATCAAGGAAAAGCGATACGACTGGATCGTCATGAGCAAGTTCGGCAACTACCCCATGGGGGATGGCGGCCCGAACAAGCGCGGCAACTCGCGCGGCTACATGCGGAAGGCAATCACCGGCACGCTGAAGCGCCTGGACACCGACTACCTCGACGTCTACCTGTTCCACCGCCCCGACCTCACCACGCCGATCGATGAGCAGATGTCGGCGATGAACGAGCTGGTGATGGAGGGCCTCGTCCGTTACATCGGCTGCTCCAACTGGGCGGGCTGGCAGATCGCGGCCGCGAACGAGACGGCGGACCGTCGAGGCTGGACGCCCTTCGTCGCCTCGCAGCCCGCGTACAGCCTGATGAACCGCGCGATCGAGGGTGAGCACATGGACGCCTGCGCGTCCTACGGCCTCGGCCTGACCACGTTCTCCTCGCTCGCCGGGGGCTTCCTCAGCGGCAAGCACCGCCGAGGCCAAGCGCCGGTCGCCGACACGCGTGTCGCGCGCAACCCGCGCGCGGGCGAGACCCTGCTCACGGACGCAAACTTCGACAAGCTCGAGGCGTGGGAGGCGATCGCCAAGGAGGCCGGCATCACCATGACCGAGCTGGCACTCGCCTGGGTCGCGGCGCACCCCGTGGTGTCCTCCGTCATCTGCGGCGCGACTGGGCCGCAGCAGGTGCAGGAGAACGCGAAGGTCGCGGACGCGATCGCGAAGATCACGCCCGAGGTCATGGCGAAGATCGACGCCGTCGGCAAGTAGCGACGAGGCCGACCTCGACCGGCACGCAGGCAGACAGAAGGGGCGCCCATCGGGCGCCCCTTCCGCGTCTCCCCGATGTGCGGTCGAGGAGCGTGCACCGGCCCGCGCGGGGACTCGGCTAGACGTTGTAGATGCGGCCAAGCTTGTGCGTGACGCCGCGCAGGCTGTCCCAGGGTCCGAACACCTTGTCGAAGCCCGCCACGTCCGGCTGCACAAAGTGGCGCTGCGGCGTCGCGTAGAAGTTCACGTGCGGCAGCCACGCATCCATGTACTTCTGCTGGTACGTGTCCATCAGCGCCGCGCGCGCCTTCATGTCCGTCTCGGCCAGCGCCTTCTCCAGGATGTCGTCGGACTCCTTGTCCGCGAAGCCGCCGTAGTTGCGGCTGCCGGTGCTGTGCCAGCGGGCGTAGCCCTCCAGCACCACGTCCGGGTTCATGGTGGAGTCGTTGGAGATCGCCTGGAAGTCCTTCGCAGCCTGCGCCTTGTCGAAGACGGCCGTCTCCGGTGCCTTGATCACGATCTTGATCGCCGGGAAGAGCTTCGCCATCTGCGCCTGGAAGCGGAGCGCGTTCTCGCGGCTCTCCGCCTTCGGCTTGTGCATGATCTCGAAGTCGAGCTTCTCGCCGTTGGCGTAGCCCGCGGCGGCGAGCAGCTTGGCGGCCTCCTCGCGATCCTTCGCCTTCGTCTCCTTGTTCAGGCCGGGCAGCTTCTTCACCTTGTCGTCCTGCCACGCCTCCGGGAAGGCCTGGTGGAACGCCGCGAGGTAGCCCCAGCCCGAGCCGTGGTAGCCGTTGCCGACGTCCTCGAAGTCCGTCGCCAGGTTCAGCGCCTTGCGGACGCGGTAGTCCTGGAACGGCTTGTGCTTGAAGTTGAACATGATGAAGTTGTAGTTCACGCCGATGTACGAGTAGAGCAGCGCGTCCGGCCGCGAGGCCTGGATCGTCTTCTGCTCCTGCGCCGTGGGCGAGCTCATGATGCTGATCTGCTTCGAGAGGAACGCCGCGAGCGTGGCCGCGCGGTCCGGGATGACCGTCTGCACCACCTTGTCGAAGTACGGCTCGTTCGGGCGGTAGTAGCCGTCGAAGCGCGAGTATGTCTGGCGGGTGCCCTCGATGCTCTCGGTGATCTGGAACGGCGCCATCCCGGCGAACTTCATCGGATCCTTGAACCCGACCTCGACGATCTCCTTCGGCATCATCACGTTGCGGATCTCGGTGATGCCGTTGAGGAACGCGCTGTTCACCTTCGACATCGTCACCTTCACGGTGCTCTTGTCGACGACCTCGAACTTGCCGGCGCCCTCCAACGTGGTCGCACGCTGGAAGTTGCCCTTCGGCAGCTTCTCCGCATCGGCGGTATTGCCGGCGATGCGGTTGAGGTTCCACGCGAGGTCGGAGGCGTCGAACTCGCGCCCGTTCCACGGCGCCTTGTTGTGGAGCTTCACGCCCTTGCGCACCTTGAGGATGTAGGTGTTCTTGTCGGGCTGCTCCCATGCCTCCACAAGGTTGCCGCGGAGCTTGCCGCTGAACTCGTCCAGCTCCAGTGCGCGCTCACCGAGCACCATCCATTCCGAGCTGGAGACGGCGGTGTGCTGGTCGTGCTGCACGTAGGTCTCGGTCGCGGGGATGGTGAACGTGCCGCCCTTCTTCGGGTTGCCCTTCACCACGGGCATGCCCTCGCGCTCCTTGCTGAGCTCGGGCGCCTTGGGGGCAGCGGCGTTCGAGGACCCCGCGCCCTGTTCCACGGACTTCTTCGGGCCGCTGCTGCAACCGATGAGCGCGGCCCCGGCCATGCCCGCACCCACGGCGAAGCCGCCGCGCAGCACTGACCGCCGGCTCATGTACCCGGTGAACGGAATGCGATTACTCATGTTGTCCCCTCCGAACGAACGAGTGATTCACGTTCGTTATATCGAAGGAGGTCAAGGCTGTCCACGGATGACGGCGCAGACAGGTGTGCCGCAGGCGGCGCGGAACTTACACGAGGGTGGCGCGAGGCGGCAGGATCGGCGCGCCCGGCTCCGGGTCGTAATCGGCGGTGACCAGCGCGCATCCCCCCGTGAGCACGTGCCCGAAGAGTGACACCAGTTCCATCAGCCCCCGCTCGCCAAGATCCTCGACCATCTCGTCGAAGAGCGCCTGCGGCACGAGGTGCTGCGTCAGCAGCGCGTGGCCGAAGCGCGGGATGAGGGTGTGACGGCGCGTGGTGGGCGGAATGGGCTGCAGCCGCGACAGCGCATCGATGACCGCGCGGTCGACGCCGAAGCTGACCGCCCGCTCGACGTGCTGCCCCCAGATGTAGGGAATGTCGAACTCGCGACAGGCGGTGAGGATGCCCAGCTCCACGTCGCCCTCGGACATCACCTTTGTGCCGAAGCGGACGGCGTCGCTCATGGCGGTGGAGATCGCACCGACCTCGGGGACGTAGAGCAGCATCGACACCGGCGCGTTCACGCGGCCGCGCGACGCGATCACGCGGTCGAAGGCGTCTTCGCCCCCGGCCTCCACCTGTGATCGCTCGGTGATCGGTGTGAGTCGCGGCATGGCGTTCCCCTGTTCGATGTCGGCGGCCTCGTCAGGCGCACAGAGTAGCGGCCCGGTCGAGGCTCCCGGGAGGCGGCGGCGCTTTGCGCGGGGACGGCACACGACTCACAATGCCCGCCACACCACCAATCCCGCCCAACACGCCGGCGACGACGCCGCGAGGAGCAGCCCATGAAGATCGCTGTCATCGACGACTACCAGGACGCGTTCAACACCCCGGAGAACCTCGCGCGGCTGCAAGGGCACGAGGTCGTCACGTTCCCGGAGCCGGAGCGCGACATGGATCGCCTCGTGGCGAAGTTGCAGGACTGCGACGCGGTGATGTGCACGCAGCAGCGCACGTGGTTCCCGCGCTCGATCATCGAGCGGCTGCCGAACCTCAAGCTGATCTGCCAGACCAGCGGCACAGCGCACATCGACCTCGCGGCGTGCACGGAGCAGGGGATCGTGGTGTCGGCGGGCGGCGGGCCGAGCGTGGCCGGCGCACCGAACGACACTGCGGAGATCGCGTTCGGCCTCATCCTCTCGTCCCTGCGCCACCTCCCGCAGGAGGTCGCGCAACTGAAGGCGGGCGGCTGGCAGACCACGCAGGGAACGGGCCTCTACGGCAAGACGCTGGGCATCTACGCGCTCGGCAAGATCGGCAGCGTGGTCGCGGCGGGCGGCGCAGCCTTCGGCATGAAGGTCCTCTGCTGGGGCCGCGACGCCTCGCTCCGCCACGCCGAAGAACTCGGCTACGAGGTGGCTGCGAGCCGCGAGTCGTTCTTCGAGCGGTCCGATGTGATCTCCCTGCACCTGCCGCTGAACGGCGACACGCGCGGCCTGATCACGGCGGCGGACCTCGACCGCATGAAGCCCACCGCGCTGATCGTGAACACGAGCCGGGCCGGACTGATCGCGGAGGGCGCGCTGGAGGCGGCGCTGAAGCAGGGCCGGCCGGGCTACGCCGGCGTCGACGTGTTTGAGGTGGAGCCGGTGCTGAACGCGGATCACCCGCTGCTGCACATGGACAACGTGGTCGCCACGCCGCACCTCGGCTACGTCACGCGGGAGCGCTACGCCGTGTTCCACGAGGCGCTGATCGACCAGGCGCTGGCGTTCGCCGCCGGCGCTCCGATCCTCGTGCAGAACCCGGACGTGCTGACGAAGTAGCACCGCCTCTAGGATGAGGCGCAAACGAACAGGCAGCCGCACGCGGTGCGGAAGTGGGGGATCTCATGCGAGGCGTTGGCATTATCGAATTCGGCGGCCCTGAGGCACTGCAGCTCGTCGACCTGCCCGAGGAGCACGCCGGAGCGGGACAGGTGCGCGTGCGCGTGCACGCCGCAACCGTGAACCCCACGGACACGTACCTCCGGAACGGATCGCGCGCCGCCATGCTGAAGGACGTGCCCCCGCCCCACGTGCCGGGCATGGACGCCGCCGGTGTGATCGATGAGGTCGGGCCGGGCACCTCGACCGACCTCAAGGTGGGCGACGCGGTGTTCGCGATGGTGGTGCCGAACGGCAGCCACGGCGCGTACCGCGAGAGCATCGTGCTGTCGGCAGACGCCGTGACGCGCGCGCCCGCCGGCGTCGGCCACGTCGAGGCCTCGACGCTGCCGATGAACGGGCTGACCGCCCGCCAGTCGCTCGACCAGCTGGCGCTCAAGCCGGGCCAGACGGTTGCCGTGACCGGGGCGGCCGGGGCCTACGGCGGGTACGTGGTGCAGCTGGCGAAGGCAGACGGCCTGCGCGTCATCGCCGATGCGGCCCCCGCCGACGAGGCGCTGGTGAAGGGGCTGGGCGCGGACATCGTGGTCCCGCGCGGCGCGGACGTCGCCGAGCAGATCCGCAAGGTCTGCCCCGAGGGCGTCGACGGCCTCGCGGACGGATCGTTCCAGAGCGAGCAGGCCGTGGGCGCCGTGCGCGACGGCGGCGCGTTCGCCTCGGTGCGCGGCTGGGCCGGTACGGGCGAACGAGGCATCACGTTCCACCGCACCTCGGTGCGCGACTACGACCACCGCGCGGACCTGCTCGCCGGGCTGCGCGAGCACGTGGAGTCGGGCGCGGTCACGCTGCGCGTCGCGGCGACGTACCCGCCGGAGCAGGCCGCCGAGGCGCACCGCCGCATCGAGGCGCACGGCGTCCGCGGCCGACTCGTCATCACGTTCTAGCGCCGGCCTCGCACCCGCGAGATCGACGTCCCGAGGGGCCCGCCGACGAGGCGGGCTTCTTCGTGCCTGCCTTCGGTAATCACCGTTATGTCCGGTTTCGAGCGGCGCGGAGCGGCCTGCACTGTACCCCTAGCCTCGCAGGGCGGAAGGTGGAGGGGTCGTGCATCTCCGCGCGCACCCCACGCCCCCCGAAGGAACTCCCATGGCGCCGACGTTTGCCGATCTCAATCTGAGCGCCGAGGTGCTCCGTGCCATCGATGCGCTGGGCTTCGAAGAGCCGACGCCCATCCAGATGCGCACCATCCCCCTGCTCCTCGACGGGCAGGACGTGCTGGCGCAGGCGCAGACAGGCACCGGCAAGACGGCCGCCTTTGCCCTGCCGGTGGTGGAGCGCGTGGACATCAGCAAGCGTGCCGTGCAGGCGCTGGTGCTCGCCCCCACGCGCGAGCTGGCCGTGCAGGTCGCCGAGGCGATGCACGAGCTGGGCAAGACGCGCGGCCTCGCGGTGCTGCCGGTGTACGGCGGGCAGGCTTACGACCGCCAGCTGCGCGGGCTGCACGCCGGCGTCCACGTGGTCGTGGGCACGCCGGGCCGCGTGATGGACCACATCCGCCGCGGCACCCTCGACCTGTCGACCGTGCGCACCGTCGTGCTGGACGAGGCCGACGAGATGCTCGACATGGGCTTCGTCGAGGACATCGAGTTCATCCTCGACCAGGTGCCGGAGGAGCGGCAGATCGCGCTCTTCTCCGCGACCGTCCCGCGTCGCATCGAGAACCTCGCGAAGCGCTACCTGCGCGACCCGCAGCGCGTGACGATCGCGCAGGAGACGCAGACCGCGCCGCAGACCAACCAGATGTATGTGGAGGTGCCCTACCGCGCGAAGATCGAGGCGCTCACGCGCATCCTCGACCTGGAGTCGCCGTCCTCCGCGATCGTCTTCTGCCGCACCAAGCGCGAGGTGGATGAGGTGTCGGAGACGCTGCAGGCGCGCGGCTACACCGCGGTCGCGGTGCACGGCGACATCCCACAGGCGCAGCGCGAACGACTGCTACGTTCATTCCGCGAGGGACACTCCGAGTTGCTCATCGCCACCGAGGTGGCGGCACGCGGCCTCGACATCCCGGACGTGACGCACGTCTTCAACTACGACATCCCGGACGACGCGGACGCCTACGTGCACCGCGTCGGGCGCACCGGCCGCATGGGCCGCAAGGGCGACGCGATCACGTTCGTCACGCCGCGCGAGATCCGACAGCTGCGGTTCATCGAGAAGCAGATCCGCAAGAAGCTCAAGCCGATGCAGGTGCCGACGCCGCGCGACATCGCAGCGCGACGGACGGAGACGTTCCGCGAAGTGCTACGTGGCGCCATCGATGACGGCAAGGGCGCGGCCTACGCCGCGATCGTGCTGGAGCTGGCCGCCGAGCACGACCCGCTGATCGTCGCGCAGGCGGCGATGCACCTCGCGATGGAGGCCTCCGGCATCCGCCTGGGCGACGGCACCTCAGACACCACCGACTCCCCCGCGCCCGCGAGCGAGGACGGCATGGTCCGCCTCCACCTCACGGCAGGCCGGCGTCACCGCGTGCGCCCCGGCGACATCGTGGGGGCACTGACTTCCGAGGCCGACATCAACGGCAAGGCGATCGGCACGATCGATATGTTCGACGACTACGCGCTGGTCGAGGTCGACCGGAAGGTCGTGCGGCAGGTGCTGGATCGCGCCGGCCACCTGGTGTTGCGAGGGCGCGACACGAACGTCACGCTGGCCGGGGCGCACGGGTAGCGCACCGCTCTGATCCCGCGGGTCGTGCTAGACGGCCGTGTGGGCCTCGATCGCGGTGTAGACGCTCCTGACCAGGTCGCCTGCGGTGTACGGCTTCGCGATGAAGCCGACACCGGCGGCCTCCGCCACCTCGCTCGCGCCGAGGCGCCCGCTCACGATGATCACCGGCGTCCGCGGGGCGACGGCGCGTAGACGCGTGAGCGTCTCCTCACCGTCCGGACGCGGCATGTTCAGATCCAACAGGATCGCGTCGAAGAACTGTTCCCGGCACTGCCGCACCGCCTCGATCCCGTCGAGGGCGTACGAGGCGTCCATGCCCGCATTCGTGAGGATGCGCAGGCCGAGCCGCGCGACGGCATCCTCGTCGTCCACGACCAGCACGCGACCGTGGCGAGCGCGGTCGCCGGCGACCGCAGGGGCCGGGCTGAGGGGGGCGCGCGACACCGCGAGGGGGAGACGGACGCAGAACTCTGCGCCCAGTCCGACCTCTGAGTCCACCGTCACCTCACCGCCGTGCGCGCGGACGATCGAGTGCACGGTCGCGAGGCCGAGGCCGGTCCCGTGGTCGGGCCCCTTAGTCGTGAAGAATGGATCGAAGACACGGTCGACGACCTCCGGCGCGATCCCGACGCCGTTGTCGCGCACGCGCAGCACCGTGCTCAGTGGGGCGTCGGTGTCGCAGCCGAGTGACACGACGATGAGCGGTGCGTACGAGCCCACGGCACCCGCAGCATCCTCGGTGCTGTCATCGAGCCGCGCGAGGACAGCGTCGCGCGCGTTCACAACGAGGTTCATCACGACCTGCTCGAGCTGCGAGCGATTCGCCTGCACGGTGGAGTCGCCGGGTTTGACGTCCAGCCGGATCGTCATGCGTCGGTCGACGGTCGCGCCCACCAGCGAGACCGTCTCGCTCACGACGTCGGCAAGCCGCACCGCCTCGAGCGCGTCGGTCTCGGGGCGCGAAAAGCGCAGCAGCTGCCGCACCAGGCCGCCCGCCTGGGCGGAGGCGGCGGCGGACCGTTCCAGCCATTCTTCCGGGTCGCCCTGTCCGGTGCGGGCCAAGTCGATGCCGCCCGAGATGACGGTGAGCAGGTTGTTGAAGTCGTGCGCGACGCCGCCGACCAGCGTACTGAGTGCCTGCGTGCGCTCCACGCGCCGCGCCTCTCGTTCGGCCGCAACCTGCTCGCTCAGGTCGGTCACGGCGCAGAGGAACTTGATCCGGTTGCCCGGAGGAGCGCTCGCCAACGTTCAGCACGCCGACCTGCAGGCTCGCTGGGAAGGTGCGCCCGTCGGCGCGCCGCAGGTCGATGCGATCCGGGTGGGCCAGCGGCCCACGGTCACCCGACTCTCTCGCGTGGAAGAGCGACTTCGACTCCTGGATGCGCGCGTCGTGGATCAGATCAGAGATGTCGGCGATCGCCGAGACCGGCTGGCGGAGGAGGGCGATCGGCGAGTGACCGGTCAGCTCGCAGATCGCGGCGTTCACCTCCTCAATGCGCCCATGGTCGTCGAGCACGAGGAGGCCGACCGGGGCCGCGTGGAAGATCGCGGCTGCTCGCCCCTCGGCGTCCCGGGCGCGCTCCTGATCGAGGCGCGTGCCGGTGACGTCCCGCACGATGAGCGTCATGCCCGGGTGCTGCCCGCCCTCGTCCCACACGGGCGCGCCGTCCACGCGCACCCAGCGTCCCTGCTCGGTCGCAAACTCCGAACTGGACGGCGTGCCGTCCAGGCCGCGCGCGACCGTGGCGAGCCAGAGCGGAGGCTCCCCCGCGGCGTGATCCGGGCGATCGTGGCGGGCCTGATCCACCTTCGCTCCGATGACCGGGTGGTCGGTGAGGCCGAGCCATTCCGCCGCTGTGCGCTCGAACTCGGCGTTCGCGAAGGCGATCGTCCCAGCGGCATCGATCACGGCTGCGCCGATCCCCATCGCGGAGGAGTCCAGCACGGATCGCAGGTAGGCCTCGGAGCGATGCAGGGCCTCGGCGGCCTGCACCTCCGCGGTGACGTCCACATGCAAGGCGCAGGTGCCGTTCGGGCGCCCTTCCTCGTCGTAGATCGCGAACGCGGAGACGTCCACGTGCACCAGGGAGCCGTCCTTGTGACGCCGCGAGACCCGGCGCGCGACGACTTCGCCCCCAGCGTTCAGTGTCGCCATCACCTCGGCGAACGAAAGCTCCTGCGCCACAGTCTGCGGGAATTCGGATCGGCCCAGCGCTTCCTCGCGCGTGTAGCCGTAGAGGCTGGCAGCCCGCGCATTCCAGTCGATGATCCGCCCCTGGCCGTCGCGGATGATGACGGCGTCCGCGACGCTCTCCAGCATCCGGGCGAGGCGGCCAGCGCGCTGCTCGTGGATGCGACGACGGCGACGGAACTCGCGCGCGACGAGCCCCAGGAGGACGATCCCCGCAATCGACTGGAGGATCGTCCCGATGACGCCGGTCTGGAAGTCCGCGGCGACCCAGCGATCCTGCTCTGCGTTGATGGTGTCCGCCAGCCGTGTGCTCCGCGATCGCACGAGCGCCTCGCTCTTCACGATCTCGACGGGATCCGCGCCCGGACCGGCAGCGACGAGCTTGCGCACCTCAGTGCGAACTGTCTCCTCGAAGTCGAGCGCGGCGGGAGCAAGCTCGGGAGTGTCGACGGCTGCATGGAACGCTACGAGCGCTGCATCGAAGTCAGCGAGGGCGCCACGGTATACCTCGGCGCCGGAAGGGCCAGCTGGCCTCGCGAGCGTGAGGCCATGGATTGCGTCTGCGGTGAGCAGCAGGGTCCGGAAGGCTCCTCGAGCATCCTCGTACGCCTGTAGCTTGTCGCGCATCGCGCGGCCCTGAGCCACGCGCGCTACCACGGGCGCGATCAGCACTGCGCTGCCGAGGGCGAGGAAGACGATCAACAAGGCGACACGCGATCGCGGCGCGACCCGGGGGGTGTCGAACGAGCGGACGGTGCCGGTCACTGTGGGCATTGATCACCCGCGCTCGACGTTGCCGCCGCGAAGGGAGATCCCTCGCGCACGTGCGTAGTGAGCTCATCGTGGTCATTACAAACGAGTAACAGAAGGCGCGATCGTCCCTCGGGCGTAGGGACTTCGCGCATCGGACCTCGGCATTTCGGTCGGACTGCGGCGTCCGGTATTCCGGGGTACGGACCCGGAACGGCGAGCCGTCTCGCACTCGCGTACGGGATGCGAACGACTAATTCCCGTGAGGATTCCGATGCAGTCGGAAGGCGCGAGCGATGCCGGTGACGCCGAGCAGCGCCGAGACTGCCGCGAGCGGCCATGCGAAGGCGCGGGGGAATCGTGCCACGGTGGCCGCCGCGACCAGCCCGGTCACGCCCGCCGCGAGGTTGAAGTTGCGCTCGTTGCGCGCGAGCGCGGAAGACAACGCACCCTGTGCGAGCGCTCCACCCAGGCTCGCCACCGTGGAGGGCACCTGCGGCCCGGAACCACGCGCCAGCGACCGCATGCGTCGCCGCCGCGAGCCGCCTCGGACGGAGCGTCCCTGAAGGCTGAGTTCCTGCGCGTCCGCAAGGTCGGCAAGGAACATCTCCTCCATCTTCGTGCCAAACGCCGGATCCTCGACGATGACGTCGATCTCCCAGTTCGTCATGAGGCCGGTGATGTTGAGGTTGGTGGAGCCGACGCGGGAGCACCAGCCATCAGCGACGATGGTCTTGGCGTGCATCATGGGGCCGCGGTACTCCCAGATGCGCGCGCCCGCCTCCAGCAGCGACCGGTAGTTGGTGCGCGAGAGCGCACCGACGATCGGCAGGTCGTTGGTGGACGGCAGCAGCAGTCGCACATCGATGCCATCGAGCGCCGCCGCGATCAGCGCCTCGCGCAGGATGCGGTCCGCGAGGAAGTAGGCGTCCGCGATCCAGATCCGATCCTCGACGCTGGCGGTGAGCACCTGCAGCAACCGGGAGATGCGCATCTTCCCCGGCTCCTGGATCACCACGCGCGTCGACATCTCGCCAGCCGGCGCGATGTCGTGCGCACGAGGACGCTCCGTCGCGGGAAGCGCCGTGCCGTTGAGGTCCCAGACTCCGGCGAAGGCCGCCTCGATGTCCGCGACGGCAGGCCCGGCAACCGCGATCGAGGTGTCGCGGTACGGCAGGCCGGTCTCTGGCTCGCGCTGAAGCCACGGATCGGCGACGCCGACTCCGCCGACAGAGCCATACGTTCCGTCTACGGCGAGCAGCTTCCGGTGATCGCGCCGGAATGCCGCGAGCGGCTCCACGAGCTGCGGCGGATTGATGACGCGCACGTCCACCCCGGCCGCGCGCATGTCGTTCCAGAACCGGTTGCCGACGTCCAACGAGCCGTACCAGTCGTACATGACCCGCACCACGACGCCCGCGCGGGCGCGCGCCGACATGGCTTCCGCGAAGCGGCGACCGATCGTGTCATTGCGGAAGATGTAGTTCTCGAAATGGATCCAGCGCGTCGCACCCTCGATCGCGCGGAGCCAGTCTTCGTAGGTCTCGTCGCCGTTCTGAAGCAGCGTCAGGGCGTTGCCCACACGTAGTGGCGCGCCACTGGTGCGGGCGAGCGCATGCTCCGCCACGCGCTTCGGCTCGGGATCGTCCTCGCGTCGTTGTTCCTGCACGGGCGGCCTCCTCGACGATGATACGGACGCCGCATGTCCGAAGTGATGATCGAAGTACGATCGAACGCGCAACCTCGTTCCAGTTCGGGTGCCACCGCGGCGGCTCGTACACTGGAGCAATGAGCCCGCACATCGATGACACCACCCGCCACGCCGCTCAGGGCGTGCGCGTGCGCTGGCTGGGCCACGCGACCACGGAGATCGTGGTCGACGGCGTGCGACTGCTCACCGACCCGCTCCTCGTGGACTCCATGGCCCCCCTCGTGCGCCGTCGAGCGCCGGAACCTGCGCTCATCACTCCCGACGACCCGATCCACGCCGTGCTGATCTCCCATGCGCACCAGGATCACCTGCACCTCCCGTCGCTCCGGCTGCTCCCCGCGGGCACCAGGCTCCTCGTCCCGGTCGGCCTCGGCCGCTGGTTGGCGCGGCGCGGGTTCGCGCATGTGGAGGAGATGGCACCCGGCGACACGAGGTGGGTCGGCGCGGTACAGGTGCGCGCCACACGCGCGGCGCACGGTGGGCGGCGGCTGCCGCTCGGCCCGGACGCTCCCGCCCTGGGCTACGTGGTGCAGGGAAGCGCGGGCGTGTACTTCGCCGGCGACACCGGGCTGTTCGATGAGATGACCGACATCCCAAGGGCGCTCGACACGCCGCTGGTGGCGGCGCTGCTCCCGGTGGGCGGGTGGGGACCCACGCTGCGTGGCGGGCACATGGATCCGGAGAGCGCCGCAGAGGCTCTGCGCCGCCTCGATCCGGCGCATGCGATCCCGATCCACTGGGGCACCTACTGGCCGCGCGGCCTGGGGCGGTGGCGCGCGGAGCGCTTCCACTCGCCCGGCGGCGCGTTCGACGCCGCCGCGACGATCGCGATGCCGGGCGTCCGCGTGCACGTGCTGCGACCGGGCGAGGCACGCGCGCTGCCTGCCTCGTAGCCCGCTGCCTCGAAGCGGCGCGCTAGCGGGCGCGCAGCTCGCTCTCGTTGACCAGTGCGACGAGCGTGTCGAGATCGAACGGCTTGCGCAGCAGACCGCGCGCGCCGAGCTCCTGCACCAGCCCCTCCTGGTGATGCGCGCCCGTCACCAGCACCACCGGGATCGCTGCTTGTGGGCCGGGCAACGCGCGCTGGCGCTCGCGGAACGCCTGTCCGCTCATCTCCGGCAGCGTCAGGTCGAGCAGGATCAGATCGGGCAGCCATTCATCGAGGACCGCAAGCGCAGCCTTTCCGCTGCCCGCGGTGCGCACCTCGTGCCCCTCGTCCGTGAGCGCGTCGAAAACCACCATCTGGACCGCTGGCTCATCATCGATCACGAGCACGCGCCGCGGAGCGGGAACGCCGTCGGGCGGCTGGGACGTCATTCAGCTCATCCGCTCGATCGACGATGGGCAGCCACAGCGACATCGTCGTCCCGCTCTCTGTCGTCGCTGCGCGCACTCACCATGCATTCGCGAGGATGCTACTCCGTGGCGTACCGCTGCTCGAGCGCGTCGTAGCGCGGCTTGTCGACCAACCGTTGACGCTCGGCGAACGTCGCGACCTGATCCACAACGCCGGCGATCGAGCCGGTGTCATGAATGTGACCGAGGACGCGCTGCATCCCCGTGACCGCCGCCTGCAGCGCGGCGTTCGCGTACAGCACCATCGCGTACCCCATGTCCGCCAGCTCCGCCTGACCAAGGATCGGCGTGTTGCCGCCGTACACGAGGTTGAGCAACGCCGGTGCGCCGGCCTGCGCAGGGATCGCGCGGATCTCCTCGGCGTTCCGGGGCCCCTCGATGAAGAGGCAGTCTGCGCCGGCCTCCACCGCGCGCGCCGCGCGGTCCATCGCATCGTCGAAGCCGGTGCACGCGATCGCGTCGGTGCGCGCCATGATCAGCGTGTCGTCGCTGCGGCGCGCCTCCACTGCGGCACGGATCTTCGTGACGAACTCCAGCGTCGGCACGACCTCCTTCCCGTCGAAGTGGCCGCAGCGCTTGGGGAAGACCTGGTCCTCGATCTGGATGCAGTTCGCACCTGCGCGCTCCAACACGCGCACGGCGTGACCGGCGTTCACCGCGTTCCCGAAGCCCGTGTCCGCGTCCACGATGATTGGCACGGTGGTCGCGTCCCGAATCGCGCCGACGTGGTCGGCGAGCTGGGTGAGACTGACGAAGCTCAGGTCGGGCAGGCCGAGGTACGTGTTCGTGACACCCGCGCCGGTGACGTAGACCGCCTCGAACCCCAGGTCTTCGGCGATTCGGGCGGTCAGCGCGTTGGGACAGCCGGGGACCAGCATCCCGTCCCGCCGGGCGATGCGTGCGCGCAGGATGGCGCCGGTGGATTCGGCCATGGTGCCCTCGATTCGTCTCGCGATCCGTGTACCCGTGTTCTAGCGGCTCGCGTCTGCGCCGACAAACGCCGCGAGGACGTGGGTAGGATGGAACACATGTCGCAGCGCCTTTCCCGGTTCACGCTCGTGCTCGGCGCTCTCGCCGCGATCCTCCTCGCCGGCTGCGCGGACAGCGCCACGCCATCGCCGCCGGCGACCGGGAGCGCTGCAGGCACCGGCACGTCCGAGGCCGCGCCGAGCACACCCACGCGCGGGACGCCCTCGGTCACCCCATCGTCGACGCCCGCGACGGCAACCGGCACGCCTCCGCCGGCCGATCTGCGCGCGCAGCGACTGCGCATCCCGGCGCTCGGCATCGACGCGCCCGTGCAGGCGAGCACGATCATCCCGGACACCTCGACGCCGCGCCCCGGCTGCCCGGCACCGCCCCCCGGCCAGACCACGCTGACGGTGCCGGACCAGGGCGTTGCCACGCCGGGCGAGCCCATCGAGGGCTTCGAGAACAAGACGTGGATCTTCGGGCACAGCCGCTGGCTGGGGCAGCCGGGCGTCCTGTTCGGCCTGCCGAACCTGAACATCGGGGACGAGGTCTTCGTGGACGGTCTGGACCGGCGCACCTCGACCGAAGTCACGCGCCGCCGGTTCGTCGTCGGCGGGCTGTACCTCACGGACATCGACTCGGGCGGGAAGCTGGTGGGCGGCGAGACGCCGTTCGAGACTGCCGGCACGCCGAGCGTCATCCTGCAGACGAGCGTCCGCGAGGATGGCCCCGGCCCGTGGATCCTCAACCAGCAGCAGGTGCTGGCGAAGTCGCGCAATCTGGTCGAGGGCGACCTGAACGACCCATGCAAGTACCTGCTGCTCTTCGTCTTCGCCCGCGCCTCCTGATCGCGACCCCTGCACGACAGCCGTGATGGGTGCGCTACTATCCCCGCTGCGCCGAGGTGCGGCGCGCAGTCGCGGGGAGATGCAGCATGCCCGGTGTGTTCGAGGGATTCACGGTCGTCGAGCTCGCGGATCGACGGAACCAGTTCGCGGGCAAACTGCTCGCCGAGTCCGGCGCGCGCGTCATCCAGGTGGAGCCAGTCGGCGGCAGCCCGGCGCGCTGGACCGGTCCGTTCGTCGAGGACCAGCCGGACGCGGACCGCTGCCTCGACTACTGGTTCTGGAACACCGGCAAGGACAGCGTTGCGATCGACATCACCCGCAAGCCGGGCGCTGATCTGTTGCGCCGGCTCCTCGCCACGGCGGACGTATTCATCGAGAGCACGAAGCCCGGGACGCTCGCCGCGCTCGGCCTCGACTACGCATCGGTCGCGCCGAGCAACGCGGGGCTGATCTACCTGTCGCTGACCGACTTCGGACAGGACGGCCCGTGGGTCGGCCATGAGATGAACGACCACGCGCACCTCGCCTCTGGTGGCGTCATGGGCAGCAGCGGCTACTCCGATCCAAAGGAGACGCCGATCGGCGGGCAGCGCGCCCATTCGTTCAGCATGTCCAGCGTCGTCGCCACGCACACCATCACCGCAGCGCTCTTCGAGCGCCTGTCGAGCGGCATCGGCCAGTACGTGGACGTCGCGATCCACGACGTGGTCGCCGGCAGCACCGAGGCGGCCGTGCCGCAGTGGCTCTGGTACAACCAGCCACTGCTCCGCCAGACGGGCCAACACGCCCGCGCCACGCAGGGCCGCCCCGCCGCGATGCCCACCGCGGACGGCCGCTTCATCCAGGGCTCCAACGCCCAGTTCAACGACCGCAACTGGCCGCAGTTCGTCGCGTGGCTGAAGGAGGTCGGCGTCGGCGAGGACCTCTGGGACGAGAAGTGGAACGACGCGACGTACCGCAACGCGAACCTCCGCGCGGTCGTCGATCCCGTCCTCGAGGCGTTGTGCGCGAAGGTGCCCGCCGACGAGGCGTTCGTCCGCGGCCAGGCGGCCGGCATCCCGTGGACGGTGATCCGCGCGCCCGAGGAGAACCTGGCGTTCAAGCACTTCCAGGAGCGCGGCTACTGGACCGAGGTTGAGCAGCCCGAGATCGGGAAGACCGTCCAGTTCCCCCGCGCGCTCTTCTCCAGCGACGGCCTCGGCTCGCGACCCGCGCGACGTGCGCCGCACCTGGGCGAGCACACGCGCACCGTCCTCGCTGAGATCGGAATCGCCGAGGCGACCGTCGCCGCGTACATCGAAACGGGCCTCGTCTTCGCGGCCGCGAACTCTGCGCCGGTCGCGGCGCCCGCGATCACCGCCCGTGTGACCTCGAAGGTCGCGGGGCGCGAGCGCGCCGCGAGCGCGCCGACGCTGCCGCAGGGCTTCCTCAACGGCACGAGGATCATCGACCTCTCGTGGAAGACGGTCGGGCCGTGGGCGGGGCGCATGCTCACGCCGTACGGCGCGGAGGTGATCCACATCGAGCCGCCGCTGCGGCCGGACGACCACCGTTTCCACGCGTCCCCCTCGACCGGCCCGGCCGCGCAGGGCCAGCAGGAGTGGCGCGGCCGCCCGTGGCGTGGCGAGGGCAACCAGGCGCCCTACTACTCCGACCCGTACTGGAACCAGCTGCACAGCGGAAAGCTTGCGGTGAACCTCAACACGAGGCACCCGGAGGGCATGAAGCTCATGCAGCGCCTGATCCAGCAGAGCGACGCGCTGACGGAGAACTTCAGCGGGGGCGTGCTCACCAGTTGGAAGCTCGGCTGGGAGGAGCTGCACGCGCTGAACCCGCAGCTCGTCTACCACTCCACCTCGGGCTTCGGACACAAGGGCGAGTGGGGCGGGTTCCGGTCGTACGGCCAGATCGCTCAAGGGGCGAGCGGCCTGACGTTCACGTCCGGCCTGCCGGGCAAGATGCCCGCGGGCTGGGGCTACTCGTACATGGACGTCACGGGCGGCTGGTGCGGCGGCCTCGGGCTGATCATGGGACTGCTGCAGGCGAAGCGGACGGGCGAGGGCGTGCGCGTCGACTACGCGGTGACCGAGGCGGGCATGGCCCTCCTCGGCCCCTACTTCCTCGACTACCAGGTCAATGGACAGCCGACGCGACGACCGGGCTTCCCGCCGGGCAACCACAGCGAGTTCCCTGCCGTCGCTCCGCACAACACCTACCGCTGCGCCGGCATCGACCGGCAGGGGCAGGACTGGTGGGTGTTCATCGCCGCTGAGACGCAGCCGCAGTTCGAAGCCCTCGCCACCGCGATGGGCAAGCCGGAGCTCCTGAGCGACGCGCGCTTCGTGTCGAACGAGGCACGCGTGGCGAATCAGGATGTGCTGGACGAGATCATCTCCACGTGGACGGCGCCTCGACGCCGCTACGAGATCCAGACGGTGCTGCAGGCGGCCGGCGTGATTGCCGTCGCGGTGCAGGGCGCCGAGGATCGCGTGGAGTACGACGAGCAGCTGCGCCATCGCGAGATGTACCCGGTGATCGCAGCGCCCGAGGTCGGCGACGTGGACATCGAGCGGTTCGTCCCGCGACTGTCGCGGACGCCCGCGGCGGCGGCGATCCGCGCGCCGCAGCTGCGCGAGCACACGGAGTACGTGTACGGCGACCTGCTGGGCCTGAGCAGCAGCCAGATGCAGGACCTTGAACGCGACGGCGTGATCTAGGACCGAGGACGGAGCGAGCATGACCGACCGCGAGCAGATGACGAAGCCGTACATCGTGCGGGCCACGCCCTCGGAGAGCACGTTGCAGACGCGCGGGATGGAACGCATCCCGGGCGTGACGAGCGACACTGTGGGCGCCTCGAAGCTGTGGATGGGCTACGTAACGGCCGCGCCGAACGACCGAGGGCCGGCGCACCATCACGGCGAGGCGGAGACGGGCGTGTACGTGCTGAAGGGGCGCCTGCGCGTCTACTTCGGCGAGGACTTCAAGGAGTTCATCGAGGCTGGACCGGGCGACTTCATCTGGGTGCCGCCGCACGTCCACCACATCGAGGAGAACCCGTACGACGAGCTGTACGAGGCGGTCCTCGTGCGCTCCCCCGACAACATCGTCGTGAACCTCGGCGAGTAACCGCCGAGGCCCACGCGATGCGTTGAGTCGCCCTAGCCCGCGACCGCCGCGATCACCGGCTGCATCGACGGCTGCTCGTCGAGGTTTCGGACGACCTCGACGAGCCGGTCGAAGGCCGGCTTGCCGCCGGGGTACCCGGGCATGCAGTCCTGCAGCCGCTCCACGAGCTGATCGAGGTTCCACTCCATGCGCGCGTACGGGTAGTGCCCGAAGAACGCGCGCCCGTCCGTCGTCTTGAGCGTCACGCTGGGCGAGAACATCGGGTGGCCCCACACGGGGATGATCTTCACGTGGTTCGCCATGAAGTCGACGATCGCGGGGTCGGTGTCGAGGTTGGTGCCCTCGGGCGCGAAGCTCTTGCCGCCAACGACCGGGAAGCCGCCATACACCGCAGCGTTCGCGGCAAAGAACTTCGTGCGTCCGCCCTCGCCGGCACGCCGTGAGTCGGCGCGACCGAACGCCTCCTGGCTCGGGTACAGGTTCTCGATGTAATTCATCGACACCTCGACGACGTCGAGGTCGGCGGTCTGCAGGCCGTTCGCCTGCATCATCTCGACGATGAGGTCCACGACGGGCTGGTTGTACCCGGCAGTCGCGATCATGCGGAACATGATCGTGAGTAGCTTGTACTCGGTGCCGAGGCCCGCGGTGACCGTCGCGAGGTCGATCTCCATGTTGCCGCCGAAAGCGATCGCCACGTCACCCTTGTTCGTCCCGGCGAACGTCTTGTAGAAGCCCGACGGCCCCTCGATCGACGTCTCCGAGCCGACGAGGCCGCCTCGACGGGCGATGAGCGCGGCGGCAGCGCCCTGCCGCGCGGCGTTCGGCTCGTGGATCGCGCTCGCACCACCGCCGGTGAGGATGCCGCCGGCGAGGTTCGCCGCGAAGTCGATCGCCGAGACGATCCCGTTCGCGTCGAGACCGAGCACCTTTGCCGCGACCACCGCGCCGCCCATCGTGGCGTAGACCGGGCCGGGCCGGAACCCCTGCGCCGCCGTCGCTGGGATAAAGTCATCGCACAGACGCGTGAGGAACTCGTACCCCGCAGCGAGCGCGACGATGAGGTCCTTGCCGTTCTTGCCCTCCAACTCCGCGTTCACCAGCGCGACCGGGATCAGCGCGGGGCCGGGGTGCGTCAGCATCCGGTAGGAGTCGATGAGGCCCGAGGCCCACATGACCTCGGCGTTGGCGAACGCAGCGCCCAGACGCGTCGCTGACATGCCGTCGACGAGGACCGTTGCGCCGCCGGGGCGGGCCTCTTCGGACTTCGCGAGGGCGAACGCGGCCTTGCCGCGCGCAGTGACGGAGCCGAGCGGCGCGCTGGTGAGCGCCATGAGTGTGAGCGCCTTCACCTTGTCGACGACGGCGGGCGGCAGGTCCTCGTACTTCAGGGCCGCGGCCCACGTTGCGAACTGCCTGCTGATCGAGTCGGCCATCCCAGCCTCCATGTCTCCCTGCGCCACGACCCGATGCCGAGGCGCGCGGAGTATAGGCGCGTGGAGCCAGTTCCGTGACGGCCGGGTTCGCGCACCCGACCCCGAACGCCACCCGCCCACGTGGACGCGCAGACGCGTATGCTCGCGGCGCTTCAGGCGGGCCGGCGGCAGGCGCCCGCACCGCCGAAGCGCACCGGGGGGAATGCGATGAAGGTCCTGGTCACCGGGGGGTCGCGGTTCAACGGCCTCGCGATCGTCGAAGAGCTGGCCGCCCACGGGCACCAGGTCACCACGTTCAACCGCGGCGTCACGCCCGTGGAGTTCCCTCGCGGCGTGCGGCAGCTGCACGGCGACCGTCACGACCACGAGGCGCTGCGCGCGACGTTCCGCGACGAGGAGTTCGACGCGGTGATCGACACCAGCGCGTACCTGCTCCCGGACGTGGAGAGCATGGTGGAGATCTTCAAGGGCCGCATCGGGCACTATGTGTTCATCTCGTCGGCCGCCTCGTACGCGCCGCCGACGATCTCGCCGATCAGCGAGGAGTCCCCGTTCAACATGAGCGAGGACGCGAAGAACTCCTACGGTCGCAACAAGGCGATCTGCGAGATGTACCTGCTGAAGCAGCACCGCGAGCACGGGTTCCCCTCGTCCAGCATCAAGCTGCCGACGGTGCTGGGCCCGCGCAACAACCAGAAGCAGCGCGAGGCGCTGATGTTCTACCGCGTGCTGCAGGGACGCCCGGTGATCATCCCGGGCGATGGCTCCGTGCTGAGCCACCCGAGCTACGTTTTCGACCAGGCGAAGTCGATCCGGATGATGCTGCTGAACCCGCGCACGTTCGGGCAGGGCTACAACGTGGGCATGACGCATTACTACACGGACGAATGGTTCGTGGACACGATCGCGGAGATCGCGGGCGTCACCCCGACGAAGGTGCACATGCCGCACGACTTCACCGCCGAGGTCTACGCGACGTTCCCGTACCAGATCATGCCGCGACACGGCGTCGGGCTGGTGCCGTGGTACAAGAGCTCGCTGTTCGACACGCGCAAGCTCGAGGATCACATCGGCTACCGCCAGGAGCACACGCTGACCGCGGCGCTGGACGAGACGTTCCAGTGGATGAAGCGCACCGGGCTGGACCAGAGCTTCGAGTGGGAGTGGCAGCACGAGGACGCGCTCCTCGAGCGCCTCAAGGGAATGCCGGGGGTGCACTGATGACGACGACCGACACGCTGCAGGCGCGGATGGCGCAGCAGGCGATGACCGTCCTCGACATGCTGGACACGGATCAGCGTGCGAAGGTCCAGTACGCGTCGGTCGACGATCCCGAGCGGGAGTTCGTGTTCTACACGCCCACCGATCACGGCGGGCTGCGCATGCAGCACATGACCTCGCCGCAGCATCGCGAGGTGTTGCGCCTCGTCGCGAGCGGACTGAGCGCCGGCGGCTTCGTCACGACCGCGATGATCATGGCGATGGAGAACATCCTCGACGCGACCGAAGGCTGGATCTGGCCGCTGCGCGACAACGGCATGCGCATCCGCGACTCGCTGGCGTACGCGCTGTCGATCTTCGGCGACCCGTCCGGCAGCGCCCCGTGGGGGTGGCGCTTCGGCGGACACCACGTGTCGCTGAACTACCTCGTGACGCCGCAGGGCGTGCGCTCGCTGCCGTCGTTCTTCGGCACGGACCGCGCGATCACGCCGGCGACCGGCGCGAACGTGATGCGCCCGCTCGCAGCCGAGGAGGACCTGGGCCGCGCGCTGATCCACCTGCTGACGCCGGAGCAGCGACGCATCGCCGTGCTCTCGCCGGTGGCCCCGCCGGACCTCGTGACCTCGAACCGCCCGCGGGTATCGGACGGCGACCGGCCGCGGTCGTTCGCGGAGATCTGGCGCGGCGGCGCGACCATGAACCCGAACCAGGCGGGCTTCCGCCAGCTCGTCGAATACCTCGGACTGACCGAGGAGCACCTCGCGCTGACCGAGTACACGACCGCGCCGAAGGGACTGCCGTTCACGCAGATGACCTCGCCGCAGCAGGACGCCACACGTGCGCTGCTGGGCCAGTACATCGCGCGCATGCCGGACGAGGTCATCGTCGACGAGACGGCCCGCCTCGACGCTGCCCTCGCGTCGCTCCACTTCGCGTGGGCCGGGGGCATCGAGGCAGGTGAGCCGCACTACTACCGCGTGCAGGGCGAGACGTTGCTGGTGGAGTACGACAACACGCAGAGCCGCGCGAACCACATCCACACCGTGTGGCGCGACCCGCGCACCGACTTCGGGCGCGACATCCTCGCGGAGCACTACGCGCAGGCGCACTAACCGTCGACCCGCGCTGACACGAAACGGGCCTCGACGATCGTCGAGGCCCGTTTCGTCGTGTCGAGGCGTGCGTGCGCTACAGGATGCGCCCCACGGGCATGTTCACCCAGCTGCTCATCTCGTGCGGCGGCGTGACCGGTTCCGCCCGCGTGACGACACGCGGCGTGACCTGATCGAGGCTCGTGAGCCCCGCGAGGCCCATCGCGCAGATCAGCTCGTCCTCGAGGATCTCCAGCATCCGCACGATGCCCTCGGCCCCGGCGGCCGCGAGGCCCCAGCCCTGCAGCCGCCCGAGCGCGACAGCGTCCGCACCGAGCGCGATCGCCTTCAGGATGTCGCTGCCGCGCTGGACGCCGCCGTCCACGATGATCCTGGCGCGGCCCTGTACGGCATCGACGACCTCGGGCAACGTCTCCATGCTGCCGAGGCCGTGGTCGATCTGGCGCCCGCCGTGGTTGGACACCCAGATCGCGTCCACGCCGTGCTGCACCGCGATCTCGGCATCCTCGGCGGTCTGAACGCCCTTCAGCAGGAACGGCAGCCCGCCGATCTCGCGGATCATGTCCATCGTGTCCCACGTTAGCGAGGCGCGGTGATCGCGGTCCGTCATCGACGGGGCCGAAGCGCGCACGTAGCGGGTGAGCATCGGCCGCTCCCGGCGGCTGTAGTGCGCAACGTCCACGGTGAGCGCGAGCGCGTCGTAGCCCGCCTGCTTCACGCGGCCGAGGATCTCGCGCGTCCAGTCCATGTCACCGTTCACGTAGAGCTGGAAGATCTTCGGGGCCTTGCTGGCGGCAGCCGTTACCTCCAGCGCTGGCTCCGTGACAGAACTCACCGTCTGCACGGTGCCGAACTGCTCGGCCGCCTTCGCGCCCTCGGCGGCCCCGCCCGCGTGCAGCGCCTGCATGCCGCCGATCGGCGCGAGGATCGCCGGGATGCGCAGGTGGTGCCCCAGGAACGTTGTCGACGGATCGACGTGCGACACGTCCACGAGGACGCGCGGGCGGAAGGCGATGCGGTCGAACGCCTGCCGATTGCGGCGCAGCGTGGTCTCCGACTCGGAGCCCCCGACCAGGTAGTCCCACGCCCCTTGGTGCAGGCGGCGGCGGGCCTCCTGGATGATCTCCTCGTTGCTCACGACATCTAGAGCCATCCGGGCCTCCCTCCGCCCACACCGGGCGCCTCGTGCCTTACGGGACGAGGATCAGCTTGCCGATCGTCTCGCGCTGCTCGAGCGCCGCATGCGCCTTCGCCGCATCGGCGAGGGCGTACTCGCCGAAGATGCGCACCTTCAGGTCGCCGCTCGCCACCCAGCCGAACACGTCGCCCGAGCGCTGCAGCAGCGCCTCGCGCGTGGCGGTGTAGGTGCCGAGGTTGGCGCGCGTCAGGTACAGGCAGCCCTTCGCGTTCAGCAGGTTCGTGTCGATCGGGTCGGCCTCGCCGCTGGCGGATCCGTACTGCGCCATGACGCCGAGCGGGCGGATCGCGTCGAGGCCCTTCAGCAGCGTGGTCTTGCCGACGCTGTCGTAGATCACGTCGACACCGCGGCCGTTCGTGAGCGACTTCACCGCCTCGACGAAGTCCGTCGTCTCGTAGTTCACGATCTCGTCCGCGCCGGCCTCGCGCGCCGCTGCCGCCTTGTCGTCACTGGACACCGTGCCGATCACTCGCGCGCCTCGACGCTTCGCGATCTGCGTCAGCAGGAGGCCGACACCGCCCGCAGCCGCGTGCACAAGGCATGTGTCGTTCGGGCCGAGGGCATACGTGGTGATGGCGAGGTAGTGAGCGGTCATGCCCTGCAACAGCACCGCCGCTGCGGTCTTCGTCGACAGTCCGTCCGGCACCGGCAGCAGTCGCGCAACGGGGACGACCTGCTTCTCGGCGTACGCGCCGGGAGCGCCGTTGTACGCGACACGGTCGCCCACCTTGAACCCGGACACGTCCGGACCGAGCGCCTCGATGGTACCGGCCGCCTCCTGACCGAGGATCGACGGGAATGTCCCGCGCCCGCGGCGGCTGTAGACGTCAGCGAAGTTGATGCCGGCCGCTTCGACCTTCACCAGCACCTGCCCGGCACCGGGCGTCGGCTCCTCGACGTCGACGTACTCGAGGACCTCCGGGCCGCCCGGGGTGTTCATGCGAATGGCCTTCATCGTCTGTCTCCTTCGATGCGTTGCGTGATGTACGGTTCCGAGTGGTTGCTAGGACGCGATCGAGCGACCGCCATCGAGGGCGATCGTCTGGCCGGTGATGTACCAGGCAGCGTCCGACGCGAGGAACGCGGCCAGGAGCCCCACGTCGCGCATACGGCCGAGGCGGCCCAGCGGCACGCGCGGCGCACCAGCGCGCTCACGCTCCTCGTACTGCTCGGGCGTGACCTGCTCGGGGTCGGTGAACTGACCGGGGGCGATCGCGTTGGCGCGCACGCGGTACGGCGCCCACTCCTGCGCGAGGACTTCGGTCATCCGCGTGAGACCGGCCTTCGAAGCGGCGTAGGCCGCCTGGTTCGCGGCAGCGCGGATCGCGGCGATGCCGGAGACGTTGATCGCACACCCGGAGCCTTGTGCGAGGAGGTGCGGCGCGAAGACGTGCGAGCCGACGTAGGCCTGCGTGAGGTTGATGTCCACGACGCGGTGCCAGTCCGCCTCGCTCATCACGCGCGCCTTGCCGTCCGGCGTCGCCGCCACCGCGCCGCCGATCGAGTCGCCCACACAGTTCACGAGGACATCGAGGCCGCCGAGCGCCTCGATCGCTGCGTCGGCGATCGCCTGCATCGAGTCGACGCTCGTGCCGTCCGCGGCGAAGCCGAAGCCCCGGCGGCCCAGCGCGCGCACCTCCTCGGCGACCTTGTCGGCGTTCGGCTGGCCGAGGCTGGTGACCGCGACATCCGCGCCCGCCTCCGCCATCACCAGCGCGATGCCCTTGCCAATGCCGCGTCCGGCGCCGGTGACCAGGACGCGCCGCCCGGTCAGATCGAAGTCGGCCAGTGCCACAGTTCCCCCTCGGATGGTCGTGTGTGTCGTCGGGCAGGCGTGCCCGCGCGCCGCGGAATGCTACTCCAACGCCCGGACGCGTGCGCGACCGCTCGCACGGTCGGCCAGACACCTGTCGCTCGGCCATCCGAGCGTTTCCACAGGAAACCGATACGGGTGAGCCGCTCTCGTGCTGAGTCGGCGACGGCGCTTCTGTGACGATGCACTCCTCGAACACAGCGCCGAGAGTGGAGAGTCACGTGAGCACGATCCTGGTCATCCTGTTGGTGTTACTGCTGCTGGGCGGTGGCGGCGGCTACTACGGCTACGGGCGGTATGGCGGGGCGGGGCTGGGCGGCGTGCTCGGCCTCGTGGTCGTCGTGCTGCTCGTGCTCTGGCTGCTCGGCCTTCTCGGAACGCGCGTCTAGCGCGCAACGAGCGGGCTGGGACGGTGTGCCGGATGCCGACGACATGCGGCGCATCGTTCTAGGCGGTGCGGAGCCTCGAGGATACGACGCTCGCGATCGCGCAGGTCACGAGCACGATGCTCCCGGCGAGCGCGAATGCCGCCGATACAGAGGTGGCGTCCGCGAGCGCGCCGAGCGTGAGCGGCCCGACGATCCAGCCGAAGCCGATCGCGACGTTCCAGGAGCCGAGCGCGCGCCCTCGCAGCGCATCGGGGACGCTCTGCTGCAGGAGGATCCACTCCAGCGCGTCGATGAGCGCGGCGCAGCAGCCGATGCCCGACGCGGCGAGCAACGACACGAGGTACCAAGGCGCGGATCCCACCACGATCATCAGCGCACCAAAGCCACCGAAGACGCACAGGAATACGATGCCGAGCCGCAGGCGGTCGGAATACGTCGCGAGGAACAGCAGTCCGATCACGCCGCCGACCGAGGTCGCGGCGTTCAGCCCACCGAGGCCCGTGGGGCCGACGTGCACAACGCGCTGCGCGATCGCGGGCACCAGCGCGAAGAACGAGTAGCCGAACACTTCGACGACCACCATCATCCCCAGCAGGATCGCGGCCAGCGGAACGCGGCCGACCACCTGCAGCCCGCGGATC
>CANKAU010000021.1 GCA_947479915.1 Chloroflexota bacterium
AGCGCCGCCGGGCCCGGCGCCCGCGTCGCCGTCGAGCTGACGGCCGACTCGGCGCGGCGGCTCGTCGACACGATCCTGCTCGCGCTGGAGCGCGGGGCCGTCGCGGAGGCGCGCCAGTAGCGCGGCAGCTCAGTGATGAATTCGATACACAACCGTGCGCTCGTCCTCCGCCGCCTGCCGGAGCGGCGGTGGTATTACGCTTGCGTTTGCCGCGCAGGTCGCGCGGGCGGCTGAGCGAGGTGGGGTGAGGCGATGAACGACGTTCCGATCCACGGCACCTGCGCACCGGGCTTCGAGGCCGTGCGTGCTGCCTTCGAGGCGAACTTCCGCGAGCGCGGGGACGTCGGCGCAGGGCTGTGCGTCTACCAGCGTGGCGAGCTGGTGAGCGACCTGTGGGGCGGTCACCGGGACGGCTCGCGCGCCACGGAGTGGACGCCGGACACCATCGTCACCACGTACTCGAACGGCAAGGGGTGGCTCGCCACCTGCATGAACATGCTCCTCGACCGCGGCGTCATCGAGTTGGATCGGCCGGTCGCGGACTACTGGCCCACGTTCGCGTCCCACGGCAAGGGGGGCGTGCTGGTGCGCCACGCGCTGACGCACACGGCGGGCCTGCCCGCGCCGACCATGCGTGTGCCGGACGAGGCGATCTACGACTTCGATCGGATGCTCGCGTACGTCGCGGACTCTGACCTGTGGTGGGAGCCCGGCACGAAGATGGGCTACCACGCCGCGACCTTCGGCTGGATCAACGGTGGCATCCTGCAGCACGCCACGGGGATGAGCCCCGGCGAGTTCTTGCGCCGCGAGATCCGTGAGCCGCTGGGCGCGGATCTGTTCTGGGGCACGACGCCCGCCGATGACGCCCGCACTGCCACGCTGCTGGAGCCGGTGCCGGTCGTCGACAACTCGTCGCCCTCGAACCTGCGCGAGTTGGGGCGGCAGAGCGAGATGCAGAAGATGGCCCTGAACAACCCGCCTCGGCGCTTCCGCGCACAGAACACGGTCGAGTGGCGTCGTGCCTGCATCCCCGCCTCGAACGGCCACGCCAGCGCGCGCGGACTCGCGAGGATGTACGCGACGCTGGGCAACGGCGGGTCGATGGACGGCGTGACGCTGATGAGCCCCGAGCGCGTGCGCCTCGCGAGCACGGAGCAGGTGTCTGGAACCGACGCGATCCACCTGACGTTCCAGCGCCGAGGCTTCGGCTACGCACTGCCCGCCGAGGACGACACGCGCGGCCCGGGCGCCTTCGGGCACAGCGGGCTGGGCGGATCGATCGGGTACGCCGACCTCGACCACGGGATCGGGTTCGGCTATGTGATGAACCAGGTGGGCGGGGCGGGCGACCGTCGCGCCGCCGAGCTCAGCCGCGCGCTGTACGCATGCCTTGGCGTGCCGGCGCGGACGTAGCCGTGGGCCTCGATCGGTGCGCTACCGCTGCGGGCGGCGCGCGGTGACGCGCATCGATCCGTAGTACACGGGCAGCGTCGCATCGAGCAGCGCGTTCGGCAGCAGGCGCTCCGCGAGCGCGACCAGCGGCCGCGCCACCGGGACGTAGCGGCCGAGGCGGCCGATCACCCAGCGCGGCGGGTAGCGGTGTACGTCGCGCGTCACCTCGATGTCCTCGAAGCCGACGCGCGCGAGGAGCGCGGCGATCGTGCGCGGGGTGAAGAGGAACAGGTGCTCCGGCGGCTTGTACTCGAACCAGTGCTTGCCGCTGAGGCGCGCGAGCCACGAGTGCTGGTTCGGCGTGGTGAGCAGCAAGGTGCCGCCCGGCCGGAGCAGCGTCAGCAGTCGCGCGAACGACGGCTCCGGCGAGGGCAGGTGCTCCACCGTCTGCAGGAGCACCACCACGTCCCACGCGCCGATCTCGATCGCGGGGTCGTCCAGGATGCCAGTGAGCACCGGCAGCCCCGCATCGCGTGCAAGCTGAGCTGCGCTGTCGCCCGGCTCGACGCCCTGCACCTCGAAACTCGCCTCGCGGGCGGCGCGGAGGAACGATCCGTTCGCGCAGCCAACCTCCAGCAGGCGGCCCTGCCCCACGCGCTCCGCGAGGTCGTGCGCGACGCGCGCGAAGTACTCGCGCATGACGCCCGAGTCCTCTCCGTACGCGAGGTAGCCGGCGTCGGAGGTGGTCTCGGACTGGCCGAAGTACGCGGGATCCTCGTACAGCCCGATGGTCGAGACGGGGCGGGGGCTGACATAGCCGAGGTCGCAGCGGCGACAGCGCACGATCCGCCCGCGGTCACCGTCGTCTCGCACCACGCGCACGTTCATCGCGTCGCCGCACACCGGGCAGGCGATCGCCTCGAAGGGCACCCTCGAAGGCGGCTGTAGCTGGTGCTGCTCGTCGATCATCGGCTCCTCGAGGCGGTTCGGTCGGGTGCTGATCGTACCGGGCGCGGCCGGTAGCGACAGGTCGTGCGGATGGGCTGCTACCGGCGCGTCGAGGCGACGGGGGGCGCAGCCTGGTGGCGGAACGTGATCGCGTTGTTGAACAGGTAGTTCCACGCGAAGACCACGATCACCAGTCCCAGCTTGGTCCACACGTAGAACAGGCCGCCCCTCGTCGTGACCAGCCACAGCCCCGCCTCGCTGATCGCGAGGCCCACGAGGGCCGCGAAGAGGAACAGCGCGCCGCCCGCCATGTGTGACCGCTGCTCGCGCGCGCGGAACGTCCACCAGGAGTTGAGTCGGTAGTTGCTGGCGACTGCGGCCGAGAATGACAGCACGTTTGCGATCAGCAGCGGCACCCCGAGCACCTCGACGAGGAGGGCGAGCAGCACGAGGTCGACGACGACGCCGGAGGCGCCCACGAGGCCGTACCGCACGACCTCCAGTCGCAGCGCGGCGCGGGCGTGGCTCACGCGGCGGGCTGGCGACGCTCGAGGAAGCGGGACAGTCCCAGGCGCGCGACGCGCAGGCTGGCCTCCGCGATGATCCTCGAGGAGAACTTGGACTGACCGAGAGCGCGGTCGGCGAAGACGATCGGCACCTCGCGGATCGTGGCGCCCTCCTGCGTCGCGCGGTACGTCATCTCCACCTGGAACACGTAGCCGTTGGCGGCGACGGTGCCGTGAAGCACGCGGCGGAGCAGGTCGGCGCGCCAACCCTTGAACCCGGAGGTGGTGTCCTGCACGGTCAGCCCCAGGAGCGCGCGCGCGTAGAGCGATCCGCCCCGGCTGATTGCCTTGCGGACCGCGGACCAGTTCTCGACGGCGTCGCCCGGCACGTAGCGCGACCCGACCACGAGGTCGGCGTGCTCGAGCGCCGCGGCGAGCGAGGCGAGCGCGCTGGCGGCGTGGGAGCCGTCCGCGTCCATCTGGAAGATCTGCTCGTACCCGCGGTCCAGCGCCGCGAGGAAACCCTGCACGTACGCGGGACCCAGGCCGGCCTTTCCCGGGCGATGGATCACCGCGATGCGCGGATCCGCCTCGGCCATGCGGTCGGCGAGCTCGCCGGTGCCGTCGGGCGAGTTGTCGTCCAGCACCAGGATGTCGGTCTGGAGGACGGCAAGCACCTGAGCCACGATGACGGGCAGGCTGGCGATCTCGTTGTAGGTCGGGATCACGACGACGCGGCGGCGGTCGGGGAGCTGTGACGAAGGAGCGTTCAGAGGGAGCCGCCTGTGGTCTGCGCCATGCGCGGTGGGGTGGAAGTCCATCTTCCGGTGGGGTGGTTCAGGCAGGAAGTAGAGAAACGATTAACATTCCCGCACGCGCGGTCCAACGGCCGCCCGGAGCGGGTACGATGGCCCCGTCTCACTCCTTGTTGGACGCCTGGTGCTGCGCTTCGCGCGCCGGGGAAGGGCCGCGACTCCCGTGGACAAGAACGCCGATACACACACGCTCGCCGTGGGCGGCCTCGCCGACCAGGCTGAGCTCCTTGCCTTCGCGACCGCCGTCGAGGCGGAGCCGGAGGTGTAGGCGATCTCGCTGGTGCGCGCCGACGGCGCGATCGGCGTCTTCCGCGTCCGCGCCGGCAGCCGCGAGGAACTCATCGACGCGTGCCTGAACGCCCGCGGCTTCGAGGTGGTGATCGAGGCCGACCACAACTGGGACGTGATCGAGGTGACGGCCCAGCGCGTCGCGGGCATCGCCGACAATGCTGCCGCCCCGACCGCGTCACCCACGCCGTCCACGCCGCGCACCAGCCCCCGCCGTTCCGCGCTGCTCTCGGACGACGAGGTCCGCCCCCGCAGTCGGCTGCCCATCTTTGGGCGCCCTCGCGGGCAGGAGGAGTCCGAGCCGTCTGCTCAGCCCGTCCCTGCATTCGAGGCCCCGGCGGCGGCCTCCGTCGACGCGGAGGTGCTGGAGCCGGTTCCGTTCGACGACCGTGCGCCCGCCGCGCATCACGAGTGGAGCGCCGCGCTGGACGAGGCGATCGAGGTCGTGCTGACCTCGGACGTGCCGGCGCCGCCCTCCGCCGGCCCGGCGTGGCCGCCACAGGTCGAGGTGGATCTGTACCAGCCGCCGATCACCGCCCAACCGGTCGACCTCGAACAACTCATGGTCATCGCCTCGCCGCTGCGCTCCTTCGAGCAGGTGAACGCGTTCCGCAACCGGCTCAGCGAGCTGCACGGCGTGCTGGGGCTGAAGGTGGGCCGCTTCTACCGCGGCGCGCTGCAGGTCACCGTGCAGTACGCCGACTCCGTGCCGCTTGCTGATCGTCTGCACGAGCTGGCGGAGTTCGTCCCGGTGGCGATGCGCCAGAGCGACCCCGGCACGATCGAGATCAAGCTCGGCGTGTAGTCCTCGTCCCCCCGCCTGTCCGTTCGACGCTCACCGCGCGAGGTGTTCTACTTCGGCGGTTCGCGGAGCGCGCGGACTAGAGGTGAGGCCGCGGTGCTGAAGGTATTCCTCGAGGTTGTGTTGCCGGTCGCGCTGGTCGCCATCGCGGGCGGGCTGGTGGGGCGCTGGCGGAACATCGCCGTGGCGCCGGTCTCAGGGCTGGTGTTCTACCTCTTCAGTCCCGCGCTGGTCTTCCACTCCATGCAGACCACGCAGGTCTCCGCCGACCTCTCGTTCAAGATCGTCGGCGTGATGCTCGTCACGTTCGCGGCGATGTACCTGTTCTCGTTGATCTGGTCGAAGATCGTCGGACACGACGCACCGATGCGTGCCGCCTTCGCGCTGGGCGCGACCACGCCCAACGTGGGCAACATGGGCCTGCCGGTTGCGCAGCTCGCCTTCGGCAAGGCGGGCCTCGACATCGCGGTCATGAACTTCGTCGTCGGTGCCGTCGTCTCGAACTCCCTCGGCATCGCGATCGCGTCGATGGCCGGCGGATCGCCGAAGGCCGCGCTGACCGCGCCGTTCCGCTACCCGGTGCTCTACGCGGGCGCGGCCGGACTCGCGGTGAACGTGCTGGGCATCAAGCTCCCGGTCACGCTGGATGCGCCGATCTCCTCGCTGGCCGCGGCCGCCGTGCCCGTGATGCTGTCCGTGCTCGGGCTGCAGCTCCAGCACGCGGTTGGCCGCGACCACCTGGTGGACACGGTGAGCGTCAACGCGGGACGGCTGTTGATCGCGCCGGTGGTGGCGTGGTTCGTGTGCTCCGCGCTTGGCCTGGACGGTGTCTCGCGCGCGACGCTGGTCGTGCTGTCCGCGATGCCGACGGCTGTGATCGCCACGATCATGGCGACCGAGTTCCGCGCGGTGCCCGCGTTCGTGACGCGCGTCGTGGTGACCTCGACGCTGCTGTCGATGCTCACGCTGACGGTGCTGATCACGATCGTGCGCGGCAACTAGACGCGCGGGAAGGCGCTAGGCGGCGCGCGCCGCCCTCGCCGCCCACAGGTCGAGGCGTTCGAGCGACTGCATGATGCTGGCGTCCGCGATCGCGTCCAGCGTGGCGCCGCGAATCGTGTCCAGCATGTGCAGGCCGTTGAGCTCCTCGCGCGCGGCGCCGATCTGCTGGCGGATGTCCTCGAACAACACGCGGAACTCGCCGGCGTCCACGAGTCGCGCGCTCTCCACGCGACCCGCGACCTGCAATGCGTCCAGGTGGCGCATCTCGGACTGCAGTTGATCCAGCGTCCCGCTGATCGCGCTCAGGTGCTGCGCGAGCGCCGTGAGCGTGGCGAGGGCCGGGCCGACACCCTCGCGGAGCGCCTCGACGAGTGAGCGCACGCTGACCGAGCGGCGCGTGCGCATGATTTCGTCGGCGGCGGACGCGCCGCGATCCGCGACGAGGCTCTCGATGAACTGAGCGGTCATCTCACTCTGCAGCGTCGCGACGCCGAGGCCGAACGACAGCTCGTTCAACTCGCCCACGATGGACGAGAAGCCATCGCTCAGCTCACGCACGAAGCGCGCCGTGGAGTCCGAGCGCAGCCGCATGATGTCTGCGATGACGCCGAGGGCTGCCCCGGCGTCCGCGAGGCGGGCCGCGCCAATCTGCGCGTTGAGCGAGAACAGCCGGACGTTGTCGGCCAGCTGCAGGATGAAGTCCGTCTTGCGCAGGAAGACGTCGTGCAGGGTTTCGTACTGCTCCAGGATGCGGAACTGGCTGTGCCGGTAGTCGGCGAGGGCCCGCGCGGCGTCACGTGCGCTTGCCAGGCCGTTGCCGCGCATCTCGTTGGTCGTGAGCGCGGTGAGGATGGTGTCGCGCCGCTCCGAGAGCGCCGCCTGGCGCGCGCGCAACTCGGCCGGGAGCGCCGCGCGCATGAAGTCGTCGTAGGTCGGGAACCCGAGCTCGCCGAGTCGTTGGTGCAGCAGCGCGCCGGACGCGGCCATCGCCTGCGCGGGCTTGCCCCCGGCACCCTCGATCTCGCGCTCGGCCGCGAGCAACTCGGCGTAGAGCGCCTCGACGGTCGGCAGGAGGTTGCTGGTCGGCTTGAGGCGCACGGAGAGGAAGCCGTGGCTGACCGGGACGACGGTCGCGAGCACCCAGTAGAAGCGCCCGTCCTTCGCCATGTTCTTCACGTACGCCGCGATCGGATGCTGCCGGTCGAGGTACTGCCAGAGGAGCTGGAAGACCACGCGCGGCATGTCCGGGTGGCGGATGATGTTGTGCGGCGCCCCGTGCAGTTCGTCCTCGGACCAGCCGCTCACGCGCACAAAGACGTCGTTGCCGCTGACGATGATGCCCTTCTCGTCCGTGGTCGAGAAGAACAGCTCCGCGACGTCAAACTCCGACGGCGCGTTGACCGGGGTGGCCTGGGTGCGGTGCGGGGCGTGCGGCGTGCTTGTCATACCCCATAGTCGGCGTACTGGCGGCGGGACTGAACGGGACTGAACGGGACGAAGGTCCCCGATTCGGTGTTGGCGATGCGCTCCCGGCGCTATTGTGAGGCCGCGTGCGAGCCCAAGGAGGCCCTGCGGTGAATCTGATTCTGCACAACGTGCCCGCGATCCACTGGGCGCTGGCCGGCGGCGCGATTGCTGCCATTACGCTGACGCTCCTCTTCGTGAGCAACCGGCGGCTCGGCATCTCGACCGGCTTCGAGGATGTCTGTTCGCTGGTGCTGGACGCCCCGTACTTCCGGCGGTCGGCGGTCGTGGATGCCCGAGGATGGCGCCTGCCGTTCCTCGGCGGCCTGGTGCTGGGGGGCGTGCTCTCGGCCGTGCTCAGCGGCGGCTGGGCACCGACGTGGGACCTCGGCATGTTCGACACCGTCATCGGCGGCGGGCCGATGGTGAAGGTCGCGTGGATGTTCGTGGGCGGGCTGTTTATCGGCTTCGGGACGCGGCTGGCGGGCGGGTGCACCAGCGGCCACGGCATCTTCGGCCTGTCGAACCTGGAGATGCCGAGTCTCATCAGCACCGTGAGCTTCATGGGCGCGGGGCTGATCACGACCAACCTCATCTACCGCGTGATCTTCTAAGGAGCCGACGATGCTGCTCGTGTACGTCATCCTCGGCACGCTGTTCGGACTTGTCCTGAGCCGATCGGGCGCGGCCGACTACAACTTCATCCAGGGCATGTTCCTGCTCACCAACTTCCAGCTCTACGGGATCATCGGCGCGGCGGTCGCGGTGACAGCGCCCGGGCTGTACCTGCTGAAGCGCTACGGGCGCACGCTGTCCGGCGCACCGATCAGCATCGAGCTGAAGCCGCTGCATCGAGGCAACGTGACCGGCGGCATCCTCTTCGGCATCGGGTGGTCGATCACGGGGATGTGCCCGGGGCCGATCCTGGTGAACATCGGCGAGGGCAAGATCTACGCGCTGGCCGCGCTCGCGGGTGCCCTCGTGGGGGCGGCGATCTTCGGCGTCGGGTACCCGGCGATCGCGAAGCCGCTGGGCCTGCCGGCGCTCGCCCGCGGCACCGGTGACGGCTAGCGCGGAGGGGCGCCGAGGCGCGAGCTCCTGACGGATCGAGGTCGGAGCTACGCGAGAGGCTCGCTACCGCCTGGTGAGGATCAGGGAGTCGCCGAAGGGCGTCATCCACTGCGCCACCTGCGCGTTGGGGACCTGTCGGTCGCCAGCCTCGCCACGGAGCTGCTTCACCATCTCGGCGATGTGGTTGTAGCCGTAGAGGTACGAGCCCGAGAGCTGGCCGCCGTTCGTGTTGATCGGCAGCGCGCCGCCCACCTCGATGCGGCCGTCGAGGCAGAACTCGTGGGCCTCGCCAGCCTTGCAGAAGCCGAATCGCTCGAGGGCTGTCCAGACGCCGACGCTGAAGGCGTCGTAGATGTAGCCCGCGTCCACGTCTGATTGCTCCACGCCGGCCATCGCGTAGACCGGCTGCGGCGGGGCGACGTAGTCGTACGCCGTCTGCATCGCCACGCCCATGCCGGGGCGCGCGAAGATCGCGTAGTCGTCGCGGCTGCCCTGGATGCCCTGGTGGCCGGAGATGAAGATCGGCGTCTTCTTCAGCGCACGGGCGCGCTCGACCGTGGTGACGATCAGCGCCACGGAGCCGTCGTTCGTGAGGCAGTAATCGAACAGGCGCAGCGGCGGCGCGATCTGGCGCGCCTGCATGTAGTCGTCCAGCGTCATCGGCTTGCCGTGCATCACCGCCTCGGGGTCGAGGCAGGCGTGCTTGCGGAACGCGACGGCGATCGCGCCGAGCTCCTCGGACGTCGCGCCGTACTGGTTCATGTAGTCGCGCGCGATGAGCGCCGTCGCGGAGCCGGGCGTGTCCAGGCCGTGGTAGTTCACCTGGCCCTGCCCGCCGCCCACGTCACGCAGGCCCTCGTTCCAGCCCGTGCGGTGCGGGAGGTACTTCGCGTAGCCGCGCGGGGAGAGCGAGGTGTTCATGATCAGCACGTAGTTGGCGAGGCCCGCGCTCACCGCCATCGCTGCGTGCGCGACACTCGTCGAGGCCCACCGGCCGTGCGTCCAGTACTGCGTGGCCCAGCGCAGGTTGAGGCCCGCCTGCACCGCGAACTCGTCGTAATCGGTGCCCTCCGGCGCGCCGTGCGCGGTGGAGTAGCCGTCGATGTCGTCCTTCGTCAGCCCGGCGTCGTCCAGGGCGGCGCGCATGGCGGCCGTCTGGAGGCGCATCGCGCTCTGGTTGAGCACCATCCCGTACTCGCTGGCGCCGATGCCCACGATGCAGGCCTGGTCCTTGAGGTCGAACATGCCGGGATCCCCTCGTGCCGTCCGCGCGGCGGGCGCCGCGGAGCCAGCGCATTCTACGCCCGCGCCCCCGCCCTCCGGGCCGGACATCCGGTTGTCGAGGTCGCGCGGATGCCCGAGGATGCCCGCATGAGCACACCCGCGTTCGGCCTCAACCGCTTCGACTTCTCCACGCCCGACCGCTTCGCCGCCGACGTGGCCTACGCGGAGTCGCTGGGCTGGGACTACGCCTTCGTTCCGGACTCCCAGCTACGCCGCCACGACACCTACGTGCTGCTGTCCTTCGCCGCGAAGGCGACCAGCCGCATCCACCTCGGCCCGCTGCTCGCGAACCCGGTGACGAGGCACCCCAGCGTCACCGCCGGATCGATCGCGACGGTGGACGAGGTCTCGGACGGGCGCGCGATCCTCGGCTACGGCATCGGCGACACGGCGGTGCACCTGGCGGGGCTCCACCCAGCGAAGGTGCGCGAGCTGGAGGACGCGGCGCGGCTGATCAAGGCGCTGCTGCACGACGAGCGCCCGGACGTCGGTGCGCGCCTCCCCGCGCGTCTGCCGCACCCGCGCCCCGTACCGGTATGGCTCGCCGCCGCCGGGCCGAGGGCGCTCCAGGCGGCGGGTCGCGTGGCGGACGGCGTGTTCATCCGCGCCGGGACGCACCCGGACGTGCTGCACAGCGCCGTTGCCAGCATTCGCAAGGGTGCCGAGGAGGCCGGGCGCGACCCGGACTCGGTGCGCCTCGGGCTGGTCACGCACACCGTGCTGACGGATGACCCGGAGCGCGCGCTGCTCATCGGCAAGTCGATGGCCGCCGGCTACTACGAGTTCTCGCCGCACCTCTTCGCCACGGCGGGCCTCGAGTGGAACGGGCCGGACGTACACACGCTCCAGCCGCTGGTGCACCCGGACTTCCACCACCACCCGGACCCGACGGAGTCCGGCCGCATCGTCGACTTCCTGCCGACCGAGGCTGCTGACTACTTCTCGGTGCGCGGCACGGCGGAGCAGATCACGGACCAGTTGGTCGCAGCGCTGTCGCTCGGCATCCCGTTCGAGATCGTGGTGCCACAGCCGGTGCCGACGCCGCCGTCCGCGAACCCGCGTGACGGCTCTGCGTACATGGAGCGCATCGCGCGCGAGGTGATCCCGGCGGTGAAGGCGCGGCTCGCGGCGAACGGCGGCTAGCGACTAGATCGCAGCCCAGTGCGCGCCATCGAACCGGCCGAGGCCCGGCGCGGGGAAATGCGACAGCGCGACGAGTGCCTCGTCGCGGGCGGCGCGTCCGAGGAGCGCGTGGCGCGTGCGCGCGGCGACCTCGGCGTTCCAGTCGGCGGCGACCGGCCAGTCCGGCTCCGCGAGGCTCACGCGAGACACGAACGCGTCGCCGATGACCAGCGCACGCGCACCCTGCGATGTGACGACGAGGCCGGTGTGGCCCGGCGTATGCCCGGGCGTGGGCAGCGTGGTCAACGACGGCGTCAGCACGCGCTCACCCTCGATCAGGTCGAGCGCGCCGAGGTTCGCGAGGGGCGCGATGTCCCGCGCGACTGAGGCGGAGCCCGCGGCGGTGTAGTGGTCGAAGTCGATGCGCGGCACGAGGTATCGCGCCCGCGAGAACCGCGCGCGGCCGGTCTCGCGGTCGATGTTCCAGCCGGTGTGGTCGCCGTGCAGGTGGGTGAACAGCACGAGGTCGATCGCGTCGGGGCCGACTCCCGCCTCGGCGAGTTGTTCGAGGAGCGGGCCGCCGCGCTCCGGGCCGTTGCCCGCGTCCACGAGCACCGTCTGCCCGTCCGCGCGCAGCAGGTAGCACCCGAAGTTCAGCACGACGTCGCCGTCCGCAGTGAGCAGGTCGCGGTAGGTGTCCAGCGCGCTCACGGCGTTGTTCGGGAACATCCACGACGCGGGCCGCGCGCCCTCGCCGTCGGACAGCGCGACGATCTCGACGTCGCCGACCGTGATGCGTGCGAGGGCCATGTCTACGCTCCCGGCAGATCGCGCCATGCGCCGGCGTCACGTGACGCCGACCACGCCTCGGTGAACTCCAGCATATGCAGGCCCTCGACGAAGCGCGGGATGGCGGCTGCGGCCGCGCGCTCGCCGCGGACGGCGGCGATGAACTCCGCCTCGACCGGCAGCGGCGTGGTGAGCGAACGCTCCAGGTCGGGCGGGAGCGCGATCGGCTGGAGCTGATTGCCGTCCTTCGAGGCGCGGAAGAAGCCGCCGACGTCCTGACCGCCCGCGTAGGCGAGGAGCGTGCCCTCCGTGCCGAAGACCTCGACTCGCGCCTGAGCGCCGCCCGCGATCGTGCTGTGCTCGTACGCGATCGTTGCGCCGCTGTGCAGCTCCGCGAGCGCGAGGTTCACCTGCGGACGGATCTCGCGCCCCTCGGGTGTGATGGTGGGCGGCACGTCGTACTGCTTGCGCCAGCCGAGGATGCGCGCGTGCTCGCCGAACCAGCGGTGGCAGGGCTCGAACATACTGCCGAGGCCGAAGAACGGCGTCTGCCATGACGTGCGCACGTGCATCACGTCGCCCACGGCGCCGGACTCCAGCACGGCGGTCATCGCCGCATCCTCCTTCACGTAGAAGGGGCCGAAAACGGCGGGGTACACCAGCGCGACCTGTCGCGGCGCGGCGGCGGAGGCCTCCACCATGCGCGCGGCCTCCTCGGCGTTGCGCGCGATGGCGTTCATCATCAGCAGGTGCTTACCGGCGCCGAGGATCGCCTCGACCACGCCCGCATGCATCTCCGTGCGCGTGCCGAGGATCACCGCGTCGACGTCGCTGGCCTCGATCACCTCGCGCCAGTCCGCGGCGGTGCGCGCGAAGCCGAAGTGCTCCGCGACGGCGGCGCTGCTCTCCGCGCTGCTGTTCGCCACGGTCACCAGCTCGACGCCGGGGATCTGCTTCAGGGCGGGCAGGATCACATTCTTGCTCCAGCGCCCCGCGCCGATATGCCCGATGCGGACCGTCTGTTCAGCCATCCGTGCCTCCTCGTGCCCGCCGCCAGCGGGGTGGCGCGCCGGGGGATGGTAGCCGAGGCGCATCGAGGCGCGTAGCAGCACGCTGATGGAGCGACGCCGGACACGAAGAGGCCCCGCACAGTGGCGGGGCCCCTCGAACTCATCGCCCGCCGACGCGCTACGCGCCCGCGAGGACTCCGCGTGATCGCAGCGCGGTGATGTCGCTTGCCGAATAGCCGGCGGCGCTCAGCACCTCGTCCGCGTGCTCGCCGAGGCGAGGCGCGGGCAGCCGCACCGAGGCGGGCGTGTCCGCGAACTCCCACGGGATGCCGACGGTGGCCACGGGGCCGAGGCCCGGGTGGTCGCGCGTGTCGATCAGACCGATGAACTTCGCCTGCTCGGACGCCACGAGCTCCGAGTAGGTGTTCTTCTCGAACGCCCATCCGTCGATCGCGCGCACGGCGTCGATCACCTGCTGCTTCGGCAGCTGCTTGAACGCCTTCTCCCACAGCGGCTTGGCCAGGTGAGCGTAGCGCGCGGTTCCGCCCGCGCCGTCCGTGTTCACCAGGTCGTACTGCGGGTCGGTCTTGATCCATTCCATGTTCAGGTCGCGGTAGAGCTGGTCGCGCTGCTCCTGCGTGGCCCGGTTGATGGAGAAGTAGATGTTCCCGTCCTTGCACGCGTAGCCGAAGTCCTGCGGCTTCACGTAGGAGTCCAGGTGGAAGCCCCACCACTCGTCCGGGTGCGCCAGCGCGACCCAGAGCGTGGAACGGAGCGCCACGAGGCACCCGAACAGCGAGATGTCGATGCGCTGCCCGCCCACCTCGTCCCGCGCGAAGAGCGCGGCGAGCACGGCCTGCGTGCTGTAGATGCCGGCGAACATCTGCGCCGTGTCGGTGGCCGTGCGCACGGGCGCCTGGCCGATGACGCCGAGCGAGGTCGTGGCCTCGGACGCCAGCTGTGCGGACAGCTCGCCGTACGGCGGGCGGTTGGCCAACGGGCCGGACTCGCCGTACTCGGAGATGCAGAGGTAGACGAGGTTCGCATTCAGGCTGGTCAGCGCGTCCGGCTGCAGCTGGGGGTGCTGTGCCCACCCGGCGTCGGCGATGACCACATCGGCGTCCGCGATCAGGCGGCGCACGACCTCGGCGCCCCCGTCCGTGTCGATGTCGACCGAGACGCTGCGCTTGTTGCGGTTCATGCCGAGGAACGACGAACCGAGCGTGCCGAGCGCGGACGAGCCCCACCCGCGCGCGCGGTCGCCGCCGAGGCGTTCGACCTTCACGACGTCCGCGCCGCCGTCACCCAGCTCCATGGCGGCGTAGGGGCCGGCGACGCCCTCCGCGAGTTCAACGACCTTGTATCCGTCCAACGGTCCGGGCATTACTGGTTCCTCGCAGCGGCGGTCTTCGGGTCAGCGGCCAGCTCGGCGCGAACCTCGGCCATGATCTCTTCGCTGTGCTCGCCGTACTCGGACGGGCGGAACCAGCGCGCGGGTGTCTTCGAGAAGTGCCACGGCGGGCCGCCGGTCTTCACCGTGCCCCACGACTTCGTCTCGATATCCACCAGGTAGCCGTTGTCCGTGACCTGCGCGTGGTTCTTGATCTCGTCCCAGCGCATCGGTCGGCCGCAGGGCACGCCCGTCTTGCCGAGCTCCAACACCCAGTAGTCCAGCGGCATCGACGCGAACACGGGCTCGAGGATCGCGGACAGGTCGTTGCGGTGCGCAACGCGATCGGAGTTCGTCGCGAAGCGCGCGTCGTCGGCGAGTTCGGGCTTGCCGATCGCCTGGGCGAGGCCGCGCCACTCCACCTCGTTCGTCGCCTCGACGCCGAGGTAGCGCTGGTCCTGGCAGAGGAACGCCTGGCTCGGCGCGACGGACTGCGCCTTGTGGCCCAGCGGCTTCGGGTCGTTGCCCGACGACAGGTACTCGGTCACGCGCCCGGTCTGCAGCGCGGTGATCGCGCGCAGCATGGAGACGTCCACGCGCTGGCCCTTGCCGGTGCGCTTGCGGGCGAGCAGGCCCATCAGGATCGCCTGGCACGCGTAGTTGCCCGTGGTGGCGTCCATCTGCGTGAAGTGGCGGTAGATCTCGCCTTCCTCCGAGCCCTCGACGCCGTTCGCGGAGCCGAAGCCGGTGTAGTGCTGGATCTGGCCGTCGGCGCCGGGCAGGTCACGCATCGGGCCGGTCTGGCCCCAGCCGGTGACCGCGACGTAGACGATGTTCGGGTTCACCTTCGACACGGACTCGTAGTCCACGCCGAGTCGGCCGGCTACGTCCGGGCGCATGTTCATCAGGAACACATCGCAGGTCTTGAGCAGCTCGTACGCGTCGGCGCGGTCGTTCTGCGCCTTCAGGTCGAACTGGATGCCACGCTTGTTCATGTTCCACGTGATGTAGCCAATGGACTGGCCCTTGATGCTCGGCGGCACGCCGGCACCGGTGACGTCGCGCGACTCGACGTGGACGACGTCGGCGCCCATCGCGCCGAGCTGCATCGCGCACCACGGGCCGACCATGGCGATGGTCAGGTCGAAGACGCGGATTCCGGACAGTGGTCCGTTCGGCACGGGTAGCCTCCCCCTCCAACATCACGCACGAGGTATGGCGTGGTGGCGCGGACGATATCGCACCCCGGGCGGACTCGCCAGCCTTCACACGTGGCGGCGAGGCGGCTGCTCAGGAGCGAATCCGGGTGAAATCACATTCCCGATACTAACGTTGACGTGCACGTGATAGTTAGAGTCTCCAGGCATAGCCTCAAGAGGCGCACTTCCCGAGGGCGGTACCCGCGTGGACCGCACCTGAACTGATTGGATCCCGCCTTGGCCGCTGCCCCGACCGCCCACCGCACCGGTTTCGACCCGCGCTGGCTCCCCCTGGGGGTGACCACGATCGGGTCGTTCATGTCGATCCTCGACTCCTCGATCGTGAACATCGCGCTGCCGAGCGTGCTCCGGGATTTCCACTCGAACCTCGAGGCCGGGCAGCTGGTGATCACCTCGTACCTGATGGCGCTGGCGGTGGTCATCCCGCTGACCGGGTTCCTCGCCGAGCGCGTCGGGATGAAGCGGCTCTACATCATCACGCTGGTGCTGTTCACGGCCGGGTCGGCGCTGTGCGGCTTCGCGTGGGACATGCCGAGCCTCATCGGCTTCCGGGTGGTGCAGGGGCTGGGGGGCGGCATGCTGCAGCCACTGGGCATGGCGCTGGTCTTCACGCTGATCACGCCGCTGGAGCGCCCGTACTTCATGGGGCTCCTCGGCATCCCGATGTTGCTCGGCCCGATCCTCGGGCCGACGGTCGGCGGCTATATCACTGAGTACTCCCATTGGCGCGCGATCTTCCTGATCAACATCCCGATCGGCGGCGTCGGCATCCTCGCGGCGTTCTGGCTGCTGAAGGAGACCGCGATCCGCCACGATGCGAGGCTCGACCTGCGCGGGTTCGTGCTGTCGGCGTTCGCGTTCCCCTCGCTCGTCCTCGGGCTCAGCCTCGCGTCCGACCAGGGGTGGACGCAGCCCGTCCCGCTGGCGCTGATCGGCGTGTCGCTTGTCGCGCTGGTCGCGTTCGTCCGCGTCGAGCTGGGCCAGCGCGATCCGATGCTCCAGCTGCGCCTGTTCCTCGACCCGATGTTCCGGCTGGCGGTCGGCATCCAGTGGATCGGCTTCTTCTCGCTCTTCGGACTGAACTTCGTGCTGTCGCTGTTCCTGCAGCTCGCGCATCACTGGGGCGCGGCGGAGACCGGCCTCGCGCTGCTGCCGATGGGTGTGATGTCGTTCATCACGATGAACCTCGCCGGGCGCCTCTATAACCGCGTCGGCCCGCGCCCGCTCGCCGCGTCCGGGCTGCTGGTGCTGTCCGTCACGTCGCTGCTGTGGAGCTTCGTCGATGCGGACACCGGCATCGTGACGGTGCTGCTGCTCGCTGGCGGTCGAGGCATCGCGCTGGGCCTGTTCTCGCAGACGGTACAGATGGTCGCCTACAACACCGTGCAGGACGGGCAGATGCCGCGCGCGACCGCGCTGGTGAACGTCACGCAGCGCATCAACGGCGGCCTGTCCGCCGCGGTGCTGACGACGATCCTGTCGCTGAGCCTCGCGCTGCAGGGCGCGGCCGCGCACACCTCGGTCACCACGGCGGGGCTGCCGCTGCCGGAGATGATCCGGGCGTTCCAGGACGCGTTCTACTTCATGGCGGGGCTGAGCGTCGTCGGCTTCGTGCTGTCACTCTTCCTCCGCGACCGCGTGTTGGAGGCGCACCACGCCACCGTGCACCTTGAGGCTACGCGCGCCCACGGTGGCGGCGAGCCGATCGAGGCACTGGAGGGGTAGTCCCCGGCGGTGCGGGACGCTGGGCGGCGCGCGGGATACGCTGGCGCGCGTCGGCTGAACGCATACGAAGGGACATACACGCATGAAGACTGCTGAGGCGCAGGCCATCCTCGCTGCCTGCCGCGACGAGGCGAACAAGATGGGCAAGCCCGTCACCATCGTCGTCGTCGACTCGTCCGGCGCGCCGGTCGTGCTCGAGCGCCTGGACGGCACCGCGCCCATGACCACGATGATCGCGGAGGGCAAGGCCGCGGGTAGCGCCTTCACCGGCCGCGACTCCGCGCTGCTGAAGATGATGGCGGACAACGTCCCCGCGATCGCCGCCGCTGTGGGCGCGCGCCTGGGTGGCCGCTTCGTCGCCGTGCAGGGCGCCGTCGTCCTGAAGAAGGCCGGCATCGTCGTGGGCGCGGTTGGCGTCTCGGGCGCCACGTCCGAGGAGGACGAGCAGATCGCGAAGGCGGGCGCCGCCGTTGTCGCCAACGGCGAGGGCATCGCCTAGCTCTCTCGACCCATCGAGGTGCAACGAGAAGGGGCGCCCAGCGGGCGCCCCTTCTGCGTGTCGTGCGAGTGCCGCGCGTGTCGGCTACGAGATCTTGCGCCAGGCGAGCTGGTTGCGCATCACGGCGCCCGTGCGCGTGGTGGACTGCTCGATCAGCGTGAGCGCGCCGGGTGCGTACTCGATCCCGCGCACCTGGTCCGTGCCCACGAAGTTCGGGTTCAGCGCCATCTCCACGGCGTGCACCATGCGCTCGCCGTCCAGCCGCCACGTGCCGCAGTAGCCGAAGAACGAGTCGAAGGCCGCGACCTTCTCCTCGACGGGGGCGCGGCGGATGTTCGGGTCGGAGATCTGCGGGCGGTCGGCGTTGCTGACCATCACCGACATACGACCCGAGGCCTCGTAGATCAGGAAGCCCTTCGCGTCCTCGCCGTACGGGTACGTGTCCGGGCGGTCGTCCGAGAACGTGATGCGCCAGTTGTCGAGCTGCCACGCCCCCACGAGGTCGGCGGCGGTGGGCTGTGCGTTTGTCATGTCGTCATCCTCGAGGTGTGCGTGTCGTCGTCTGACTCTGGCATCGCCGCGGGCGAGCGGCAATCATTTCGATGAACCGCTAGTGCCCGCGCACCTGGGCGACGCGCACCGGGGTGCCTGCCATGAACGCGGCGATGTTCTCGACCGCGTCGCGGTAGAAGAGCGCGTGGCTTTCGCGCGTCACGAAGCCCAGGTGCGGCGTCATGATGATGTTGTCCAGCGCGAGGAACGGGTGGCCTGCCGGCAGCGGCTCGATGTCGAACACATCGACGCCCGCGCCCGCGATGCGGTGCTCACGGAGCGCTTCGGCCAGCGCGCGCTCGTCCACCAGCGGCCCGCGGGAGGTGTTCACGATGTAGGCCGTCGGCTTCATCAGCGCCAGTTCGTGCGAGCCGACGAGGCCGGTCGACTCGTCCGTCAGCGGCACGTGGACATCGATGAAGTCGGCGCGCTGGAAGAGTTCGTCCTTGGTCACGGCAGTGGCACCGTGCTCCTCGGCGCGCTCGGGCGTCAGGTTGCGGCTCCACGCGATCACGTTCATCCCGAACGCCCGCGCCACCTTCGCGACCTGCCCGCCGAGGTTGCCGAGGCCGACGAGGCCGAGCGTCTTGCGCTCCATGCTCACGCCGATCGTCTGCTGCCAGCGCCCCTCGCGCACATCGCGGTCGGACTGCGGGATCTGCCGCGCGAGCGCCAGCATCAACGCCCATGACAGTTCTGCGGTCGCGCTATTCACGCCCCGCAACGTGCACACCGTCACTCCGAGGTCGGTCGCCGCGGCGAGGTCGAGCTGCGGGCTCTGCCCGCCGCCGGACATGAGCAGCTTGAGGTTCGGGAGGCGCTCCAGCAGCGAGCGGGTGAAGGCCAGCCGCCCGCGCACGCCGACGACGACCTCGAAGTCGCGCAGCCGCTCGGCGAGCGCCGCTTCGTCCTCGAGGTGGTCGTGGAACGCGACGACCTCGGTGCCGGCGGGGAGCGATCCCCAGTCAGCCGAGGAACGTGCGACGTCCTGGTAGTCATCGAGTAGAGCGATGCGCATGTCGGGGCCTCTTTCGTCGGAGCCGTGCGCGGAACGCTACGCCTCGCGCGTGAGGTGGCTCAGGCGCAGGTTCCGCATCCGCGGCGAGAGCAGCAGGATAGCGACTCCGCAGACGAATGCGGTCGCCGTGAGCACGGCACCGACGAGGGGCGCGCCCACGTGGTCGGCGGCGGTTCCGGCGATCAGGCCGCCGATCGGCATGACGAGGAAGGAGAGTTGCAGCACACCGGCCATGCTGCCTCGGAGGTGCTCGGGTGCTGCCAACTGGAGCACCGTCGTGTTGGTGGTGGTGTAGAGGGACTCGGCGGTGCCCGCGACCACGAGGCAGGGAACGGCCAGCCAGAGGCTGCCGGTCAGCCCGGCGACGACGCAGAACGCGAACTCTGCGCCAGACATCACCAGCAGGGCCACCAACTGCAGCATGCCTCGACGATCGATGCGGCCGAGCGCCGCCGTCAGTCCGCCGCCGAACAGCCCACCGAAGCCGATCGAGCCGACGAGGACACCGAGGCCGGCGGCGTTCGAGTCGAACACACGGGCGGCGAAGATCGGCAGCAGCGCCATGTGCAGCGGAATCATGAACATCGGCGAGATCAGGCTCATCACCAGCGTGATCCGCGCCTGCGGGTCACTGAGCGCGAACGCGTAGCCGTCCCGCATCCCCTTGAAGAACGATCGCGGCGGGCGCACCTCGCGCGGCTTCGTGTTGCGGATCATCAGCACGGTGCTCATCACCAGGAGGTACGCGACGCCCTGCAGCACGAAGTTGTTCGCCGGGCCGAAGAGCACGATCAACCCGCCGCCGACGGCCGGTCCCACGGACCGCGCGAGGCTGAACGCCGCCCACGACAGCGCCACCGCATTCGGCGCGACGCGCCTCGGCACCAGGTCGAAGACGAACGTCTGCCGTGCGGGCATGTTGAAGGTCTGCGCGGTCGACATGAGGAGGGTGAAGGCGAACATGTGCCAGATCTGGAGCCGCCCCGCGATGATCAGCCCCGCCAACAGGAACGTCATGATCGCCATCGCCAGCTGGCTCCACGCGATGATGCGGTTGCGCGGGATGCGATCCGTCGCCGCGCCGGCCATCGGCGAGACGAGGAGGATCGGCACGCTCCGCATGAGGTTCACGGAGCCGAGGATTTGGCCGGAGCCCGTCAGGTCGTAGACCAGCCAGCCGACCACCGTCTGCTGGATCCACTGCGCCGCGCTGGTGAACAGATCGCCGGTCCACTGGAGCCGGTAGTTCCGATAGCGGAACGCGTAGAACGTGCTGATCGTGTCGTGCTGGCGTTCCAACTCGTCCGGGAACGCGACGAGGTCGCGGCGCATCGCGTCGGAGATTGCCGGGGCGGAGTCGCTCGGTGTGGCCGTCATGCGGGCTCGGCCGAGCCGACCTCGACGCGCGCGCTGTTCGAGGCATTCGCGCCGTCGCGGTCGCCCCACTTCGGCGGGCGCGAGACGAGGACCGCGAGCCCGGCGATCGCGAACGCGGCGAGTGAGACGCTCCATACCTGCCACGGCTCCATGCCGGCGTCGAAGAGGAAGCCAAACAGCGGCGGCCCGAGGCCGGACGCGGCGATCGAGGCGGGCAGCACCACGCCGCGGATCGCGCCCAGGTGCAGCCGCCCGAAGTAGTTCGGCCAGATGATGTTGTTCAGCGTGATGTTGCCGCCCGCGGCCATGCCCCACGTCACGCTGTGCACCACCACGGCGATCGGGCTGGCCGTCGCGAAGATCATCGGGAGCAGCGACAGGCCGAAGCCGAACAGGCCGATCGCGCCGAGGTAGCGCACCGGTACGCGGTCCGAGAGGATGCCGAACGCGAACGCCGAGAACACCACCGTCAGGGGGTCCAGCGTGGTGCCGAAGGCGACCGCCTCCGGCGAGATGCCGAGGCTCTTGAAGAAGTCGACGCGGTAGACCAGCGTGCCCATGAGCACCGCGCCCGAGAGCGACTGCGCCGCAAGCAGCTGCCACATCACGCGCGTGCGCACGGCCTGTCGCATCGTCCAGTTGTTGGCGGTGGTGAGGTGGGCGTGGCGGCCCAGCGCATGCTCGGCGGCGCTGGCGGGCAGAGTGTCGGAGCCGTCCGGGTGCAGACCGAGATCCTCGGGTGCGCGCCGCACGAGGATCATGCTGACGGGGACGACGATCGCAGCGACGGTCAGGCCGAACACGATCGAGGTGGTGCGCCAGCCGAAGTTGGAGAGCAGCCACTCGGTCAGCGGGATCATGAACATGGTGCCGCCGGCCATGCCGACCGTCGCGATCGCCATCGCGCGGCCGCGTCGCACCACGAACCACTTCGCGAGCGGCACCTGCGTCAGCAACTGGCCCGCAGGGCCACCGAGGCCGGCGAGCCCGGAGATCGCGAAGACGAGGTAGATCAGCCAGAGGCTGTGCACGAAGGCGAGCGCGATCAGCATCGTCGCGACCAGCGCGCCGCTCATCGCGCCGATCCAGCGCGCGCCGTGGCGGTCGAGCAGCACGCCGAGGAACGGACCGACGAGGCCACCCGCGAACAGTCGCAGCGTGAACGACCATGCGAGGGCGCTCTTGGAGACGCCCAGCTCCTCCGACATCGGGCCGATCATGAAGGAGAAGACGACCGGGTTCATGGTCGAAGAGACGGCGTTGATCGCGAGGGCGGAGCCCACCATCACCCAGCCGTAGAAGAACGGGATGCGGGTCACACGGGGCAAGCGATCCTCGATCCTAGGGGCGCCCCGGGCCCGGGGGCGTTCGGGAAGGGTGCGCCGTCAGCAGCATGGTGTCGAGTCAGAGCCTCGGCATGGTCGCCGGGGCGGGTTTCGGCTTCGTTTCGGCTACACGCGGGCGGGGTGCTCTGCGGGCGGCGCGTCATCGGGCGCACGCGCGACCTCGCCATCGTCCACGGCACGGCCGCCGCCGTGGCGACCGCGTTCGCCGCGGCCGCTCATGGGCACCTGGAGCTTCAGCATCCGCGGGTGCGTCAACACCACGAGGCCGACGATCGCCGCGGCGATCAGCGCAAGGCCACGCATCGCGTCCTGGCCGCCGAAGCGCTCCGCCAGCAGGCCCGCCACCAGCGCCCCGACGGGCACGAGACCGCGGTTGAGGAGGTAGATGCTCATCACGCGTCCTCGCAGCGCGCGCGGGCTCATCACCTGCAGCAGCGACTGGTTCTGCGTCGTGTACGTCACGCTGAACAGCCCGAGCACTACGCCCAGCACGAGGCTGAGCCATACGACGTTCGAGGAGGCGAACGCGAAGAGCGCGGCGCTGAACGCCAGCGCGCCGAGGACGACCGACAGCCCGTAGCCCGTGCTGCGCTTCATCGACGCGACAACCAGCGCCCCCGCGAGCGCACCGATGCCGATCGAGGAGAGCAGCGTGCCGCCGAGGGCCGCCTGTCCGTGCAGCACCTCGATCGCGATGAGCGGCATCAGCGCCGTGTACGACATCGCGAAGGTCAGCGGACCGAGGCCCAGCAGGAGCTGCGCGCGGATGTTCGGCTCCTTCGCGACGAACGCGAGGCCCTCGCCGATGCTCTGGACGAACGGTAGGCGGCGGATCGGCGCGCCGGATTCGTCGAACTGCTCGACGCGCTGGGGGATGCGGAGCTGGAACGTCCAGATCGTGGCGAAGGCGTACATGAACGCCTGCAGCATGTACGAGCCGCCGGTGCCCACCTGCGAGATCACGATGCCCGCGATCGCGGGGCCGATCATCCTCGAGCCGTTGAGCGCGGCGGAGTTCAGCGCCAGCGCGTTGAGCAGGCGGTTCTCGGGCACGAGGTCGCTGATCAGCGTCTGGCGCGCGGGCTGCTGGAACGCCTGCACAGAGCCGGCGAGGAACGCCGACACGTAGACGTGCCACTCCTGCACCTGCCCGGTCAGCACCAGCACGGCGAGCCCGAAGTTCAGGACGCCGTTCACCACCTGCGCGACCACCAGCTGCATCTTGCGGCCGGAGCGATCAGCGAAGGCCCCCGCCAGGATGCCGAAGAGCAGAAGCGGGAGGCCTCGGGCGGCGGTCACGGCGCCGAGCTGGAACGGGGAGCCGGTGATCTCGTAGATCAGCCACGCGCGCGTGAACTGGTCCATCCACTGGCCCATGCTCGTGCTGACCTGCCCCAGCCAGAGGAGGCGGTAGTCACGAATCCCCAGCGACTCGAAGGTCGAGATCGAGGCCACGGGAGCTCCAGATCGGCCCGGCAGTTACCGTAAACGTGAAGGTCGGACGACGTTACCGCTCGCACCGGGTTCGCGCCAGAGCGCGCCGGGGCCGACCCGCGGCGACGCGGCGACTGGTGGCTACTGGATCGTGAGCGCCGCGAACTGGCCCGAGTTGTAGTGGCCGATCACGTTGCAGACCAGGACGTACTTCCCCGCCGCCAGGTCCACCGACAGTCGCTTCCCGTCGCCCGGCGTCAGCTGCTCGGTGCGCCCCACGATGCTCAGCTTCGTCTCCTCGATGAGCCCTGAGGCCGTAGGGAGCGCGCCCGGCGCGAGGTCCGTGCGGATGACCACGAGGTCGTGCGGGACCTTGCCCTCGTTGCGCACGTTGAAGACGACCGTCCCCGCCTTCGCTGCGGGAGCGCTGACCTCGATCGCCCACTCCTTCAGCGTCGCGGTCACGGCACCGCCAGCGGGCGTCGTCGAAGCGATCGAGGCGACAGGGGCGCTCGAGGCGGGTGCCGTCGAGTTGGGCGCGGCGCAGGCTGCGGCCAGCAGGAGGGCGATCGTGGCAAGGGCGGCAGTCACGCGACGCCGGCCGGGTGCCCCCATGGCTACTGGTACACCACGAGGTCGGGCGGGCGCTGGAGCTTCGTCCACTCGGCGGGCGTCATCATCGGCTCGTCCCACTCGAAGAAGAGCTTGATGCCGGGGCGTTCCGAGTACGACGCGAGCGCGAACTGCTCGTAGGCGTCCACCTTCGTGCTCGGTGAGCCGAAGCCGTCCATGTCGACGACGACCTCGATGTCGGGATCGGGGACGATGCGCGTCGCGTTGGTGATCATGTCGCCGCGGAACTGGTGCACCATCAGCATCTTCCGCGGCAGCCCCTCGCGGCGAACGATCGCGCCGAGGTACGCCTGGACATCGTTCACGGCGGCGGCGTCGATCGTGCCGATCGTCTTGCCGGGAGCGAGGCGCTCGCCCTTCGTGGCGAACTCCGGGTCCAGCGCGAGGTGCACGAACGGCAGCTTGAGCAGCGGCTCCAGCACCTTCGACTCCGTGAGCGCGTCCGACCAGCCGATCTGCGTGTCCACGATCAGCAGCAGTCCGTGATCGCGCGCCGCGTCCACCCACGGCTGCGTGCCGCGCGGGCCAAGGCGTTCGAGGTAGGTGCCGTCCGTAGTCTGCTGCGCCTGCGCGACGTGCACGGTGATGTGCAGCGCGCCCACGGTGGGCCGCCCGTCGGCGGCCTGCGCCTCGGCGGCGAGGCGTTGCGCGAGCTTCGCGGCCTCCTCGGGTGGGTGCTTGCCGAGCACGCCGGTGATCGGCTCGTAGGGATGGCCGTAGATCGCGACGATGCGCGCGCGCTCCATGACCCCGGGTTGCGGTCCCGTCGCGACGGGCGGGGTGGCGGCCGAGAGCGTGGCGACGGCCGTCGCCGCGGCAGCGACGCGCGGCGCGATCGGCGACGTGGTGGCAAGGGACGTATCGCGCGACGCGAACAGCACCATCGCCCCGGCGGCGACCGCCGCGAACCCGGCGACGAGGCCTGCGCGTCGAGGCGTCCCGACCGCCGAAGAGAAGGCGTGCGCCAGCCGGTGGCTCTCCTGGCTGACCCGCGTGACCACCGGGTTCGGTGCGTGCTCGGGCAGCATGGAGGCAACGTGGAACGACAGCTCGGCCAGGCTCCGGCGCTGGGCGGTCTGCATGTCCTCGAAGAACTCGCGGAACTCGGGTCGCGCGGTAGCTGCGGCCTCGAGCCGGTCGAGGTTTGCCTGCTCCGCGGCGAAGTAGGTGTCGAAGGCGCGCAACGAGTCACCGCCGAGCGCAAGGCGCGCCGCGGGACGACGCTCGGCGGTCGCCGGGCGCAGAGGGGTACGGGGGGTGCTGTCCGCCGCCATCGCCCTGAATTCTAGGCCTTCGCTACGCGCGTGCATCGGCAGAACGCACCACGAAACGCTTGTTTATCCCCAATCCACGCGGTGCGCGGGGATGGGTGTCGATAGGCGTGACATAACAATAGTCTCGTCGGGCGAGAACGCGACGCCGAGGCTAGCTGCCGTCGTTGTCGCCGAAGTGCGTGTGCGCGGGTGAGGTGGTGTGCAGACGGTCGAACAGTGGTCGGACGCTGGGCTCCGCCCCGCCGACGGCCTCGGCCATCGCACCCTGCCAGTACTCCTGCAGCGGTGCGAGGTCCTCACGCGTCAGACGCACCTCGCGCATCTTGAACGTGCCCGGCTCGTAGAGCACCGCGTCCACCGGGTAGTCGACGTCCGAGGCGCTGGTGCGCGTGGCATCGAACGACAGCAGCCCGACACGCAGCGCGTCGAACAGGCCCTGCTCGTAGTCCCACACGCGGTCGAGGATCGGCTTCCCGTACCTCGACTCGCCGATGATCACGTACGGGGTGGAGGAGCGAACCTCGACCCAGTTGCCCTCGGGGTAGATGAGGTACAGGCGCGCCTCGGTGTCGTCCTTCAGCTGGCCGCCGAAGATGCAGTGCAGGTCGAAGAACAGACCGTCGCTCGCCAGCCACTCGCCGTCCTCACGTCGGACGCGGCGGATCTCCTCGGCGAGCGCGTTGGCCGCCATGTACATCTTCGTGAAGTTGTCGGAGTCGCTTTCGAGGCGTTCCTCGAAGTAGGTGATCGCCTTGTCGCGCACCGAGCGCAGCCCACTCGTGAGGATGAACATCGAGTGCTGTTCGTAGGTATGGATCGAGATCTTCTTGGCGGTGGAGAGTTCAGTGCCCGACGTGATGCGGGTGTCCGCGATCGCGAGCAGGCCTTCGCGGCACTTCATTCCGAGGCAAAATGTCATGCACTCATCCTAGGCGCGGCGAGGGGCGCTGTCGCGCGGCAACCTCGAGGCCGATCGGGCGGGGTGTTGTTGCGTGCGGCTATCGGAACTGGCGCTGCTGGTACGCCCCGGCGCGGGGCTGCGGGCGCTTCACCGCACCGGCGCGCGCCTGCTGGGAGCGCGTGCGGGCGAGCACAGCCGAGGAAGCCGGCGTGTGCCGGTCGCAGGAGCGGTGCGGGGCACGGCCGGCGGGCGTCTTAGCCCGGGGGGCGCCGATGCAGGTCCAGCAGAGATCCATCGCTCACCTCGTCGTTGCGATTCAATCGCATTGGAACAGGCCCGCGTTTCAGCATGATGAACACGTCATTCCGGAAGCGCACGTCTTTCGCGCGAGTTTCGAGGAGGTTGCGAGGTGTGGCGGCAACTTTTGCATGCGGGTGGTACGGCAGCAGGCGCGCCCGTACCCTGTGATTCGGGGCGGGACAGTCTGACGCGTGCGTAGGGTGTGAACGTGACCAACCGACTTGGCATGATCGTGATGGTGATCCTCGCCGGGGCGCTCGTCGCCTGCGGGAGCAAGAGCGAGGCGACCTCGACCCCGGGGCTGACGGTGCGCCAGGCGGAGCCCGCGAAGACGGAGACGGCGACGCCTCCTCCGACCCCCACGCCCGTCGCGGCGATCACGCCCTCGCCCGTCGGTTTCGCGAACCCCGGTGTCAACGCGGGCAACTTCCCCGCCCCGCCGAAGAACCCCGTGGCTGAGCCCGGCAACGTACGCGGCCTCGCCCGCGTCGTCGCACCGAAGCTCGGCGTGGACAACTACATCGAGCTCGTCGGCGTGGTGAACAACGAGATGCAGGCGCCGGACGATGGCGTCTATGCCGTCGGCTGGTTCCCGGACTACGGCCTGCCCGGCGCGGGCGGGAACATCGTCATGACGGCCCACGAGACGTGGAACCACGTGCAGGGCCCGTTCTACGGGCTGCACAAGGCGGGCCTGGGCGACGACATCGAAGTGAAGATGGCCGACGGCAAGACCATCGCGTACAAGGTCATCAGCAACAAGCGCTACAAGGTGGACGGCATCCCGATGGCCGACATCATCTGGCCGAAGATCCGCCCCCAGAACGAGGAGTGGATCACACTCCTCACCTGCGGCGGCGAGATCGTCTACGGCAGCAACGGCTTCGGCGAGTACCTCTCCCGCGACGTCGTCGTTGCGCGGCGCGTGAAGTAGCGAGGCGGCTGGCCGCGCCCTTCCCGGGCGCGGTACCGTGGGCGGCATGACGAGCGCAGCGGTCGGCTCCGAGACGTACGAGGCGTTCAAGCGACGCGCCGGCGAGGCGCGCTCCATCGTGCATGAGTTCGCGGACTGGAACGCCGTCGCCGCGCTCGCACTGACGCTCGCGCCGGAGGGGCGGATCGCCGTCTCCGCGCCTGCGGTCGAAGCTGCCGGATCGGTGCTGCTGGAAGACCTGGGCGATCGTGCGCTGCCGCCGGGGCAGGAGCATCGCGTGACGGCCGGTGGCGCGGTCGGCGTGGTGCGCGGCGCGATCGGGATCGCAGAGACAGGCTCCGTCATGCTCGTCGAAGAGCGCTCCGAGGATCGTGCGGTGTCCATGCTGTCGCCGGTCGTCATCCAGGTGCTCGACCGCGATCAGGTCTACCCCACGTTGGACGCGCTCATCGAGCAGCTGTTCCGTCGCGTCGACGGCGGGCCGCCGACGTTCGCGTCGCTGTCCACGGGGCCGTCGCGCACGGCGGACATCGAGCGCTCGCTCACCATCGGCGTGCACGGGCCACACGAGGTCCACGTGGTGCTGCTCGGATGACCGTCACACCGACGCGACCCGAGATGGGCAACCCTGAGATGCGCGGGCCGCACCTCAAGCCGTTCGCGGAACGCTACGACAACGCGCTGCACGACCCCAACATCCAGAGCGGTCTCCTCGACTTCCAGCGGTCGTGGCGCGTCACGCGCGACGAGCAGATGGCGTCGCTCAAGGAGATCACTGGCTTCTCGTTCGAGGATCTGCGCGGCAAGCTCACGCAGGCGAAGAACAGCGTCATCGCCGCCCCCGACGAGCATGTCGCGCGGTTCAAGGCGAACATCGAGGCGCGCGGCGGCAAGGTCGTCCTCGTCGGATCGGCGGACGAGGCGAACGCGTACATCGCGCACCTCTGCCACGAGCGGGGCATCGCGCTGGCCGTCAAAGGCAAGTCGATGGTGTCCGAGGAGATCGGACTGAACGAGGCGCTGGCGCACGCGGGCGTCGAGGCGGTGGAGACCGACCTGGGCGAGTGGCTGCTGCAGCTGGGCGAGGATCGTCCGAGCCACCTCGTCATGCCGGCGATCCACAAGCGCCGCCACCAGGTCGCGGAGCTGTTCACGCGCGTCCTCGGACGCCCGTTCGACCCCGACGACATCCCGGCGATGGTGCTGGCCGCGCGGCACGAGCTGCGCGCGAAGTTCCTCGCCGCGGGCATCGGCATCACCGGTGCCAACGGGCTGATCGCAGAGACGGGCACGATCATGCTCGTCACCAACGAGGGCAACGGGCGGCTCACGAGCAGCCTGCCCGGCGTGCATGTGGTCACGACCGGCGTCGAGAAGGTGCTGCCGACGGCTGCCGATGCGATCACGCAGATCCGCATCCTCGCGCGGTCCGCGACGGCGCAGCCGATCACCACGTACACCACGTTCATCTCGGCGCCCGCGCCGGGGCATGAGCTGCACGTCGTCCTCATCGACAACGGCCGACGACTGATGTCGGTGCAGCCGGGCCTCGAGGATGCGCTGCGCTGCATTCGCTGCGGCGCATGCGCCAACGTGTGTCCCGCGTACCAGGTGGTCGGCGGGCACGCCTTCGGGCACGTCTACACCGGGCCGATCGGCCTCGTCACCACCGCCTTCCACCACGGGCTGGACGCCGCCGCCGGGCCGCAGTCGCTCTGCGTCTCCTGCGGCGCGTGTGCCACGGTGTGCCCTGTCACGATCCCGCTGCCCCAGCAGATCCTCGAGGTGCGTCGGCTTGTCGCCGAGCGCGCGCCCTCCACCGCCGGATGGCGGCGCGTCGCGATGAAGGTTGCGATGCGCGCGTACGCCTCGCGGACACTGTTCGCGCTGGGCACGCGCGTGGCGGGGATGCTAGCCGCGCCGCTGCGGGACGTGAGCGGGAAGTTCACGCGGCTGCCCGCGGTGATCGCGGAGATGCCAGCAGCGCGTCGCTACCTCGCGTGGCGCACGCCGCCCGCCGTCGCCCCGGTGCCCGCGCGCGTGCTGGCGAAGCAGGCCGCCGCACCGCCGATGATCCCCGGCAGCCCGCTGGCGGGACGTCGCATCGCGTTCTTCCTGCAGTGCATCGGTGACCGCGTGGCGCCGGAGATCCCGCTCGCCGCGATCGAGGTGCTGCGCGCCGCGGGCGCGGACGTGCGCATCCCGGAGTCGCAGCACTGCTGCGGCCTCCCCGCCTTCGACGGCGGTGATCGCGACAACGCGATCCGGATGGCGAAGGCGACCATCGCCGCGCTCGAGGGCAACGACGACATCGTCACCCCGGCGCCCAGTTGCGTCGTCGCGATGCTGCACGAGTACGAGACGCTCTTCGCGGGTCAGCCGGGCTGGCAGCAGCGCGCGCGCGTAATGAAGGAACGGGTCTACGACCTGGTGGGCTACCTCGCCGGGCCGGGGCGCCTCCCGGATGGTGCGCTTGCCGCGGGATCCTCGGACGCCGTCGCGGTACACCGCTTCTGCCAGGGCTCGAACATGCTCAACGCCGGTGACCGCCTCGAACGCCTGTTGCACGACGTCGCGGGCGTCGAGGCCGTGCCGCTGTTCGAGGCCGAGGTGTGCTGCGGCTTCGGCGGTTCGACCTCAGTGCGCGCGCCGGAGATATCGCAGGGCATCCTCGCCCGCAAGCTCGCGAACGTCCTCGACACCGCAGCGCCGATCCTCGTGACGGACAACCCGGGGTGCGTGCTGCACCTGCGGGGCGGGGCTGACGCCGCCGGCGCGCCGGTGCGCGTCATGCACGTGGCCGAGTACCTCGCGTCGAGGCTCCCCGGCCGCTCGTAGTCTGTCCTCGCACAGTCGTTCCGATTCTTCAGCGTCTCGCCGGGCCGGGGCGGGGCTTGACCGTGTGCTTTACGTCATATTGATAAAGGGGGTATGCTCGTATCCAATTGCAGGTAGCGGAGGTAGCGCCGTGCGCCAACGATTTGTCACGCTCGCGCTGATCCTCGCCGTGGTCGCAGTCCTCGCGGCACCGCGAGATCAGGCGCTCGCGGCCGACCCGCCCGTCGTCACTGCCGTTACCCCGAACACGGGTCCGACCAACGGCGGTACCACGATCCAGATCTTCGGCTCCGGCTTCCAGTTCGGAGGCTCGGCCTTCGTGTCGATCGGCGGCGTCCTGGCCACGAATGTCGCGGTCATCAACGCCTCGCAGATCTCGGCAACGCTCCCGCCCGGTGTCGCCGGCACGGCGCTGCCGGTGATGGTCATCAACTCGGACGGACAGTCGTTCTCGCTGCCGTCGGCGTTTACCTACACAGCGCCGGTGACCAGCGGAAACCCGGGCGGCCTCTGGATCGCCGGGATCAGCCCGCCGACCGGCGCCGCAGGCACCACGGTGCACATCACCGGCGCGCAGTTCGACCAGTTGGCAACGGCCAGCTTCGGCGGCGTCGTCAGCCCGAACTTCGTGTGGGTTCACCAGGGCTACGCGATGGTGAGCGTCCCCGTGGGCGCGCAGGCCGGCCCGATCACGATCACCAACCCCAACGGACAGACGGCCATCTCGCCGACGAACTTCACGCCCAACTCGACGACCTCCACGAACACCGGTGGCATGTCGATCGCCTCGGTGTCACCGTCCACCACCTCCGCGGGCAACGCGATCGCGATCTCGGGGGCGGGCTTCATCAACGGCGCCACGGTCACCGTCGGCGGCTTCCCGGCGCTGAACGTCGCGGTGGCCTCGACGAACGTGATCACGGCAACCGCACCCGCGGGGCCGAGCGGCCTCGTGTCCGTCGTGGTCACGAACCCCGGCGGCGCGTCCGTGAGCTTCTCGGGCATCGTCTACCCCGGCACGACCACAACGACGACCACCACCTCCTCCGGCCAGACCAGCGTGACTTCGGTTTCGCCGAATGTCGGGTCGTCCGCTGGCGGCACGATTGTCTCGATCAGCGGATCGGGCTTCGTCTCCCCGGCGACCGTCACCTTCGGCGGCGTGCCGGCGACGCTCGTCACCGTCGTGAACTCAAACCTCATCACCGCGACGACCCCGGCGAACCCGGTCGGGCCGGTCTCGGTGCTCGTCTCGGGCCCGTCGGGCTCAGTGGGCGGCCTGACCTCCGGCTTCACGTACGAGCTGGCGTGGCCGCGCCTGACCTCGGTCTCGCCGAGCACCGGCGCGCTCACTGGCGGCACAACGCTGACGCTCGTCGGCTCAGGCTTCGCGCCCGGCGCCACGGTCACCATCGGCGGCATCCCGGCGCCGACGGTGAGCTCGGTCAGCCCGACTCAGATCGTCGTCACCTCGCCCGCCGGCGCATCCGGCTCGGCGGTCATCCTGGTGACGAACCCCGGCGGAGCGATCGCGGGGCTGGCGAACGCGTTCGCGTTCTCCGCGAACCCGCAGCCCGTCGCCCCACCGCCGGCCCCGGCGACGACGGGGGTGTCGATCACCGGCGTCTCGCCGTCGACCGGCCCGTCCGCGGGCGGCACGCTCATCTTCATCAACGGCACCGGCTTCGTGTCCGGCGCGACGGTGACCGTGAGCGGCATCACCGTCCCCGCGACCGTGCTGTCCTCGACGCAGATCTCGACGACCACGCCGGCCGTCACGGGGACCGGCAGCGTCACCGTGACGGTGACGAACCCGGGAGCCTCGTCCGCGACCGCGCTGCCGAGCGCGTTCACGTACACCTCCGGGTCGAGCACGGGCGGCACCACCACGGGCGCTGGCTCGGGCGGCGCGAGCACCACGGTGCCCGCGGGTGGCGGCCTGTTCGTCTTCGGCGGCGGGTCGAACCAGCAGCTGTTGACGGCCTCGGGCTGCAACGCGAGCACGGCGGTCTTCTGGACGACTGACTCCAAGGGCGCGTGGATCGGGTACATCCCGTCCGTGCCGGTCGCAGTGGTCAACGCCGCGTGGACGTCACTCTTCCCGACGGGCATCCCGGCCGGCACGCCGATCTTCGCGCGCTGCTAACTACCTCGCGCCGTGCGCGCGACATCCAGCCGCAGAACAGGGCGTCACCGAGAGGTGACGCCCTGTTCGTGGTCGCACTGACGAGGTGCGCGAGGTGCGCGCGAGGCGTTACTCGGCGTCGAGGCGCTTGAGCGTCCCGGCGAAGTGCTCAATGTCCTGGTGCATCATCAGCAGGTCGTAGCGCTTGCCGTCCGCATCGATCACCTGGTCGGGCAGGATCGCCATCGGCACGAAGCCGAGGCCGCGGAACAGCTCGATCGCGCCGGCCTGGTCCAGTGTCATGCGGCCGATCATGCGCATCACGGCGAGATCCTCGGCGGCGCGGAACGCCTCCTCGGTCAGCCGCAGGCCGAAGCCGTGGTGCCGGGCGTTCGGGCCGACGATCACGCTGAGCTCCGCGATGTGACGCGCCCACGAGGTGGGGTTTCGCGTGACCGAGGAGAACCCGACGAGCTGGGTGCCGTCGTAGGCGAGGATGACGCCCATCTGGCCCTGCAGCACCGCGTCCACCCACTCGTTCACGCCCTCGACCGTCGTGATGTCGGTGCGCAGGAACAGCAGGTCGTGGCGGGGCACGGAGCGCGCGAACTCCAGGAGCGCGGGGCCGTCCTCCGGGGTCATGTACTGGATGCTGATCGTGCGCCCTTCGACCTCAAAGGTCTGGAGCACGGCGGGGTGTGACATGGCGGCCTCTTCTCGCGTAGAGCGCGGTAGGGAGCGGCGCCTGCCGCCCCGGCTCATGGTCGCATGAACCGGGGCGGGTCACAGGGGACGAACGGGCCGCCTCGGTCGGGACTCCGCGTCCCGCCGCGAGGCGAGCGCGCTACTTCTGGGCTTCGAGCTCGGCGAGTACCTGCTTCGCGATGCGGAAGGCCTCCACGCCGGCGGGGGTGCCCGCGTACGTCGCGATCTGGATCAGCGTCTCGCGCAGCTCCTCCAGGCTGCAGCCGTTGCCGATGGCCGCGCGGAAGTGTGTGGCGAACTCCGTGGAGCGGTTGAGCGCGGCGAGGATGCACAGGTTGTTCATGCTGCGCTGCTTGAGGCTCAGCCCCTCGCGGCCCCAGGTCATGCCCCAGCAGGTCGCGGTCATGAATTCCTGGAAGGGCCGATCGAAGTCGGTGGCTCCGTCCAGCGCGCGGTTCACGTAGGCCTCGCCCAGCACTTCCTTGCGGATGGCCAGACCCTTGTCGAACCACTCCTGCGTCGCTGCGTCCATGAACGTCTCCTCCCCGGCGCGCGCCGGTGTGCTGGTGCCGGGCGATCGCCCGGGCATGCTCGATGTGTGGCGGAGCGACGTGTCCCGCGCCGGGCGGGCGTCCTCGTGCCGCGCGAGCAGCATCGAGCGATCCGGGCGAGGCGGCAACCTCGGGGCCAACGTGGAAGCGAGGGCCGCGGCTACGAGGCGCAGGGGTAGGCGCGCGTGTCGATCGCCCCGGTCAGCCCGAGTGACCGCTGAACCGCCGGGGCGACCTCTGCTGCGGTGAGGGCGTAGGCCTGCTCCGGAGCGCTGACCGACTCCGCGAACACCACGCCCACGTAGCGGCCCTGCTGGTCCACCAGTGGCCCGCCGGAGTTGCCCGGCCGCGCGCGGCCCTCGATGACCCAGATCTCTCGGGAGACCGAGCCCTCGTCATAGATGTCTCGCCCGCGCGCCGTCATGTCACCGTTGAGCACGGCGGCGGTGATCTCGAGCGGGCCGCCTCCGGGGTAGCCGATGATCGCGACCTGCGCCCCGCGCTGCGATGCGGCTGGCGCGAGCGGCGTCATCGAGAGGCCGGGCACGTAGATCACGGCCACGTCACGCGCGGGGTCGATCAACAGGACGCGCCCCGGTTGAGACGAGGACGCCCCCGACGAGCTGATACTGACACCTCGCGTGCCGCTGACGACGTGGGCGTTGGTGAGCACGCGCTCGGGCGCGATCACGAAGCCGCTGCCGAGCTGGATGCCACCGCAGCCGGGTGCCTCGACCTTCACGGTCGAGGCCGCGGCATCGCGCACGCCGGGGGTGTCGAGGGCGGCAAGGTCGGGCTCGAGGCGGGTGGGCAGGCGCGGCTCCAGCCCCACGAAGACCTGCGGGAACACCTGCACGGAGAGCTGCTCCTGCAGGCTGGCGAGGACTGCGGGCGGGCGCGGCACGCGGTCATCGATCTGTCGCAGGATGTAGGACTCGCGGATCTGGACCGCCAGCACCTGGCTTGGTCCGCGACTCAGCATCAGCCCTCCGTACCAGATCGTGCCGAGCGTCGCGACGACCGTGAGCAGCGCCCCGCCGACGCCATCCAGGATCGCGACCGCGCGCAGCTGCCGGACCGCGCGACGCAGCGGCGCCCCCAGCTCGTGCGTGATCGTGCTGCCGACGAGCGCGCCCGCGCCGACCACGCCGAGCACGATCACGATCCGCGCGAAGATGGAGAGCACGCCCGTGCGCTCGACCACGGCGGGGGCGAGCAGCGCGCCGCCGGAGACGCCGAGCACCAGCCCGGCGTACTCGAACGCGGTGAGCCATAGCCCGCGGTGGAACCCGAGGGTGACCGCTGACGCCACGAACCCGGCGATGAGCACGTCGAGGAGGTTCACCCGCCCAGCATCGACCTGCCGGCGTGGCCTGTCTGTCACAGGTGCATCGCAATCCTCGTGCGGCACGAGGAGAGGTGGTGAGCGTGGGCTAGCGGACCAGCGTCACCGCGGTGTGGGCCGGCAGGCCGTTGGGGAAGGCGGCACGGAACTGGTCGCGCAGGAACACTGGCCCACCGACGACGAACAGCCGGAACGTGCCCCGCGCGTCCTGCACCCATACACCGGAGGCCGCCGCACCGCGCGCCGCCGCCTCGAGGTCATCGAACGTACCGCTGGGGAACACCGTCAGCGACTGGCCGACCGCGGAGAAGACGACGGGGCCGGCGAAGCCGAGCGAGCCCGTGGGCGTGGCGGCGGATAGTACAGGCGTGCGCGTCGGGGGCGGCGAGGCGGTGACGGCACTGAAGGTCGGCGGCGGCAGCTTCGGTGGGTACAGCGCGTTGATGGCGGCGATGTCGTCGCTCTGCATCGTGTACGGCGCGCGGCACTCGACGAAGGTAGGAGCCATGATCGCCGAGGCGTCCGAGGAGTGACCGAGGCCGATCGCATGCAGCAGCTCGTGCGTCATTGTGTGCTGCAGATTGCGGTAGGCGGGCTCGGTGGCGCAGACAAAGGGGATCGCCGCGGTGATGAACACGCGCGTGGCGCTGTACGTGCCGCTGCCGCGATCGCCATAGCCGAGCGCCTGTCCGGTCGTGGCGATCGCTCCGAAGCCGACGACGATCGACTTCGACGTGTCCGTGCTGCAGAGCTCGGCGCGCGTCGCGAGGCCGCTCAATTGGAGCGCGAGCCCGCCGCGTAGCTGCGTGTTGATCTCCGCGATCGAGGCCTGCAGGTTTTCCAGCAGCACGTGTTCGGGGATGGTCGTGGTGGGGCCGGTGAAGTTGTTGCCGGCGAAGACGCAGCTGCCGCCCTCCCACGTGTAGTACACAGGCACGACCGGGGGCTTCCAGCGGAAGCCCACGAACTCGTACGCCGGCGCCGCTGATCCTTCGATCGCCACGGGGCCGGGCACGTCGTGTGCCGCCTCGACTCCGCGGGACACGCTGCCGAGGAGCACAGCTCCAGCGATCGCCAGTGCGAGCCCGATCCGCTGCAGGCGGTGACGCGCGAGGGCGCCATGACGCGCCGCCTCGGCGATTCGCGCAGGGAATCCGGTCATCTCGTGTCCTCGGGTGGGTAGTCAATCGAGCGCCCGCGCAGGGGAGGGCCTGGTGGCGCTCTTCCAGCATAAACGTGGCGGCGGCTTTTGCGTTTGCCTCCGCCTTGCGATCTGGTCGTGCGCCAGAAATGGCGAAGTCAGCGCGGGGCGGGAAACAGACGAGGCGCCGAGGATATCCTCGGCGCCTCGCGCGCTCAGTCCTCGCCGGGGCGAGTGGCTGGTTAGGCGTCCTTCCAGACGTACTTCATGCTGTTCCAGTTCCAGCCCGGAGGCGGACGGAAGTTGTGAACCTTCTTGTTGGAGACCACGGGGGAGTCCGGGGCCGGCCAGTAGAAGTTCCACACGTTCTTCGACATGCGCTTCTGCATGTCGTAAACCAGCTCTCGTCGAGCGTTGCGGTCCTGCGTGAGGCGCTGCTTCTCAGCGACGTCCTTGAAGGCCACGTACTCGGGGTCGATCTTGGCCAGGGCGGCCCAGATGTCCTTGTCCGCGATGCGACCGACAACCTGCGCGTACGCGTAGGACTGCACGTCCGGGCGCACGATGAAGGTCTGGTAGATGCCACCGTCCGCCGAGTTCTTCGACAGGTGCGCCGCGTAGTCGACGATCTTCGTCTCCTGCGTGATGCCGATGTTCGCCAGCATGGACTTCATCAGGTCCGCGAACGGGTAGGTCACGGTGTACGCGCCAATGTTCGAGGTCTGGAGCGGGAAGGTGAACTTCTCCTTGCCGGCCGCGGCGAGGAGCTTCTTGGCGTCCGCCGGGTCGTACTTGAAGGAGTTGTCGCCGTCCGGGCCCATCTTGGCCGGGTCCAGCGCCCAGTAGGTCAGCCACGGCAGGATCATGGCGCCGTTGCGGCCACGGCCGCCGTACAGGTTCTTGATCCAGGAGTCGCGGTCCACGGCCTTCGCCAGCGCCGTGCGGACGCGGACGTCCGTGAACGGGCCACTGGTGAAGTCGAAGATCCACGGGTTCCAGACCATGCAGGGCTGCCAGTCCACCTGCAGCTTGTCGGACTTGGACAGCTCCAGGCCCTGCTGCGTGGTGAACTGCGTCAGCGGACCGAACGCGTCCAGCTGCTCAGCCTGCAGCGCCGCGGCCGCAGCCGCAGGGTCGAGGATGAACGGGTGGTCGATCGCGTCGAGGTACGCGATGTTCGGGTCGTAGAAGTTCGGGTTGCGCTTCATCTTGAAGCCGGAGGCCGGGACGTACTCCGTGGGGTAGTACGGGCCGCCGCCGCGGATCTGGTCGACCGACGTGATGTCGCCGTAGCCGGCGGCCGTCTTGCCGAGGTCCGCACCCTTCTTGGTGATGACGTCCTTGTGCTCGACGCCCCACCAGTGCGAGCCCATGAGCGCCAGGAAGTCGGCGTCCGGCTTGTTCAGCTTGATCTGCAGCGTGTAGTCGTCGATCGCCGTGGCGTTCGTCTTCGTACCGGTGTACAGGTCGGGCAGGTTGTTCTGCAGGTAGCCGACCGGCTTCCGCATGACGAGCTGGCGGTCGAACGTCCACACGACGTCAGACGCCTTCACCTCGAGGCCGTCGGAGGTCTTCACGCCCTTCTTGAGCTTGAAGTTCCACGTGGTGCCCTGATCCGGGGTCTCCCACGACTCGGCGAAGTCCGGGATGACGTTCTCCACCGGGCCCGGGCTGTCCGGGCGCTCGTCCCACTGGGTGAGCTTCACCGCGGTGAGGTTGGAGATCGAGCCCATCGCCGAGCCGCCGGTGCGGTCGTAGTCTAGGCTGGGCACGTCGCCCGTGAGCTGGCCGGCGATGCGGAGCGTGCCGCCCTTGCGGGCGGTCTTGTTGTTCGCCACGGCCGTCGGCGTGCCGGCGACCGCGGTCGCCACCGGACCCGCGTCCTTCGACCCACCGCCGCAGCCGATCAGCGCCGCGCCGGCGAGGCCGGCCACGCCGACCGCGCTGCCGCGCAGCACGGAGCGTCGCGACATCGCGGTGCGCCCCCAGTATGAGGATTCAGTCACTCGTGTTCCCTCCGTAGTCGCGGGATGCGCTCACCCCGCAGTCATCAATCATATGATGCGAAGGGCTTATGGAAGTCTTTGCGCGTGCGGGCAGAGCCTCGCCTGAGGCGGATCCTTATCGCGATCAACGAGAAAGGCCCCGGCTGATAGCCGGGGCCTTTCGTTTGTGCTTCGGTACGGTGGCGGAGGCCGGTCTAGGCTTCCTTCCAGACGTACTTCATGATGTTCCAGTTCCAGCCCGGAGGCGGACGGAAGTTGTGCACCTTCTTGCTGGAGACCACGGGGGAGTCCGGGGCCGGCCAGTAGAAGTCCCAGACG
>CANKAU010000022.1 GCA_947479915.1 Chloroflexota bacterium
CACGCTCCTCGACGCGGCGACGGGGAAGGCGCTCGGCCTCGACGGGCTGGACGCGTAGCGGCCCGGAAAGCAGAACCCTCACCCCAACCCTCTCCCACTGCGTGGGCGAGGGGGCCGGAAGGCGAAGCCGACCCCGCGCGCCGCGACGATGCTCCGGCTGCGCGCTGGGCGTACGATCGAGGTCGCTCGTCCCACCTCGGAGGCCCCGTGAACCGACTCGCCCGCTACTCCATCGTCGCCGCGATCTTCCTCGTGGTCGGGGGGATCTTCGTCTGGCGCGACGTGCTGCCGAAGTACCGCGGCGCGCAGTACGGGCTCGTGGACTCCTCGGTGGAGGCGGCGCCGGGGCTGCCGGCGCCGGACTTCGTGCTCCTCGACCACGCCACCAACAAGCCGGTGAAGCTGTCCGACTACCGCGGCAAGACGGTGGTCCTCAACTTCTGGGCGACGTGGTGCGGGCCGTGCCGGGCGGAGATGCCTGCGTTCAAGAAGGTGTACGACGCCCACCGCGACCAGATGGTGATCCTCGCGGTGAACTACCGCGAGTCCCCCGAGCAGATCGAGTTCTTCAACCGGGACTTCGCCCTGACCTTCCCGCTGCTGGTGGATCGCTCCGGTGGGGTGCAGGACCACTATGGCGTGCAGGGCCTCCCCTCCACGTTCTTCATCGACGCGCAGGGTGTCCTCCGTGCCCGGGCCGTCGGCCCCGCGCTGGGCGACTCACTGGCCGAGGGGCTGAAGGCGGCCGGCCTCGACCTGGCCGCGAAGCCGCAGTGACCCAGGACGCCGGCGGCACCGAGGTCGCGCCCATGATGCGCGTGGACTACGCGTTCCTCTGCGACGCCGCTACGGAGCACGGCGGCAAGGTCAACGCGCTCGGCATCGGCATCGACCACCTCGGCGTGTCGACGCTGCCGGCCACGCACGGGCGCCTCGCGTTCGTCGCGCGACTGGTGTTCGAGGACGCCGGCGGGACGGCCGTCCCCTTCGTCCTGAAGCTCGTCGACGCCGACGGCCGCGACGTGATCACTCCCGTCGAGGGGCGCTTCCAGGTGGAGGCCGCGCCCGGACGCCGCCTCGACGGCGCCAGCCTGCTCGTCGACCTCGTGAACCTCGAGTTCACCGCCACCGGCCCGCACGAGGTGCAGCTGTGGAGCGACGGCGAGCTGGTCGTCACGCTGCCGATCGAGGTGTGGAAGGTCGCGGCCGTCTAGCGCGGCACGCCGGAGACAGCAGATGAGCAACGCTCGCCTCCTCGAACTGTGGCCCACGGTGGCCGCTGCGCGGGCCGCGTTCCTCCACAGCCTCGAAAGGGCGAGCGAGGCCGACGCCCTGCGTCACCCCGGCGGTGACGAGCGCGAATGGTGCGCGCTCCAGGTCGCCCAGCACGTCCTCGGCTGGACGCTGAATGTGGACAAGGTCATCGAATCGCTCGCCCGCGGCGTCGCCGTCCCGAAGCACCCGCGGGGCTACCTGCCTCCCGATGCGCCCTCGACGCTCGCCGAGGTGCGCCACGCGCTCGCCGAGGCGTCGGTGCGGTTCCTCGACCTCCCGCTCCGCGTCGCCGAGCAGGCCGACGAGGTGCTCACCGTGGCGCACGAGGTCTACGGGCCGATGACCTACGCCGGTTGGTTCGAGCGCTGCGCCGCCCACGACGGCATCCACCTCGCGCAGGTCGAGGGCGCGCTCGCCTAGCCCTCGACGACGCTTGCGCAGCGGCGACGGCAGCGGGCGGGGCGTGTAAGATGCGGCTCGCAGGACTGAGAACGTCCGGCCGCGCGTATTCCCCGCCGTGCGACTGGCCCAGGACACCGGCCTTCGATGACCTCGAGGCCACGCAGCCGGCACGCGCCGCGCAAGCCGACGCCCGCACGGGCGACGCTCAAGAAGGGGACTCCTCATGGCTCAATTGACTGGCGAGCAGATCATCGCTCGCTCCCTGAAGACCCAGGGCATCGACAAGATCTTCGGCGTCGTCGGCATCCCGGTCACGGGCATCGCCTCGGCGTGCCAGGCCGAGGGGCTGACCTACACCGGCATGCGCCACGAGATGCCCGCGACGTACGCCGCGCAGGCCGTCTCGTTCATCGGCCCGCGCATGGGCGCCGCGCTCGCCGTCTCCGGCCCGGGCGTGCTGAACGCGGTCGCCGCGTTCGCCAACGCGTGGTCCAACCGCTGGCCGATGCTGCTCCTCGGCGGCTCGTACGAGCAGTCCGGGCACTCGATGGGCTTCTTCCAGGAGGCCGACCAGCTCACGCCGCTGCGCCCCTTCGCGAAGTACGCCGAGCGCGTCGAGCAGATCGAGCGCATCCCGATCTACGTCGCGGAGGCCGTGAAGAAGGCGCTCTACGGCACCCCCGGCCCGTCCTACCTCGACCTGCCCGGCGACATCATCGCGGGGACCGTGGACGAGGAGAAGGTGCAGTGGGCGGAGCGCGTCCCCGACCCGCGCCGCACCCAGGCCGACTCCCGTGACGTCGAGGCGGCCATCGCGGCGCTGAAGACGGCGGAGCAGCCGCTGATCATCATCGGCAAGGGCATCGCGTACTCGCGTGCCGAGCAGGAGATGCGCGCCTTCGTCGAGAAGACGGGGCTGCCGTTCCTCGCGATGCCGATGGCGAAGGGCATCCTGCCGGACGACCACCCCCAGGCCGCGGCCGCCGCGCGCAGCTTCATCCTGCAGAACGCCGACATGGTGCTGCTGATGGGTGCGCGCATGAACTGGATGCTGCACTTCGGTCTACCGCCGCGCCTGAAGAAGGGCGTGCGCGTCATCCAGCTGGACATCAACCCCGAGGAGATCGGCGTCAACGTCCCCTCCGAGGTGGCGATGATCGGCGACGCGAAGGCGACGCTGGGCCAGATGCTCGATGTCCTCGACCGCGAGCCGTGGACCTTCCCGCAGGACTCCGAGTGGCTGGCGCAGGTGAAGGCCGAGTCGCGCACCAACCAGGAGGCCGTCGAGGGCATGATGCAGGAGGAGTCGAACCCCATCGGCTACTACCGCGCGCTGCGCTCGATCGCCGAGGCGATGCCGCACGACATGGTGCTGGTCGCCGAGGGCGCGAGCACCATGGACATCTCGCGATCCGTGATCAACAACTTCCAGCCGCGCACGCGCCTGGACGCCGGCTCGTTCGGTTCGATGGGCCTCGGCCACGGCTTCGCCATCGGCGCGGCGGTGGAGACCGGTAAGCACATCCTCTGCCTGCAGGGTGACGGTGCGTTCGGCTTCGCCGGCACCGAGTGCGAGGTCGCCGTCCGCTACAACCTGCCGATCACGTGGGTGGTGTTCAACAACGGCGGCATCGGCGGCCACAAGGCCGAGCTGTTCGAGGGCGACCAGAAGCCCGTGGGCGGCATGAGCCTGAACGCGCGCTACGACATCATGATGCAGGGCCTGGGCGGCATGGGGATTCTCGCGGAGTCATCCGCGGACCTCGACGCCGCGCTGGCGAAGGCGCTGGCGCACAACGGCCCCAGCCTCATCAACGTCCCGCTGGACCCGGACGCGCGCCGCAAGCCGCAGAAGTTCGGCTGGCTGACCAGCACCAGCGGCACCCTGTCCGCCGGCAGCGCCGTCACCACCAAGGAGTAGTCGAGGCCACCTCGGCCGCTCGATGACATGAAGAAGGGCGCACCCGCGAGGGTGCGCCCTTCTCGTTGCGTTTCTTGCGGCGCCGATGCGCCCGCGCGGCTAGCGCGACACGCGCCCCGTCAGTCGACGCGCGCCCGCGACGCCGAGGATCGCGACGGCGAGCAGCACGAGCGGGGTGATGCCGGACGACTCCGACCGCGCGAGGCCACCGGTGCCAGTCTTGGCCGGAGCCGGGGTCGCTGCCACCGCAGTCGGGGCAGCCGCCGCCGCCGCCACGTTGAACGTGGTGCTGCCCGCGATAATGTTGCCGTCCGTGCCGCCGCACGCCTGGTGCGAGACCTGGCCGACCACCACCCAGACCGTGTGAGCGCCCGCGGCCAGCGTGCCGACGTCCTGCGTCAGCGCCGCGCCGTGGATGATCTTCGGGTCGCCCGTCGGGATCGGGGTGCCGGCCTTCAGCACCTTCGTCGGGTCGATGTCCACGTAGTAGTGGACATGGAACGAGGTCGCGTCGCCCAGCGCGGCGGCCTTCAGGTTGAGCGTCGGCGCCAGCGTGGCGCTCACGGTGGTGGGCGCGGCCGCGGTCGGCGGCGTCACGGTCACCTTCAGGTCAGCGGGACACGCAGCGGGCGTCGCGGGCGGCGTCTGCGCCGATGCCGACATCGTCCCCAGCGTGCTGAACACCGCGCCCACGAGCGCCGCGGCGATCAGCCCGGCTGCCCCGATCCGTGTACTGAACTTCATCGAATGCCCCTCCATCAGTCCTTATCCCGCTCGTAATGACGTACCGCGGAGCGACTATATCCGGTCGAGCGAGCGGGGCAAGGGGGCGGGGAAGGATCACGCCCGCATTCGCACTGTTGTCGCCGTCTCGCTGACCTCGAGGAAGCCGAGGCGCGCGTAGAGGCGGCGGGCGGCGTGGTTCACGTGCAGCACTTCGAGGTCGACCGGGACGCCGCGGTCGTGGGCCTGCTTCAGGATGCGGTCGATGAGGATGCTGCCGATGCCCTGGTTCTGCCACTCGGGCGCGACCTCGATGGTGTTCAGCGTCCAGCGGTCGGGGTGGCGCTGCACGTCGATCGCGCCGGCGATCTCGTAGCCGACCAGGATCACCTGCGCGCGGCCGACCGGGAAGCCGTCCATGAAGCGCGCGCGCTCGGCGGCCTCGTCCCACGTGCCGGTGGCCTGCTCGATGTAGCCGCGCATCACCTCGCAGTGGATCGGGAACAGCACCTCCAGGTCGGACTGCCGGGAGACGCGCAGCAGCAGCCCGGGCGGGCTCGGCTGCGGCGTCGACGGCGGCCCGCTGGTCATCGACGCATCGCCCCGACGACCTCGACGTCCCAGAGCGCGCCGTCGGTGGTGAGGTCGCCGAGGCGGGCGATGTCGGCGCGGATGTGGGGGGCGCTGCTGTGGGCGGCGCGGGCAGCCTCGTCCTCGTACTGCTCGAGGAACCAGAAGACGAGCGGGTCGTCCGAGGAGCGATAGATGGAGTAGGAGACGGTGTGGGGCTCCTCGCGCGCGACGCTGGCGACCTGCGCTTCGAACATCGCGCGCAGTTCCTCCTCGCGGCCGGGGCGAGCGGTGACCTTTGCCATCACGGTGATCATCGAGGCGTCCTCTTCCTGTCTTGCCCCTCATGCGGGGAATACCCCGCCCGGGGCGCCCCAGACCTGCGGGCTCCGAGCGGGACGGGTGCGCCGGAGCATCGTACCGTCGGATACTGAACCCACCCAACGCCGCCACAAGCCTCGAGGTCCCCATGGCTGATCCGCTGAACTTCCCGCCGGATTCTGATCTGCGCTGGTACGGATCGCCCACGCCGGGTGCGGCGGTGCGCAGCGTCATCGGCCTCGTGCACCCCGGCGAGATGGGCGCGGCCGTCGGAGCCTCGTGCATTGCGGCGGGTGCCGACGTCCTGTGGGCGAGCGATGCCCGCAGCGCCGCGAGCGCGCTGCGCGCCGAGGAGGCCGGCCTGCGCGACGTGGGCTGGATCAACGGGCTGGTGAACCAGGCACAGATGGTGCTGTCCATTTGCCCCCCCGACGCCGCCGAGGAGATGGCCGAGGAGATCACGAACCTCGGCTTCAACCGCCTGTATGTGGACGCGAACGCCATCTCGCCCGCCACCGCGCGCCGCATCGCCGAGCGCGTGGAACAGACCGGCGCGGACTTCGTGGACGCGGGGATCATCGGCGGGCCGCCGACGGCGACGCGCGCCGGGGCGACGCGGCTGTACCTCTCCGGCCCGGAGGCGCAGCGCGCCGCACGGATGCTCGCGGGCGGGCCGCTGGACGTCGTCGTTCTCGACGGGCCCGTCGGAGCCGCGTCGGCGCTGAAGATGGCCTACGCCGCGTGGACGAAGGGCACGAGTGCGCTTCTCCTCACGATCGAAGCGCTCGCGCTGGAGGAAGGCGTGCACGGCGCGCTGATGCAGGAGTGGGCGAAGTCGCAGCCGGAGCTCATCGCGCGGTCGGAGCGCCTCGGCGGCGCGGCGGCGAAGGCGTGGCGGTGGATCGGCGAGATGCAGGAGATCGCGGCCACCCTCGAGGCGGCCGGGCTGCCCTCGGGCGTCCCGCAGGCGGCCGAGGAGGTCTACCGCGCGCTCGCCCCGTTCAAGGACGATCACGACGCTCCGGGCGGCGCGGAGCTCGCGCGCTACCTCGTGCAGCGGGAGCGCGCCGGCGAGGCGTAGCGCGCGCGGGCGGGGCGGTTCGCCTGAGGTTGTCGAGGGAATATCGAACGGCGGCCCATCCCCCTGCCCCCCTCCCGGCGCGGGAAGGGGGATGAGGAGGCTCGGGACGACGCGCCGCCGCTAGCCGCGAGGCGCGCGCCTTACCACTGCTTGCCGATGCCGCCGCGCTCGCCGAAGAAGCCGGCGGGCCAGTTACGGCCCGTGATCATCGCGCGGTCGACGTCCTCGGGCGTGGCGAGGCCGGCGTCCACGATTGCCTCGGCCTCGCGGCGGGCGGCGGCGAAGACGCGGTTCAGGATGAAGCCGTACGAGCCCGGCTGGTCCTTCACCATGATCGCGACCTTGCCGGCCTTCTCGGCGACGCCCTTGATCGCCTCCACCGTGTCGGCCGAGGTGAGCGGGGTGCTGATCACCTCGCACATCTTCATCGTGGGGACAGGGTTGCTGAAGTGCATCCCACCGAAGAGCGGCTTGCGCGCCTCGGACACGTCGCGCTGGCAGTCGACGATCGGGAAGCCCGAGGTGTTCGACACGAAGATAGCGTCCTTGTTCACGAGCTCGTCCAGCTCCTTGAACACGCGCTGCTTCAGGTCGAGCCGCTCCGGCACGGCCTCGATCAGGAAGTCGACGTCCTTGAGCGCGTTGAGGTCGGTGGTGACGGTGATGCGCGGGATCGCCTCGACGGCGCGGTCGAAGGGCAGCTTGCCGACCTCGACGGCGCGCTTCATGCCCCAGCGGCTCTCGAAGATGGCGTCTTTCGTCTGCTGGACGATCTCCTCGGTCAGGTCACGCACGACCACGTCGTAGCCGGCGACGGCGAGCACCTGCGCGATGCCACCGCCCATGACGCCGCCGCCGAGGATGCCGATGGTGTGGATCTGCTCGAACTTCATGGCGGGCTCCTCGTGGTGGGCTATCCGCAGATGCCGCGGACGACCTGGTGCATGATCTGGGTGCCGAGACGCAGGTTTTCAATCGCGATGCGCTCATCGTTGCCGTGGACGCGGCCCTGCTCGGACGGGCCCGTGACCGTCGGCACGAAGCCGTAGGCCGCGACACCGCGACGACGGAAGACGCGCGAGTCCGTGAAGCCGGTCGAGACGCTGGGCAGGACGAGTGCGTCCTCCAGCACGCGCTTCGACTCGCGCTCCATGATCTCGTACAGCTCGGTGTGGTGCGACGTCGTCGGCGTCGACGCCACGAACACCCGCTCAATCTCGATCCTCGGATCGTCGATGACGCGCGTCAGCTCCTCGATGAAGCGCTCTTCGTCGTAGCCCGGCACGAGGCGGCAGTCGAGAGTCGCCTCGGCGGTGGCGGGGATGACGTTGTGCTTCACGCCGGCGGTGAGCGTGGTGAGCGAGATCGAGTTCATCTGGATCGACTTCAGCCGCGGGTTGTGCTCGGCGAGATCCGCGAGCACCTGCTTCGTCGCCGGACGGTCGAGGATGCGCGCGGCGTGGAGCTGGTCGAAGTACTCCTGCACCTCCGGCGTCACGATGTAGGGGCGCTTCCACGACAGGACGCGGTGCACGGCGCGCACCAGGTGGTCTGCGGCGTTGTCATCGTGCGGGACGGAACCGTGACCGGGGCGGCCATGCGCGCGCAGCGTCAACCACAGCGGTCCCTTTTCCGAGACGCCGATGTTGATGGTGTTGCGATCCACGCCGAGCGCTTCAGTGGAGCCGCCGCCGCCTTCGTTGATCACGTACTCGCAGTCGAGGATCTCGGGATGCGCGCGGTCGAGGAACTCCATGCCGAACTCGGAGCCGGCCTCCTCGTCGGCGACGGCCATGTAGACGAGGTCGCGCTTCAGCGGGAGGTTGTGGCGCTTGTGCAGCAGGAAGGTGATCAGCTCCATGATCCCCTGGCTCTTCATGTCGAGCGCACCGCGCCCCCACACGAAGCCATCGCGCACCTCGCCGCTGAGAGGGTCGACGGTCCACTCCTCGACCTCGAACGGGACGACGTCGGTGTGGCTGAGCAGGATCAGCGCCTTGCCGCGCGAGCCGTCACCCTCAAGGCGCGCGACCAGCGAGGTGCGCCCGTTGCCAGGGTCGTAGGTCTGGTAGGGGATGCCCTCGGCGTCCAGGATGCGGCCGAGCCATGCGCAGGCGCGGGCCTCGTTGCCCGGGGGGTTCACCGTGTCGACGCGGATGAACTCCGACAGCCACTCGGTGGCCTGCTCCGTCCATGCGTCCCAGTCGATCTTCGGCTCGGCCATGGCGTACCCCTCGCGTGCCGCGCCCCCGGGGGCGTCGACGTGCTGGACGGGCGGTGCGAGGTCGCATGCGCCCGGGGCGGACTGCCGCATCTTTGTGGCTGCCCGGTGGCCTGTCAAACAACGAATCGGTCACTCGGGCGCGATACCCTGCCTCCGGTTGGTACCGGGGAGGATGCGGCGATGCCCACGAGCCAGAACGGAAAGATCTGCTACCTCGAACTGCCCGCGACCGATATCGCGTGGTCGGCGGAGTTCTATCAGGCGGTGTTCGGCTGGAGCGTCCACACCCGGGGCGACGGCGCGCTCGCGTTCGACGACACCACCGGGGAGGTGAGCGGGACGTGGGTGCTGGGCCGTCCCCCGATGGCGACGCCAGGCCTGCTCTTCTACGTGATGGTCGACGACGCCGAGCAAGCCGTGCTCGCGGTGCAGGTGCATGGCGGGGAGATCGTGCAGCCCATTGGCATGGACGCGCCCGAAATCACCGCACGCTTCCGGGATCCCGGTGGGAACGTGATCGGGCTGTACCAGGAGCCTCCGCAGGCGTGACGACCCGCCACTTCTTCGTGCTGATCGCGGGTGTCATCGCGATCTCGTGGGCGGCGCCGCTGATCCGGCTCGCCGAGCCTGCGCCCGCGCTCGCGATCGCGGCGCTGCGGCTCGTGTTCGCCGCGCCGCCTATGGTCGCGGTCGCCCTGGCCCGGCGCGAACGCGGTCACGGCCCGCTGTCGAGGCGGGACGGCGCGCTCCTGCTGCTTTCGGCAGTTGCGCTGGCGGCGCACTTCGCGTTCTGGGTAGTGTCCGTGCAGCGCACCTCGATCCTCGCGAGCGTCGTGCTGGTGACGATGCAGCCGCTGTTCGTCGCCGTCGGGGCGTGGCTCTTCCTCCGCGAGCGCCCGACGCGCGCGGTCATGCTGGGCATCGCGCTGGGTGTCGTGGGCGCGACGCTGCTCGTCGGGGCGGGGGCGTCCGATGCCGGCACGCTGAGCGGCAACGTCTTCGCGCTGGTCGGCGGTGTCATGTCGAGCGTCTATCTCGTGATCGGGCGAGGTGTCAGGCGGCGCCTGTCGACGGCAACATACGGGGCGGTGGTCTACAGCCTGACGGCGGCGATCCTGCTGGGGCTGGGGCTGGCGACCTCGACTCCGCTCGTCGGGCTGGCCGGGTCGTCGTACGTGTTCATCCTGCTGCTGGCGCTCGTGCCGCAGCTGGTCGGACATAATGCGATGAACTGGGCGCTCGGCTCGCTCTCGGCTGCCGTGGTCGCGGTGGCGATCCTCGGCGAACCGGTGGGTTCCGCGCTGATCGCGGTGGTTCTGCTGCACGAGGTGCCGACGCCGTTCGAGGCCCTCGGCGGTGCGGTGGTGCTGGCGGGCGTGTACGTTGCGCTACGCGGCGAGCGCGCCGAGGGTGCGCGCCGCGGTCGAGCCGCCACGGAGATGGCGGGCCCGATCGAGGTTTGAGATGCACGCCCCGAAGCGGGCGCGGGAGGTTTCGAGATGCCGCCACTGCCGACGACTGGCCCGTTGAAGGACGTGAAGGTCCTGGACCTGACCTGGGTGCTCTCCGGGCCGTTCTGCACCGCGACGCTCTCCGACCTGGGCGCGGACGTGGTGAAGCTGGAGCGGCCGCCATACGGCGACGTCTCGCGCACCACCGGGCCGATCATCGACGGCGAGTCGGGGTACTTCTTCTCGGTGAACCGCGGCAAGCGCTCGATCGCGCTGGACCTGCGGCAGGAGGAGGGGAAGGCGATCTTCCTCGACCTCATCAAGGAGTTCGACGTCCTCGTCGAGAACTTCACGCCGGGGAGCATGGACGGGCTGGGGCTCGGGTACAGCGCGCTCTCACAGGTGAACCCGCGCCTGATCTACGCGGCGATCTCCGGCTACGGTCAGACCGGCCCAGAGCGCACGAAGCCCGCGCTGGATGTCATCGTGCAGGGCGCTGGCGGCGTCATGTCCGTGACCGGCGAGCCCGGTCGGGGCCCGGTGCGGCCGGGGTTGTCGCTCGGCGACGTGACCGCGGGCCTGTACTGCACGATCGGCGTGCTCTCCGCGCTGCACGAGCGCGAGCGCTCCGGCAACGGCCAGCTCGTCGATATCTCGATGCTGGACTGCCAGGTGGCGATCCAGGAGAACGCGTTCATGCGCTTCCACCTGAGCGGTGAGTTGCCCGAGCGTCTCGGGACACGGCACCCGACGGCGGTACCGTTCCAGGCGTTCCAGACGGCGGACGGCTACCTCGTCATCGCGCTGTCGTGGGGCGTCCCGAACCAGTGGGCGCTGCTCTGCTCTGAACTCGGCGTCACCGAGATCATCGATGATCCGCGCTTCCACTCGGCCGCGGCGCGATCGAGGAACCACGGGGAGCTGGAGCCCATCCTGCAGGCCGCCTTCCTGAAGAAGACCACGGCCGAGTGGCTCGAGCCGCTGGAGCGCTACGGCATCCCCTCGGGCCCGCTCAACGACATTCGGCAGGTCACGCAGGACCCGCAGGTACTGTCGCGCGACATGTTCCGCCCGGTGCACCACAAGGTCTTCGGCGACGTGCCGCTCACCAACACGCCCGTGAAGCTCTCCGCCACGCCCGGCGGCATCCGGGGCGGTTCGCCTGACATGGGCGAGCACAGCCGCGAGGTGCTGGGCGAGGTCCTGGGCCTCGACGCGGCTCGCCTCGACGACCTGATCGCGCGACAGGTGGTGTGGGTGGAACGGCCCGAGGTGGAGCTGGGTTAGGGCGCCAGTGCGCCCCGGCCCGGGCCCGCGTCGCGTCGGGCCCGGTGAGGCATCGAGGGAAGTCCGAAATCTCCTCGACACCTCGCTTGCAAGATTGTGACGAAAAGCGCAAGATGGCGACTTCTCGGTCACGAGACCTCGCTATGATGTCGGGTCCCACCTCCTTTTCAGAGGGGGACACTGTGTAATTGGAGCGGCAGATGGAAGCGCCGGGCATGCCGCAGGCTCAGGGCCTCTACGACCCACAGCGTGAACATGACGCATGTGGCGTGGGATTCATCGTCCACCTCAAGGGGAAGCGATCTCACCAGATCGTGCAGGACGGCCTGACTGCGCTCGCAAACCTCGAGCACCGCGGCGCCTCCGGCTCCGAGGCAAACACCGGCGACGGGGCGGGGATTCTGATCCAGGTCCCGGACGCCTATTTCCGCCACGAGCTGACCGCGCAGGGCATTCGCCTTCCTGAGGCGGGCGAGTACGGCGTGGGCATGCTCTTCCTCCCGCAAGACGAGGCCGAGGCGCGCCAGGTGCGCGGCATCTTCCAGAGCATCGTGCAGGAAGAGGGACAGCACTTCCTCGGCTGGCGCGTCGTCCCCACGGACGCGGACGCCGCCGATGTCGGTCCTTCGGCGCGCGCTGTTGAGCCGGTGATGTTCCAGGCCTTCGTCGGCCGGGACGCCGAGCTCGCGGGCGATAACGACGTCTTCGAGCGCAAGCTCTACGTTATCCGCAAGCGCTTCGAGAAGACGATTGAGCGCTCCGGGCTGCGCGGCGCGGAGTACGTCTACTTCGCCTCGCTCTCCTCACGCACCCTGGTCTACAAGGGCATGCTGACCGCGACGCAGCTCGCGAAGTACTACCCGGAGCTGGCGAACCCGCGCGTCGTCTCGGCGCTCGCGATGTTCCACTCGCGCTTCAGCACGAACACGTTCCCGTCGTGGAAGCTCGCTCACCCGTACCGGATGATTTCGCACAACGGCGAGATCAACACGCTGCGCGGCAACGTGAACTGGATGACCGCCCGCGAGGCGCTGTTCGAGTCGCCGCTCTTCGACGACGTGTCGAAGATCCAGCCGGTCATCGACGAGAAGGGCTCCGACACCGCGTGCCTCGACAACGCCGTTGAGCTGCTGGTGCAGTCTGGGCGCTCGATCCCGCACGCGATGATGATGCTCATTCCCGAGGCGTGGAGCGGACACGAGTCCATGCCCGCGGAGAAGACCGCGTTCTACGAGTACCACTCCAGCGTGATGGAGCCCTGGGACGGGCCGGCATCCGTCGCGTTCACGGATGGCCGCAATATCGGCGCCGTCCTCGACCGCAACGGCCTGCGCCCGTCGCGCTACTACGTGACCAAGGACGACATGGTGATCATGGCGTCCGAGGTCGGCGTGCTGCCGGTCGATCCGGAGAACGTGCTGATCAAGGGCCGCCTGCAGCCCGGCAAGATGTTCCTCGTGAACCTCGAGGAAGGGCGCATCGTCGACGATACGGAGCTGAAGGGCGCGCTCGCCGCGGCCGCTCCGTATGCCGACTGGGTCAACGAGCACCTGCACCCGCTGGCGGACCTGCCGGCCGGCGCGCCCGTCCCGACGCTGGGCGCGGAGCAGCTGCGCGAGCAGCAGATCGCCTTCGGCTACTCGCTGGAGGACCTGAAGTACATCCTCGGCCCGATGGTGAACAACTCCGAGGAGTCGATTGGCTCCATGGGTTCGGACACGCCGCTCGCCGTGCTCTCGAACAAGGCGCAGCCGCTCTACAACTACTTCCAGGAACTGTTCGCGCAGGTCACCAACCCGCCGCTGGACGCGATCCGCGAGGAGCTCGTCACCTCCGCTTACACGAACGTCGGCCCCGAGGGGAACCTGCTGAACACGGGCATCGAGGTCGTCGACCTCGTGAAGCTTGATTCCCCGATGCTCGACAACGACGAGATGGCGAAACTCAAGGCGCTGGGTGAACACCCGACGCTGCGTAGCGCTGTGATCTCGACGCTCTTCCCGGCCGCCGAGGGCGCGTCCGGGCTTGAGGCGGCCATGGAGCGCGTCTTCGCGGACGCAGACGTGGCGATCCGTAAGGGCGCGAAGATCCTCGTGCTGTCCGACCGCGGTGTCGACGCGACGCAGGCGCCGATCCCGGCGCTGCTCGCGGTCGCTGGTCTGCACAACCACCTCGTGCGCGACCGCAAGCGGACGCAGGTCGGACTGGTGCTGGAGACCGGCGAGCCCCGCGAGGTGCACCACTTCGCGCTGCTCATCGGCTACGGCGCGAGCGCGATCAACCCGTACCTCGCGCTTGAGAGCCTGTCGCGGCTGAAGGCGGACGGCTACGTCGCCGGTGACCTGGACGAGCACGAGGCGCACTACCACTACCTGAAGGCGCTCAAGAAGGGCGTCGTGAAGGTCATGTCCAAGATGGGCATCTCCACGGTGCATTCGTACCGCGGCGCACAGATCTTCGAGGCGATTGGCCTCGGCGACGAGCTCGTGGATCGCTACTTCACCAAGACGGCCTCTCGCGTCGGCGGCATCGGGCTCGCCGAGGTGGCGATGGAGTCGCTGGTGCACCACAACCGCGCGTTCCCGGAGCGCGACGGCGGCCGCCACGACCTCGAGTGGGGCGGCCAGTACCAGTGGCGTCGTGACGGCGAGTTCCACCTGTTTAACCCGGACACGGTGTTCCGCCTTCAGCACGCGACCCGCACCGGCCAGTACGAGATCTTCCGCGAGTACACGAAGATGGTGAACGACCAGAGCGCGCACCTCGCGACGCTCCGTGGCCTCTTCGAGTTCAAGCCCGTCGGTCCTCCGGTGCCGATCGACGAGGTCGAGCCGGCCGAGGCGCTGTTCAAGCGCTTCAAGACGGGCGCGATGTCCTACGGCTCGATCAGCGCCGAGGCGCACGAGACGCTGGCGATCGCGATGAACCGCATCGGCGGCAAGTCGAACACCGGCGAGGGCGGCGAGGATCGTCGACGGTTCACGCCGGACGCCAACGGCGACTTGCGGCGCAGCGCGATCAAGCAGGTCGCCTCGGGTCGCTTCGGCGTCACCAGCGAGTACCTGGTCAACTCGGACGAGATCCAGATCAAGATGGCGCAGGGCGCGAAGCCCGGCGAGGGCGGTCAGTTGCCCGGCTCCAAGGTCTACCCCTGGATCGCCGAGGTGCGCCACGCGACCGCCGGCGTGGGCCTCATCTCCCCGCCGCCGCACCACGACATCTACTCCATCGAGGATCTCGCGCAGCTGATCCACGACCTCAAGAATGCGAACCCGCGCGCTCGCGTCAGCGTGAAGCTGGTGGCCGAGGTTGGCGTGGGCACGGTTGCGGCGGGCGTCGCGAAGGCGAAGTCCGACGTGGTGCTCATCAGCGGCTACGACGGGGGTACCGGCGCGAGCCCGCTCACCTCGTTGAAGCACGCGGGCCTGCCGTGGGAACTCGGCCTCGCCGAGACCCAGCAGACGCTGGTCCTCAACGGCCTGCGCGACCGCATCGTCGTCGAGGTGGACGGTCAGCTGAAGACCGGCCGCGACGTGATCATCGGTGCGCTGCTGGGCGCTGAGGAGTTCGGCTTCGCGACGGCGCCGCTGGTGGTCATGGGCTGCGTGATGATGCGCGTCTGCCACCTGGACACCTGCCCGGTGGGCATCGCGACGCAGAACCCGGCGCTGCGCGAGCAGTTCTCGGGCCGCGCGGAGCACGTGGTGAACTTCTTCCAGTTCATCGCCCAGGAGATCCGCGAATACATGGCGGAGCTCGGCTTCCGCAAGTTCGAGGACATGATCGGCCGCGCCGACCTACTCGACACGAAGGACGCCGTGGACCACTGGAAGGCGCAGGGCCTCGACTTCTCGTCGATCCTCTACCGCCCCGCGGTGCCCGAGGGCACGCCGGTGCGACAGGTGCGCTTCCAGGATCACGGGCTGGAGCACGCGCTCGACCAGAAGCTGCTGCCGCTCGCGGCGCCGGCACTGGAGCGCGGCGAGGCCGTGGTCATCGAGATGCCGATCCGGAACGTGAACCGCACCGTCGGCACGATCCTCGGCTCCGAGGTCACCCGGAAGTACGCGAACACCGGCCTGCCTGACGACACCATCGACATCCGCTTCACCGGCTCGGCCGGGAACTCGTGGGGGGCGTTCCTGCCCGCGGGCGTCACGATGCGGATAGAGGGCGACGCGAACGACTACCCAGGCAAGGGCCTGTCGGGCGGCAAGCTGATCGTCTACCCGCCGAAGGTTTCGTCCTTCGTGCCGGAGGAGAACATCGTCATCGGCAACGTCGCGCTGTACGGCGCGACGGGCGGGTCGGCGTTCTTCCGCGGCGTGGCGGGCGAGCGCTTCTGCGTCCGCAACTCGGGCGCCCTCGCGGTCGTGGAGGGCACGGGCGACCACGCCTGTGAGTACATGACCGGCGGGCGCGTGGTGATCATCGGCAAGACCGGCCGCAACTTCGGCGCCGGCATGAGCGGTGGCATCGCCTACGTCCTGGACGAGGACGACGACTTCGCGACACGCTGCAACCGGGAGATGGTCGACCTCGAGCCGCTCGAGGAGGCCGAAGACCTCGACCTGGTGAAGGGGCTCCTGGAGCGCCACATCGGGTACACCGGGAGCACGGTGGCGGAGGCGCTGGTGCGGGACTGGCCCGCGGCGGCGAAGCGGTTCAAGAAGGTCATGCCTCGTGACTTCAAGCGCGTCCTCATGGAGCGCGCGAAGGCCCAGGCTGCGCAGCCGGCTGGGGTGACGAATGGCTAAGCCCACGGGCTTCCTCGAGTTCGGACGCGAGACGCCGACGCGACGACCGGTCGCGGAGCGCGTGCACGACTGGCTCGAGGTGTACGAGGACTTCCCCACGGATGCGCTGAACAAGCAGGCGGCGCGCTGCATGGACTGCGGCATCCCGTTCTGCCACCAGGGCTGCCCGCTGGGCAACGTCATCCCTGACTGGAACGACCTGGTCTACCGCGGACGGTGGGAGGAGGCGATCAACCGCCTCCACGCCACGAACAACTTCCCGGAGTTCACCGGCCGGCTGTGTCCCGCGCCGTGCGAGTCCGCCTGCGTGCTGGGCATCAATAAGGACCCGGTGACGATCAAGCAGGTCGAGCTCACGATCATCGAGCACGCCTACCGCGAGGGCTGGATCAAGCCCGAGCCGGCCGAGGTGAAGACGGGCAAGCGCGTCGCGGTCATCGGGTCGGGGCCCGCGGGCCTCGCCGCTGCGCAGCAGCTCGCGCGTGCCGGCCATGACGTCACCGTGTACGAGCGCGCCAGCCGCATCGGCGGTCTGCTGCGATATGGCATCCCCGACTTCAAGATGGAGAAGCGCTTCGTCGATCGTCGCATGGAGCAGATGACCGCCGAGGGCGTCACCTTCAAGCCGTCCACGAACATCGGCGTGGATGTCAGCGCCAAGGCGCTCATGGACGAGTTCGACGCAATCTGTCTCGCTGGTGGCGCGACCAAGCCGCGTGACCTCGAGGTTCCCGGCCGCGAGCTCAAGGGCGTCCACTTCGCGATGGAGTACCTGCCGCTGCAGAACCAGCGGAACGCCGGAGACGCCATCGCGGACGACACGTTCATCAGCGCGAAGGGCAAGAAGGTCGTGATCCTCGGCGGTGGCGACACCGGCGCGGACTGCCTGGGCACCGCCCTGCGCCAAGGCGCGACCGAGGTGCTGCAGTACGAACTGCTGCCGCGCCCGCTGGAGACGCGCCCCGCGAACCAGCCGTGGCCGCAGTACCCGAACGTCTACCGCGTCTCCTCGGCCCACGAGGAAGGCGGCGTGCGCGACTACAGCATCCTGACGAAGTCCGTCTCCGGCGAGAACGGCGTGCTAAAGAAGCTGCACGCGGTCCGCGTGGAGTTCGTGAACGAGGGTGGCCGCCAGGTCATGCAGGAAGTTCCCGGCTCGGAGTTCGAGGTCGAGTGTGACCTCCTGCTCCTCGCGATGGGCTTCCTCGGGCCGGAGCAGGCCGGGATGGTCGAGCAGTTGGGCGTCCGCCTCACGGAGCGCGGCAACGTCTGGGCGGACGAGGCCAAGATGACCAGCGTCCCGGGTGTCTTTACCGCGGGTGACATGACGCGTGGCCAGTCGCTCATCGTCTGGGCGATCGCCGAGGGGCGCGCTGCCGCGAAGGGCATCGACGCGTACCTGATGGGCGACACGCAGCTCGACTCGCCGATCTAGCCTCGACCGACCGAGGTTGAACGAGCCAGGCCGCCCGCGAGGGCGGCCTGCTTCGTGTGTGCCGAGGTGGGGCGCTAGCCGTTGTAGCGGAGCGCCTCAGCCACGGGGACGCGAGACGCGCTGCGTGCCGGGATGAGCGTCATGAGCGCGCTGGCGCCGTAGGCGATGCTGACGATGATGAACAGTCGTGCCCACGGGAACGCGAAGTGGAGCGGCGTTCCGTTGGTGAAGGTGGGCGACGTCATCAGGTTGTAGGACAGCGCTGCGCCCAGCACGAGCCCCATCCCGATCCCCGTCAGCGCGATGAACGAGGACTCGAGGAAGAACGACAGCGCGACCAGCCGCCTCGTGTAGCCGATCGCCCGCAGCATGCCGATCTGCTGGCGGCGCTCCGCGACGGAGCGGAAGGCGATCACCCCGAGCGCTGCGATGCCGACGATCAGGCCGAGGCCCATGAACCCCTGGAACAGCATCTGGAACGCGTTCGCCTGCCCTGCGCGATCCTCGATGCGTTCGCGGATCGAGGTCGCCTGCACGCCCCGTTCCAGGAGCGCGGACTCCACGGCGTCGGCGGCGCGCTTTGCGGAGGCCTCGTCCGAGCCGCTCGTCGCGAGGTAGAACGTCTCCGCCTCGCCCCCCGCGAACTGACTGCGCATCACGGAGCCGTTCACGATGACCGCGTTCCACTGGTTGATCACGCTCGTCGCCTCGCGGCGGACGATGCCGATCACCTGCAGCGGGACGTCTGTGTCGCCCGCAGGGTCGCGCACGACGATCGGCAGCGGTTGCCACGGCTGCGCCTTCAACTCATCAAGGGTGCGCGTGAGCCGGAACGCCTGCTGGGCGCCCGGGGGCGGGCCGAAGGTGCCGGCGGCACTCGTCGCCGCGATCGCGAGGCGGCCCTCGTCGACGATCGCAAGCGTGGGATCGCGCCGAATCGCCTCGAGGACGGCGCGGTCGGAGTCGTAGCCCGCGGCGCGGGAGGCGAGCGGGAAGACCGCGCTGCGCAGGAACTCGTCGTCCGCGCCCTGCACCTGGTAGTTGCCCGCCGCCTCGGGCGGCTGGCCGCCGACGCGGACGCGCGCGCGCTTCGAGGTCAGCGTGCCGACGGCGCTCACGCCCGCGAGCGGGTCGGGGCTTGCGCCTCGAAGTGCGGCGCGCAGGTCGGGGATGCGGTTGTTCGCGTTGCCCTGCACGTACACCGCGAAGCCGCCGGTCGCGTCGCTGCCGAGGAAGATCTGCGTGAAGTTGTGGTTCAACGTTGCCATCACCACGAGGCTGAACATCACTAGGGTGAACATCGCCAGCGTCATCGCCGTGCGGAACTTCGAGGCGAGCGGATAGGCGATCGCGGTGCGGATCGCCGGCGCGACGCCGCCGAAGATCGCGCTCACGCTGCGCAGAGCGCCCAGCAATACCTCGGCGTTGAAGATTACGAGGAGCGTGGCGGCGCCGGTGATCGACAGGCCTGAGACGAAGAACATCTCCACGCTGCCCGCGATCGCCGGGTGCTGCAGACCCAACAGCCGCGCGAGGCTGTTCAGCGGGTCGGTCCACGACTCGGCACCCTCGATGAACAGCGAGAACGGCAGCGGCAGCAGCCAGAACCAGATGAGTGCGAGGCTGGCCGCCGTGAACGCCGGCCTCGACGCCGCGCCGAAGTAGACCGCGAGCATCGCGACCGAGAGCAGCACCAGCGTCACGCCCGAGGTGTACACGAACGCCTGCTGCGTCGCCCAGCCGCCGTAGCCGATGCTGCCCACGCCCACCATTAGCATCCACACGGCCCAGCCGCCGCCGTTGCGATGCCGCTTCGCCGACCGCGCGAGGCCATCGAATCGCGCGCCGAGCCCGCGCACGGCTGGCCACGCGACGACGAGAAGCAGCGCGATCGCGGCCACCTCGATCGCTGCGATCGGCGTGCTGAACGTCCCGACCAGCGTGACCGCGAGAGACACGACGATCGCCGCGATGCCGAGCGCGGCAATCCAGGCGGCGTACCACGCGACGCCGAGGGTCGCGAGCATCAGCCCGCCGAATCCTCGATCACGCCCGCGCAGTGGCTGCGGCTCGGGGAGGTCGCGGATCGCGCGCACGATGTTCAGGTTCGCGGCGCGCCACGAGGCGAAGCCGACTGTGACGAAGGTGATCACCACGCCGAGGCAGTACGCGATCGCGAAGCCCTGCGGGTTGAAGTGGAACTCGATGTTCAGCCCGAAGCGCGCGACGAGCCGTCCCATGACGGTCACGAGGCCGTACGCCACGCCGAGCCCGAGCAGCGCGCCGACGAGCGCCGAGCCCACGTTGTAGGCCATGCCCTCCGCGATGAATGCCTGCGTGAGGTGTAGCCGCTGCATCCCGATCGCACGCGCCATGCCCATCTCCGAGCGGCGCTCCGCGGCTAGCATCACGAAGGTGAGGAAGATCAGCATGATCCCCGCGGCGATCGAGAACAGTCCGAACACCACGAAGAACGTGACGAACAGCGAGCCGACGAGCTCCGCCGTGCTGACGGCGGTCGCCTTCGTGGTCACCACGCGCATCGGCGCGGCGCTCGCGTTGAGGATCTCCGTCACGCGCTTCTCGACGAGCGGTGTGACCTCGAGGGTGTCGCGGGCAGCGCCGCGGGCGGAGACCGCGATGAAGCTAATGCGCCCCTCGCGTCCGGTCACCTGCCGCAGGCGGTCGAGCGTCGTCACCATGCCACCCGTGGGGGAGTTGCTGCCGCCGCCGGGGCCGCCGCCGGGCGTGGGGATCGCGCCGGGCGCGGTGATGCGGTTGTCGAGGATCACCGCGGCGACGGTGACCTCGAACGGGCGGTTCTCGTAGTACATCGTCAGGCGATCGCCGACGCGCGCATCGACGTCCGTGGCGAGGCGTTCCGTGATCAGCACGGCATCCGCGGGCAGCGTGCCGAGGGCCACCGGTGCGCCATCGACGCTGGTGAGGACGTCGAATGGCGCGATCGTTGCCGCGTCGAGGCCGACGAGTGACGCGGCCGGCTCGGACAGGCGTCGCCCGGTGTTCACCACCGGCAGGCGCACCTGCGAGACGCCCGTCACGCCGTCGACGTTCGTCTCGCTTGCCAGCGCGCGGCGGAGCGTGTCGGCGTGGCTGTCATCGAGGGATTCGAGGCCACCGGCGCGGTCGGGGGCCAGCGCCACGACGACATCGACGTTGCGGAGCGAGCGATAGACGGCGTTGGTGACGCTGTAGGCCACGGTGTCGCCGGTGGCGAACGCGGCGCTGATGATCAGCGTCGACAGCATCAGTCCGATGACGATCAGCACGGTCTGTGTCTTGCGGCGCCCGGCGTTCCTCAGTCCCATGCGGACCATCAGCGGATTGCGGACGCCGATCCACGCCAGCACCGCGAACGCGACGCCGACGGCGATGACGAGGGCGACGAGGATCTGATCGAGCGGGATGCCGAAGAGGCTAGTCACGCCGCACGTCCTCGCGCTCGATCAGCCCGTCCCGCATGTGGACGGTGCGATGACAGCGCGCGGCGATGCCGGGGTCGTGCGTGACGATGACGAACGTCTGCTGGTGGTCGCGGTTGAGCGCCTGCATCAGCGACATGATCTCGTCAGCAGTGTGCGAATCGAGGTCGCCGGTCGGCTCGTCCGCCCAGACGATCGCCGGGTCGTTCACGAGCGCCCGCGCGATGGTCACGCGCTGCCGCTGGCCTCCCGACAGCTCGGCCGGGCGGTGCGTGCGCCACTCAGCGAGGTGCACGCGTTCGAGCGCGGCAAGCGCCTTCGAGCGCGCCTCCGCGGGGCGGGTGCCGGAGACCAGCAGCGGGAGTTCGACGTTCTCGACGGCGTTGAGCACGGGAAGCAGGTTGTAGAACTGGAAGATGAAGCCCATGCGCTTCGCCCGATAGGACGTGCGCCGGTCGTCGTCCATCGCGACGAGATCCACGCCCTCGATGTGGATCGTGCCCGCGGACGGATCGTCGATGCCGGACATGCAGTTGAGGAGCGTCGTCTTGCCGCAGCCGGACGGCCCCATGATCGCGACCATCTCGCCGCGCTCCACGCGCAGCGTCACGCCGCGGAGCGCCTCCACGCGGATCGCGCCGGAGTCGTAGACCTTCGTCAGGTCCTGCACGTCGATGATCGGGTCAGGCACGGGCGGCTCGTTTCGGCCTCGGCGCCGGGTGGGGGGCGCGAGAGGCGGTACATCCAGTCGATAGCACCCGGGGTGGCGCGTCAAGCGCGCCGACGGTGGAGGGCGCCTCGTGCCGTCGACGTACAATGGGATCGTCCTGCGCACCGTGATCAAACTGCGAGCGAGCGATGTCCGAGCCCACGCGCGACGAAGACCGCACCGAGACGCCGGCCCAGCCGAAGCCGCTCGCCACGCTCACACCGCTGGCGGGGCTGCAGACGCTCGATCTCGGCCTCGATAGTGCGATGGGGATGGTCTGCGACATCGACGACCCGGACTGCGTGCCGGGTGTGCTCCCCGGCACGGGCGCCTCGACGGCCGCGATGACGGGCGACGACGAGGCGTAGCGGCGCCTAGCGGTCGTTCGGGCGCTCCAGGCAGCCTCCGCACCGTTCGAGGGCAGGCGGGCCCACCTCGACGCCTGCGTCGGCCAGCAGCGCTCCCAGCGCCCACAGCGGCAGCCCGACGACGCCACACGGGCAGCCCTCGATGCGCGCAGTCGGTGCGAACACCGGATCCTGGCTCGCGTAGCCGCCCGCCTTGTCGAACGGCGAGCCTGTGGCGATGAACGCCTCGACCTCTTCGTCCGTGTACTCGCGCATCGTGACGGCCGTCGAGGAGTGCGTGACGTGCTCGGTGCGCGCCGCATCGCCGCCCGTGATCACGGCGACGCCTGTCACCACCTCGTGCGCGCGCCCGCGGAGCGAACGGAGCATCGCGCGGGCCTCGTCGGCGTTGGCTGGCTTGCCCAGTAGCGCACCGTCGAGGGCGACCACAGTGTCGCTGCCGATGACGACCGCGTCCGGGTGCCTCGTGGAGACGGTGCGCGCCTTCAGCAGCGCGAGGTCCTCCGCGACGCGGACGGGGTCGGGCTCATCGGTCGTCTCGTCGACGTCGGCCGGGTCCACCTCGTACGTCACGCCGAGCGCGGCCAGCAGCTCGCGCCGTCGAGGCGAGCCGGAGGCAAGGACGATCCGCGGGGCGGGTTCGCCGCTCACGCGCGGTCGAGGACGGTGACGCACTCGATGTGCTGCGTGTGCGGGAACATGTCGACGGGCTGGATGCTGCCGATGACGAAGCCGCCGTCGGTGAACAGTCGCAGGTCGCGCGCGAGCGTGCCGGGGTCGCACGAGACGTACACCACGCGGCTCGCCGCGGAGTCGATGATCGCCTGCACCACGGACGCGTAGATGCCGGCGCGCGGCGGGTCGATGACGACCACGTCGGGGGCCGGAGTCATGCCGGGCAGGGTGTCCTCCACCTTGCCGACGACGCGCGTCACGTTGTCGAACGGCGCCAAGTTCTCGAGCGCGTCCACGCCGGCGGCGGCGGACTCCTCGATCGTCACGACGTGCTCCACCTCGCCCGCGAGCTGCGCGGCGAAGGTGCCCACGCCCGCGTACGCGTCGATGACCACGCGCGGGGACACCTCGCGCACGTGTTCCAGCACCAGCGAAACGAGGCGCTCGGCCTGGCGGGTGTTCACCTGGAAGAACGCGGGGCCGGAGATGCGGTAGGACACGCCCAGCAGTCGCTCGTGGTAGAACGACTGGCCGCTCTCGATCTTCGGGTGGCTCCGGCCGGGACGCCACTGGATCTTCGGCTGGACCATCAGCTCTTCGGTGTGCTCGCCCGTCCGCACGGAGAGCTGCCGCGTCTGCATCGTGCGTTCCTGCGTGCCCTCGAGGATCGTGTTCACGCGGTCGCCGGCGATCAGGCAGTGGTCCACGCGCATGAAGCGGTGTGTGCCGCGCTGCATGAACCCGATCTCGCCGTCGCGCCGCACCGTGAACCGGACGTGGTTCCGGTACCCCCATGGGTCGTCCATGCCCAGCATCGGCAGGACGAGGTCGCGCGTTTCGTCGGCCTCGAACTTGCCGATGCGCTGGAGCTGGTCGCGCACGACCTCCGCCTTCAGGCGCAGCTGCTCGTCGTAGTCGATGTGCTGCACCTGGCAGCCGCCGCACTTGCCAAAGTACTGGCAGGGCGCCTCGACGCGGTGCTCGGAGGCGCGCAGCACCTGCACAGCGGTCGCTTCGAGGTAGCCGGGGTGCTCGTCCGTGATCTCCGCAATCACGCGCTCGCCGGGGATGCCGTACTCCACGAACGCGACGCGCCCGTCCGGCGCGTGGCCGACGGCGCGGCCGCCAGAGGCGAACCCGGTCAGCTCCAGCTCGATCGGCGGCAGCGGGCGGTTCGCCTCGCGTGCGCGCTTGCCGGTGGAGCGCACGGGGGCGGGGTCGGGCTTGGAGGGGGTGGGCCAGGCGATGCCCGGGGGGGAGGCGTCGAGGGATGTCATGCCTCGATGGTACGGGGCGCGGTGATCCGGGGCGAATGGGGCGTGACCGGCGCGCGATGCGGGTGACGCGCCGCTGAAACGAACGAGGTCTACGATCGTGTCGTCTGGAAGGAGCGTTCCGTGCCTCGATCCACCCCCGCTCGCGCCATCGTCCCCGTCGCGGACCTGATGCGCATGGTCGTCTCGGTCCCCACGGCGTCGTTCCGCGAGGAGCACGTCGTGGCGATGCTGCGGGGGTTCGCCGCGCAGCGCGGGCTGGGGTTCCGCGAGGTGGCCGGCGGCAACGTGCTGGTCGAGTACCAGAAGGGCACTGGCCGCCGACCGCTGGTGCTGGGCGCGCACATGGACCACCCCGGCTTCGTGATCACCGCCGTGAAGGCACGCCGGCTGACGCTCGCCTTCCGGGGCGGGCTCCCCGCGAGCTACGGCAAGGGCGAGGCGCTGCACATCTACGGCGCGGACGGCGTCTGGCGCGGCACGGCGACGATCACCTCGGTCGTGGCCTCGAAGGCCCCAGCGGCGGGCCGTCTCGCCGGTGCGACGGCGCAGCTCGATGCCGGGCTCGCCGAGGTCGGCGACTACGCGCTCTGGGACGTGGACGTGTGTCGCATCCGCGGGAGCATCGTCCACGCGCGGCAGTGCGATGACCTCGCGGGGGTCGTGTCGATTCTCGCGACGCTCGACCGCATGGTCGCGAGCGGCGCGCCGGGGCACGTCATCGGCCTGTTCACCCGCGCCGAGGAGGTCGGTCTCGTGGGCGCGGCCGCCGTCGCGCGGGCCGGGGTGCTGCCGAAGGACGCGCTGGTCGTCGCCGTCGAGTGCTCCTCGATGGCCGGGGGCCGCGCCGAGCAGGGCGGTGGGCCGATCATCCGCGTGGGCGACGTGCAGCACATCTTCTCGCCACGCGTCACGATGTGGATGACGCAGATCGCGCGCGAGTTGGCGACTGAGGATCGCTCGTTCAAGTACCAGCGCAAGCTGATGGACGGCGGCACCACCGAGGCGACCGCGTACGACCTGATGGGATACGAGACCGGCGCGGCGTGCATGGCGCTGGGCAACTACCACAACGCCGGCGAGGATGGCCGGGTCGCCGCCGAGACGGTGCACCTCGGCGACGTCGAGGGCCTCGCGCGCCTCTTCGAGCGCATGGCACGCGATACGCGCCGCGTGGAGGCGGTGGAGTCAGACGCGCGGAAGCGGTGGGCGGGCATCGGCCGCGACGCCGCAGCGAGGCTCAAGGCGGGCGAGTAGAAGAGCGGTGGAGTCGATCGTGGCCGCTTCGCTTGTCGACTACGGCAACATGTTCGGCGGCCTACTCCTGTTCTATCTTCTCGCCGCCTTGCCGCCGCTGCCGTGTGGTGGCTTTGCCGGTTCCGGATATGGACCGGGCTGAAGATCCTCGTGGCGCTCCTCGCGGTCCCGCCGACGGTCCTGTTCCTGTTCTGGCTGCTCTACTTCAGCGTGGGCGGGGCGCTCAGGCGGCCGATCGTGCTGCCGATCGTCTGGATCGCCTTCGGGCTGATCGTCTGGGCGGCGGTTCGCCTGTTGAGCCGGTTTCCCTCGCGAGCGAACGAGGGCTGAACTCGCCTAGACCTCACCCACCGCGGGGATCGTCTTCAGCGCGGCGACGATGTCGCGGAACTGCGCTTCCTCGTCGGGGGTCGTGGGGTCGATGGGCAGCGTGACCTGCGTGTTGATGCCCGCGAACTTCTCGCGCATCCGGCCGGGCAGCTCGTCCCATGTGCCGATGACGCAGAACTCCTCCAGCATGTCGTCCGTGATCACGGCGGCCATGTCGTCCCAGCGCGCCTCGATCGACAGGCGGTGGAGCTGCGCGGCCTCGTCGTCCCAGCCGTGCGTCTTCATGACGTTCGCGTACGAACGCGTCGAAGCGTAGAAGGACACTTGCCGGCGCGTGCGCTCCAGCGCCTCGTGCACCTCGTCGGGTGTGCGCCCCGTCACCACGAAGCCGCCGCCGTTCACGTGCAGCGTCGAGGGATCCTTGCCCGCGCGGCGGGCGCCCTCGTGCACCGCGGGGATCAGCACCTCTCGGATGTAGCGGAACGTGCTGAAGCCGTGGATCGCGATGCCATCGCAGACCTCGCCGGCGAGGCGCGCGTTGAACGGGTTCACGGCGGAGATGATCACCGGGATGTCGGGGTGGTCGATCGGGCCGGGGTTGAAGAACGGACTGGTCAGCCGGTACTGGTAGTACTCGCCCTCGTAGTTCGGCTTCGTGCCGTTCTGCCACGAGTCCCAGATCGCGCGCATGCAGGCGATGTAGTCGCGCAGCCGAGGCCCGGGCGGCGCCCACGGCACGGAGAAGCGGCGCTCGTTGTGGCCCTTCACCTGCGTGCCCAGCCCCAGTACGAACCGTCCGCCGGAATACCGCGCGAGGTCCCACGCGATGTTCGCGGTGATGTGCGGCACCCGCGGGAACGCGATGGCCACGCTGGTGCCCATGGTCAGGCGCTGCGTGTGCTCCGCTACCAGCACCAGCGGCAGGAACGGGTTGTGCTGCGTCTCACCGACGAAGACGGAGTCCACGCCCAGCGCCTCGAAGCGGCGGGCATCCTCGGCGATCGTGCGCAGGTCGTTCGGAATGCCGACGCCGACGGTCATGGGCATGGATGCGATCCTCCAGCAGGTGCGTGGGAACGTCTCAGGACGCTCCGCCGATGGTAACGCGGTGACGGGGGAGGCTGTGGCTACTTCCGCCGCTCGAGGACGGCCCAGACGGCCTCCTCGGTGTGCGCGGCCACGCGACCCTCGCGGAGCAGTCGCACGATCAGGCGGCTGTCGTAGCCGTCGGCGAGCATGCGCTCGCGCAGCCCGTCCACGCGCGCGCTGGCGGCGAGGACGACGGCGAGCACCAGCTCCCACTCCAGGGGCGTGCAGAGGACCCCGACCCCGTTCACCTCGACGCGGACGCGCGCGTCCCAGAGCGAGGGGATCTCGCGCGGCGCGAGGGAGTCGTAGGGGCCGTGAAACACAGGGTCGCCGAAGACGAACACCGGCACGCCGTGGCGCATGAAGTGCAGGCGGTTCGCGGCGAGGTGCGCGCCCTGTCCCCAGTCGGCGGGCACGTTGAGCATGTCGCCGAGCGTGGTCAGCACCTGTTCGCTGGTCATGAACTCGAGGTTCGGGGAGTGGGCATCGACGCCCTGCAGCCGGAGTGCGGAGGCGCCGATGAGCGCCCAGGGGGCGTCCGACGCGGCTTCCTCGATGACGCGCACGAGGGGGCCGAGCACCTCCTCCTGGGCGGACTCCGGGGTCAGGCCGGGGTCACGAGTCACTCGTTGCTCCCCCCCGCTCGAGGTGGCGCGGTGCGTCGAAGAGGCAGGCGAGAGCTGGTCTGCCCTGCCGCCGGATCATAACGGGCGGCTTGGCTACGCGCTGCTGCACCCCGCGGCGGGCCAGGGCAGGAGCGAGGCCGGGGCGGGCTTGTCGAAGCGCCAGAGGACGTGTGACCATCGGCGGCATCAGAGGGAGGGCTAATGCCCAAGCAGGTCGAGAACGTCGCCGTCGACGATGCCCTGACGACGATCTATCGCATCACCCACGACGAGGGCGGCGAGGCCATCGCCGCGCGCCTCGCGGAGCGCCTCGACATCCGTCCGGCGTCGATGGCCGGGATGGTCGCCCGCCTGTCGCGCGACCACCTGGTGTCCGTGGAGGCCAAGAAGCGCATCACGCTCACGGCCGAGGGAATGGTGCGCGCCGAGCACATGGTGCGACGCCACCGGCTGGCCGAGTGCCTCCTGGTCGAGGTGCTGAAGCTGGAGTGGTGGCGCGCCTACGAAGAGGCGCACCTGATGGAGCACGCGATCTCGGACGTGACCGAGCCCCTGATCGTCCAGATGCTCGGCAACCCGGTGCGATCGCCCTTTGGCTACCCGATCCCCGGTAACGGGCACTCCCACCCGCTTTCTGCGCGCCGCCTCGCGGACCTCGCGGAGGGTGCGCGCTCCGTCGTGGAGCGCGTGTACGAGGAGGACGAGGAACTCCTGCGCTTCTTCGACCAGGAGGGCATCCGCCCCGGCGTCCCGATCGAGGTCACGGAGCGCGCCCCGAAGCGCGGCACCGTTACGGCGATCTTCGGCGAGCGGGAAGTCGTGCTGGGCACGGACGCCGCTCGCCTTGTCTGGGTGCCGGAGCGCTAGCTCCCGTCGCGGGGTGCCTCGAAGCTACTCGACCACGCGACGGGAACCCGCGAGTGCTACGGCATGCCGGGGATCGTGAACCCGGGCGGCAGCGTGATCCCCGGAGGCAGGCCGAAGCCGGCGGGCGGGGTCGCCCCCGGCGTGATCCCGGCGGGCGGACCGAAGCCAGCGGGCGGCGTCGCGCCGGGCGACACGCCCGGGGGTGCCGTCGGGATCGTCGCGGGCATCGTGGGGATCGCGGCCGGCATCGTCGGGATTGCCGCAGGAGCCCCGCCCCCGAACCCGGCGAGGATGCTCGCGGGGTTCGGAGCGCCGAGGGCCATGTTCACGCCGAACGAGGGGAGAGCGATCGCGCCCACGTTCGCCGTGACGGCGCCCACGTTGCTGTCCACCTTGACCGGCTTCAGCGTCGTCGGGAACGGGTTCACCGAGATCGCGAGTCCGTCCAACTTCCGCAGCGGGAGCGGCACGGGCGCGTTCAGCGGCTTGAACTCGGACTTCAGCGCCTCCGCTGCCTTCTTCGCGGCGCCTGCCGCCTGTGGCGCGGGCGTCGGCGTGGGCGTCGCCTGCTTCGACTTGCTGCTGCACGCGGCACCCACGAGGACGATCGCGGCGGCGCTGACGACGATCGCGGCGTCGCGCGTCACGCGGATCATCCGCGAGCGCCGAATGCGGGGGAGGGACGAGGTGTTGAGGTATCGCATGGCGGTTCTCCTGCCTCTGCGCTAGCGGGCCAACGACTGGGCGAGGAGTCGAGCCGACTCGTACGCCTGTCGCGCGTTGGCCTGCGCCTGCCGGGCCTGGTCGAGCTGCGCGATGAGCGCGCGCGGGTCACCGGAGGGCGACTGGCACGCGGCCTGCGCCTGCCCGATGGTGTTGATGAACGTATCCAGCGTCCCTGCGGACTTCGTCAGGGCGTCCTTCATCGACTGGATGCGCTGCTGATCCGTCGGGTCCGAGCCCGGGGCGGCCACCACGCCGCCCTGCGCGTTGCCGATCTCGCTGCGGGCAGCCTCGGCCTGCGTCTTTGCCGCGGCGAGGGCACTCCCCGCCTCCTGGCAGACGCGTGCCGGTGTCCACGTCCCCGCGGCCTGGTCCACCTGCGCCGCGACCTCGCGCCACGAGGCCTCGAAGCCGGTGTACGCGGCCGTGAACCCGACTTCGTCGCCGGCGTTCGCGGCAGTCCGCAGGGCGCCCTCGAGCTTGTTCCTCGACGCGTCGAGGCGAGCGACCAGTGCGTCGGCGTCCAGCGCGCCGGGGTTCGCCGCCTTGAGCGCGGTGAGCTCCGCGCGGGCGAGGTTCAGCGTGTTCTTCGCGTCGGCGATGTAGACGTCCACGGCCTTCATGGCGAGCTGCACGCGCTTCTCGACGGCCGCGCGTTTCGCCGGCGTGTCGGCGGTCTTCGCGGCTGCGGTGCGCAGCTCCACCTCGGCGAGCATGGCGTCGAAGGCGACGCGGATGCCGTCCATGTCGGACTTGATGCCCGCACCCATCGCCTCTGCCGCCTTGTCGGCCTCGGCGCGGATGGTGGCCTTCGACTCCTCGATGCGGCTCGCGAGGGCGGCCTCCACCTGGACCGTGACCTCCTTCTTCGCCTGCTCGATCTTCTGGTCGATGTACGGCTGGAGCGCGGCGCTGAACGAGGCCATCTGTTCCGGCTTGTAGCTCTTGGCGAGGTTCTGCGCGTAGGCGTTGATGTCCGCCTCGTACTTCGGCTTCACCTGCTCCTGCAGCCGGTCGGCGATCTTCTGGCCCTCGGCGCGCAGATCGGCTTCCGCCTGCTTGCGTCGCGGCTCCACGAACAGCTCCATGTCGGCGCGGATCTTCGCCTCGCGGGCGTCGACGGCCTTCTTCACCTCGCCGCCCATCGCCTCAGCGAGCGCGCCGTACTTCGCCTCCATGTCACGGTTCACAGCCAGCAGCCCACCAACGGCCGTGGTCGCCTGATCCACCGTGGGCGCGGAGCAGATCGCGCCGAGGGCGTCGTTGCCGCGCTTGCGGAAGTCCTCGGGGTTGGGGAGGGCGTACTTGATGCCCGCCTTGTCGAGGGCGGCCTGCGCGGCGGGCTGCTTGGCCGCCACGCCGTCGATCGCCGCGAACATCTCCTCGGCGCGCCAGCGTGACATGAGGCAGACGCCCTCGACGAGCTCGGCCTGCGAGAGGACGGCGCGAGCGGCGTCGGGCACCATCACGCCGAGGTTGGGAGGTGCGGACGGTTGGGCGCGCCCGTCGAGGGGCGACGCGAGTGCTGCTCCGACGAGCAGGAGGACGATTCCGACACGAAGGATGATGCGCCGCAAGGAGAGACTCCAGTCTGGCGCCGGGTCGCCCCGTCGTTCCATCCCGGAACACCATCATTGCGCGCACACGCGTGGCATCTACCGGCGATCGTCCCTGCTCCGGCGGGACGAACGGCAGCGCCTACCCGGCGTTGTCGTCCCACGTCGGCGGCCGGCGCTCGATGAACGCACGCATCCCCTCGCGCGTGTCGGCGGTCGTCGAGGCGCGCTCGCGGAGGCGCTGCTCCCACACGACGGCCGCCGCGGTCGCCTCGAACGTCTTCAGGTAGTTGAGTTTCGTGGCCTGCACGGCGGTGGGAGGGTGCCGCGCGATGCGCTCCGCCATGCGGATCGCGGCGAGCAGTACCTCGTCGTCCGGGACGACGGCGTTGATGAGGCCCCCCTGGAGTGCGCGCGCCGCGGACACGTTGTCGCCGGTGTACAGCAGCTCGGAGAGGAACGCGCGCGACAGGCCCTCGAGGGCGAACGGGACCGTGCGCGAGATCGTCCCGCGCGCGACCTCCGGCATGCCGAACTGCGCGCTCTCTCCGGCGATGCGGATGTCGCACCTGGTCGCGACCAGGTTCAGGCCCGCGCCGAGGCAGTAGCCGTTGATGGCGGCGACCATCGGCTTGATCAGATCGGTCGTGCCGTGCTCGTTCAGGGCACCCGGCGCGTGAGGAGCCTCCAGCGGACCGGTTCCGCCCGCCCACTCCTTCACGTCGGCACCCGCGCAGAAGGCGCGGCCCGCCCCCGTGACGATGACTACCCGGACGGCCTCGTCGCCTCCGGCGATCTGCAGCGCCTCGTCGAACTCCCCGCGCATCTGCGCGCCGAACGCGTTGAGGCGATCTGGGCGGTTCAGCGTGACGATCGCGATGTGCTCGCTGTGGTGCTCGTAGCGGATGAAGTCCATGGATGTCCCCCCGGCTGCGGCGCGTGACCGTCCGATCATCGTGCGCTTCGTCAACGCGATCTGGTGATAGACGCGGCCGGGACAGGTGATAACCTCGCGCGGGTTCCAAGCGGGAGGACGTGGCGATGGCCGAGCCGTGGCAGCACTTCTACCAGTCGCAGCGATTGCGGCTGGCCTACTGGGTCTGGGGCGATGCGGACAAGCCGCCGCTGCTCCTCGTTCACGGCATGCGCGACCACTCGCGCTCCTGGGACCGCATCGCCGAGGCGTTCGCCGACCAGTACCGCGTGGTCGCCTGTGATCTCCGCGGGCACGGCGACTCTGAGTGGGAGAAGGGCGGCCATTACGGCGCGCCCGAGTTCATGCTCGACATCGTCGCGCTCATTGACCTGCTTGGCGGGAAGGTGGACGTGGTCGCGCACTCCATGGGCGGTCGCGCGACGCTCGTGACAGCCGGTGTCTTCCCCGATCGCTTCCGGCGCATTGTCGCGGTCGAGGGCACGGGCGGGCGCTTCCGCGCGGCGCCGCTGCCTCGCGGCCCGCAGCGCCTGCACGAATGGGCCCAGCGGACGCGGGCGATGGAGCGGCGGGAGCCGCGGGTCTACCGCGCGTTCAACGACGCCGTGGAGCGCGTCCAGGAGGCGAACCCGCGGCTGACGCAGGGGATGGCGGAGCACCTCGCTCGGTGGGGCGCGCACGCCATCAACGGCGGGTTCTCGTGGAAGTACGACCCGTGGATGTACACGCAGCACGAGTTGGACGTGCCGCCTGACGAATACGATGCGTACTGGAAGGACATCACGGCCCCCGTGCTGCACCTGATCAGCAGCGAGGGCGAGGAGCGCCGGGCGACGCGTGACGGGAAGCCTATTGCGAGCTTCTTCGCGGACGCTACGACGCAGGTGGTGCCGGACTCCGGCCACTGGCTGCACCACGACCAGCCGGAAGTCACGATCGCGGCGATCCGTGCGTTCCTCGGCGAGCCGCCGCGCGTCGAGCGGGGCGAGTAGCTAGTTCCGCGCGCCCGCGACTACCGCCGCGACGGGACCACCATCCCTTGCGGCGGATGGCCTGGTAAGACGTCGATCCGTCCATCACACGCGTGCTGGGATCGAGGAGGATCGCCCGGGAGGCGTTCGGCTCCTCGTCAGCAAACAGACCGAGCGCCTCGCGCCCGTCGGCGGCCTGCACCATCTCGTCGCCCTCTTCGTCCAGCACGTCCGCGAGGGCTGGCCCGATCCACGGTCGTCGTCGACGACCATGATCTCTTCGCGGGTCAGCATGGAGGAGTGTTCGATCGTGGCGTGGCTGGTGTCCTCCGAGCGCACGAGGTGCGTTGCGCGCGCACGGTAGGTCGCGAAACGAAACGCGATGCCGGTTCCATTCCAGAAGCGCGCGCGATTTGTATTCGTCAGTACCTTCGATACGACCTGAACTCGCTAGCGTGGCGACACGGCCCCCGGGCTGGTCACCGTCCATCGCAGCATGGGGAGCTCAGGTGGTCGCACCGCCGTCCCGCGACAATCTCCTGCTGCAGGCACTACCCGCGGCGGAGCGTGAACTGCTGCGAGCCGACCTCACTTCGGTGGTCATCCAACGCTCCACGCTCCTCGCGGATGTCGGGGAGCCGCTTCGGCACGTGGTGTTCCCGGCGGGGGGCGCTGTGTCGCTCGTGACGGCGACTGCCGACGGTGGCTCGGTGGAGGCGGTGCTGATCGGCAACGACGGCGTGGCCGGGAGCTGGTGTGCGGTGGGCATTGAGGGCGCGCCGTGGCGGACGATCGTGCAGGCGGGTGGCCCCGCCTACCAGATGACGTCAGAGGCCTTCCGTCGGGCGATGGACGAGATGCCGACGCTCGCGCGGCTGGTCGCGCGCTACAACGTCGCAGCCCACCTCCTCACCTCGCAATCGGCTGCGTGCAACCGCTTCCACGAGCTCCCCGCGCGCGCCGCGCGCTGGCTGCTGATGGTCAGCGACCGGACGGGGACCTCCGAACTCACGCTGACGCACGACTTCCTGTCGCAGATGCTCGGCGCGTATCGCCCCAGCGTGACCGTGGCGCTCCGCGGACTGGACGCCGCGGGACTCGTCGAGATGCGACGCAGCCGGCTCCAGATCGTCGATCGCGCCAGCCTCGAGGCCCTCGCCTGCGAGTGCTACAACGTGGGCCGGCAGCAGACGCGTGACCTGCTTCGCCTCAACGGTCTGGCGGAGTAGCGACCGCGTCGTCGCCCAGTTCGTCTGCCGGCACGCCGTGCGCGTACTCGATCTGCACCCGCGCGTAGCACTCGCACGTGTCGCGCAGCAGCGCTTCCCGATCAAGGACGCGGATCCGACCCCGGTTGATCTCCAGGGTGCCTCGCGCGCTCAGGGCGTTGAGAACCAGCGTTTCGCTCGGCCGGTTCGCGCCCAGCATGAATGCGAGGTACTCCTGCGTGATCGCGAACTCGTCCGTCCTCGATCGATCCTGCATCAGCAGCAGCCACCGAGCGGTGCGTTGCTCCAGCGAGTGGAACTGCGCGCACGCCGCAGACTGCGCGATGAAGCTGATCAGCAGGCCCGCGTAGTCCGCGAGGAGGGCAGGCAGGTCACCGCCCTGCCGCAACAGGCGACTCAGATCCGCTCGCGACATCACCAGCGCTTCGCCCGGTACCTGCATGATCGACCGCCAGCGCGAGCGGTCCTGTCCCAGGCCGATCGGGAAGCCGAGCATCCCCTCCCGGCCGATGATGCCCGGCTCCAGCGCGTGGCCATCCTCCATGAGGATGAGCAATGACGCGGCGCCGGAGGTGAAGAAGAAGACGTCCGTCACGGGCGCGTCCTGCTCGTAGAGCAGGTCGCCGATCGCCAACTGGACGGGGTGCATCAGCGTGAGCAGATGCGCGCGTTCCTCCTCGCCGAGCGCCGCAAGGAGGAGGTTGTCTGTGGGGTTCATGGGGAGCGCGCCTGACTGCGGGGTGTCCGCGAGGTCAGCGTACCAGCCCCGATCCCGGCGGACGCGTTAATGGTGCATTTACAGCACCCCCGGATACTCACCTCAACGAATACGGAACGAGAAGCCGGAGGGCGCAGTGCCGCTCACCCTGGTCGTCGAAGACGACCCCACGATCGCCGAGGTCGTCACCTACCAGCTGCAGAAGTACGGCCACCAGGTCACCGTGGCACACGATGGCGCCGACGCGCTCCACCTCGCACGATCGGGCAACTTCGGACTCATCGTGCTGGACATCATGCTGCCCGGCATGTCGGGCATCGATGTGCTGCGCGTGCTGCGTCGCGAATCGGACGTGCCGGTGATCGTATTGAGCGCCCGGGATGCGGACGCGGATCAGGTGCTCGCGCTGGAGCTCGGCGCGGACGACTACGTCACGAAGCCCTTCTCCATGCGCCAGTTCCTCGCGCGTATCGCGGCGGTCAGCCGTCGCAGCGCCCGGCCGGAGGCGCCCGCCCCCGCGGACCTCGACGATTACACGCTGGTCATCGACGAGAGGCAGCATGAGGTGCGCCGGCGCGGCGAGGTCATCGCCCTGCCGCCGAAGGTGTTCGAGGTGCTGTGCTTCCTCGCCCGCAACGCGAATCGCGTGTGCGCGCGGCACGAGGTGCTGGACGCGGTCTGGGGCGACGAGTACGACGGGCAGACGCGCACGCTGGACGTGCACGTCCACTGGCTCCGCCAGCGCATCGAGGACGACCCGGCGAACCCGCGCTTCGTGCAGACGGTGCGCCAGTACGGCTACCGTTTCCAGCCCTCGCCCGAGGACAGCACGGAGCGAGCGATCTTCGTGACCGCGCCGGTCGTGACCGCTCCCCCGGCGGTCTCGCGCGACCTCGTTACTCGGGGCGCGCGAACGTTGGCGTAGGCGTCGCGCCGACCACCGTGAGCGCGGTGGTGGTCGCGAAGCCGTTCGGGAATGTGCGCATGAAGCGGTCGTTCACGAACGAGGGCGCGCCGACTACGTAGAGCACGAACGTCCCGTCCGAGGATTGCGCCCATGCGCCGGTGGATCGCGCCGTCGTGAGCGCGGCATCGAGCTGCGCCACCGTCCCGCCACGGAAGACGACCTGAGCGAGCCTTGTACCGGTCGGTGGGAACGCGGGCTGCGCGACGAACGTGCCCGCGCTCGTCGCTGCGGGCGGAGCCGTGGGGACGGGCGTCGATATCGGCGTGGGTGCCACCGCCGAGGCTACCGGGGACGGCGTCGCCGTCGCCGTCGCCGTCGCGGGGGGCGCCGCCACCTCGACGACGAACACGCCGGCCAGCGGTCGGCAGCCCGGGCGGTCGCGATCGATGTAGAACGTGCCGACGCCGCTCGTGCCCGCCAGCGCCACGCGATAGCGCGCATAGGCCGTGCTCGCCTCGGCGTTGCGGTCCTCGGCAAAGGCGGCGCGCCCCTCGGTCACGGGGATGATCCGCGCCGCGAGGTCGGGCGTGGAGCACTCCGCGGTCGGTGCCATCTTCAGCGTGGTGATCGAGGTCCCATCGGCGGCGGTGACGAAGGAGACGGTGCCCGCTTCGCGGAGGCCGCCGAAGCTCTCCCCGGCGCTGATGATGCCCCGGTAGGTCGCGCCGCTGACCGGCAGGGTCGTGGTGCTCCGCGCGACCGCGGCCCACGAGAACGACCGGGGTGCGCACGACGATCCGGTGTCGTCCGGGATGCCGGAGATCGAGAGGTCGCCGGTGACGATGCCGTCGCGGAGGACGCGCCCCGTGATGCGGAGCACGCCCTCGCGGCCGCTGCTGGGGTCGACCACCGGGCGGTCCGGGCCGGGAGCGATGCCGGCGCGTCCGAAGACGATGCCCTCCGGCGAGATCGCGCCGCTCGTGAAACAGGAGGCGGTGAATGCGTTGGTCGGCGCGCCGATCTCGATGGTTCTGATCCCATCGCCGCCGTCCACCATGACCAGCCGGAACGTCGCCATGTCCGAAGTGACGCCGACATAATCCTCGTCGGCGATCGCGGCTGTCGCGCTGGACAGGCGGACCGCCAGGAGCAACGCGAGGGCGAGGAACGCCGCCGTCAGGACTCGGCGGCGGATGGCTGGCGGCATACGGATCCTCTTTCGGCGATGCGAACAGTGTCGCATCCGATCCTGCGGGGGGCTGCCTCGACGCGGGATGGGGTGCTGAGGGGGGCTGTACATACAGAAACGCCGCCCGTGAGGGCGGCGTTCCGTTGCGGACGACGAGCGGGCTACCGAGGCAGCCCGCTCGGAAGTGTCGCTAGCCGACGAACAGCGGTGCGAGCACCAGCGTGACCGTTGCGAGGAGCTTGATGAGGACGTGCAGCGACGGGCCGGCGGTGTCCTTGAAGGGGTCACCCACCGTGTCACCGACGACCGCAGCCTTGTGCGCCTCGGAGCCCTTGCCGCCGTGCTCACCGGTCTCGATGAACTTCTTCGCGTTGTCCCAGGCACCGCCCGAGTTGTTGAAGAAGGTCGCCATCATGATGCCACCGATGGTGCCAATGATGAGCATGCCCGAGACCGCGAGCCAACCGGACGCGTTGTGGTAGACCACACCGTTGACGGTCACCTCGGCGTCGCGGAGGAAGCGGAAGAGCAGGCCGACCACGATCGGCAGGCCAACGGCCAGCACGCCCGGGAAGACCATCTCGCGCAGAGCCGCACGAGCGGTGATGTCCACCGCGCGGGCGTAGTCCGGGCGAACCGTGCCGGCCATGATGCCCGGGTTCTCACGGAACTGGCGACGGACTTCCTCGATGATCTTCTGGCCGGCGGAACCGACGGCACGGATGGTCAGCGACGAGAACACGAACACCAGCATGACGCCCAGCAGACCACCGACGAAGACGTCGATGCTCGACAGGTCGATCGGCAGCTCCGCCGTCAGCGGGATGCCGAGGCGCTCCTTGATCTTGTCGAGGTAGGCGCTGAAGAGCAGGAACGCCGCGAGGCCGGCGG
>CANKAU010000023.1 GCA_947479915.1 Chloroflexota bacterium
ATCGGTTCCGTCAGAACTCAGGGCCCAGGGCCTAGAAGGCGCCTGAGCCGGTCTTCGTGGCACCGGCGCTCAGATTCGAAACGGGGCTGCTTCTCCTCTCGTTCCTGGCCGAACTCGGCGGCGAGCCCTGAGTTCTGACAGAACCCCTGTGAGGGGGTGCCGGCTTTCGGTGGCGGCTGCTGGTACCCGCTCACCGTCCGCCGAATGCTCCTGAATGAGACGTACACCGGCCGAACAATCTATCGACGCACGCGGGCCGACAAAGTACGTGACGTGGCGCGGAACAAGTGGCGTCGGCGGGTGGTCGTGCGCGACGAATCGGAATGGATCGAGGTCGAGGGTGCGACCCCGCTAATCGTGTCTCTGGCGTTGTTCGAGCGTGTCCGTGTGCGGCTTGCCGATCCTGCGCGAAAAGAGCGCGCGCGCCCATCGCACGAGTACCCGCTGCGGGGCCGTTTGCGCTGTTTGATCTGCGGAGCCGCGATGGTCGGGCAGACGCTGTTACAGGGCCGCTACCAGTACTACAGGTGCCGCCGCAGCTATGCCGGTTCGAAGGCAGACCGGTGCAAGTCGCCATACGTGCGAAAGGAAGCACTGGAGACGGCGATCCGGGAGGCGCTGGTGGAGGTTCTCGCCGACCCTCATCGAATCCTTGATGAGGCGCGGAGGCTCTCGATGTCGATCCCGGCGGATTCTCGCCGGGGCGCCCTCGATCACGAGATTGGCGAACTCGAAGCGCGGCAGCGGCGGCTCGTGAAACTGTTTACGGCGAATGACCTGCCCGAAGAGATGATCCGCGAAGAAAGCCGCACGCTCTCCGAGCGCCGTAGCCGTCTTGAATCGGAACGGATGCTGCTACCGATGGTGGAGCGTCCCGCGTGGGATTTGAAAGCCCTCGAGTCGCGCATGCCCAGCGTGCTCGCCGCGATTCAGGCGTGGCTGGTGAAGGCCGACGGTGACGATCTCGACTTGTTGTTGCGTGCCGTTGACGTGTCGGCGAAGGCATCTCGCGAGCGGGTTGAAATCAGCGGCTCGGTGCCAATGATCGACTCATCGGACTACGCGAATTTGGTCACCATTGAACGAACATCGGCATGACGACGTGCACGAAGCGGTCGTTGCCGACGGGGCGGAGGACGCCCGGGCTCGAGGGTGAGCTGGTCTCGATGGCGACGCGGTCGGCGTCCATGACGCCGAGGACGTCTGTGAGGTAGCGGCCGTTGAAGGCGATCTTCGCCTCCGCGCCGTTCACCACGGCGTCGATGACGCCTTCGTTGTCGCCGACTTCCTCGGCGCGCGCGGTGATGACGAGGCGGCCCGGGGATCCACCTTCACCCGGCGTCGCGATGACGCGGACGATGCCGGAGCCGTCGCGAGCGAAGATCGAGGCGATGCGCGTCTCGCGGGTGAACTCACTCACGCTAACCTCGGTGCGGGTCGCGGAGGTGGCGGGGATGAGCTGGTCGTAGTTCGGGAACGTGCCCTGGATCAGGTTCGCGATGAGCTTCGCGTGGCCGACGTCGAACTGAACCTGCGTGCCGGCCTGGTTGAAGGTGATCGTCACGTCGTTCTCGCCGGCCTCGCCGAGGAGGCGACCGAGTTCGTTCAGCGCGCGCGCGGGCACGATGGCCTGGCGCTCGATCTTCGAGTCGATCTCCATCGTGTGGACGGAGAGGCGGAAGCCGTCCGCAGCGGCGAGGCGGAGCTTGCCGCCGGCGAAGCCGAAGTGGACGCCGGTGAGCACGGGGCGCGAGTCGTCCGTGGCGGCGGAGAACACGGTCTGCGCGATGCCGGCGCGGAGGCGCGCGGCGGGGATGGTGATGGAATCGCCGCCGGAGACGACCGGGATCGGCGGGAAGTCGTCCGGGTCCATACCGCCTACGGACGCCGTGTTGCGGGCGCACGCGAGGCTCACCTGTCGGGAGCGCTCGGCCAGCGTCATCGTGATCTCGTCGTGGGGGAGCGTGCTCACGAAGTCCGCGAGCAGCCGCGAGGGCATCGTGATCGATCCGGCCTCGCCGATCGTCGCCTTGATCCGGTAGGTGATCGCGATCGTCTCTGCGTCGGTCGCCGACAGGACAATCGCGTCGTCCGCGGCTTCGAGGAGGACGTGCTGTGTGATCGGCAGCGTCGAGCGCGCCGGGATGGCACGCGAAACCGCGGCGAGGCCCCGGTTCAGGTCTTCCTGCTGGCAGGCGAGACGCATGCTCATCCGATCACACAATTACACCGATCTTTGTCGGGAGTATACGTGTGCGAGCGGCGCGCGGCAACGTCGAGGTGACCTGGGCCCCCGGGGCGGGCTACCCCTTCGCGGCGGCGAAGCCGGCGGCTGCGGCCTCGATGGTGCGGTCGACGACGGCTTCGTCGTGGGCCAGCGAGAGGAACCACGCCTCGAACTGGCTCGGCGGGAGGTGGACGCCACGGTCGAGCATGGCCGCGTGGAAGCGCGAGAACGCCGCGCGGTCGGCCTTGTCGGCCTCGGTCCAGTTGGACGGGGCTCGGTCGAGGAAGAACGGGGTGAGCGTGGAGCCGGTGCGCGCGACGGTCAGCGTCAGCCCGACCGACTTCGCGGCGTCCTCCAGCCCGCGCTGCAGGCGCGCGCCGAGGGCCTCCAGGCGCTCGTAGGCACCCTCGGTCGAGCGGATGGTGGCGAGCGTCGCCTGGCCGGCGGCCATGGCGAGCGGGTTCCCGGACAGCGTGCCCGCCTGGTAGACGGGGCCGACAGGCGCCATCTGCGACATCAGCTCGCGTCGCCCACCGTACGCACCGACCGGCAGGCCGCCGCCGATGATCTTGCCGAGGGCGGTGAGGTCCGGCGTGACGCCGAGGAGCCCCTGCGCGCCGCCGTAGGAGGCGCGGAAGCCCGTGATCACCTCGTCAAAGATCAGCAGCGCGCCCGCCTCGTCGCAGATCGCGCGCAGGCCGGCGAGGAAGCCGGGTGCCGGCGCGACAACGCCCATGTTGCCGGCGATCGGCTCGACGATGATCGCGGCGATGGTGCCGGGATGCGCGGCGAACTGCGCGCGCACGGCGTCGAGGTCGTTGTACGGCGCAACGAGTGTCTGCGCGGCGTAGGCAGCCGGGACGCCGGGGGAGTCCGGCAGCGCGAGCGTGGCGACGCCGGAACCGGCGGACACCAGCAGCCCGTCCGAGTGGCCGTGGTAGCAGCCCTCGAACTTCAGGAGCAGGTCGCGACCGGTCGCGGCGCGGGCGAGGCGGATGGCGCTCATCGCGGCCTCCGTGCCGCTGGAGACGAAGCGCACCATCTCGATCGACGGCACGGCCTCGATCACGCGCTCGGCGAGCTCGGCCTCTGCCACCGTGGGCGCGCCGAACGAGGTGCCGCGCGGGGCCGCCTCGCGGATCGCCTCGATCACCGCAGGGTGGGCATGGCCGAGGAGCAGCGGGCCGTACGAGCAGACGTAGTCGATGTACTCGTTGCCGTCGACGTCGCGGATCATCGCGCCGCTCCCGGAGGCCACGACGACGGGCTCGCCGCCCACGGCCTTGTAGGCGCGGACCGGGGAGTCGACGCCACCGGGCAGCACCTGTCGCGCGCGATCCATGGTCGCCTTCGAGCCGGCGCGATTGGCAGTCGTGGTCATGAGCGTCCTCCACACAAGATCGGAACGAGTTCGGACAACTGGTCGATGATGAGGTCGGGCTGCTTGAGGCGCTCGGGCAGCGGGCGCTCATCACGGCGCACCCACGCGCACCGCATGCCCACATTCTGCGCGCCGCCGATGTCGGAGTTGGCGGAGTCGCCGACGTACAGCACCTCGTGCGGCTCGCACGCCGCGCGCAGGCACAGCCCCTCGAAGATCGCGCGGTGCGGCTTGTACGCGCGCAGCGACTCCGAGGTCTGGATGATCGAGAAGCGCAGCCGCGCGCGCGACAGGGCGCTCTGCAGGAAGTCCTCGTCGGCGTTGGAGAGCAGCGCGAGGAGGTAGCCCTGCTGCGCGAGCGCCTCCACGGTGTCGTGCGCGTCCGGGTACGGATCGACCAGCGACAGCTCGCGGCGCAGGTAGTCCGCGGCCGCCTCGCCGTCGCCGTGCAGGCCGAAGTGCTCGAACGCGACGCCGAACTGGCGACGCCAGATCTCGTGCGTGGAGTACCACTGCGGCAGCGGGCCGTTGAGCTCGTGGTCGCTGCCCGCGCCGCCGGCGTTGCGCGCTCGGTCGGCCGCCCAGACGGCGGCCTGCCCGTACGACCCGACCCACTTCTCGAAGAACGCGTCGATGTCAGTCTCGATGCCCTGTTCCGCGAGGATCACCGAGACGGCGCGGTGGAAGTCCGGGTTCACAAAGTTGAACAGCGTCCCGTACGCATCGAAGGCGATCGTCTTGATCGTCGATGCGTCGAAGGCGCCGTTCGAGGTGCCCTGGACGGGCGCATCGCTCATGCGCGGTCCTCGCGGATCCAGCGGGCGGCGTCCTTCGCGTGGTAGGTGATGATGATCGACGCCCCGGCGCGCGCGATCGCCGTCAGGATCTCGAGGACGATGCGGCGCTCTTCGATCCAGTTGTTGCCGGCGGCAGCCTTCACCATCGCGTACTCGCCGGAGACGTTGTACGCGGCCAGCGGCAGGTCGGTGTGATCGCGCACATCGCGGATCACGTCGAGGTAGGCGAGCGCGGGCTTCACCATGGTGATGTCCGCCCACTCCTCCGTGTCGGCCTGCACCTCGCGGCGCGCCTCGCGGGCGTTCGCGGGATCCATCTGGTAGCCGCGGCGGTCGCCGAACTGCGGCGTGGAGCCGGCCGCCTCGCGGAACGGGCCGTAGAAACCGGAGGCGTACTTCGCGCTGTAAGCCATGATCGGCAGGCTCTCGAAGCCCGCCTCGTCCAGCGCCTCGCGGATCGCACCAATGCGGCCGTCCATCATGTCGGACGGCGCGATGATGTCCGCACCGGCCTCCGCGCACGTCACGGCCATGCGCGAGAGCAGCGTCAGCGAGGGGTCGTTGTCGACCTCGCCGGTGGGGGTGAGCAGGCCGCAGTGGCCGTGGTCGGTGTACTCGCAGAGGCAGACGTCCACGATCACCACGAGGTCGGGGTCGACGCGCTTCAGCTCGCGCACCGCCATCTGGACGATGCCGTCCGGCGCGTAGGCCTCGGTGCCCTCGGGGTCCTTGTCCGCCGGCAGGCCGAAGAGCAGGACGGCGCGCACGCCGACCTCGCGCAGTTCGCGCGCCTCGCGCTCCATCTGGTCGAGGGAGAGCTGGTACTGGCCGGGCATGGAGTCGATGGGCGTACGGACGTTGGTCCCGTGCGTCACGAACATCGGGTAGATGAACTGCGCGGGGTCGAGGCGCGTCTCGCGCACCAGCGACCGGAGCGTCTCCGTGCTACGCGTGCGGCGGGTGCGCGTGAACTTGCCCGTCTGAATGGCGTTTCGGGTGATCGCGACCATCGGGAGCCTCCTACTGGCCCAGCGTGTCGGCCGAGGTCGAGTGTAGATACGCGCGGAGCGCAGCCACCATCCCCTCGATCGTGTGATCCTCGGCGACCACGTGGGGCGATAGCCCCAGCTCGCGCGCCGTCTCCGCGACGATCGGCCCAATGCACACGACCGTCGCGCTCTGGAGCGCCGACAGGTCGCCGCCGAGCAGCGTCGCCAGGTTCTTCACCGTGGAAGACGAGGTGAACGTCACCACGTCGATCTCTCCGTTGCGAACCGCTGCCAGCGCCTCTGCGGGCGCCGCGGCGGGGGTTCCCGCGAGGTACAACGTCAGCTCATCGACGATAGCGCCCGCGGCGCGCAGGCCGTCCGGGATGACGTCGCGCGCGCCCTCGGCCCGAGGCAGCAGCACGCGGGTGCCGTTCATGGTGCCGGTGGCAATCATCGTCGTCAGGACGCCTTCGCCGACTGCGTCGACAGCGACCACGTCGGCGCGCATGCCGCGCGACTCCAGCGCGCGCTGGGTGCCCGGGCCGATCGCGGCGATGCTGCAGCCGTTCAGCGAGCGGATGTCGCCGCCGGCTTCCCACAGCACCTCCAGGAACGTGTCCACCGCGTTGGCGGAGGTGAACACCGTCCAGCAGTACTCGTGCGCTTCCAGGCGCTCGCGCGTCTCCATCACGGCGACCGGGTCGACGCGGCGCTCCAGCTCGAGCGCGGGCAGCACGACGGGCCAGGCGCCCTCCGCGCGGAGCACCTCGACCAGCGTCGAGGACTGCGCGCGGGTGCGCGTCACCAGCACGCGCTTCCCCGCGAGGGGCGCGAGGCGGCGCGGGTCGAGCAGCGGCTGCAGCCCGGCGACGTCGCCGACGACGAACAGCGCCGGCGCGGCGATGCCCTGCGCGCGGGCGACCTCGGCGATCGTCGCGAGCGTGCCGGTGGCGACGCGCTGGCGCGGCGTGCTCGCCTCCTGCACGAGCGCCGCAGGCGTCGAGGCGGGACGGCCGCCCGCGATCAGCGCGGACGCGATCCCGTCCAGCCGGCCGACCCCCATCAGGATCACCAGCGTGTCCACGGCCGTCGCCAGACGCTCCCAGTGGACACCGACCTCGGGCTTGGTCGGGTCCTCGTGCCCGGTGATGACGGCGAACGAGGTCGCGACGGCGCGGTAGGTCACCGGGATGCCGCCGGCGGCGAGGCCGCCGATGGCGGAGGTGACACCGGGGATGACAGTGCAGGGGATGCCGGCGTCCGCGAGCGCCGTCGCTTCCTCGCCGCCGCGCGCGAACACATACGGGTCGCCGCCCTTGAGGCGGACCACGCGCTTGCCCGCGCCGCCGTGCTCCAGCAAGAGGGCCGTGATCTCGTCCTGCGTCAGTGTGTGGTTGTCGGCAGCCTTGCCCGCGTCGATGAGTAACGCGCCCTCGGCGCACTCGCCCATCAGCTCGCCGGTGCCGAGGCGGTCGTAGACGACGACCTCCGCGCGACGCAGCGCGGCGAGGCCCGCCACCGTGATGTAGCCGGGATTGCCGGGGCCGGCGCCGACGAGCCAGACGTGTCCGAGCGTATCGTTAGCCAAGCCGTCCGCCTCCCGCGCCCTCGTAGCCTTCGCGCAGCCGATCGCCGAGGCCCCGTCCGAGGCGCTCCGCGTCGCGCGCGCTGCCCGCGCCCTCGCCGAAGACCGGCGTCTCGCCCTCGACGTCTCCGCCGAGCATCGCACGCAGCGTGAGCAGGTCGCCGTCGAGCTCGGCGTACGCCCCAACGGCGAGGTTGCATCCCGCGCCCAGCGCCGCCAGCACGCCGCGCTCCGCCGTGACGGCGGCACGCGTTGCTGCGTGGTCGATCTGCGCGAGGATCGCGCGCGTCGCCTCGTCGTCGGTGCGGCACTCGATTGCGATCGCGCCCTGTCCCGGCGACGGCAGGAACTCGCGCGCCTCAAAGATCTGCGTGGCCTCATCGAGCCTGCCGAGGCGGGCGAGGCCGGCGGCGGCAAGCAGGATGCCGTCGTAGTCGCCGGCCGCGAGCTTCGCCAGGCGCGTGTCCACGTTGCCGCGGATCTCGACGGGGACGAGGTCCGGTCGGATCGCGCGGATCAGCGCGATGCGTCGGCTGGCGCTCGTGCCGACGCGCGCACCCTCAGGCAGCGCGGCGAGGCGGCGGCCGTTGCTGCCGATGAACGCGTCCCGCGGGTCGGCGCGCTCGAGGATCGCGGCGATCGTCAGACCCTCGACGGGCGTCGTCGGCACGTCCTTCAGCGAGTGCACGGCAATGTCCGCGCGGCCTTCGAGGACCGCCTCGCGCACGGCGGCGGCGAAGACGCCCTGCCCGCCGAGCTGCGTCAGCGGCGTCACGCGGTCACGGTCGCCCTGCGTCGTGATCTCGATCACGGGCACGTCCACGCGTGAATCGACCGCCTGCAGGGCGGTCGTCGCGAGGGCTACCTGCGCGAGAGCCAGCGCTGAGCCGCGCGTCGCGCAGCGCAGCGTGAGAGTAGACGCGGTCATGCTTCCTCGACGTCGACGGGCTCGTCCAGGCGGAACAGCATGCGCGCCGTGGTGAGGTATGTGTCCTGGTCGCCGCGCTCACGGAGCGTCGCGATCGGCGCGTGCAGCAACTGCTTCACGAGTGCGCGCGTCAGGACGTCGGTGAGTTCCTCGACGTGCGCGCGCTCCGCATCGCCCAGCTTCAGGCGGCGCAGCGTCTTCGCGATCTCGCTGCGGCGGACCTCCTCGGCGCGGTCGGTGATGGCGGCGATCGTCGGGACGATCTGTAGCTGGCTCCACCACTCGGCGAACTTCGAGGTTTCGTCGTCCACGATCTCCTGCACCGCTGCGACCTCGCTCGCTCGCGCCTCGGTGTTGCGCGCGGCGATGTCCTGCAGGTCGTCGAGGTCGTGGTACGAGACACCGGGCACGTGACGCACGCTCGTGTGGAAGTCACGCGGCACGCCGATGTCGATGATCAGCAGCGGCTGTCCGTCGCGGTGCGAGACGGCCTCGCTCACGGCGGGATCCTCGAAGAGCGCCTCTGGCGAGCCGGACGCAGCGATCACGATGTCCGTGGTGCGCAGCGCTTCGACGGCGTCGGAGAACGGGATCGCCCGCCCGCCCAGCGCGTCGGCCAGCGCCTGCGCGCGCTCGAAGGTTCGGTTCGCCACCGTCACACGCTCTGCGCCATAGGCGACGACTGCCTCGGCAGCGAGGCGTCCGGCCTCGCCCGCGCCGACGACCAGCACGGAAGCCTGCGCGAGGTTGGGGAACAGGTCGCGCGCCTGCTGCGCGGCGATCGAGGACACCGAGATGGAGCGCTCCCCGATCGCGGTCTCGTTGCGCGCGCGGCGGCCGGTGCGGATGGCGGTGTGGAACAGCCGCGACAGCATCGCGTTGTCCGCGCCCGCCGCGACCGTCGAGGAGAACGCGGAGCGCACTTGCCCGAGCACCTCGGTCTCGCCGAGGACCATCGAGTCGATGCCAGAGGCGACGGAGTACAGGTGGCGCACGGCGTCCGGGCCGTAGGCGACGTGGAAGTGGCGCTGCATCACCTCGTGGTCGACGTTGAGTTCGACGGCGAGGAAGCCGAGCGCGGCCTCGGGCTCATGGATGCCGGGGAGGTAGAGCTCCAGCCGGTTGCACGTGTTGATGATCGTCGCCGCGCCGAAGGTCTCCTTCGCGCGCTGCAGCACGCCGGGCAGCGCCTCGGCGTCGATCGCCACGCGCTCGCGAACATCGAGCGGCGCGGTCTCGTGACTCATCCCTGCGAAGGTGATCACGGGCGGACTTCCTCGCGCCAGTAGGGCGACGTCTTCAGCTCGGTGCGGCCGAGCGAGGCGACCAGTCGCGCCTCCGCGGCCTCCATGTCGCCGAGGTTGATCAGGGCCATCAGTTCACCGTCGATCGCCTGCTGCCAGCGGTCGGCGGGGATGCGGTTGGGGCAGTCCTTGCACAGCAGTGGCGGCGGCGTCTCGGCGAGCGTGCACTTGCCCGCGCACTCGCGGTCACCGGCCCGTACCTGCTTCCGCACGTCGGCCAGCAGATCAGCCAGCGCGACGACGTCGTCCGACATGAACTCCTCGAGGCGCTCGCGCAGCCAGCGCGCCATCGCCGGGCTCGTGCCGCCGGTGGAGGATGCGAGCGCGATCTCGCCGCGCCGCACGAGGGACGGGAGGATGAAGTCGCAGTTGGCGGCGTCATCCGCGGCGTTCACGAGGATCTTCTTCGAACGCGCCTCGTCCGCCACGGTACGGTTCACCGCGCCGTTGTCCGTCGCGACCATCACCAGGAAGTAGCCGTCTGTGTCGCCGGCGCGGAACTCGCGCGGCTCCCACTTCGCCTGCCCGCGGTCCACGAATCCTCGGACTGGCGGGATCAGATCCGGCGCGACGATCGTCACGTCCGCACCGTGCTCCACGAGCTTGCCGAGCTTCTCGTCTGCGACGTGACCGCCGCCGACCAGCAGCACCGGCTTGCCGCGCACGTCCAGGAAGATGGGGTAGTAGATCATCGGCGCGTGGCTCTCGTTCTCGGCTGCTAGCGGGCTTCGGTGTCGTAGACGGAGGTCAGGCCGATGAGCGCCCGGTCGGCGAGGCCGGCGATCGCCTCGCGGGCCTTCTCTGCGTCCTCGGGCGAAAGTCGGTTGCGCTCGGACAGTCGCTTCGCGGTCTCGTCCAGCGACTTGCGGAAGAAGATGAACGCCTGCACGGCCTGCGCGAGCGGGGTGCCTCGACGGCGCAGTTCGCGTCCGTACTGCTCGCCGATCTCGCCGACCTCTTCTTCGAGTTCGTTGCGGCGGCCGCGGCGCGAGATGTAGTCATCCACGATCTCAAGGAGGCGACGACCCAGCGGACGCAGCGCGTCGCGCTCGGCCTGCTCGATCTCGCCGTACCACTCGTCAGCGCTGCCGGAGTGCAACTGGTGACGGATGCGGCTGGTAGCGGCGTCCGACAGCGGCCGGTCGGAGCGGCGTCCGCCGCCCCCCTGGATCATCGCGAGGAGCTCCGCCTCGGCGAACCTGCGGTGGCCGCCGGGCGTGCGGAACACCTGGATCTCACCGGAGTCGGCCCAGCGGCGGACGGTTGACTCGTTCACGCCCAGCAACTCGCAGGCGCGCGCCAGGCTGACCCAGCGCGTGGGCCGGCCGCTTCCACCGGGGCTGTTGGCGCCCCCGGGCGCTTCATCGACGTGCATCGATCCGGCCTTGCCACCACGCGGGTGAAGAGGGCATCGCCCGAGTGGAATCTAGTCATTTCGCTTCGCGCCCTGGTAGATTCCACTGTATTCCGCCCGGGAACAGCCCGGCAACCCTCGGCAACACGTATTCCGTAACGACTCAGCGCCCGGACAGGCCGATGTGCTCTGAAAGCTCGCTGATGTCGAGCATCCGGCACGTGAACATCGGCGTGTCGAAGAGCGTGTAGGACGAGGCTTCGGAGTCCCGCAGCTCGCGCACCAGCGCGAGGAACTCGCCCGGGTCGTCGCCCTCGAACGCCACCACGAACTCCTGGTCATCGAGGCCGTAGGAGTACGTCGTGTTGATCTTGATGCCGTGGTACTTGTGGCCGATCTCGATGTGCTCGTTCATCATCCGCTGCCGGTCCTCGGCGGGAAGCTCGTACCACGGGCGGGTCTTCGCCATCGGGTAAACGAACAGGTACTGGTTCACGCCGCCGTCCGTGCGGATGCGGGTGCGCTTCTCCAGGCCCTCGTGCAGGTCGTTCGTGTAGAGCGAGCGCATGGTCATGCTCAGGAACGAGTGCGGCCGCTCCAGCGCGCCGCCGAGGGGCGATCGCAGCAGCTCGGCGTGCCAGTCGGTGATCGGGCGCAGCTCGTCGTGCGCCTGCCACACCAGGAAGTCCGTGTCGCCACGCGCGCCAATCGTCGAGTACACCCGAGTCAGCATCTTCTTGCTGGACTCCTCCAGCAGGCGCGTCAGGCGCTTGCCGAGGTCGGCGCGGGCGGTCTTCGAGGCGCGACGGGTGCGGTCCGAGACGCGGAAGAACGAGAACTTCACGCTCTGCACACCGCGAGGCGTCCCACCGCCATGCGTGTACGCCGGGCGCGTCGCGGGCTGGCCGTCGCTGCTCGGCGCGTGCGCCGAGTGGGGGTGCGCAGGCGCCGCCGAGGCGGCCGGGGCTGTAAACGTGCTGGGCACGATGCGCTGCGAGGACGAATTGGACTCGGTGGTCGTCACGAAGCGGGCTCCTCGATCGCAGCGGTGCACAGGGCTTCCCACTGGTCGTACTCAGGAATGAAGTAGGGGAGGCGGATCTTCTTGTACTCGGTGGTGGAGAACAGGATCTTGAAGTCAGTCACGCCCGTGTCGCGCGAGATGGCAGCCGCGGCCTCTTCGACGCCGCTCACCTTCGGGTTGTGCAGCATCGAGAAGACCGAGTACGGCCAGTCCGGGTACGTGGGCCGCTGGTAGCAGTGCGACACGCCGCGGTAGCCCGCGACGAAGGTGCCGAACTCCTGGATCTTCTCGGAGGGGACGTTCCACACCGCCATGCCGTTCGCGTTAAAGCCGGCCTGCCGGTGGTTGATGATCCCCGCGAACCGCCGCAGCTGGCCGCGCTCGATCATCTGCTGGCCGTAGGCGATCACCTCGGCGCCGGTCATGCCGATGCGCGCACCCATCGCCGCGAAGGGCTCCGGGACGTCCGGCATGTCGCCCTGCGTCGCGAGGATGTACTCGATGTCGCGCTGCGAGATCTCGTGTCCCTTGGCGTGGCGACGGCGCTCCTCGGTGTACTCGGGCGCGCCGCGCTCGTCGACCTGACGGTCGCCGGTGAGGTCCAGGGTGACCGCGATCTTGAACAGGTGCAGCGTCGGCATCGGGCGGGTGGACTCGGCGAGCGTCATCTCGTGGAGCTTCTGGATCACGGCGTCCAGATCCGCGCCCGGCGGCATCGCCACGGTGAACCAGATGTTGAAGTCGTGGTTGCGGCGGTAGTTGTGCGAGACGCCGGGGTGGGCGTTCAGCACCCGCACGGCGCGCTTCAGGTGCTCCGGCGCGACGCGCATCGCGACCAGCGCCGAGGAGTACCCCAGCGCCTTGGTGTCGTAGATGCCGCAGATCTGCCGAACGACCCCCGCGGCGCGCGCCTGCGCGAGCCGCTCGAGTACTTCGTCCTCGGTGATGCCGAGCTGCTCGCCGAGCGCGGCGTAAGGGCGCTCGACCATCGGGTAATGGTCCTGCATGAGGTCGAGCAGGTGACGTGTGATCTGGTCGAGTTCGCTGGGCTTCACGGGCGCGGCGGTCATCGGGCGGCTCCCAGCGACTCGCCACCGGCTCCGGCGGCGACCGCGTTCAGCGGCGCGGTGAATTCCATGCCGTAGTTGGTGTCGTACAGCTCATTGATGCGCGCGGACTGTGCGTCGGTGACGTCGGCCACGTCGCTCGCGCCGCAGAACTCCTCGATCTGCTCGAGGTTGTAGATGTTCGGCAGGGCGGAAACCACGTTCGGGCAGTGCAGCACGAAGCGGAGCGCGGCCTGCGCGAGGGTGCCGCCGTTCTCCTGCGTCAGGAACTCGAGCTGCTTGATCTTCTCGAGGCCCTCGGGCAGCCAGTTCGCGGGGCGATGGCGTCGATGGTCATGCTCGGGGAAGACCGTGTCTGCGGTGTACTTGCCCTCCAGCATGCCGGAGGAGTGCGGGACGCGGACGACGAGCGACTTGTTGGTCGCGACCGCGACGTCGATGAGCGCGCGGCCGGGGTCGAGCTCCAGGGCGTTGTAGATCATCTGCACGCCGTCGACGGGCAGGTGCTCCATCGCGTAGCGGCCCTCCTCCTCCCAGCCGATGGCCGGTCCGAGGGCGACGCCGACGGAGCGCACCTTGCCCGCCGCCTTCGCGCGCTCCACGAACGTCCAGATGTCGTCGCGCAGCATCATCGCCATGCGCGGGTTGTGGATCTGGTAGAAGTCGATGCGGTCGGTGCCCATGCGCTCCAGCGACGCGTCGAGGGACGCCTCCAGGAACGCGAGGTCGAAGCGGTGCGGGGCCTCGCGGTGGCCGGCGTCGTTGGGGTTCCTCGACTGCCAGTCGTAGCCGAACTTCGCGCCGATGACGATCTGGTCGCGGGCGCTGCCGGGGAAGGCGTGCTTCATGACGGTCTCGCCGCGGCCCTGCCCGTAGGTGTCGGCCGTATCGAAGAACGTCACGCCACGCTCGACGGCGGCGTGCATGAGCTTCGCCGCGTCGTCGTCGCTGTACTCGCCCCACCACCCCGCAGACACGGTCCACACACCGAACCCGACCTCAGAAACCGTCACGCCGGTATCGCCGATCTGTCGGTAGCGCATGGATCCCCCTGCTGCGGAGCGGATGTCTTCGGGCTCCTCAACACGGTCGGTCTGAACGGCGTGACCGGCAATCGGTGAAATATGGACGTTCGTCCGATTTCGGAAGGTTTTCCCGTGTGAAAACCTGACGGAGTGCCTCAATCTACCGGGAGATTTGGAACCATTCGTGATTTCGACAGCGCGCGCTGCGCGTTCGGACCGTCGAGGGTCACAATCCCCGCTTCACCACCCCCGATCCGAAGCGCGCCCGAAGGCCGTCGATCGTGCGGTCGAGCTCCTCGTCGCGGAGCACGCCGGCCGGCGTGGTGGTGCCGGTCATGGTTGTGGTCGCGGCGTCGAAGAAGTCGAGTTGCAGCGCGTCCTCCACGATGTTCGTGACGCCGAGGCCGATCAGGCGCACGGGGCGCATCCCTTCCGCGGCGATCGTGGCGTCGAAGAGCGCGCGCCCCGCCTCGGCGATCGCGGCGGTCGACTGCACGGGGCGCTCCAGGGTGTGCGAGCGGGTGAGCGTGGTGAAGTCGTCCCAGCGGAGTTTCAGGGTCACCGTCCGCGCGCGCTTCCCGCTGTCGCGCAGGTCGGTGCCCACGCGCTCCGCGTGACGCGCTAGGACGCGCCGCAGTTCCGCCTCGTCGGTGACGTCCTCGAGGAACGTGACCTCGCGCGAGATCGATCGCGCGACGCGGCCGTTGCCGTTCACCGGCGTAGGGTCCAGGCCGCGGGCGCGCGCGGAGAGCACCGGCCCGGCGCTGCCGAACTGCTGCACCAGCCAGCGCTCATCGAGGGCAGCGAGCTGCCCGATCGTCCTGACTCCCATGCGGCCCAGTGTTTCCGCGGCCTTCGGGCCCACCATCGGCAGCTCGCGGATCGCGAATGGGGCGAGGAACGTCGCGTCGTCGCCGACGGGTACCTCGATCAGCCCGTCCGGCTTCGCGCGGTCCGAGCCCACCTTCGCGGTGGTGCGCGAGCCGGCGATGCAGACGGAGACGGCGACGTCCAGATCCGCATGGACGCGCGCCCGTAGCGCCGCCGCGGCTGCGTATGCGCCGCCCGTCGGCTCGCCGATGCCCGTGAGATCCACGTAGGCCTCGTCGATGCCGACCGACTCCACGACAGGGGAGAGCTCCCGCAGCATCTCGTGGAAGCGCGCCGACACCGTGCGGTAGGCCGTGAAGTCCGGCGCTACCACGATCGCCTGCGGGCATAGCCGGAGCGCCTGCGTCATCGGCATCGCGGAGCGGCAGCCGAACTTCCGTGACTCGTACGACGCGGCTGCTACAACGCCGCGGGGGCCGGCGCGCCCCACGAGCACCGGCCTGCCGCGCAGGGAGGCATCACGCGCGCGCTCCACAGCCACGAAGAACGTGTCGAGGTCGAAGTGGGCGATGCGGGGTGGAAGACGGGGGCCGGGGTCGGGCACGGCGCCACCTCGAAACGGGGATGAGTCACGGCGTCAGGCCGCCGATCGGACGCTAGAACGGCCGTTCGATGAACGTCAAGGCGATCGGGTCATCCACCACCCCCCACGAGCCGCAGGCGGCCAGTACCAGCCCCCACATGATGAACCCGGCGAGGATGATCGTCGCGATCCGCACGCGACGCCCCATGAAGCCTCGACCCCGCCGCGAGCGTCGCCGATGGCGCCCGCCGGCCGAGGTTCCCGTCCCGGTGTCCATGTCGCCCGCGCGGTAGAGCGCCTCCGCCTCGCGCAGTTGTTCCAGCGCCTCCTCGGCGTGCCGGTTGTAGTCATCCGGGCGGCCGAACGCCAGGACGGCGACCAGCGCCTCCGGGCGTCCGTGGTCGCCGGCCTCCTCGAGCCACGAGCGGCCGATGTATTCGAGGTGTCGCTGGATCGAATGCGCGATCAGATCCATCTCGCGGGCGTTGGCGGTGCTGCGTTCGTGCCCGGCATCTTCGTCGGCGCGGCGCTCCTCGAACAGGCGCGCGAAGACCGCGATCTCGTCGGCGGGGGAGGGTGCCGTGCGTCTCGTGCTGCGGCCGGTGTCGGTGGTGGGCAACGCGGGGCCTCCTGCGGCGCGGTCATCATACAGACGGGGGAACGCGAGCGAACCCTACGGCGGCCTCGCACACCATGCGTCCCAGCGAAGGAGCAACGGGAGAGCCCCCTGCGGACGTGATAAGGGCAACGGGAAATGTTAGGATCGCGCTCGTACTCAGCATCCTCAAAGGCGTTCCCGAACCTGCACGTCGAGCGGTAACTGAGCGAATGGTTTGATGGCCCGTCCACGGGGGCGGATCAGTGATCTGGCGCTACGGGCGCCAGTAGGAGTGTTCGGACGTTGACGCAGAGGATTTACGTTGGGAATCTCCCGTTCTCCGCAACGGAGGGGGAGATCGCTGAGTTGTTCGGGCAGTACGGCGAGGTGGTTTCTTGCTCGCTGCCCAAGGACCGCGAGACCGGCCGCCCGCGCGGCTTCGGCTTCGTGGAGATGGAGGACGAAGACGCCAAGAAGGCCATTACGGCCCTCGACGGCAAGGACTTCGGCGGCCGCGCGTTGCGCGTGAACGAGGCTCAGCCTCGTGAGCAGCGCAGCTTTGGCGGTGGTGGTGGCGGCTACGGTGGCGGCGGCGGTGGTTACGGCGGCGGCAGCCGCGGTGGCGACCGAGGCGGCTACGGCGGCGGCGGTGGCTACGGTGGTGGCGGCGGCGGTGGTTACGGCGGCGGTGGCCGCGGTGGCGACCGAGGCGGCGACCGCGGTGGTCGCGGCGGCGGCGGGCGCTACTAGTCGATCCGACGTGCCCCGCGCGTGAGCGCCGGGCGTGCCGAGGATCCGTCCGCGCCGCTGTGTTGCAGGTTGATCAGCACCGGCTCCCATCCTCAGGACGAATCGAAGGGGCCCCTCGTGAGAGGGGCCCCTTCCTGTCTGTGCCGGGCTCGAATGGGAGCGGGACGCGCTAGCCGATGTGCGCGGAGGGAGCCTCCGGCGTCTCGTGCCCGTCCTCGTCCTCCACGGCGGCCACCTGCGTGTCGTCCGCCTCGGTCACGTCGCGCAGCGGGCTGCGGCGGCGGCGATCGAGGAGGCTCAGGTTCTCCAGCTCGTCCTCGGTGATCTCCTCGGCAGCGTCGGAGGCCGTCTGGCCCTGGCGCACGCGCTTGGCGATCGCGACCGCGGCGCCGATGAGCACCGCGGAGGACAGCGCAGCGCCGCCGGCGATGAACATGTGCTTCTTGCGCATGCCGGGGAAGCGCTCCAGTACGCGGTGCGCCAGCCGGATCGCGTCGTCCTGGCCGAGCTTGATCGCGCCTTCCAGCACCTCGCCGGCGAGCTGCTCGAGCTTCTCGACTCCGTCGTCTCGGACGCTCATGCTTCGTCCTCCTCGTCTTCCGTCGTCGTCACATCGCGAAGCAGGGCCGCCACGTGGAGGGCGGCGTACATTGCCTCGCTCCCGGTGTTTCCGACACTGCCGCCGGAGCGCGCCTCGGCCTGCTCCAGGGTGTCAGCGGTGATCACGCCGAAGCCCACGGGCACGCCCGACTCGCGGCCGACCTCCATGATCCCGCGCGCGGCCTCGCCGGCGACGAAATCGAAGTGCGGCGTCTCTCCTCGAACCACTGCGCCCACGCATGCGATCGCGTCGTAGACGCCAGAGGCCGCCAGTTCGCCCGCCATCAGCGGGATCTCGAAGGCGCCCGGCACCCAGTAGACATCGATCGCCTCGTCGGCAACGCCATGTTCTCGCGCCGTTGTGACAGCGCCGTTACACAGTCGTTTCGTGAATTGATCATTGAAGATCGAGGCGACGATCGCGACGCGCATGCCGCTCGCGTTCGGGGTGTCCTCGCCGAAGACGTTAGGCATATCAGCTCCCCGCCCCGGGCATCTGCTGCTGCAGCAGGTGCCCCATCTTGTCGCGCTTGGTGGCCATGTACCGGACGTTGTGCGCGTTCGCGGGCACCTCGAGCGGCACGCGCTCGACGACCGCGAGGCCGTAGCCATCGAGGCCCGCGCCGCGCAACGCACCGAACTGGTCCAGCTCCTGGATCTTCACCGGATTGTTCGTCATGAGCCGCATCTGGCGCACGCCGAGGTCCACGAGGATCTGCGCGCCGATGCCGTACTCGCGGCTCTCTGCGGGGAGGCCCAGCGCCACGTTCGCCTCGACGGTGTCGAGGCCCTGCTCCTGGAGCTTGTAGGCGCGGAGCTTGTTGTGCAGGCCGATGCCGCGGCCCTCCTGGTCCATGTAGACGATCACGCCGCGGCCGGCCTCGGAGACCAGTCGCATCGCGGCGTCCAGCTGCTCGCCGCAGTCGCAGCGCAGCGAGCCGAAGACATCGCCGGTCACGCAGCGGTCGTGGACGCGCACGAGGACGGGCTCCGCGGTGGTGATGTCGCCCATCACCAGCGCGACGTGCTCACGCTTGTCGATGAGCGTCCGATAGCCGATCGCGCGGAAGTCGCCGTAGGTCGTCGGCAGGGCCGCCTCGTCCTCCACGCGCTCGACGAGGCGCTCGTGCGCCATGCGGTAGGCGATGAGGTCGGCGACGGTGATGATCTTCAGGGTGTGCTTGCGGGCGAACTTCTCCAGGTCCGGCATGCGGGCCATGGTGCCGTCGTCCTTCATCACCTCGCAGATCACTGCGACCGGCTCGAGCCCCGCGAGGCGGCAGAGGTCGACGGAGGCTTCGGTCTGGCCGGCGCGCACCAGCACGCCCCCATCGCGTGCGCGAAGCGGGAAGATGTGGCCGGGGCGCGTGAAGTCGAGGGCGGTCGCCTTCGGGTCGGCGAGCTTCTGCACGGTGGTTGCGCGGTCCGCGGCAGAGATGCCGGTGGTGACACCCACGGCGGCCTCCACGGTCACGGTGAACGCGGTGCCGAGCGGCGCGGTGTTGTGCGTGGTCATCGGCGGGAGGTCGAGGGCGTCCGCGCGGGCCTCGGTCAGCGGGGCGCAGATCAGGCCCTTCGCGTAGCGCGCGAAAAAGGTGATGACCTCCGGCGTGCAGAACTGCGCCGCGATGACGACGTCGCCTTCGTTTTCGCGATCCTCGTCGTCGGTGATGATGATCGAGCGGCCGGCGCGCAGCTCCTCGATCGCCTCTTCGACGGTCGCACGCACCGTGGCGCGGGCCGCGCGGGGCTTCGCCTGTGGGGTCGCCTTCTCCGCCATCGCTGCCTCCTCGCGCGTGCCGCCGGTTACTGCGCGGCGCGCGCTTCCAGGATCTGCTCCACGTAACGGGCGAAGATGTCCGTCTCGAGGTTGATCGCGTCGCCGGGCTGGCGGCGCGTCAGGTTCGTGTGTTCCTGCGTGTACTGCACCAGCGACACCGAGAACGACTCGGCGTCGCGGCCCATCACCGTCAGCGAGACGCCGTCCACGCAGACCGGCCCCTTCATGACGATGTACCGCAGATACTCCGTCGGCACGCGATAACGCGCGATGATGGCGTCCGCCTCAGGCGTCAGGCTCATCAGGTGGCAGGTGGTCTCCACCACGCCCCGGACGATGTGCCCGGACATGCGGGTCGCCCCGGTCACCGATCGCTCAAGGTTCACGATGTCCCCGGCGACGAGCTCCCCGAGGTTGGAGCGGCGGAACGTCTCGTTCATCACGTCGAAGGACATCGAGTCGCCGTCCATCGTTCGGACGGTCAGGTCGACGCCGTTCACAGCGATCGAGTCGCCGAGGCGGGAGTCATCCAGGATCAGCGAACAGCCGATCACCAGCTCGCCGCCCTCGCGGCGCCGCACGGTGCCCAGTTCTTCGATGATCCCCGTGAACATCAGCTGTCCTCGCCTGCGGGCCAGACCGGGACGCCCTCGATCAGGACGTCCTCGCCCAGTCGCTCCACGGTCAGGTCGCGGAGGCGTGGCGCCTCCCGCATGACCGACGCACCGCGGCCCGCCACGGCGGCGGGCGCGTCGTGCGCGCCGATGATGACCGGTGCGATCACAGCATAAAGGCGATCCACGTAACGCTGGTCGAAAAGCGCGCCGAGCAGCACCCCGCCCCCCTCCACCAGCACGGTGAGCACCTCGCGCTCACCGAGGAGCGCCAGCAGCGCGCCGAGGTCGAGGTGTCGCCCGTCCGTGCCCGGGAGGAGTGCCACGTCCACCCCGCGCTCGGCGAGTTCGGCGCGCCAGCCGGGTGCGGAGCGCTCCGTCGTCGCCACCAGGGTCGGCGCTGCGCCGTCGAAGACGCGCGCGTGCGCGGAGGTGTGGCCGGCACCGTCGATCACCACGCGGAGCGGCTGCCGCGCCGCGAGGGTGCCCCCGGGCCGGGCTGTCAGGTGCGGATCGTCGGCTCGCACCGTCCCGGATCCGACCACGATCGCGTCGATCCTCGTGCGGAGGTCGTGTGCCCACGCGCGTGCCGGTTCGCCGGACACCCAGCGCGCGTCGCCCGAGGAAGCCGCGATACGCCCGTCCAGGCTCGCGGCGAACTTCGCGATGACGAAGGGGAGGCCGGTGCGGCGGTGCTTCAGGAAGCCCTCGTTGAGGCGTTCAGCTTCGGCTGCCCCGTCACCCTCGTGCACCTCGATGCCGGCGTCGCGGAGTGCCTGCGCCCCGGAGCCGGCGACGCGCGGGTCGGGATCCTCGATCGAGAAGTGCACGGCGGCGACGCCCGCAGCGATCAGCGCGTCGGTGCAGGGGGGCGTGCGGCCGTGGTGCGAGCAGGGCTCCAGCGTCACGTATGCCTCGGCACCACGGGCGAGGTCGCCCGCCTCGCGGAGCGCCATGACTTCTGCGTGCGCCTCGCCGGGCGGCTGCGTGCGCCCGCGCCCGACGATGCGCCCGTCGCGCACGATCACGCATCCGACGGCGGGGTTGGGCGAGGTGGTGCCGAGCGCGGCGCGCGACTCGTCGAGGGCGGCGCGCATGAACTCGGACGGCACCGGCGGCCTAGCTGCGGCTCTGGAAGTCGCGGTAGATGCGGCTGGCGGTCGGCATGGTCTGGCCCTGGTACCTCGACTTGAGGTCGGGGTGGCCGTAGGGGCGATCCGCCTTCGTCGTGAGGTTCTGGAACGAGAGCTGACCGATCTTCATGCCGAAGTACAGGCGGATGGGCAGCGTGGAGACGTTGGACAGCTCCAGCGTCAGGTTGCCCTTCCACCCCGGGTCCACGAACCCGGCTGTCGCGTGTACCAGCAGCCCGAGGCGCCCGAGCGAGGACTTGCCCTCGACGCGCGCTACCAGGTCGTCCGCCAGTTCGACGCGCTCGACCGTAGAGCCGAGGACGAACTCGCCCGGGTGCAGCACGAACGGCTCGTCTTCCGCGATGGACTGGGGCTCCGTGAGCTCCTCCATCTCCTCGCGGATGTCGATGTACGCCTGGCGGTGGTTGCGGAACACGCGGAAGTGCGCGTCCAGCCGGATGTCGAGCGAGGCGGGCTGGATGGCGTTCTCGCCCATCGGCTCGACTTTCAGTCGGCCGGAATCCAACGCTTCGCGGATGGAGTGATCGCTCAGAACCACGGGGCTACCTCGACGCGGGGAGCGGAGGGCTGTCGTCGGCGAGCGTACCACCGGCGTCTCGAAGCCGCCGCACTCGCCCTGCGGGAGCGATCCGACCGGCTCCGCCCGCGCTCAGCCGAGGCGGCACCAGAGAGCAAGCCGCCCGGCCGCCTCGCGCACCGGGGTGGGCAGCGCGGTCACACCGAGGATCGCGAGTGCGTTCGCCGCCACCACCCAGCCGAGGATCCGCGCGACCCGGCCGCCGGGCATCAGGCCGAGCGCCGCTCGTCGTAGGCCAGGTGGTCCGCGGCGTACTGCTGCTCCCACTGCTCGGCGACCGAGAGGAGCGCCTCGACGCAGCGGGGGTCGAGCTGGGTGCCCTTCCCGTCCTCGATCATCGTCCGGGTCTCCTCGCGGGTGTGCGCGCCGCGATAGGCCCGGTTGGAGCGCAGGGCGTCGTACACGTCCGCGACTGCCACGATGCGCGCCTCCAGCGGGATGTCCTCGCCCGCCAGGCCGTCGGGATAGCCCTTGCCGTCCCAGCGCTCGTGGTGGTGCCGAACGACGGCGCGCTCAATGGGGCCGTTCATCGCCGCGGAGATCATCGTGTCGCCGCGCGTGGTGTGCTCCTTGATGACGTCGTACTCAGCAGGGTCGAGGGGGCCGCGCTTGTGGAGTACTGCGTCCGGGATGCCGATCTTGCCGACGTCATGCAGCAGCGCGCCCGCTGCGATCGCGCGCAGTTTCGGCGCGGGGACTCGTAACTGCTGGCCGACGAGGATCGCCAGCGCCGCCACGCGTTCGCCGTGGCCCAGCGTGTAGCCGTCGCGCCCCTCGAGCGCCGCCGCGAGGCTGACGATCGAGTCCGTCTGGCCCGCGCGAAGCTGGCTCATCACGTCGGACGCAGTGAGCTGCTGGAGCGCCTGCATCGTGCGGCCTCGGCCCCACTCGGCGACGATCGCCCAGAGGATGGTGACGCAGCCGGCGAGCAGTTGCAGGTGGTACAGCCAGAACAGCGCCTGCCACGACACGGCGAGGTGCATCGAGATCTGCGCCTCGATCACCAGCACGATCGCCACGGTCACCGCGCCGTAGAGCGGCAGTCCGCTGCGCCGATAGCCGATGAAGTACCGCACTGCTGTGAGACTGCCGAACGCGACGACCGTCAGCGTCGTACCGAGCGCGATCGCCTGGCTCTCGACGAACCACCTCGGCACCCACGCGGGGAAGACGATCGCCATCGCGGCATAGGCGAGCAACGACGCCACGGTGAGGGCGAAGACCGCGACTCTCCAGCGCACCGCGGCGCGCGTGAACCAGCACTCCCAATCGATCGCGCTCGCGACGAAGAAGGTGGTCGCGCTGAGGAAGGCCAGGCGCCCCGTGAAACCGATCACCGCCTGGTACTGGCGGTCGATGATGATGCCCGGCGTGGTCAGCCCGTGGACGGCGTACAGCCCGGACAGCGTGAGGAAGGCCAGCGCGAGCCACAGCAGTCGAGGATTCGCCGAGCGGAGTGCGGCGGTGCTGACGACGGCCGTCACCACCGCGCAGATCGCTGCGACCAGCGTCACGACCTGGCTGTGCCCCGAAGGCGACCGCCACTCGATGGCCGCCTCGAGGTCGGGGTTGGCTTCGATCATGTAGAACGCCGCGCTGGAAGCCAGCAGGGCTACCAGCCACGGGAAGATCTCGGGAAGTGAACGCCGCATCTCCCACCCCGCTCGCATGGAGACCGCCGTGTTGCGGCTCCCCCCGGGCGGAGTATCGGCAGAACTAATTCCTCAAATTAGGGGCGTTATAACTCGTCCCGACTATTTCCCCGGCGAGATGTCGTACACGACGGACACCGTGAGCTGAATCTGCTGCTCGCCCGGGTTCACCGGCGTCGGCGCGTTCGCCGCGGACGGTGCGGCTGCCACCCGGTCGAGGGCCACCGGCCCGCTGTTCCCGGATTCGGTGACGGATCGCGCGGAGCCCAGCGTCACCCCGGCCGCCTTCGCCAGCACCTCGGCGCGCGCGCGGGCGTTTTTCACCGCCTCCTCCCGCGCCTGCGACAGGAACTGCTCCGGCTGGTCGACGGTGAACGAGATGCCGTTCACGCGCACGGTGTTCCCCCCGGCGGCGACCGCCGCGTCCAGCACCTCGGATGCGCTGTCGATGTTGCGGACGGTGACCTGAAGCACGTTGCTGACCAGGTAGCCGCGGATCGCGGGCGGGACGGTGCGGTCGGGCGACTGGGTGTACTGCGGCGTGATGTTCAGCGACTGCGTCCGGATGTCCTTCTCCTGCACGCCCTTCGCCTTGAGCGCCGTCTGCACCTTCGTCATCGCGTCCGCGGCTTTCGAGCGCGCGTTGGCGACGGTGGTGTCGGTCACCTCGACGCCGAGGTTCAGCCGCGCGACATCCGGCTTCACGGAGACGTTCGCGGAGCCGGTGACCGCGATGCCGCTCTGCTGGGCTGGGCCGGCCACAGTGACCTCGGTCTTGGGCGTGCAGGCGATGGCGCCGAGGGCGGTCGCCGCGACCGCGCCCATGAGGAGCGTGCGCAGCGCGGAGCGACGGGTGTGGAGGGTGAGTGAGTGAGACATGACGGTCCTTCCGGCGAAGGGCCGTCCCTCGCGGGCTACCTCGACTGTACGCGTCTTCGCGCCGCGTACTGCGCGACGGACGCCGCCACGAGCGCCAGCGTCAGCAGCCCGAGGCCAGCCGCGACGCCGTTCATCCCCTGAGACGCACGCACCGGCGCGCTGGTTCCCGCGCTGTCCGAGCCGGGCGATTGCGTCGTCGCGAGAGGTGTCGTGACCGGCGAGGTCACGGGAGCCGTCGAGGGTGCGCCGGTCGCGTTCCCCGCGACGCCCGGCGTCGGTGTCGCGGTCTCGGGCGTCCTCGGCGCGGCGGCCGCAGCGGTCGATTCGGGCGCGGCGGTGACCGCGGGGGCGGCATTGCTCGCCCCGCCCGGGGTCGCCGGTGCCGGCGCGGCCGGCGCGACGAGCGCACGCGGGGTCGCCGTCGGCGTGGCGGCGAGCGTCGTCGAAGGAGGCGCTGCGGCGGGCGTTGAGGCCGGCGCGGCAGCCGCGGCCGGGGAGCCGCTGGGCGTCGGATTGGCCGCGGGCGGTGCGGTTGCGGGGGCCAGCGACGGCGGAGGTGCCTGCGTCGTCGTGGGAGCACTGCCGGCCGCGCCACCCGCGTCCGGCGGGGTGGTCGGTGCGAACGCCGGGGAAGCCGTCGGCGCAGCCGACGCGGGAGTGGCCACGGGCGCGACGGGCGCGGCAGCGCGCGGGGCGGCGGCAACGGATGTCGAGGTCGGCGCCGCCGGCGCGGCGCCCGTGGTGACTGTCCCGCTGGCGGTCGGGGCGGGCGTCGTCGGGAGCGTCGCGGACGACCCGGGGGGGGCGAGGTCGGCGGCCGTCGGTACGGCGTTCTTCGGCGCGGCCTGCGACGCTGACTCGCGCGCGGTGGTACCGAACGTCACCGGCGTGTCGCCGCGGCTGGGACCGTTGGTGAGCGCGACGACGAAGAGCAGCGCCGCGACTCCCGCTCCCGCGCGCGTGGCCCATTCGAGGCGGCGCGGGCCGGTGGTCATGGGGACGGGCGGCGCGGTGAGCGCGAACGAACGTGGGGCGCGCACGACGCCGATGCCGGCGATCGCGTCTCGCACCAGCCGCAGGTCGGCGAGCTGGTCGCGCGCCTCCTCGCTCGCGGCGAGCTCGGCCTCGAACGCCGCGCGATCCGCTGCGGCGAGCTCGTCGTCGAGGTAGGCCGACGCGCGCTCCTGTAGCGCCTCGAGGGGCGCGGAGGGGCGCTCGGAGGCACCGCGATCGGGCGTCTTGAGTCGCGACCACCACGTCATCAGGTTCACCGCCTGTCACTCAGACGCTGCGCCGCCTCGGCGAGTTCCGTCGAGGCGAGGATCACCTCGCGCAGCCTCGCGCGGGCGCGGCTCAGGCGCGACTTCACGGTGCCCAGCGCGAGGCCGGTCGCCTGGGCGATCTCGGCGTAGTCCAGCCCGTGGATGTCCGACATCACGACCACCTCGCGCCAGTCGGGGGGCAGCTCCGCGAGCGCCGCTTCGAGCGCGGTGCGCAGTTCGCCCTGCTCGGCCTGCGCCTCCGGGCTCGGGTCGCCGTCGACGGGATCAAGGTCGGCGCGGTCGGGGTCGTCACGGGCGGCGTCGAGGCTCGTCGTCGGGCGTCGCACCCCCTTCCGCAGTTCGTCGCGCGCACGGTTGGCAGCGATGGTGAAGAGCCATGACCGGAACGAGCCGCCCCGGAAGGAGTCGATATGCCGCCATGCGGAGACGAAGGCCTCCTGCGTCACGTCCTCCGCGGCTTCGGCCGATGAGAGCATGCGCAGGACGAGGGAGTACACCGCGTCCTGGTGTCGGAGGACGATCGCGTTGAAGGCGGGCAGCTCGCCGCGCTGTGCGCGCTGAATCAGGTCGTCGAGGGCGGGATCGGCCTCGACGCCGGGGCGCGGGTGTGCAGGGGACGTCATGCCGGGTGAACCACCTCGCGTGGACCGCGGGGCGGAGGTTAGCATGCGCTCCCGGTCCTCGGACGCGCTCGTGCACCCTCGGAGGCGCTGACATGCCGCTCGCTGGAGCGATCGAACTGCTGGCGGCGGCGGAGCGCGGCGGCTACGCCGTCCCCGGGTTCAACGTCTCCAACCTCGAGATGGCGATGGGGGTGCTGGACGCCGCCGAGGCACGCCGCGCCCCGATCTTCCTCCAGTTCAACCCGAGCAACCTCGACCACTTCGGCGGGGTGGAGGTCGCTGCGGCCGTCGGGCGCGCGCTGGCTGCCCGGGCGACCGTACCCGTGGCCGTGCATCTCGACCACGCGCCGACCCTCGACCTCATCCGTCAGGCGATCCGCGCCGGGTTCACCTCGCTCATGTTCGATGGATCCACGTTCCCACTGGAGCGGAACCGCCGCGAGACGATGCTGGCCTACGCCGCCGCGCAGGAGGCGCGTCTCGGCCTCGAGGCCGAGCTGGGCCACGTGGGCGGCCGCGAGCCGGGCGTGCGCACCTCCGAGATGGCGCTGACGGACCCCGAGACCGCGGCGCGCTTCGTGCAGGAGACGCGGGTGGACTCCCTCGCCGTCTCCGTGGGCACGGCGCACGGCATGGCCGGGGAGGTGCGCCTCGACCTGCTGCAGGAGCTGCGGATCGCCACGCGGTCGCTCCCGCTGGTGCTCCACGGCGGATCCGGGGTGACGCCGCACGACCTGAAGGCGGCGGTCCTGAACGGCATCCGCAAGGTGAACATCGGCACGGAGATCCACTCGGCGTTCACGAAGGCGATCGGTGGCGCGACCGGCAACGACCCGCGCCCGGCGCTCCGAGCGGGGCGTGCCGCGGTCGCCGCCGTCGCCGAGGATCGCATCGACCTCCTCGGCGCCGCGCAGCGCGCATAACAACTCTTGGGAGCCTTAGTCGGTCGCGCCGATATACTCGGAGCGATGACCAGCGACCCCTCAATCGAACCAGTTGACCCCTTCGACGTGACCGAGCCCTTCGAGAGGGTCGCGCGCCCCGTGCTGACGCACGGCGGTCTGACTGCGTTCGACCCGTGGGCGGCCGAGCGCGTCCCCCTGCGCGAGGCGATCTGGCCGTGGGGCCTCCGCGGCCTCACCGAGACCCTTGAGGTGATCGCCCTGGCGATGATCATGTTCGTCGCGGTGCGCGCAGTGGCCCACAACTACCGCGTGGATGGGAACTCGATGGTGCCGAGTTTCCACGATGGCGAAGCGCTGATCGTGAACCGCCTCGCGTACCGCTCGCTCGACCTGAGCTGGCTGCCGGGCGTGGCCGACGACAACTGGCAGCCCTTCGGGGCGCCTCGGCAGGGCGACGTCGTCATCTTCATCCAGCAGCGAGTCCCGCGTGAGCGCGACTTCGTGAAGCGGATCATCGCGCTGCCCGGCCAGACGGTCGAGGTGAAGAACGGCCACGTGATCGTCAACGGCATCGCCTACGACGAGCCGTACATCTCTGCGCCGCCCAACTACGAGTACAAGCCACAGACCGTCCCACCGGGCAAGTTGTTCGTGCTGGGCGACAACCGCAACAATTCGCTGGACTCGCACCTCATCGGCATGGTCGACATGGCCGAGGTGGTGGGGCGCGTGGACCTGCGGTACTGGCCGCTGCGCGCGGCGCAGGTCATCCAGAGTGAGTTCGGCACGCCGGTCGCCGCCGCCGGTAATGCCCCCGCGTCACGACCCGCTGCCGGGTCGGCGCCTCGCAGCATGCGGCTTCAGCCGGAGGTGTCACCATCACTGTAGATCCCGAAGTCGTCGAAGCCCTCCGCGCGTCGGGCGCGTACCTCGAAGGTCACTTCCAGCTGACCTCCGGCCGTCACTCCGGGCAGTACCTGGAGAAGTTCAACCTGCTCCAGTGGCCCCAGTACACCGAACTGGTGTGCAAGAAGATGGCCGAGCACGGCCGTGCCTTTGCTCCCACGACGGTCGCCGGCCCCACCACGGGCGGCGTGCTCCTCGCCTACGAGGTCGCCCGCCAGCTCGGCATCCGCGGCATCTTCTGCGAGACCGATCAGCACGGCGGCCGCTCGTTCCAGCGCGGCTTCAAGCTGCAGCCGGGCGAGAAGGTGATGGTCGTCGACGACATCGTCACCACGGGCGGATCGCTCGTCGACACGATCGAGGCGGTCATCAAGGCGGGCGGCGAGCCGGTCTGTGTGTCGGCGATCGCCGACCGAACGGGCGGGAAGGTCACCTTCGGTGACGTCCCGTTCCTCCCGGCGACCGAGGTGGTGATGCAGAGCTACGCCGCGGACGAGTGCCCGCTGTGCAAGCAGGGCGTCCCGCTGAAGGTTACGTAGGCCGGACACCTATGCGCCTCGACGGGGTAGCCCGACTTCGCGGGGTGCTTTCTCGCTACCTCCGGCGGGCATGGCGCACGCTTCGCCATCCCACGCGCCGTCAGGCCGCCGTCATGGTGCTCGGCGCGATCTTCGTGCTGGGACCAGCGGTGGACGCCGGGCTGCGCCTGCGCGATATGCGCCGCGAGCTGTCGCTGGCCAGCGCTTCCGTGGATCGAAGCCGGGGCCGCGCTGACTCCGCTCGTGCGCTTCGAGGCAGGCGCGTGGCCTAACCGAGGCGGTTACGACCGACTGGTCGCGGACCTGGGGAGCGCTCAGGAGCACCTTGAGCGTGCGCGGTCGAGGATGGGGTATCTGCGCTGGGTCGCGAGAGCGGTCGGCGTGATCCCGGTCGTCGGGGAGCAGGTTGGCGCCGGCCCGGACGCGATCGACCTTGGCGCCAGCGTCGCGACGCATGCCACGGCCCTCCTGCGGATCGGTGAGCCGCTCTTCGCCGGGTCTGGTGGCATCGCCGCGCGCGCTCGCGAGGTGCTGGTGGCGCGTGGCCCGGAGTTGCAGCGCGAAATCGCGGGCCTCCAGGCTGACGGTGTGGAAGCGGAGCGTCTGCGGCGCGTGCGCTGGATGGGGCCGCTACAGCGCGCACAGCGGCTCGTCGATGGGCTCGCTCACGACCTCGCCGAGGCAAAGACCGCCGGCGCGATCGCTTCGGCCGCCGCCACCGGGCTGGACCCGCTGCTCGGATTCGACCAGCGGCGCACCTACGTCGTCCTCGGTCAGAATGAACAGGAGATCCGCGCGAACGGGGGCTACACCGGCACGATGGGCGTGGTGGTCATCGAGCGTGGCCGCCTCGTCTCCTCGGAGTATCGGTCGTCGGTTGAGTTCGATCCCCCCAAGCTGCCGAATCGCCGCCCGCCGCAGTCACTGAGCCAGTCCATGGGGGCCGGGCTCTGGATGGTCCGCGATGCGGCCTGGGATCCTGACTTCCCCGTGTCGGCTGAGCGCGTGCTCCAGTTCCTCAAAGAGGATCAGGGAATCGAGGCGGACGGCGTGATCGCGGTCAATACCCCGATGATCCAGCTGCTGCTGCGCGCGACGGGGCCGGTCACGGTCGAGGGATTCTCGGAGCAGCTGACGGCGGACAACTTCCTCGCGCAGCTCGAGGAAGAGATCTTCGAGGCGGGTACGGATTCCGTTTCTCGAAAGCGCCAGCTGCTGCAGCCGGTGCTCCGGACGCTCATTGGGCGCGTGCAGGATGCGGGCGCGGACCAGGTGCCGAGGTTGATTGCGGCCTTCACAAAGGGCGCCGGCGGGCGGGATCTCCAGGTGTACAGCCGGGAGCCCCGGAGTACGGCACTGTTACGTCAGTTCCGCGTCGACGGTTCCCTGCAGCCCGTGCCCGAGCACGACATGCTGGCCGTCGTCGACTCCAACATCTCGTACAACAAGATCCAGAGCGCCATCCTGCGCGATATCACCTACCTCGCCCGGGCGGATGGCAAGGTGGACCTGCTGGTTCGCTGGACCAACGAGCGTTCGAGCTTTACCGGCACGCGCTATAGCCGGCTGGGGCAGGGTGGCCAGATCTGGGATCCCGTGGCGCGCAAGATGAACGACGCGCCTGGCACGTTCGGCAACTACGTCCGCATCTACCTCCCGCGGGGCACGACCTTCGACTTCATTGATGGATTCTCCCGTCCCCCCGGACTGGAGGTGCTGTCCGACTTCAGCCTGCTCTCCGGGCTGATCCTGGTGCCGGATGGCAAGACGGTGTCGCTCCGACTCACCTACACGCCGGGCGGGAACGCCGAGCGGGCGACCGCGCAGGGGCTCGTGGTGTGGAAGCAGGGCGGCCAGCAGCGCGATCAACTGCGCGTAGTCGTGAACGCCGGGCAGCAGCAGATCTCCGCGTTTGAGGGAGCGTTTGAGCGCGACCTGGTGTTCGATGCGCAAGGGCAGCGGCTCGCCAGGCGGTAGCCTTGGCCCTACATCGCCCCCCGGCCGAACAGGACGGCGGGGATCGTCCGCACGATGATCCACAGGTCGAGCCACACCGACCACCTGTGCGCGTAGTGCAGGTCGAGGCGCGCCATCTCCGCGAACGGGAGGTTGCTGCGGCCGCTGACCTGCCACAGCCCCGTCAGGCCGGGCTTCACGAGGTTCCGGATCTCGAGCAGGTGCTCATACCCACGGAAGTCGATCGACTGGACCGGTCGAGGCCCGACGATCGACATGTCACCGCGAAGGACGCAGAGCACCTGCGGCAGCTCGTCGATGCTCGTGCGACGCAGCCACTTCCCAACCCGCGTGATGCGAGGGTCGTCGGCCGCCTTGAACGAGGGCCCCTGCGTGTTCGACAGGTGCCGGGCCTGCTCCAGGCGTTGCTCGGCGTCCCGATACATCGTCCGAAACTTGACGATCGTGATCGTCCGGCCGCCCTCGCCAAACCGCCGCGATGTGAAGAAGGTCGGGCCGGGCGAATCGCGACGGATGAGCACCGCCAGCGGGATCGCGACAAGCGCGAGGACGATCGTCGCGGGAATTGCGACGACCAGATCGAGGATGCGCTTGGCGGCGAACTCCCACGGCGCGTGCGCACGCGGTTCGGTGACCGGGATCGCCAGATCGGCACGATCGGTCGTCACAGCGCGCGTTCGTCCCTCCCGAGCTCGGCCGGTTACACGCCCTCGCCGGCGGACGCAAGGCGACGAACGAACGGAGACTCAATCTCCTCGCGGAGCGGAGTCATCCAGTCGATGTTGTAGTAGCGCTTGTTGTCGAAGTCGCCGTAGCCGTTCTCGGTCAGAGCGATCAACTCCGGGAGCACCTGCTCGAGCGCGCGCGAGGGCGCGAAGCCGGTCGCCGCAGGGAGGCGGTCGCTGGTGCACTGGTACTCGCGGACGATCGGGGGCAGCGGGCCGTCCTGCAGCTCCACGGCATGACCGCGTCGCGCGAACTCGCTCACGACGGCGTTGGCGACCTCGCGGACCTGGAGGTTGCGATGCAGCACGTTGAACGTCTGGCCCCCGACGCGCTCGATCGGCGCCTCGAGGCAGGCGATGTGCGCCTCCGCAACGTCGCGGATGTCGACAAGCGGGCGGTGCATCGTGCCGCCGCCATGCAGCATGAGCCGCCCGAGGCGCGTGGCGTCACGCACGAACGTGTTGACGACCAGGTCGTAGCGCATGCGCGGGCTGGCGCCTTACACCGTGCCCTGTCGCAGGATGGTCGGGCGGAAATCCGTGGAGGTACTCTCGCGCAGGTAGACCTCGGCCTGTGCCTTCGATCCGGCGTACGCGCCACGCGGTGTGAGCACGGCGTCCTCGTCATACACGACGCCGGGAGGCAGCGAGTCGTAGACAGAGCACGAGGAGCCGAAGGTGAAGCGTTGGATGCCCTGGGCCGCGCACGACTTCGCGAGCGACTCCGTCGCCTCCGCGTTCAACGCGATCGGTCGGCTCGGCATCGAGGCTACCTACGGGATCGCCTAAGCGCCTGGATCCGAAGACGATGTCGAGGCCCGACTCGCGAACCGTGGTGCGCGAGAACCTCCCGATCCTTGGCGACCTGCGCAATGAGTTCGACTTCACGCGCCCGCCGAGGAAGCCGATGCCCCTGCCGCTCCGCGCGGGCTCCTAAGCGTCGCGCGTAACGACGAGGCGCACGGCCTCGGCCTCGAAGTCGCGGAGTTGCGTGAGCGCCTCGTCGGGGGACATCCACATGACGCGGAGCACCTCGCCCGACAGGGTGACGAGGGCGCCGGCGGCGACCTTCGCGGCGAACACCAGCGTCAGGCCGTAGGGACGGCCGGTGCCCTGCCGATGCGGCGCGGAGAGCAGGTAGCGCGTCCCCGTCACCTGCAGTCCGAGCTCCTCGTGCAGCTCACGGCAGACGCCGTCCTCGGGCCGCTCGGCGCGCGCCAGCCAGCCGCCGGGCAGGCCGATGGGATGCTCCGCGCGGCTGACGTGATCGAGCAGCAGCACGCGCCCCGTTTCGTCGAGGACGACCGCGAGCACCCCGATCGGCTGGCGCGCGGGAAGCACCCGGTGCGCGACGCCGATCGCGTACCGCCCCCAGCGTGTGCGCAGCACCCCGACGAGCAGGCTCCGCCCACGCCCTCGGCTCACACGCGCGAAGAGTGCCTCCACGATGCGTTCTTGAATGCTCTTCCCCATGGTTCGTCATCTCGCAGTACGCGGAGCGCGAGCGACGCCGCAGCCAGGCGTGCGATGCTCACGGTGCGACACGCGGAGTTGATCCTACGCTCGGATCGGGCATCACGGACGGCTCTTCCGAATGGGGATCGTCTTCGGCCGAACTAGAAGATGTGGTCCGTATCGAGGACGATTACGGTCGAGTTGGTTAGCGTTACCACTTGGCTTTGACATGGAGGATCCATTGCGCATCCTGGTCACCGGCACCTCGGGCTTCATCGCGGGTCACCTGGTCCGTCGTCTTCACTCCGCCGGGCACGAGGTCACCGGGCTGGACGTCGCCGAGCCTCGCCGGCCGGTCGAGGGCTGGCGTGACGTGCGCCTGGATCTGCGCGACGACGCCGGCGTGTCGCGTGTCGTGGCGGAAGTGAAGCCGGAGGTCGTGTTCCACCTCGCCGCGCAGGCCTCCGTGTCCGTGTCGATGCGCGAACCGCGCCTTGATATCGAGACGAACGTGATCGCGTCGGTCATGCTCGCGCGGGCGGCGGCGGAGGCGGGTGCTCGGCGCTTCGTGTTCACCTCGTCCGGCGGCGCGATGTTCGGTGCGCCCGAGATCGTGCCCGCGAATGACGACACGCCCGTCGAACCGCGTTCGTTCTACGGCGCCTCGAAGGCGTCCGCGGAGAAGTTCCTGAAGATCGTGGAGTGGGAGACCGGCATGACGGTCGCCTCGGTGCGGCCGGGCAACGTGTACGGCCCGTACCAGGACCCGCACGGCGAGGCCGGCGTGGTCGCGATCTTCGCGGAGCGCATGCTGCGCGGCGAGCCGGTCACGATCTTCGGTACCGGTGGCGACACGCGTGACTACGTGTACGTCGAAGATGTCGTGGAGGCGCAGGTGCGCGCCTCGGAGGCGGCGACCGGCGAGATGTGTGTCGTCGGCACCGGCCTGGAGACCAGCACTCACAAGATCTTCGAGGTGCTGGCGAAGCACTGCGCCTACGAGCGTGCGCCGATCATGGCGCCGCCGCGTGCGGGCGACATTCCCCGCATGGCGATGGACACGACGCGCGCGCGCGAGGTGTGGGGCTGGACGCCGCAGGTGTCGCTGGACGAGGGCATCGCGCGCACCGTCGAGGTGTTCCGCGCGGCCGCGCAGAAGTAGCGCGATACCTCGATGGATCGGCAGGCGGGCGTGCTGATCGTGGGCCTCGGCATCGCGATCGTCCTCGTTGGGCTGCTCATCAGCACGGGTGCCGTCCACTGGTTCGGGCGGCTGCCCGGCGACATCCGCATCGAGCGCGAGAGCGTGCGCGTCGCCATCCCGATCACCTCGATGATCCTCGCGTCGGTGGTGCTCAGTGCGCTGCTGGCGCTGGTGCGGCGCTTCTTCTAGCGGCGCACGCGGTAGCGCAGGTACACCTCGTTCGTCTCGCCGTTCGGGATCGCGGACACCAGCTCAAGTTGTGTGAGCGTGGCGATCGAGGGCGGGCGGTCGCGTTCCACGGGCGGCTTCAGGACGTTCCCGTTCACGATCACTCCGCCGAGCGTGAGGAAGAACTCGTCCACGGCGTCGAGGTCGAACAACTCACCGTTGATCTTCGGGCCGCCCTCCACCAGCAGCAGCCCAGCGCTCAGCTCGTGTCGCATGTGACGGAGCATCGCGGGCATCTCGTCGCCCGCAGGCAGCAGCGCGACGCGGCGTCCCGTCGCCTCGACGGCGCGCAGGCGCTCGGGGGGCGCGGCGTCTGAGAGATAGACGATCGCGTCGAAGTCACGCGCGGTGAAGAACAGCCGGTCGAGCGGCAGGTCGCCGCTGCGACTGAGCACCGAGGCGATCGGCATGCGCGGCAGCCCGCGGCGCTCGCGCAGATCCTCGAGGAGCGGGTCGCCGAGGCGGGACGACGTGCCGCTGGCCCGCAGCGTGCCGGCGCCGTTGAGCGTCACGTCGGCGTGCACGCGTAGTTCGCGCATCAGCCGCTGGTCACGCGCCGAGCCGAGGCCCCGCTCCGTGCCCTCCACGGTCACGCGGCCGTCGGCGCTGCTGACCATGTTCACGATCACGTAGGGCCGGTCCGCGGGCGCGGCGGGGAAGGTGATCGAGGTGTAGTCGGGGACGAGCGGTTCCATGTGATCGAGGATACCGGCGCCCGTCGAGCGCGTTCGTCGGGTCAGGCCGTCAGGCGTCCACGACGCCCCGCCGATCACAGCCCGGGCAGCCCACGCCGCCCTCGCCGCGGCAGTGCGCGCAGCTCAGCGCGCCGCTGCCACCGCACATTCGGCAAACCTCGCCGTCGTCGTCCTCGCCATGTCCGGCGCAGGACCAGCACACGAAGCCGCCGAACCCTCGACAGGAGTCGCAGGCCACCAGGCCGACGCCGCCGCAGCGCGCGCACGCGGCGGGCACGCGGTCACTCCGCGCCGGTACCCGGCGAGGCGGCCGCACCGACCGGCGCTGCCTCGGCAGGCGTCTCCGTGCGGGCATGGCGGCTGCGGGGGGCGTCGTCGATGCGCGCGGCGAGCATCTCGCGGAGTTCGCGCGTCTCGGGGAAGCGGCCCTCGATCTTGTTCGAGAAGAGCAGCTCGTCGCCGTAATGGATGTCGAACTGGCCGCCACCGCCCGGGATGAGCGTCACCCCAGAGACATAATCCTCGAACGTGTGCAGCAGTTCCTGTGCGACCCAGCCGGCGCGCGGCAGGAAGTGGCACTTGGTGCAGTACGTGATGGAGATGCCGAGTCGGTGGGCGTTCGTCATGGCTCGCTCCGCGGGGGGCGCGCCCGGGCGGGCGTGCTGCTGCGCCAGTGTGCCACGCCGCGCGCCTCGCTGGAACCGCGTGTGATCCGCGCGACGTTCCCCTGCGAGTCAGTCGCACGAGGCACGTTGCGACGCTTGTCGCGCACGAGGCCCCGAACCAACGGAGGAACCGATGCCCCGACTGAGTCTGACCGCCCTCATCACCTCGACGCTGGCGGGTGGCACGCTGCTGCTCGCCGCGTGCGGGGGCACTCCGGCGCCCGCTACGCCGACCGCGGCCGCCCCGACGGCTGCCGCCACGACCCCTGCTCCGGTCGCGACGACGCCGGCGCCGACGGCCGCAGCTGCGACTCCCGCTGCCGCCACGACCGTGAAGCTCGCGAAGGTGGACGGGAAGGACGTCCTGGTCGACACGCGCGGCATGACGCTCTACGTGTTCAAGAACGACGTCGCCGGGAATGGCAAGAGCGTCTGCAACGGCACCTGCGCCACCAACTGGCCGCCGCTGAAGGCCTCGGACGCCGCGCCGACGAAGGGCGCCGGGGTCACGGGCGACCTGACCGTGGTCACCCGCGACGACGGGGCGAAGCAGATCGCCTACAAGGGGCTGCCGCTCTACTTCTTCCAGGCGGACCAGGCGGACCAGGCGGACCAGGCGGACCAGGCCGCCGGTGACGCCAAGGGCGCCGCGATCAACAACTGGGCCGTCGCCCTGCCGTAGCGGCGCGCCTCGATCCGCACGAGGCGGCCCCGGGAGTGATCCGCGTGGGCCCCTTGTGC
>CANKAU010000024.1 GCA_947479915.1 Chloroflexota bacterium
CCAAGATGAGGTCACTCACCGGGTTAACCGGGTAAGACCGCCAGAAGACTACTGGTTTGATAGGCCGGAGGTGGAAGCGCAGCAATGCGTTGAGCTTACCGGTACTAATGGTCGAGGGCTTGACCCTCTATCAAGCACATCTTCGATCTGTTGATGTGGCGATTCGTAGACTGCTGGAAACGTCGGGCTCGCGCAGTATTCTGTGTGCAGGTGCCACTGCCTGTCTCGCAACCTCGACACGTCGAGGTGCCGAGCGGGGCGCATGGCGCAGTGCTCGAGTTGCCGTGAGGTGGCTCGAATGGTCGGCGCGGGATGGAGCAGCGGTAGCTCGTCGGGCTCATAACCCGAAGGTCGGGGGTTCGAATCCCTCTCCCGCTACCAACGATTGAATACGAAGCCGCCTCGCAAGAGGCGGCTTCGTTGTGTCTGGACTCAGCGGCGACGGTTCAGCTCGTGCCGGCGCTCTGGTCGTTCCCTGGCGAGCGGTCGAGGCTTGGGCGCGGGGTGAGTGCAGGCGGCGAGGCAGGCAGGACGGGCGCCACGGCGATGACGTCCCGGTCGGGGTGCCGTGGGCGCCTGGCGGGTCGGGGCAGTCGCTCCGAAGGACGACGGGGGCCAGTGGGGTTGACCGGCCAACTGGGATCGGGAGGGAATGGCGCCGACGGTCGAGAGGGCCAGATGGCAACACGAATGTACTATTTCGGAAAGATCTCCTGAGAACAGGGCGCAGGGGGTTGCTATTTCCCGATCCGCGCGCAATACTTCGGTTCTTGGTGGTTAGAGCGCGGCGGACCCACCCGTTCTCATTCCGAACACGGAAGTGAAACGTCGCAGCGCTGACGATACTCCCCGGGCAACTGGGTGCGGAAAATAGGCCACCGCCAGGACTATGCAGGCCATCCCGCTAAACGGGATGGCCTGCTGCTTTATCCGGGCTCGTGAAGCGAGCGCCGGGGCGAGCAACCCCCGATGACGTCCCTCGACCTCTCACCTCATGTGTGTGCGCGAAGGATGGAGCCGGGTACCGGGCGTGTTATCATGCGCCCCGGCCGTGCGTCCGGTGAGTTCCCGGGCGGGCGTCACATCCTTCCGGAGGCAGATACAGCGTTGACCAACCAGACCACCCCAGCCGCGACCGATGAAATCGAGGACATGGCGGCGCTCCTCGATAGCGCATCAGCTGCGGAACCCCGCCAGCTTCGCCGAGGCGAAGTTGTCGAAGGCACCGTCATGAGCGTGGAGCGCGACGGGCTCGTCGTCGACATCGGCTTCAAGTCCGAGGGCATCGTCCCGGTGCAGGAAATGCACTCGATGGGCGCTGAGCCCCTGACGAAGCTCAAGCCCGGTGATCCCGTGCTCGTCTACGTCGTGCAGCCCGAGACCCCCGAGGGCCAGGTGGCGCTGTCCATCGACCGCGCCCGCGGCGAGCAGGGCTGGCGCACGCTGCAGGAGCGCTTCGAGTCCGGCGAGATCTTCGAGGCGGAGATCACGGGCTACAACAAGGGCGGACTCCTCGCGAACGTGGAGGGCGTCAACGCGTTCATCCCGATGTCGCAGGTGGTCGGTGCCAAGCCCGGCACGGATGGCACGAACCCGCTGTCCGCGCAGGTGAGCCGCGCGCTGCGCCTGAAGGTCATCGAGATCAATCGCCGGCGCAACCGCGTCATCCTGTCTGAGCGCGCTGCGCTCCAGGAGTGGCGTGCGGAGCAGAAGGATCGCCTGCTGGACGAGCTCGCCGAGGGCGAGATCCGCAAGGGCATCATCACTTCGATCCGCAACTTCGGTGTGTTCGTCGACCTCGGCGGTGCCGATGGTCTCGTTCACCTGTCCGAGCTCTCGTGGGACCGCAACGCGCAGCCGGAAGACCTGTTCAAGGTCGGTGACGAAGTCAACGTCTACGTCATGCGCATCGACCAGGAGACCAAGAAGATCGCGCTTTCCATCCGCCGGGCGTCGCCCGAGCAGTGGGAAGAGCTCATCACCCGCTACCAGGTGGGCGATGTGGTTCCCGGCGTCATCACGAAGCTCGTCGCGTTCGGCGCCTTCGCGCGCCTGCCTGGCCCGGTGGAGGGCCTGGTGCACGTGTCCGAGCTCGTCGACCGCCGCATCGGTCACCCCGAGGAGGTCGTCGAAGAGGGCGACGTGGTCCCGCTGAAGATCGTGCGCATCGAGCACGACCGTCACCGCCTGGGCCTGTCGCTCCGCGAGGCGCGCACCGAGGCGATGATCCGTGGCTGGCAGTTCGACCCCGAGGGTCGCGTGGCCGCCATGCCGGACGACGCGGAAGCCGCGTTCCCGAACGAGGCCAAGCAGCTCGCCCCGCGGCACGAGGCGCGTCGCGCTGCGGCCGTCGAGGAAGCCGAGCGCCAGGCGGCTGCTGCCGTCCAGCGCGAAGTCACGCAGGCCGAGAACGCGCAGGCGCGTACGGCGATGCGTGACGACGGCCCGGTGCTCACGGCCATGCAGGCCGCGATGCAGCAGGCACAGGCCGACCTGGCCGCGCAGCAGACGGACGGGTCGGCTCCGGCCGACGCGGAGACCGCTGCCGAGGCTCCGACTGCTGAAGCGGCTCCGGCCGCGGAAGCCGCCGCCGACGAGGCACCCGCTGCCGAGGCGGCCCCGGAGGGCGAAGGCGCGTAAGCGTCCCGCGCTCCCGGATTCGATATCAGGGCACCGGCTCCCGAAAGGGAGCCGGTGCTTCTTTCTCCCCGGCGTCCACGATGAACGGCGTTCGGCGAGTGGTGAGCGCGGGAAATCGTGATGCCTACCCACACGGATCCGGCGCGGGAAGTGCGCGGCGCCTGATATGATCGATACAGGTCGGTCGCCTGCATGGCCGACGCCTCCCCCCGCACCTTAAGACGCAATGTTCCTGCCCACGCCGCGAGGCGCGGGTGGGAGTCCGCTGTCGAGGCAACTCTCGGCCGTCGGATGATGCGCGCGGTGAGGCGACAGGCAGGCGGTTCACCAAGGGCAATCACGAATGGGGCGCATGTAGGCCCTGTGGTAGCCTTGAATGAGTAGACGAACGGAGCGCCCGATGGCTGACCGATTCGATAAGTTCACCGAGCGGGCTCGACGCGTGTTGACGCTGGCGCAGGAAGAAGCGCAGCGGTTCAACCACAATTACATCGGCACTGAGCACCTGCTGCTCGGGCTTGTGCGCGAGGGTGACGGGGTGGCCGCGAAGGTCCTCTCCAACCTGGGCGTGGAGCTCAACAAGGTGCGGTCCGCGGTCGAGTTCATCATCGGCCGAGGCGACCGTGCCTCCTCCGGCGAGATCGGACTGACGCCGCGCGCGAAGAAGGTCATCGAACTGGCCGTCGACGAGGCGCGCCGGTTGGGTCACTCCTACATCGGCACGGAGCACCTCCTGCTCGGCCTCGTTCGCGAGGGCGAAGGCATCGCGGCGGGTGTCCTCGAGAGCCTCGGGGTGAACCTCGAGCGCGTCCGCGGCGAAACGACCCGGATCCTCGCGCAGTCGCAGCCGCAGGGCGGCACGGCCGCCGCGGGTGGCGGCGGCGCGACCAGCGCCGCGGGGCAGCGCTCCGTGCGCACGCCGACGCTGGACCAGCTCGGCGTGGACCTCACGGCGATGGCCCGTGGCGGTCAGCTCGACCCGATCGTGGGACGCGACCACGAGATCGAGCGCGTCGTGCAGATCCTCTCGCGCCGCACAAAGAACAACCCCGTGCTCATCGGTGAGCCCGGGGTCGGCAAGACGGCGGTCGCGGAGGGCCTCGCCCACCGCATCGTCTCGGGCGACGTCCCGGACACGCTGGTCGGCAAGCGCATGCTCACGCTGGACATCGGACTCCTCGTCGCCGGTACGAAGTACCGCGGCGAGTTCGAGGAGCGCCTGAAGAAGGTCATCGAGGAGATCAAGTCCTCCGGCAACTGCGTCCTGTTCATCGACGAGCTGCATATGCTTGTGGGTGCCGGCGCGGCCGAGGGCGCGGTGGACGCGGCGAACATCCTGAAGCCCGCGCTCGCGCGTGGCGAGATCCAGGCGATCGGCGCGACCACCCTCGACGAGTACCGCAAGCACATCGAGCGCGACGCCGCCCTCGAGCGCCGGTTCCAGCCGGTGCGCGTCGACGAGCCGACGATCGAGGACACGGTGTCGATCCTCAAGGGCATCCGCCCCGCATACGAAGAGCACCACAAGTTGAAGATCTCGGACGAGGCGTTGTCCGCGGCAGCCGAGCTGTCCGCGCGCTACGTCTCCGACCGGTTCCTACCGGACAAGGCGATTGACCTCATGGACGAGGCGTCCGCCCGCGTCCGCATTCGCCGGCACTCCACGCCGACGTCCGTGCGCGAGGCCACCAGTGGCCTCGAGGCGCTGCGTCGCGAGAAGGACCAGGCGATCGCGAACCAGCAGTACGAGTACGCCGCTGAACTGCGCGAGCGCGAAGTCCGGCTCCAGACGAAGCTCGAGGAGCTCGAAGCCGAGGTGGAGCAGGAGCGCGAGGCGCAGCACCCGGTGGTGGGTGAAGACGACATCCGAGACGTGATCTCGCAGTGGACCGGTGTGCCGCTGTCCCGGATCGCGGCCGAGGAGTCCCAGCGCCTGCTGGAGATGGACTCGTTCCTGAAGGAGCGCGTCATCGGCCAGGACGAGGCGGTCACGGCCGTCTCGCGCGCGGTGCGCCGCGCCAGCGCCGGTCTGAAGGACCCGAAGCGCCCGATCGGCGTGTTCATGTTCCTCGGACCGACCGGTGTCGGAAAGACGTACCTCGCGGAGATGCTCGGCGAGTTCATGTTCGGGTCGAAGGACAACATCGTCCGCATCGACATGTCGGAGTTCATGGAGAAGCACACGGTGTCGCGCCTCGTGGGCTCGCCTCCGGGCTACGTGGGCTACGACGACGGCGGGCAGCTGACGGATCTGGTGCGGCGCAAGTCGTACTGCCTGATCCTGCTCGACGAGATCGAGAAGGCACACCCGGACGTCTTCAACATGCTGCTCCAGATCTTCGACGACGGGCACCTGTCCGACGCGAAGGGCCGCAAGGTCGACTTCCGGAACACGATCATCATCATGACCTCCAACGTGGGGTCGGATCTCATCCGCAAGGACTCGCGTGTCGGCTTCAACACCGCCGTCGACGAGGCGAAGACGGCCGAGGACCAGTACAAGCGCATGAAGACGCGCGTCGAGGAAGAGATGAAGCGGGTCTTCCGACCTGAGTTCCTCAACCGCATCGACACGCCGGTCGTGTTCCACGCCCTGCAGCAGCACGACATCCGTCGCATCGTGAACCTTGAGCTGGATGACCTCCGGAACAACCTCAAGGAGAAGATGATGTCGGTGGAGGTCACCGAGGCGCTGCTCGACTACCTCGGCAACGAGGGGTTCGATGCGGTCTTCGGCGCTCGTCCGCTGCGCCGCGTGATCCAGAACCAGGTCGAGGACCGTCTGTCGGACGCGCTCCTGGAGGGTTCGTACGAAGAGGGCGACACCATCCGCATCGACTACGTCGACGGCGAGGTGAAGTTCGAGCGGGTCGTGGGCTCCGTGGCCAACGAGTCCGTGGAGCCGGCGCTCGCGCCGTAGCCCTCGGACACTGATGCGAATATCGAACGGCCGCCCTGTGATGGGCGGCCGTTTCGCGCCCGACAGGACGAGGTGAGCGATGGCAGCGGCAAACGTGTACGGCGAGGACGGCCTCGATCGGCTGGTGGAGCGGCGCCGCGACACGGCGTGGTTCGAGCGCGCGCTGGCGAGTGAGACCACGCGCTTCGTCGTCGGCTGGCAGGAGCGCCTGCCCGTCCTCGACACCGCCGAGGGGCCGCGACTCGCCTCGATCGGCGTGCCGAAACTCGCGCCGCTGGTGACCGGTGAGCCGGTGCTCCTCGGTGCCATCGAGGACGCCGTGCACGTGGCGATCGACGTCAGCAACAGCGACGAGGCGGACGTGGTCGCGGTGCTGCCGGAGGGGGCGCGCCTGGCGGAGCTGCGCGAGATCGGATCGCTGCTGCCTGGCCCCGAGGCCGCGCTCGCTGCATCGCATCGCGGCGTCCTGCTGTGGCACGCGGCGCAGCGTCACTGCGGCCGCTGCGGTGCGCCCACCGTCATCGCGGAGGCCGGCCACACGCTCACGTGCACGAACTCCTCGTGCGGTGCGGTGCATCACCCGCGCATCGACCCGGCGGTGATCACGCTGATCACGGACGGCGAACGGGTACTGCTAGGCCGCAACAAGCGCCGTCCCGGATCGATCTACACATGCTTCGCGGGCTTCGTGGAGGCCGGCGAAAGCCTGGAGGGTGCCGTCACGCGCGAGGTGTTCGAGGAGGTCGGGCTGCGGCTCGCCGATGTGCGCTACCACTCCTCGCAGCCGTGGCCGTTCCCGGCACAGCTCATGCTCGGCTTCCTCGCGACGGCGTCGACGTTCGACGTGCGCCTCGATGAGGAGGAGATCGCGGACGCGCAGTGGTTCACGCGCGACGAACTGCGGGCGATCGTGCCGGACGGGCCCGTGCAGCTCCCGCGGGCCGACGCTGTGGCACGTCGGATGATCGACAGCTGGATCGCGGGCGAGATCTAGCGCGCTAGGGCGACCAGTCGCGCGGTGCGCTGCCTCGACGGGGCACGCGGTGCGCGGCGATCGATTCGAGGATGCCGATCGCCGTGAAGACGGCGACGAGCGCCGAGCCGCCGGTGGACACGAACGGCAGCGGGATGCCGGTGGCCGGGAACAGCCGCATGTTCACCGCGGCGTGCACGCACGCCTGCAGCACGATCAACGTCGTCAGTCCCACGGCCAGGAGCCGTCCGAACTCGTCAGGTGCGCCCGAGGCCGCGCGATAGCCTCGCCACGCGACGATCGCGAAGAGCGCGATCACGCCGACGGTGATGAGAGCGCCGCCGAACTCACCGAGCTGTGCGAACGCGAAGTCCGATGACCTCGGGGCGACGCCTGCCAGCGCAGAGGGCGCGCCGTTGAAGCCACGCCCCGTCACGCCGCCCGCGCTGAAGGCGACCTCCACCTGGCGCAGCGTGAAGCCGCTGCCCAGCGGATCGCGCGCGGGGTCGAGGAACACCGCGATGCGCTCGCGCTGGTAGTCGGGGATGGCGATCGCGAGCGCCAGCGGAAAGAGCGACAGCGTAAGCAGCGCGAGCCCGCCGAGGTACCTCGACGACACGCCCCACGCGAGGGCGACGGCGAACCACGTGAGCCCGAACAGGATCGAGGTGCCGAGATCGGGTTCCAGGATGATCAACCCGGCCATGAGTGCGAAGAGCCCGAGCAGTACTGTGGCGCCTCGACCGCTCGGCGCGCGATCCGCCGCGAACGCCGCACCGCCGACGGCGACCACGATCTTCGCGAACTCCGAGGGCTGGACGGTGATGCCGCCGCCCACGCTGATCCAGCGCCGCGCGCCATACTCGTGCGATCCGAGAACCAGGACGAGCACCAGTCCGATGACGCCGGCGACGACGAGGTGCGGCGCGAGCGTGCGCAGCAGCCGGTAGTCGGTCCTCGACGCGACCGCCATCGCGACCAGGCCGACGGCCACGTAGACCGCCTGTCGCACGAACTCCGGGTTGATCGCGCGGTGCTCCTCCATCGCGAGGGCGCGCGCGATGAGCAGCCCGCCGGTCGCGAGGAGGCACGCGGCGATCAGCAGTACGGCGTCCGGCACGATCGCGGCGTGCGCGCGGGCCAGGTTCACCGCGACACCTGCGGTGCCGTCGGCAAGAAGTAGGCTTCGAGGATCTCTTTCGCCACGGGGCCCGCGTGGATCTGCCCGACGGCGTATTCGAGGTACACCGCCACCGCGATCTCCGGCCTCTCCGCCGGGGCGAACGCGATGTACCAGCCGTGGGTATCGAACACGCCGTCCGGGTACGGCTGACCGAACTCGGCGGTGCCGGTCTTGCCGCCGATCTTCACGCCGCGCGGCACGCCGGTTCCTGCGGTGCCGTCTGTGTCAGCGGCAGCGGAGGCCATGCCCCCGCGCACCACTGCGAGGTGCTCGGGCGTCACGGGCAGCCTCGCACCGACGCGCATCGGTGTCGGGCTGAGGATCCCGCCGCGCTCGATGCCGCGGACAATGCGGGGGACGGGAACCTCGCCGCCGTTCGCGATGCCGGCGGTCAGGGTCGCCATTTGCAGCAGCGAGGTCGTGAGATAGCCCTGACCGATGCCGAACGTGTACGTGTCGCCGAGCAGCCAGTCCTCGCCCACCACGTTGCGCTTCCAGCTGCTGTCGGGCACGAGCCCGGCGGCCTCGCCCGGGAGGTCGAGGCCCGTGGGCCGGCCGAGCCCCGCGAGGCGCGCCCACGCCGCGAGGCGATCGGCGCCGAGGCCCTTGAACGTCTCCTTGCCGTTCTCCCAGAAGCCCCCCGCCAGCTCGTAGAAGTAGACGTCCGAGGAGCGCGCGATCGCTCGGTTCATGTCCACGTTGCCATGGAAGGCCCAGTCGCCGAAGACGTACACCACGTTCGGGTCGTACTGGCTGCGCACGGTGAGCGAACCGCCGCTGAAGATGCGCGTCTGCGGCGTGACCACGCCCTCCTCGAGCGCGGCCATCGCGACCAGCGGCTTGAAGATCGAGCCCGGTGCGTGCACCTCCATGTAGGCGCGATCGACCATGGGCCGCGCGGGGTCCGTGAACAGCGCGGAGACGGCGTCGTTCGTGCCGCGCTCGAAGACGTTCGCGTCGTACGAGGGCTGCGACACCATCGCGAGCACCTCACCGGAATGCACGTCGAGGACCACGGCAGCGCCGGCGGGCAGCACCTTCGGGCGCGGCTGGTTGGTGGGCCGCAGGATCGAGATGCCGTTCTTGATGCCACGGGCCACGGCGGCCTCGGCGGCGCGCTGCAGCCGCAGGTCGATCGAGAGCACCACGTTGCCGCCCGCCGTGGCGGGCTCCTCGCCCAGCTGTCGGAGCTCGCGGCCCTGCGGGTCGCTGAGCACGAGGCGCTTGCCCGCGGTGCCGCGCAGCGCTCGCTCGTACTGCGTCTCGACGCCGGCGAGGCCGATGCGCGAGTCGAGCTGGTAGCCGTCTGCGAGCAGCGACTCGGCGCGCTCGGACGGCAGCGTGCTGACGTAGCCGAGGATGTGCGCGAGCGCGCCGGTCGACTCGTATTCGCGGGTGGGGGCGATGTCGACGCGGGCGGCGGGGATGCCGGCGAGCGCCGCGCGCACCATGATCGCCTCGTCGTTCGTCATGCCCTTGCGCAGGGTCACCGGCGCGAACGGATCGACGACCGCGAGGCCCGAGGTCGCCGCGGCCTCCAGGTCGCTGTAGGCGATCCGCAGCGCCTGCGCGATGCGCAGCAGGGCGGCGCGTCGCGCCTCGGCATCCGCTGGGATCTCGCCGGGGATCAGCGAGACGCGGTACCTCGGCGTGTTGCGAGCCACCACGGTGCCGTTGCGGTCGGTGATGAGGCCGCGGGGTGCCTCCACGGGGAGCACGCGGGGGATGCCACCGCGTGCCGAGGCAGGCACGACGGGGTCGAATACCTGCAGTCGCAGGACCTGCGCGACGAGGACGGCGGCAATCGCCAGCACGATGCCGAGCAATAGCCGGAGGCGGAGCGCCGAGCCGGGCGCCTCGACGTTCATGCGAACAACCCGCCGCTGTCGGTGCGCACGCGCCACAACATCGCGGCGAGGAGCGCGGCGATGAGGCCGGTCCACGCCATCCCGCCCAGGAGCGCGGGCAATGCCGAGGTCACTGCGGCGGCTGTCCCGGATGCGACCGCGAGGAATAGGACATAACACACCGTCCCGCTCGCCCCGGCCAGCGCAGCGAGCCCGAGGCGACGCACCGCCGTGCCCTCGCCTCGCCGTTCGCGGAGGCGCGCCAGCGTCGCAAGGGCGAGCGCGGGGAGCAGGGCGAGGAGGAAGAGACCCACGCGCCCCTCGGAGACGGCGCCGAGCACGGCAGCGGCCCCCAGTGGGGCGAGCCATGCCTCTCGCGGGCGGCGGATCGCGGCCCACGCGGCGAGGAGCGCAACCGGCAGCACGGGCGCGGCGAGCGGCTGCGCGAACGCGGCGGGTACCGCCCCGACCTGCAGGATCGCGGCGCCGATCGCGAGCACCAGCAGCGGGAGCGCCATCATCGCGGCGCGCCGTTCGAGGGCGACAGCGGGAGCTCCGCGCCCGGCGTGAACCCGGTCATGACGAGGATCTCCTCGAGCCGCGCGAGGTCAGACAGCGGCTCGACGACGACCGTCTCGTGCAGCGCCTGCGGTGCGGAGTGGACGCTGGTGACCTTGCCCGCGAGTAGCCCCGGGGGCAGCAGCCCGCCGAGCGCAGACGTGAGCACCACGTCGCCGGCAGCCACCGGCGCGCCATGCGGGACGAAGTCGAGGCGGAGGCCCTCGCCCGTCCCGGCGAGCGCTGCGGGCGTTCGGGACGACTGCACCATCGTCGATACGGCCGAATCGCGGTCGATGATCAGGCGCACGCGCGCGTGCTCCGCATCGACCTGCGACACGACGCCGACGAGGGTGGCACCCGCGCCGAGCACCGGCTGTCCGATGCGCACGCCGTGCCGCGCGCCGCGGTCGATGAGCAGGAGGTGGCGGCCGGGGGTCGGGTCGCGGGCGAGGACGGACGCGGTCACGAACTGATCGGCGCGGTCGCCCACGGCTGCGACGAGCGCGGTCGCCTGTCCGACGCGTGCGCGCTCCTCGCGCAGGGCAGCGAGGTCAGCCTCGCTGCGCGCGAGGCCGCGACGGAGGTCGGCGTTCTCCGCTGCGAGCTCCTCGATCTGCCCGGCGTGCAGCAGTACGTCGGCGGCAGGGCGCACCGTCGCGCGCACGGAGGCGGCGACGGGCGAGACCAGTCCGCCCACGAACTCCTCGAGGCGGCCGGACGGCGGGAGGGGCGAGAGGACGAGGAGCACGATCGCGGTCGCGACCAGCGCGGTCAGCCAGGCGGCCTGTCGGACGATGACCACGCGTCCTCCTCACACCGCGAGTCGCCGCCTCGGTGGGCGGTGACGCTGATCGCGTGCCGGAACGCGCGAGGCGATCACGGCGGGCTGGGGAGGGATTTCGTGGGAGCCCCTGGCCGGGCCCCCACGAACGCTTCGGCCACCTCGACAAGCGAGGTGGTCAGCCTGTCGGTGCCGCTATCGCGGCGGGCGGCGACTCGCGACGGCGGCCTGCACCTTCTGCAGGGTCTCCGCCTCTTCGAGCGCCTCGGCGCAGCCGCGCACCACGGTGCGCAGCGGGTCTTCGGTCACGTACACCGGGAAGCGCGTCTCAGTCGCCACGCGGCGGTCGAGGCCACGCAGCAGCGCGCCGCCCCCGGTCATCGCGATGCCGTGCAGCATCAGGTCGGCCACCAGCTCGGGCGGCGTGGTCTCGATCGTGGCGCGCACGGCGCGGACGATCTCGTTCGTCACGGCAGACAGCGCGTCACGCAGCTCGACCGTGGACAGCTCGATCGTCTTCGGCAGGCCGGTCGCGAGGTCGCGCCCGCGCAGGTCGACGGTCCACTCCTCGTCCAGCGGGAACGCAGAGCCGGCTTCGATCTTGATCTGCTCGGCGGTGCGCTCGCCGATGAGCGTGTTATGCACCTGCCGCGCGTAGTCGATGATCGCCTGGTCCATCGCGTCGCCCGCCGCGCGCACGCTCTGCGAGCGCACGATGCCGCCGAGGGCGATCACGGCCACCTCGGTCGTGCCGCCGCCGATGTCGACGCACATGGAACCGGCCGCGTCCATGACGGGCAGCCCGGAGCCGATCGCGGCGGCCATGGGCTCCTCGATGAGGTACGCGGAGCGCGCCCCCGCGGCCATTGCGGCGTCGTGCACCGCGCGCTTCTCGACCTCGGTCGCACCGGACGGGATGCCGACGACGACGCGCGGCTTCGGAATGCCGAGGCCGAAGCGCTCGTTCACGGACTTGATGAAGTACTGGAGCATCTTCTCGGTCGTGGCGAAGTCGGAGATGACCCCGTCGCGCAGCGGCCGCACCGCGACGATCGTCGAGGGGGTGCGACCGACCATGCGCTTCGCCTCCGCGCCGATCGCGAGGACGCGCTTCGACACGCGGTCGATGGCGACCACCGAGGGCTCGTCGATGACGATGCCGCGGCCGCGCACGCTCACCAGGGTGTTGGCGGTGCCAAGGTCGATGCCGATGTCGTGGGAGAACATTCCCAGGAACGACGAGAGCGGATTGATCAAGTGATCACGGGCCCTATTGGGGAGAGGGCGGCGTTGTCGTCGGCTTCCGGGGAACCCGACCGGCAGAGAATAGCAGCGGCCGCAGTCGCACAGCAAACCGCAGATCACGCCTAATCAACACAGCGGAGATTCGGGGTGAAGTGCTCCGCCGCGAGGTTCCCGAGATTCCTCGCTAGATGCCCGTCGCGCCGCCGATCGCTGCGCCGATCGCATAGGTGCCGACGGCCGCGAGGAGGCCCAGCACCAGTTGCCGGACGCCTCCGTAGACCATGTGCCGCCCCGTTAGGAGCGTGATCCCGGCGCCGACCACGAACAGCCCGGCCGCCGAGAACAGCGCGCTCAGGCCGACTGCGAGCCAGCCTGCACCGAACAGGAACGGGATGACCGGGATAATAGCGCCGATCGAGAACAGCACGAACGAGACGAGTGCCGCGACCATCGGCGAGCCGAGCTCCTCGGGGACGATGCCGAGTTCCTCGCGGGCCAGAGTGGAGAGCGCCCGCTCCGAGTCGCTGATGATCAGGTGCGCCAGGCGCTCGGCCTCGGGGCGTGGCAGGCCCTTCGCCTGGTAGATCAGCGCCAGTTCTTCTTCCTCAGCGGCAGGGTCAAGACGCAGCTCTTCGCGCTCCTGCGCGATCTGCGCCTCGGCGGCCTCGCGTGACGAGGTGACCGAGATCCACTCGCCCAGAGCCATCGACGAGGCGCCTGCGAGCAGGCCCGCGACGCCCGCGAGGATGATCGCACCCTGTCCCGGCGCGGCGCCGGCAAAGCCGGCGACCAGCGCGAGGTTGGAGACCAGCCCGTCGTTCGCACCGAGGACCGCGGCGCGCAGCGCGTTCCCCCCGCCGAGGGCGCGGTGTCGCGACTCGACGCGTCCGATCACCGAGCCCTGCACGCCGGCCCGTTGCTTCGATAGGGCGTCGAAGATGCGCGCGTGCGCGGCTTCGTCCTCGGGCAGCTTCGCCGCTTCCGCGATCAGGTCGCCTGCGTACATGTCGGTGGCGTCGTTCTCGAAGGCCTTGATGATCGGCAGGACCAGGTCCACGCCGCCCTTCCGCGCGACCCACATCAGGAACCGCGCGCGCCGCGAGGGGTGGCCGGGGGTGTCGTCCTCGCCGGCGTTCCGCAGTTGCTCCTGCCAGAGCCGCAGATGGCGGGTCTCCGTCTCAGCCAGGCGGTGGTAGACGTCCTTCAGCTGCGGTTCTTCCTCGATCTCCGCGAGCTGCTCGTAGATGTAGAGGCCGTCCACCTCTTCGTTGAGGTAGTGGCGGTAGCGCTGGACGTCGGTGCCGGTGGCGTTGGCCATGAGAGTCTCCTGTACACGCGATCGCGTGCAGAATAGCGCGGTCGCGCGGCCGGAAGGCGAGGCTACGCGGGCGTGTCAGTCCACCCGTACTCGCGGAGCCGGTCGAGGAAGGCCGTCTCGTCGATGATCTCGACGCCGAGCGCCTCAGCCTTGTCGCGCTTGCTGCCGCCGCCCTCGCCGGAGAGCACGAACGATGTCTTCTTGCTGACGGCGCCGCTGACCTTGCCGCCCAGGCGCGTGATCAGCTCCTCCACCTCGTTGCGCGACCAGCGATCGAGGGAGCCCGTGACGACGATGCTCAGTCCTTCGAGCGGCCCGCCGCGCGCCGTCGTGTCCTCGGTCATGCGCAGGCTGTGCGCGATCAGGCGATCGATCAGCGCGGCGTTCTCTTCGTCACGCATGAAGTCGTACACGGACTCCGCGACGATCGGACCGATGTCGTTCACGGCCTGCAGATCCTCGAGCGTTGCGTCCTTCAGCGCCGTCATCTCGCCGAAGTGCCGCGCGAGCGATCGCGCGGTCTCCGCGCCGACGTGGCGGATCGACAACCCAACGAGGAGCCTCGACAGGGGCTGCAGCTTGCTGTTCTCGATGTTCGCGGTGAGGGCGTCGAGCTTCTTCGCGCCGAGCCCGCGCAGTGTCAGCAGTTCGTCGCGGCGCGCGGGCAGTTCGTACACATCGGACAGCGTCTCGATGAAGTGGTCCTCGCGATCGGGGCGTAGCGTGTCCACGAGCATGAACGCCATCTTCTCGCCGAGACCCTCGATGTCCATCGCGCCGCGCGAGCCGAAGTGCTCGACACCGCGCGAGAGCTGCGCAGGACAACGACGGTTGCTGCAGTAGTACGCAGCCTCATCGTCGCTGTGTCGCACCTCGGCGCCGCACACGGGGCACGTTGCGGGCATCTCGAACGGCACCAGCTCGGACTCGCGGCCCTCGCGGCGTGACAGCACGGGCGCGACCACCTGCGGGATGACGTCGCCGGCGCGCTGCACGATGACGTCGTCGCCGGCGCGGATGTCGAGCGATCGGATGTGATCGGCGTTGTGCAGGGTCGCCATGCTGACGTTCGCACCGCCGACGAACACCGGCTCCAGCGCAGCGAACGGCGTCAGGACACCCGTGCGGCCCACGGACACCTCGATCTCGCGGAGGCGCGTGACGGCCTGCTCGGCCGGGAACTTCCATGCGATCGCCCAGCGCGGCTCGCGGCCCACGACGCCCAGCGCACGCTGCAGCCCGTAGTCGTCGACCTTGATCACGACACCGTCGATGCCGTAGTCCAGCGCGTCGCGGCGCTCCACCCAGCCCTCGCAGAAGCGCGCAACCTCGTCGATGCTGCCGAACGACTCGGTGAGCGGGTTCGTCGGCAGGCCGAGGCCCGCCAGCCACGACATCGCGCCTGAATGCGAGTCGACGGGGCGGTCGCCCTCGACCCAGCCGAGTTGGTAGATGAACAGGTCGAGGCGTCGCGAGGCGGTGATGCGCGGATCGAGCTGGCGCAGCGACCCGGCCGCCGTGTTGCGCGGGTTCATGTACAGCTGCTCGCCCGCGAGGCGGCGTTCCTCGTTGAGGCGCGCGAACTCCGCCTTCGACATGTACACCTCGCCACGCACCTCGAACGCGCGCGGGAGCGACTCGGGCGGGGCGTTCAGCACGAGGGGGATCGAGCGCAGCGTGCGCAGGTTCGCGGTGATGTCTTCGCCGCGGAAGCCGTCGCCGCGCGTGGCGCCCTGCACGAAGCGCCCGCCCTCGTACACCAGCGAGATCGCGAGGCCATCGATCTTCGGCTCGCAGACGAACCGCAGGTCGTCGCGCTCGATGCGGCGCACGGCGCGCGCATGCCACGCGGCGAGCTCCTCCGCGTTGAAGACGTTGGCGAGCGACAGCATCGGCTCGCGGTGCTGCACGCCCGCGAACTCCGCAGTCGCCTCTCCGCTGACGCGCTGGGTCGGCGAGTCCGGCGTGACGAGGTCAGGGTGGCGCTCTTCGAGATCGCGCAGCTCGCGCAGCAGCAGGTCGTACTGCGTATCGCCGATCTCGGGCTGCTGCAGCGTGTAGTAACGGTGGTCGTGGTAGCGGATCGCCGTCCGCAGCTCCTCGATGCGCGTGCGGGCTGCCTCGAGGTCGCGCTGCTCGGCCACGGGTTCGCTGCTCATGTGTCGAGGATACCGCCCGGGCACCGGCTGAGCATCGCGCATCCGAACACGGGGGCGGGCGCCGGCACGCGCACCCCACCTCGGCGCCCACGGCACGCCACGGGGCGCGTGCCGGGGTGGGGCGGTACACTGGAGCCTCAACCAGCCCAGCAGCCCGCTAGCCCCCTCGGAGTGCCGTCATGGCGGACGTGGTGATCGTCGACTACGGCGCAGGCAACCTGCGTAGCGTCGCGCGCGCCGTCGCTCATGCCGGCGTCGAGGCCGACGTGACCGCGAACGCGGGCGCGATCGCCGGCGCGAGCGCGCTGATCCTGCCGGGCGTGGGCGCTGCCGCCGACACGATGAAGAACCTGCGCGAGGGCGGCCTGGACGGGCCGATCCGCGACTACATCGCCTCCGGGCGGCCGTTCCTCGGCGTCTGCATGGGCATGCAGGCGCTGTTCGACGTGTCTGAGGAGGAGGGCGAGCACCCGTGCCTCGGCGTCCTCGGCGGGCGCATCGTGCGCTTCCCCCACGGCATGACCGTGCCGCACATGGGCTGGAACACGGTGCACGTCCGCCGCGACGAGGACGGCTTCGAGCACCCGGTGTTCGAGGGCATCCCGCAGGACGCGTACTTCTACTTCGTGCACTCGTACCACCCCGCGCCTTCACGCGCGGAGGTCGTGATCGGACTGACCGACTACCTCGGCGTGACGTTCCCGTCCGTGGTCGGTCGTGACAACGTGATCGCGACGCAGTTCCACCCCGAGAAGTCCGGCGCCGCCGGGCTGCGCCTGTACGCCAACTTCCTCCGCCTCGCCCGCGAGCGCGGATCGATCGCGCCGACGACCTCGGCGTCGCGGTAGCGCGAGGACACACGATGGACGTCATCCCGGCGATCGACATCCGCGGCGGGCGCTGCGTGCGCCTGGCGCAGGGCGACTACGCCCGCGAGACCGTGTTCAGCGACGATCCGATCGCGATGGCGAAGAAGTGGGCGGCGATCGGCGCGCGACGCGTGCACGTCGTGGACCTCGACGGCGCGCGCGACGGGGCGCAGGCGAACGGCGCGATCGTGAAGCAGATCGCGGACGTGCTCAGCGTGCCGGTGCAGACCGGTGGCGGCATCCGCACCATGGAGACGCTGCACGCTACGCTGGAGTCGCACCTCGATCGCATCGTGATTGGTACCGCGGCGGTGAAGGACCCCGAGTTCCTGCGCGAGGCGATCGCGTTCGCGGACGACCGGCTGATCGTGAGCGTGGACGCGCGCGATGGTCGCGTGGCGCTCGAGGGCTGGGTCGAGGCGACCGACCTCGATGCGGTCGCGTTCATCCAGCAGCTGCGCGACCAGGGCGTGCGTCGCATCGTCTACACGGACATCGCGCGCGACGGCGTGACCGACGGCCCGAACTTCGCGATGTACGAGCGCGTCACGCGCAGCATCGACATCGCGGTGATCGCGGCGGGCGGCGTGGGCAGCGTGCAGGACGTCGTGCGCCTCGGTGAGTGCGGGGTGGAGGCGGCGATCATCGGACGGGCGCTGTACACCGGCGACATCGACCTCTCCGAGGCACTCGCCGCCGTGGCGCGAGGATAACGACATGCTGACGAAGCGCATCATTCCCTGCTTCGACGTGAACAACGGCCGCGTCGTGAAGGGCGTCTCGTTCGTCGAGTTGCGCGACGCCGGCGATCCCGTGGAGCTCGCGCGCCAGTACGACGCGGCGGGTGCGGACGAACTCGTGTTCCTCGACATCACGGCATCGTCCGATGCGCGGACGAGCGTGTACGAGGTGATCCGCGATACGGCGGACCAGGTGTTCATCCCGCTGACCGTGGGCGGCGGTGTGCGTCAGCCCGGCGACGTGCGGCTGATGCTGGAGGCCGGCGCGGACAAGGTGTCGATGAACACGGCCGCCGTCGATCGCCCCGATCTGATCGAAGAGGGCGCGCGCGGCTTCGGATCGCAGTGCATCGTCGTCGCGATCGACGCGCGGCGCACCGGCCGCGGCACGTGGGAGGTCTTCACGCACGGCGGGCGCACCTCGACCGGCCGCGACGCCGTCGAGTGGGCGCGCGAGGCCGCCGATCGCGGCGCCGGTGAGTTGCTCGTCACGTCGATGGACACGGACGGCCACCAGGACGGCTACGACCTGGACCTGCTGCGCGCGATGCGCGGTGCGGTGCAGGTGCCGATCATTGCGTCTGGCGGCGCGGGCACGCCGGAGCACTTCTACGACGCGCTCGTGCAGGGCGGTGCGGACGCCGTGCTCGCCGCGTCCGTCTTCCACTTCGGCACGGTCACGATCCCCGACCTGAAGGCTTATCTCGAATCGCGCGGCGTGGCCGTGCGGCCGGTCGAGGGTGCTCTGGCGTAGCGACGTCGGGGAGTCTGCCGGGGCGGCCCGGCGTAGTCTCCTCCACCCGCATCGCGATCGGACGCTACGGGTTGAGGTTCTCCAGCGCGCCGGTCGCGAAGTCGATGCGGCGGTAGTAGCAGTTGCGGGGCTCGCCCGCGGCGTTCTTCGTGTGGCAGATGCCGCCGCGCACCGGCCGCACCTTGTACACCAGCGAGTTCTGCTCGCAGTTCACGAGGACCTCGAGCAGTTCGAACGTCTCGCCGGACGTCTCGCCCTTGATCCATAGCTCGCGTCGCGAGGTGCTCCAGAACACCGCGATGCGCCGCTCCAGCGCCGTCTTCAGCGCGAGCTCGTTCACGTAGGCGACCAGGATCACCTCGCCGGTGTCCACGTTCTGCACGGCGCAGGGGAGGATGCCCGGGGACTCCGCGGCCTTCGCGAGCTTGTCGAAGTCGAGCGTGAGGGCGAGGCCTTCCTCGAGCGGGTTGGCGGTGGTCATGCGAATTCCTATCGATGCACGTGCTTCGTGTCTAGGTAAACCGGATGCGCGGCTTCTGCGCAATCGAGGGTGGGGGAACGAGGGATGCCGGAGGTTCGCTCTGGTGAATCCGACTCAGCGGAGGGAGCGCATCGTTTCCATTACGCGTGACTGCCCAATTGGAGAACTATGAAGTCGAAGCACCTGATCCTCGCTGCTACCGCCGTCCTCGCCGCCACGCTTGTGGCCTGTGGGGGAGCCGAGGAGAAGGCGGCGCCGACCGCTGCCACCACGAAGGCAGCGGCCCCCGCCGCCACCACAGCGGCCGCCACGGCGGCCGCCTCGACGCCGACGGCTACCCCCACCGCGGTCGCGGCGACCTCGATCGGAGCCCTGACGGCCGGTGAGGAGGGCGAGAACAAGTACTTCTTCGAGCCGAACAAGCTCACCCTGAAGGCCGGTGAGGTGACGGTGAAGCTCACCAACAAGGCCGGCAACCAGCGGCCGCACACGCTGGCCGTGAAGGACGCATCCGGCAAGGAGATCTTCCGCTCCGACCGTGTCCAGCCCGGGCAGGCCGCCGACGTCAAGTTCACCGTGGCAGACGCCGGCACTTACCAGATCCTCTGCGTCTTGCAGGGGCACGCGGACAAGGGACAGACCGGCACGCTGACCGTGGTGAAGGGCTAACACGCGATGGGTGCAGAGGAATGGATCCTCGTCTCGCTCCTGATCCATGTCCCGGTTGTCGTGGCGTGGATCGCGCTGGTTGGGCTCGAGGTCTTCCTCTGCACCGTGCGTGACGTTCCTGGCGGGCAGCGCCTGCGGCCGATCGCGGCGATGCGCTGGCCGACGGTCGCGCTGCTCCTCGTCATCATGGTGACGGGCGTGTGGCAGACGATGAACAACCCGTTCGTCGTTGTGAATTCGTTCGAGACGCTGGAGGAGCTGAAGAACACCACGGCCTACGGCATGGCGCTCTTCTGGAAGCATGGCTTCGTCCTCGCGACGGTCGTGCTCAGCATTGCGAGCCGCTTCGGGCTGGCGCCCAGGATGCTCGCACGCGGCGATGCCGCCGCATCGACGGGGCTGCGGGCGGTGGTGTGGCTGAACCTGCTTGCGTGCCTGTTGACGCTGCTCGCCACGACCCGGATGACGATCACGCTGCACTAGTCCGGGCGCGCGCCGAGGTGCCCGGCACCGGCCCCGCAGGCGGCTACCCTGCCAGCGCTCGCTCCTCGTCGCGGACGCGCTGCAGCGCGGCGATCGCGACCTGGATCTGCTCGTCGTCCGGGGGCAGGGTGGTGAGGTACTGGAGCGCGAGGTTCCCCGCGAAGAGCCAGCGCACCACAGGCCAGGTCTGGTGAAAGCCGGCGAACCGGATCGCCTCGTACGACACGGCGGCGACGACTGGCACAAGCACCAGCCGCGATCCGAGGCGCCACCACAGCGGCTCCGTCCCTGCGAACGCGAAGACGACCATCGCGACCAGCGCGACGGTCAGCAGGAACGACGTGCCGCAGCGGGGGTGCTCTTTCGGGTAGCGGCGGATCGCGGGAACGTTCAGCTCGCGGCCGTCCTCCTGTGCGTAGATCGTCATGTGCTCCGCGCCGTGGTACTGGAAGACGCGGCGGATATCGCTGGCGCGGCCCATGCCCCAGATGTAGCCCAGCAGGAGTGTCACCCGCAGGACGCCCTCGATCGCCAGCGCCATCCAGGGCGCCGGGAGGAACGCGTCCAGCCACACGGTGGCGATCACAGGGCCGACGAAGAACACGCCGACACCGACCGCGAATGCGCCGAGCAGCACCAGCCAGTCGAAGAAGGTGAGTCGCCTCGCCTCGCCGCGCTCGTCGACCTGGTTGGACGCCACCGCGGCCGACCACGTCAGCGCGCGCATGCCGAGGCCCAGCGTTTCGAAGAGCACCAGCACGCCACGCAGCAGGGGGACACGCCGCAATGGGCTGTTGAGGATGCCGCCGAGGCGTTCGGCGCGGGAGGCGATGGTGCCGTCCGGGCGGCGCACAGCGACCGCCATGGCGGCGCCGCCGCGCATCATGACGCCCTCGATCACCGCCTGGCCGCCGTAGGTGGGTGTGCTCACCCGACCAGCCTACGCGACCTACCTCGGCGCGGCGAGGCGCGCACGGCACATGCGTGGGACGGATCGGCGGGGGACGCAGCGAGGGCGGCCTTTCGGCCGCCCTCGTCGATGTGCAAAGACGCGTCGCAAAGACGCCCGGCGCTAGGCGCGGGTGTAGCGCCGGCGGAAACGCTCGACGCGTCCCGCGGTGTCGACGATGCGCTGCTCGCCCGTGTAGTGCGGGTGGCAGTTGGAGCAGACGTCCAGGTGGATCTCCGGCTTGGTCGACCGGGTCGTCCACTCGTGGCCGCAGGCGCACTTCACAGTGGCCTCTTCGTACGTGGCGTGGATGCTCGCCTTCATGCGAGTCTCCCTTCGATGTTCGTGTCGGGCTCTTCGATCATACCTCGGCGCGATCAGGCGACCGGGGCGGCGGTTAGGCGACTGCCGCGTCCGCCGGGATGATCGAGACCTGCTTGCGGCCACCCTTGGCGAAGGGGCTGAAGTGGACGGCGCCCGGGACCTTGGCCCAGAGCGTGTGGTCCTTGCCGATGCCGACGTTGGTGCCCGCCTGCACGCGAGTACCGCGCTGGCGGATGATGATCGAGCCGGCAGTCACGACCTGACCGTCCGAAGCCTTCACGCCGAGGCGCTGGGCTGCGGAGTCGCGACCGTTCTTGCTGGAACCACCGGACTTCTTGTGAGCCATGTCTCTCGCCCCTTACCCGGCCAGGATGTCGGTGATCACCAGCTGCGTGCGCTGCTGGCGGTGACCCCGCATCGTCTTGTTCCGGGTCTTGTTCTTGAAGTTGAAGTACGTGACCTTCGGCGCGCGGTCGTGCGCCTCGACCCGTGCCTTCACGGACGCGCCGGCCACCAGCGGGGCGCCAACGGTCGTCTTGTCGCCGTCGCCGAGGAGGAGGACGTCGCTGAGCGTGAGCTCGGCGCCTTCAGCCTCGTCAAGGCGCTCCACAGCGATCTTGTCGCCGGGACGCACGCGGTACTGCTTTCCGCCAGAGCGGATGATCGCGAACATAATCTGCCTTCCGAGGGTTGCGTAGACAATGAAGTGTAGGGAGCGCGCGCGGGACGGTCAACGCTCCTGCAACCGTCCTCACATCGTATGGCACACTGTCTTCAGCGTCCCGGCTCCGAGCCCGGTCGTGGCGATATTCGACGGGAGACCCTGACCTGAGCCTCATCGACGTGATCTGGGCCCCCTACGACGGCTTCAACTGGCTACTGGACTTCGTCTTCCTGACGGCCTACGGGCTGTTCTCCCAGTTTGGCGCGCCGATCGTCTTCGTCGCGGCGCTGATCGAGGCGACCGTGGGGCTGGGGATGGTGTTCCCCGGCCAGCAGATCATCGCGCTGGGCGGTGCCGCCTCCGCCAAGGGCGAGGGCGACGTGGTGGCGATGCTTGTCTACGCGACGATCGGCACCATCCTGGGCGACGTCATCTCCTACATCATCGGTCGGCGCTGGTCGGAGGCGCTGTACTCGTCGCGGTTCGGTCTGCACCTGCGCGTGGCAGCCGCGATGATGAGCGGCCGCGCCCGATGGCTCATCCCGTTCTACCACTTCTACAGCGTCACCCGGTCCGTCGGACCTGCGGCGGCGGGCGCGTTGCGCATCCCGCTGGGGGTGTGGCTGCCGCTGGACGTCTTCGGTGCGGTGGTGTTCAACGCGGTCTGGGTGGTGGGCGGCTACGCATTCGGGACGCTGCTGCTGCAGGAGAACGGTGCGCTGAAGGAGTCGCCGGTCATCCGCCTCGGCCTCGCGGCGATCGCGCTGATCTGGTTCTTCGTCCTTCGTCACCTCTTCGAGCGCCGCATGCGCGAGACCCGTGCCGCCGAGGAGCGCTCGCGGCAGGCGGCGGCCGCCTCCCTCGAGCTGTCCCCGGACAACGAACTGGCCCCGCATGAGCGGGGCCAGCACGATTCGATGACCTCAAGGTAGGACGCCTCGCGCCGCCGGGGACTACTCCCCGGACGGTGCCGGGTTCTGCTGGCCCCAGACCATGCCCGGGCGGCCCTGCGGCGCCTCATCCGGCTCCTCCTCGCGCGGGGCGGGGGAAGCCGACGGCGGCGTCGGGGTCGTCGAGGACGAGTGGCCTTCGCCCGCCTTCGGGCGTCCCTCGGCCGGGCCGAGGATGGCGAGCAGTTCGTCGCCTTCCACCGTCTCCACCTCGATCAGGCGGGCTGCGAGCAGCTCCAGCTTGTCGCGGTGCGCGGCGAGGACCGAGCGGCAGCGCTGGTGCGCTTCGTCGATGACGCGGCGCACCTCGTCATCGATCTCCTGCGCGGTGCGCTCGGAGTAGTCGCGCTCCTCGGAGATGTCGCGGCCCAGGAACACCATGCTCTGACGGCGTCCAAAGGTGCGCGGCCCGAGGCGGGCGGACATGCCCCACTGCGTGACCATGTTGCGGGCGATCTGCGTGACCTTGCCGATGTCGTCGTGGGCGCCGGTGGTCATCTCGCCGAAGATCAGCTCCTCGGAGACGTGCCCACCGAGGGCCATCGTCATCATCGCCTCGTAGTACGAGCGGTCCTGCAGGCGGCGGTCGTCCGAGGGCAGCGAGCGGGTGAACCCGCCGGCCATGCCACGGGCGACGATCGTCACCTTGAAGGGGATGTCCGCACGGGGCTGGAAGTAGCCCGCCACTGTGTGACCCGCCTCGTGGTAGGCGATGATCTTCTTCTCAAGCTCGGTGATGACACGGGACTTCCGCTCCGGGCCGGCGATCACGCGGTCGACCGCCTCGTTCATCTCGTCCATGGAGATGCGCTTGCGGTTGCGGCGCGCGGCGAGGATCGCGGACTCGTTGACGAGGTTCGCGAGGTCAGCGCCGGAGAAGCCCGGCGTCTGGCGCGCGATGGTCTCGAGCGAGATGTCCTGCTCCAGCGGCTTGCCCTTCACGTGGACGTCCAGCACGGCGCGGCGACCGCGCACGTCGGGGAGGTCCAGCGTCACCTGGCGGTCGAAGCGGCCCGGGCGCAGCAGCGCCGGGTCGAGGACGTCCGGGCGGTTGGTCGCCGCGATCACGATGACGTTCGAGTTGGACTCGAAGCCGTCCATCTCCACCAGGATCTGGTTCAGCGTCTGCTCGCGCTCGTCGTGCGAGCCGCCCAGGCCGGCGCCACGCTGGCGGCCGACCGCGTCGATCTCGTCCACGAAGACGATGGCGGGCGCGTTGCGCTTCGCCTGGTCGAACAGGTCACGGACGCGGCTGGCGCCGACGCCGACGAACATCTCGACGAACTCGGAACCGGAGATGTGGAAGAACGGCACGCCGGCCTCGCCGGAAACGGCGCGGGCGATCATCGTCTTGCCGGTGCCCGGAGGGCCGACCAGCAGGACGCCGTGCGGGATGCGCGCGCCCAGGGCGGCGAACTTCTCCGGGTACTTCAGGAACTCGACGACTTCCTGGAGCTCCTGCTTGGCCTCTTCCTGACCGGCGACGTCCATGAACGTCACGGTCGGCTTCTGGCCGGTGAACATCTTGGCGCGGCTCTTGCCGAAAGACATCGCCTGGTTATTGGCGCCGCCGGCCTGCCGCATCATGAAGATGAGGATCGCGCCGAAGGCGACGATCGGCAGGAAGTTGATGAGCAGCCCGACCACGTTGCCGAACTGGCTCGGGCCCTTCACCACGACGCGCACGCCGTTGTTGCCGCCCACCGGGACGTTGGCGTCCTTCAGGATCTGCTGCATCGAGTCCGACGCTTCCTTGCGGGAGCGGATCGGCTCGGCCTGGTCCTTCAGCTTCACGGTGAGGCTTTGGTCGTTCACCTCGATCGACTCGATCTTGCCCTGCTGGGCGAGCGAGACGACCTCGGAGATCGGCTTTTCGGAGGAGGCTGTGGCCGGTCGGAAGACCATGACCACCACCAGCACCAACGCTACCAGGATGAGCAGGTAGACGAAGACGTTGCGGGTGGAGCGTGCGTTCATTCTGGCTCGCTTTCGCCCGAGCGGAAGGGCGCACCCAGCGTTGGCGGTGGGGTGGGCGCGGCCGTTCCGGAACCGGTGTATTCCGGCTCGGTATTCGGTCATTCGAGTGTAGCACCGGCCTCGGCCCGCCGAGGATCAGCCCGGCGCGCCGATATCGGCACGTCTGATCCTGCGCCCCGCCACCCTCGAGGGGCATCGGCGTTCCCCCGTGGTGACGAGGTTTGCCCGTCGGGTTCGAGCGCGGGAGGGCGCGCTGGTAGGATGCGCACATGGGAGCCGAACAGCCGAGGCGGCCGCGGACACGCCCCGGGTGGGCGGTCGAACGGTCGTTCTGGCGTGCGGGCTTCGCGGAAGTGGCCGGCGTGGACGAGGTCGGACGCGGGCCGTTGGCCGGTCCGGTGGTCGCCGCGGCGGTTGTGATCCCTCGGACGCCGGCCGGGGAAGCGCCCCGGGCGAAGTGGATTTCGCTCCTTCGAGACTCGAAAGAACTGACGGAAACTCAGCGCGAGATGCTCTCGGAGCGCATCCGCGCCGAGTGTTCGTGGGCGATCGCGGCGGTCTCGCCACAGGTCGTGGACCAGATCAACATTCTGCGCGCGACCCGACTGGCAATGCGGCGTGCTGTCAATGCCTTGCCCGCGCGGCCCGACGCCCTGATCATTGACGGGAGAGAAGTGGTCGAGGGTGGGTTCGAGCAGCGTTCCGTCATCCGGGGCGACGCCCGATGCGCCTCCATCGCGGCGGCCAGCATCATTGCGAAGGTGGCACGAGACAGCATGATGCGTGACCTCGACATGACTTTCCCCGGGTACGGGTTGGCCGAGAACAAGGGGTATGGCACCCCGGAGCACCTCGCGGCGCTCTCAGCGATGGGATACAGCAGCATCCACCGACTGTCGTTTGCCCCTGTCCGTCTGGCGGTTCGCCGATGACTGAACGTAATCAACGACTCGGTGAAGCCGGGGAGCGCATCGCGTCCCGGTACCTCGAGCAGCAGGGCTACGAGGTGGTGGACAAGAACGTCCGCCGCCAGGAGGGCGAGATTGACCTCGTCGCCCTCCACGGAGAGACCCTGGTCTTCATCGAGGTGAAGCTCCGCACGTCCCGCAAGATGGGCGCCGCTGTGCAGGCGGTGTCCCCCGCGAAGGGCGCCCGGCTCCGTGGGCTGGCCGAGGCCTACTCCGCCGACCACCCCGAGCTGCCGGACACGCTCCGCATCGACCTCGTGGCGATCGAGCTCACGGTCGGCGGCGAGGTGGGCCAGCTGAACCACGTGCAGAACGCTGTCGAGGGCTAGGCGGCCTTCATCCGCTGACCGCGGGTGACAGGGCTGATTTTCGCCTCGACGCGCGTTATGCTGCGGCCATGCCGATCTACCAGTACGACTGCTCCGCCTGTAAGAAGCGCGTCGACGTCTTCTTCCGCTCGATCAGCAAGGTCACGGATCCCGTGTGCCCGGAATGCGGCGGCAAGAAGCTCAAGCGCGTCATGTCGAAGGTCATGCGCGCCCGCTCTGACGCCGACCGCATCGACGACATCGACGTGAACCAGGAGCTCGGACGCCTGAACTCCATGGGCGTCGGGGACTTCGCCCGCTGGTCGAAGGACCTCGGCAAGCGCTACGACGGCGCGCTGGGCTCCGACTTCTCGCAGCTCGCTGCGAAGGCCGAGGCCGGCGAGGACCCTGTGGAGCGCGTGGACGCGGCGCACACCCTCCGCTACCGGCTCGAACAGGCCAAGCGCGGCACGAAGCCCAACGCGGGCGACATGGGCGACGCCGCTCCCGACCCCTACATGTCATAACGCGGCACTGAGCCGGGGATCCACGCCATGCCGATCTACGAGTACCGCTGCGAGGACTGTGCGAAGGACTCGTCGATCCTCGTGCGGTCGCCGAAGACGGCGGCCGCGCCGCAGTGCGAGCACTGCGGCTCCGCGAAGGTGTCGAGGAAGATCTCGGCTGTCGCGCGGAAGCGCAGTGTCGGGGACGTGGTGGGTGAGTACGGCTCGGACCTCGGCGGGGGCAGCATCCGCGACCCGCGTCAGGTCGGCCACTGGGTCGAGAAGCGCTTCGAGCAGTTCGGGGTCGATCTCCCGAAATCGACCCGAGACCTCATCGACTCCGCCCGCGATGGCGTGCTCCCGCCCGAACTCGACATCTAGCGACCGACGTCCGAGGCGATCGGGCAGGTAGGGAGCGCGTGGTGAGTGGCCCTGCACCCACGCCCGAAGCACCCCAACTCCGCCCGCGGCTCACCTTCTTTGACCTGACGAACATCACCGTCGGCTCCATCGTGGGCGCCGATATCTACGTGGCGTCGGCGATCACCGCAGGCATCTTGGGCCCCGCGTCGCTGGTGGCGTGGGTCGTCGCGGGGATGCTCGCGGCCACGCTCGCCCTCGTGCTGGCGTCGTGTGCCGGGTTCGTGCCGCGCGTCGGCGGGCCGTATGCCTACGTCGCTGCCGCGTTCGGGCCGTTCCCCGGGTTCGTCGCGGGCTGGGCGATGTGGGCCGCCGAGGTCATCGCCCTGCCGGTGTTCGCCATCTCGTTCACGAACTACCTCGCGTACTTCGTCGACCTCGGGGAGCCGGCGCAGATCGCCGTGCGCGGCGGGTTCCTCGCGCTCCTGACCGGCGTCAACGTCGCCGGGGTGAAGGCGGCGGGACGCCTGAACGACGTCCTCACGATCGCGAAGCTGACCCCGCTGTTGCTGCTGGTCGTCATCGGTGGCGGCTACCTCGCGACGCACGCCGAGGTTGCCCGCGCGCACTACCTGCCGTTCGCACCACACGGGATCGAGGGCTTCCGGGCGGCGCTGCTCCTGATCTTCTGGGCGTACGCAGGCTTCGAGCTGACCACCATCCCGGCTGCCGAGGTGCAAGAGCCGCGCCGGACGATCCCGCGCGCGCTCATCACGGGCATGGCGATCGTGACGCTCTTCTACCTCGCGACGAACGCCGTGGTGTACGGGATGGTGCCGTGGCAGGAGCTGTCGCAGACCTCGACGCCGCTGATCCTTGTGGGGACGGCGCTGGTCGGCGGGGTGGGGGCGTGGGTCATGGCGGGCGGGGCGCTGATCTCTGTGTCGGGCTCCGACGAGTCCGACATGCTCGCCTCGGCGCGCCTGTCCTACGCCATGGCCCTCGACGGGCTGCTCCCGCGACCCCTGGCGAGGCTCCACCCACGGTTTGAGACGCCCCACGTGGCGCTGATCCTGCAGGGCATCGTGGCGTTCGGACTCTCGATGTCCTCGCGCATCCCGCATCTGATCACATTCGCGGTGTTCAACCTGTCGCTCACGTTCTTGCTTTCCAGCCTCGCGCTCTGGCGGCTGTCGCGGGACGAGCATGACGGTTTCCGGCAGCCGCTGGCACCCGTGCTGGCCGTCGTGGGCGTGGCGATCACCGTGTTCCTCATCGCCTCCTCGAAGCCGCTCGACATCCTCGTTGGGCTCGGCGTGACCGGGGCGGGCGTGCTGGTCTACGCAGCGTTCGCGCCGCGCCGGCCGCACGAGGACGTCGCGGTCCTCGAGTCCCCCGCCCTGCTGGTGCACCACGCCACAGCGCGTCAGGAACGCTTCCTCGGGCACTGGCTGCTGCTGATCCGGGGGGCGCTCCGGCGCGTCCGGGGTGGCTGATCCGCAAGGTTCCTGACAACTCGTCACCCCCCAAAGAGGGACTCCAGAGCGCTCCACTCCCTGCCGAACATGTAGGGGAAGACCCCACTACGCCCCGATCCGCGGGCGCGTGGTTTGCGTGGGGCGCTCGGGAGAGTGGGGGCGGCGATGCAACAGGCCAGTTCAGCCGCCTACTCGGCGCCCCTGGGCGACCTCGCTGCGCTGCGAGGATCGGTGCTGCGCCCGGTGCTGCGCCTGGAGATCCTCGCGCACTTCAGCGGTGCTTTCGATATCGCAGAGCAGCAGCAGGTGGGGCACGCTGCCCGCGTCGCCTACCTGGCGCACGAGGTGGGCCGCCGACTGGGCTTCGGGCCCGAGGAGCGCCGTCGTCTGCTGGCGGTTGGTCTGCTGCACGACGCAGGCGTTGCGGTCCGACATGAGGGCGGGCACATGGAGGCCGGCGCGTGGGTCGCTGCGCGCTTCGGCTTCGACGAGGCCGTGTCCGGCGCGATCCTCGCGACGCACGAGCGCTGGGACGGTCGCGGCCGCCCGGGTGCGCTGGAGGGGCACGGCATCCCGATCGAGGCGCTCCTGGTCTCCGCCGCCCACTGGGCGTGTGAGTTCGCCGACAGCGCCATGAGCCCGCTCCGGGCACGGGCCCAGCTCCAGAACTCGACGATCCGCGACATCGAGCCGCTCGCCGGGCCGGAGGTCGCCGCCGCCCTGCGGGACGCGCTGCACGAGGATCAGACCTGGCTCGCGATGTGGAACGACGATCTCCCGCGCCTCGTCGGTCAGGCGGGCATCGGCGAGGGGAAGCCCTCGCAGCTCCGGCTGCAGCACGCCGCCCACGCGATGGGCGAGGTGATCGATGCGGCAGTCCGCGAGCCCGGGCGTGCTGCGCACGTGGCCGCGCTCGCGCGGCAGCTGTCGTTCACCCTCGGCCTGCCCGAGGGCTACTGCGAGGCGATCGGGGTGGCGGGGCAACTGCTGGACATCGGCCAACTCGGCGTGCCGCGGCACATCACCGACAAGCCCTCGATCCTGACCGTGGACGAGATGGAGCTGATGCGCAGCCACCCGGTGGTCGGCGCGCGCCTCGTGCAGGCCGCGCCCGGCATGGGCGAGGTGGCCGCGTGGATCGGTGCTCACCACGAGCGCCCGGATGGCCGGGGCTACCCCGAGCTGCTGACCGATGATGAGCTGGCGATCCCGCCGCGCATCCTTGCGGTCGCGGATGCGTACCACGCGCTGCGGGCTTCACGCCCGTACCGCCCGGCCTTCACGGAAGAAGAGACGCTGGTGATGATCGAGCTCGGCTCGGGGCGCCAGTTCGACCCCCGCATCGTCGATGCGCTGCCGGAAGCCCTCGAGGCGGTCGCGCTCGCTGAGGCGGCGCTCGACGGAGCGGACGCCGCGAGCTAGCCGCTCGTCCCGACCGCGAACGTCAGGCCGTGGCGCTAGATGCGCTGGAAGCGGTCCACGTTCAGCACGAAGACGATCGCGCCACCCGCGCGCACCTCGATCGGCTCGGTGGTGAATGCGCTGTCGCCGATGAACGGGAGCGTCTGCACGGGGACGAGCTCCGTGCGCGCCGGGCAGATCTCGTTCACGAGATCCATCACGCCGTCCACCTGCGACTCCGGGACGCCGCTGAAGATGGTCACGTTGCCTCGACGCAGGAACCCGCCCGAGGAACCGACCTTGGTCGCGGGGATGCCGTGCTCCACGAGCGCGGCCATCAGGTCGTCGGCGTCCGTGTCGGACACGATCATCATCACCAGCTTGGTGGGTTCGGCCTGACCGGTCATCGTGACGCTCCTTCTGTGGACGGCCCGTCGGGCGGCGGTGCGGCCGCGACTGCCGGGAGAGGCTCGCGGGCGGCGAGGATGACCGCGATGGTGACGCCGATGGCAACGCCGATTCCGACTGCAAACAGGCCGCGCATCGGAGTCCCCTCGACGGTCATCTGGTGGCGGCGATCGTCGCCTGCTGCCGTTGCGAGGATGTTATCAGGGCGAGGGGGCCGCCCGCTCGACGGCGAGGGGATTCTTGAGGGCGTCCAGAGCCGATGCTACGCTCGCCGTTCCAACACACTCGCAGCGCACCGGAGATGACGTTGACGGACAGTGACGGCCCCGCGTCTGAGATGAAGGCCGACCTCGAGACGATCACGTCGCTCGCCAAGCGTCGAGGCTTCGTGTTCCCGTCTGCGGAGATCTACGGCGGCTTCGCGGCGGCGTACGACTACGGCCCCCTCGGGGTGGAGATGAAGCGCCAGATCCGCGAGCGCTGGTGGCGCTCGATGGTCCAGGAGCGCGATGACGTCGTCGGCATCGAGGCCGCGATCATCACGAACCCGCAGGTGTGGGTCGCCTCCGGCCACGTCGCCGAGTTCACCGATCCGCTGGTCGAGTGCCTCGAGTGCCAGTCCCGGCTGCGCGCCGACCACGTCGAGAACAACACCTGCCCCAACTGCGGCGCGGTGGGCAAGTTCAGCGAGCCCCGACGGTTCAACATGATGCTCAGCACGATTGTCGGCCCCGTCGCGGACGAGTCCGCGCGGGCGTTCATGCGGCCGGAGACGGCGCAGGGCATGTTCGTGAACTTCGACAACGTGCAGACGACGATGCGGAAGCGCCTGCCGTTCGGCATCGCGCAGGTCGGCAAGTCGTTCCGCAACGAGATCACGGTGAAGCAGTTCATCTTCCGCACGCGCGAGTTCGAGCAGATGGAGATGGAGTACTTCTGCCATCCCGACAGCTCGCTGGACGTGCACACGTACTGGAAGAAGGAGCGCCTGCGCTGGTACTACAGCCTCGGCGTCCGCCCCCAGCACCTCCGCCTGCGTGACCACACCGCCGAGGAGCTCTCGCACTATTCGAAGGCGACGAGCGACGTCGAGGTGCACTACCCGTGGGGCTGGTCGGAGGTCGAGGGCATCGCGCACCGCGGCGCGTACGACCTGACGCAGCACTCCAACCACTCCGGCAAGAAGCTCACGTACTTCGACCCGGACACGAACGAGCACATCGTCCCGCACGTCGTCGAGCCGGCGGCGGGCGTCGACCGCATCATGCTGATGCTGCTGCTCGAGGCCTACGACGAGGAGCAGCTGGAGGGCGGCGACTCGCGCGTGGTGCTGCGCCTCGCGCCGGGCGTGGCGCCGGTGCAGGTGGCGATCCTGCCGCTGTCCCGCAAGGACACGCTGGACCCGACCGCCCGCAAGGTGTGGGACATCCTGCGGCCGTTCTTCCGCACGCAGTACGACGACGCTCAGAGCATTGGCCGGCGCTACCGGCGGCAGGACGAGATCGGCACGCCGCTGTGCGTGACGGTGGACTTCGACACGCTGACGGACGAGGCCGTGACGATCCGCGAGCGTGACTCCATGCAGCAGACGCGCGTGCCGATCACCGGGCTGGTGATGGCGCTGCAGGAGCGCCTGCTGGCGCTGGAGCCGCACGTGCCGTCCATCGACGAGATGGTCCTCTAGTGGCCGCCGCAGCAGGCGGTGCGCCCAAGCCGCGTCGCCGCCTGCTGCACACGTCCGATGTGCACCTGGGCGGCTACGACACCGGCCCGGAGTACAAGCGCGACGAGGTGGAGGCGACCTTCCGCTCCGTGATCGACCTCGGTCGCGAGGTGGGCGTGGACGCGCTGCTGATCGCGGGCGACTTCTTCGACAATGCGCGGGTGCGGCCGGAGACGCTGGAGTTCGCGGCGACGGAGATCGCCCGGCTCGACCGGCCGGTGGTCATTGGCCCCGGCAACCACGACCACGTCGGTCCCGGCTCGGTGTACGACCGCTACCCGTTCCACGAGGTGGCGAACCTGCAGATGATCCGCAACCCCGAGGGCGAGACGCTCGCCCTCGACGGGCTCGGGATCGAGGTGTGGGGCCGGCCGCACACGGAACGCGTCCTCGACTTCAAGCCGTTCCTGTCGCCGCCACCTCGAGGCAGCGCGCCCTGGCAGATCGGCATCGGGCACGGGCACTACATCCACCCGCAGGCCGTCCGAGAGCACAGCTTCCACATCCGCGAGGAGCACCTGGCGTCCACCGAGCGCGACTACGTGGCGCTGGGGCACTGGGAGCAGATGACGCGGGTGGCGGCGGGCGACCGGGTGGTGGCGGCGTACAGCGGCTGCCCGGAGGGGCTGGCGCACCGCAAGGGCGGCTGGGCGCTCATCGTCGACCTGATGGAGGACGGCGCGGTGGTGCTGACGGCGCATCCCCTCGGCGGCGAGGCGGGACTGTCGCACGACGAGATCCCGCTGCTCCTCGGCGCGACCGACTAGCGGCGTCGCCGCCCTCGGACCATCAATGCCCGTTGCGGCAGACCCTCACCCCCCGCCCTCTCCCACTGCGTGGGCGAGGGAGCCGGAATAAGGCGGCGCTGCCGCGACACAACACAAGCAGAAGGGCCGCCCCTAGGGGCGGCCCTTCTCGTGCTCGATGCTCGTGAGAGCGGGGAGCAGCGTGCTGACTAGGCCGGGACCTTGCCGCGCGCCGCGTCCTTGTCGGAGTACCAGAGCGCGTTGATCTCCTTGAAGGCGTCCTGGTCGTCCGGGACGTCATCCTCGGCGAAGATCGCGGAGACCGGGCAGGCCGGCTCGCAGGCGCCGCAGTCGATGCACTCATCGGGGTCGATGTAGAGCATGCGGTCCTTGCCCTCTTCGAAGTGGATGCAATCGACGGGGCACACGTCGACGCAAGACTGGTCCGTCGTGTCGATGCACGGCGTCGTGATTACGTAGGCCATTCCCGGTTCCCTTCGCACTCACGCCGCGTGCGTTCGCGGCGAATCTCGGCTGCGCCGAATATAGGGGCGCGCTGCGACTTGGCACAAGCGGCCTAGCAGATCATCGGCGGACTAACTTCGCGATTCAGCCCCGACTGCCGTTCGAGGCGTCCCGGGCCGCCCATCAGCGCCCGCGGCCGCCCCGCAGCGCGCCCGTGATCCGCTGCCACCACGAGGTGCGCTCGGCCTGCCGGGTGGCCTCCGCCTCCGCCGCGGCCGCCTCGATCGCCGCGCGGGCGTCCGCGATCGCGCCGGCCATGCGGTTGCGCAGCATCACGGGGTGCTGGACGAGGTCCATGGCGAGGCCGGGGTCGTCCTTCGTGTCGGGGTAGAGCCAGTGCAGCGTGTCCGCGAAGCGCGGCACGGCGGATCGGCCCCCGGCGATGGCGTACTGCTTGAGCTCGTTCGTGACGCCGAGGAGCGCCTCCGCGATGCGCGTGAGCTGGTACGGGGAGACCTCGATCTCCACGACGGCCTGCCCGAGGCGCGGGAGCAGCTCGTCGTGGACGGACTGCAGGCCCAGGTCGTGCCGCTGGAACGTGGTCGGGTCGAGTTCCGACCCCGGCCTCCCGAGGTGGTACACGGTGGCGAGGTAGACGACGTTGGCGTCCTCGGAGCGGAGTTGGAGCAGGGTCATGGGGTCAGTGTAGGGGGACGCTAGGCGCGAGAGTACGCTGCTAGTTAATCAATCCCTCGAAGAGAGTTCCGAGGGCACTCAGGCCTGACTGTGCACCATCTACGAACTGATGAGTGACGGGGCCGCCATTGGCGATCGTTACTACACTCGCGAGTGCTCCGAGCGCGCCATAGACGTGTTGAAGCCCACTCGTCCTGCCGGCTCGGGCAGCCTCAAGTGAGTCTGCCGTTACCGTTACGAGCGATGCGAGCGCATGGACATTCGGGACGACGACATTATCGATGATCTCGACCTGAGCATCGTCGAGTGTGCCCGAGTCGATCAGGCGGTCGAGTGCGGCATTGATCGCTTTCAGGAGCTCGAGCGCCGCAGTTCGCGGTTCGCCATGCGGGACAACCTGTAACCGCATGCTCACGCCCGTCTCGGCGTCCAGCCGATGGAACGAGCGGTTGTCCGTGAACGAACTGACGGCATTTCGTCGCACGCCCACGTCTGCGTCGCCGGACGCCTTCATCAGGGCTGCCCTGATGTCGGGTAGGTCGGCACCGTTCCCCAGAGACTGAGCGCAGGTGCCCCGCACTCGCGGTGTCGGGTCGTCCAGCATTCGGGTTATGAGTGCCGTTCGGGCCTCGATTGCGTTCGTTGAGCCGGCGAGTGCGGCTGCCGACGCATCTCGGACGTCCGGATCACGGGAACCGAGAAGTAACTCCACGATTTGCTGTACCCATGCTCGAGAGTGGGACACGTAGGAAGACATCGCGCGGATGATGCCAACCTTCACCCGGGGACTCTGATCCTGAAGGACGAGCATTACCTGTTCGCGGCTACTTTCGTACCGAGACAGCATGTCGTTCAGGCCGTTCTGAGCACGCTGGACCACATCCTGATCGGTGTCGTCGAAGAGCGAGATCAACAGCAGCACGTCGGCGTCGATACTCATCTCGCCCCCACCTTCGCCTTCGCTGACCGCGGAGCCTTCGAGGTGGGCGCGGGCGCTGGCGCTGCTGCCTTCGGCTTCGCAGCACGCTTCGGCTTGGGTTGGCCGACGATCGGGTCGTGCTTCGCGAGGATGTCGATGAGGTAGCGGCCCGTCACGGACTCCTCGGCCAGCGCGACCTCCTCGGGGGTGCCGGTGGCGAGGATGCGGCCGCCCTTCGCGCCGCCGGCGGGGCCGAGGTCGATGAGGTGGTCGGCGCACTTGATGACATCGAGATTGTGCTCGATCACGATCACCGTGTTGCCGCCGTCCACCAGCTTCTGCAGCACCTCCAGCAGCGCCTCCACGTCCGAGAACGCGAGGCCCGTGGTCGGCTCGTCCAGGATGTACGCCGTGCGGCCGGTCGCGCGCCTCGACAGCTCGGTGGCGAGCTTGATGCGCTGCGCCTCGCCGCCGGACAGTGTGGTGGCGGGCTGGCCGAGGCGGATGTAGCCGAGGCCGACGTTGGCGAGCGTCTCCAGCTTGCGTCGCGGCGCGGGGAAGGCGTCGAAGAACTCCAGCGCCTCCTGCACCGTCATGTTCAGCACCTCGGCGATGGTCTTGCCGCGGAACAGGATCTCCAGCGCCTCGCGGTTGTAGCGGTCGCCCTTGCAGACC